>CAKVIC010000025.1 GCA_934754655.1 uncultured Candidatus Melainabacteria bacterium | reverse complement strand
AAAAAATGCCGATAATAAGTATATAAGAAACGTTAAGGAGTAAGATTAGTGTCTGACGAAAAGTCCTTAAACCTAAAAAATTTCAACTTGTCATTTTTCAAAAACTTTAAAGAAATTAAAGAAAGGGATTTGAAAGATTTAGACACTAATGCTAAAAAAATCTTTAAATTTTTTGCCGGTGACGATAATACTTTGCAATCAGACGAAGCTCAAAAAATGTTAGAAGAATTAACGAACGGCAAAACTATTTTTGATTTTAATGATGATAAAATTGCACAAATCGAAAAACAGCAAAATATTAAAATTGAAAAAGAAGCTTTAACGCATTTGTTTTCTACAATTTTTCCTTTTTTAAACGAAATTAAAAACACAGATAAAACTAAAAATAATTCTGTTTCTAAAGAAAATGAAGAATTAGTTTTGAAAAACAATGCGATTAATTTAATACAAGAAAATTTAAGTGATGCAACAAAAGTATTTAATTCGCAAAATCTTGGAGCAATAACCTCTGCTTATGATGAGCATAAAAATGAAGATGACAAATTAAAGACTTCAAATGTAAAAAAAGTTTTAGATTATCAAGAACAAGGAATGCATTTTTTAATTGAAGCTCGTGACAATAGGTTAACAAGACGTGATTATTATTTAAAAAATAAAGAGCATTTAAAAGAAATGTTAATTACAAGAATAAATGTTTTGAATATTCAAGACAGCTTGGAGTTTTGGGATTCAACTGGGAAAAAGTTATCAAAAGAAGATGTTATTGATGCTGTAGATTTTTATATAGACCATATTTGCAAAAATTTAGAATTAAATAAGCTAAAAGAGCTTCAAAAAGGTTTTGTAAGTTATTCAACAACAAGAGAAACTGAAATTTTAAAAGATTTTATACAAAAAGCTGTAGAAGAGAAGGAGCTAAATTCAAATACTTCTCAGCTTTTAGATGAAGGGCGTGGTGGAAAATTAAAAACTGATGAACAAACTATACCTGAATATTGGGATAGTGATGAAACTATTTCTTTTGAAGAAGTGTATAAATTTGAGCGAGGTGTTGCATATTCACCTGAAAAAATTAAAAATTATATGTGCGCAAAAACCACAATGGAATTTGTTATTAAGGCACATAATCAAAAACAACAATTTGAAAAAGAGATAAATTTATTAAAGGATAATAAAACATTAACAACGCAACAAAAAATAGAAAAATTACAAAATTTATATGAAGAAATTTATGCAGTACAAGAAGGTTTAGCAGATAAAAAATTAGCTCAATTGGTGAAACAATCTAATAGCTTGATAAAATATACAAATAACTCATTAGATTTTTCAGCTTACCCAAATGAAGAAGCGCGACAAAAAGCTTTGAACAAGCTTTTTGAAGTTGCGTTAAAAGAAAAAGAAAAAGAATTTACATCTTTTATGAAAAACAAGTCAATTGATGATTATCAAAATATTTTAGAAGATGCAAATAATAAAGCTCTTGGAAAAGAAAATGCAATGTTACTTGCAACAGCAATGAAAAACGATAATATGACCGTTATAGATCGTTATACCGGAAATGCAGCAATGGCAGGCGTCGGACTAAGTTTTGTTGGTGGATTTTTATGCGGTACTCCTCTCGCACCTTTAGGAGCACTAATGGTAACTGCCGGTAACACAGTTGCTCTTACTTCAATGGGAACAAGTGCTGTTGCAGAAATAGCAGATTACAAGACAAAAGATTTTGTAACAGAAGAAGATACAACAAAACTTATTGATGGTTTGATAATGGATGCCGGTGGTATGGTAATCGGTTATGGAGCCGGTAAAGTTGGACTAAAGGCTTTTAATAAATTAATTGACAAGAAATTAGCAGCGTCATTGGGAACAAATTTTAAAAATGGAAATCGTATAGAAGCATTAAAGATGGTCATTTCAAATCCTAATAATTTAAAGAATTTTTTAACCGCCGGTGGAGCGAAAATCAGTTCTGATTTCTTGATATCATATATCGGGGATTTAGCAATATCAGGCGCGCTTGGCACAGACGACGATTGGGAATCATTATTAAGGGCAAACTTAATTGGTATTGTAGTTGGAACATCAAATGATTTGAAAGCCGCAACCGGTGCTAAGTTTAAAATAC
>CAKVIC010000024.1 GCA_934754655.1 uncultured Candidatus Melainabacteria bacterium | reverse complement strand
CTCAGACCCTTTAGGTCAAACACTCACGTCGGCATCACCGACATCCTCTATACTAATACGTCAAGATTTGTTGTCAAACATGAATTTAATTTGTTTTTACAAATCTTTACAGTAAAAAATCTAGGGATGTATCAATGTTCAATTGCTAATTTTATATTTCGGCTTTTTAGTGTAAACCGTTTTCTTTAACGCTTCATTTCAGCGCGTTCCTACATTGTATAACAGAAAAAAATAAAAATCAAGTGTTTTTTTTACATTTTTTATATTTTGTTTATAAATTTTAACATTAACTATAATCAGAATCGACAAAACTCAATATTCATAACACTTTTTAGATTTATTTTCTTGTTAAAGTTAACATAATCTCTTGCGGAATATAATTATTTTTTACACCCGAATCAGTATTTGCCATGAATAATTCCACGCTTTCACCATGCTTAACCCCCAAAACATCAAATGGCACAGTTAAATCTACGACATCACGTTTTATAACCTTTATTCCTTCAGGGTTTGCCAATGTCCAGATATTTTCACGCAAGCATGCCGATAAACGTGGTGGATACATATTTTCTTTATAAAATGTCAAAGCAAGTTCTTTTTCAAACTTCTCCTCAAATATCGGGTATTGATTTTCAGTTTTTGCAATTAATCTTATATGCGCGCAAGAGTGTACTTCTGTTTTGTTTCGCATATATATAAAAAATTGATTAATTTTTTCAATAAAACTACTATCATCGCTTGAATTTTTATTTATATAAAGTCTAAAATAAATATTATCTGAATCACAGCCAAATTGAATTTTATCAACATTCTTATTCTCGCGGTAAACCGGTCCGTCAAGCAAATTAATATTTCCAGAACAATACCAGTCATCAGAGCTGGAAATTAATCCGTCCATGCGCGGTGAAATATTATCAGTCGGATATTTCAACGGTAAATCAACACGAGTTATCAAAGATTCATTCAATTCTTGCGGAATCTTACAATCCAACAATTTATACACATTTTTCAAATGTTCACGAAACAGGTAATCAAAAATAAAATCTTGCCCAGAGTTATTTGGTTCACCATACCACCAAAACCAATCACTGCCTTGCGCAACGAGCAATTCTTGATGAGCCTTCTCCAAAATCTCGCTATCCGTATTTTTTAATGATTTTAAATAACATCCATTTGCATTTTCAAGCATGCTCCAAGCTTTATTTTTAGTCGTTTCACCTATCCAGTACTGAAAAGTTTTATCAATCCAAGAACCTGAAACGACCTTATTTAATTGTTTCTTATGTTTATCTTTTTCTATATAATCTGACAACAAAACAGTTTCAAGCGTTTCATCTTTTTCTAATTCAGAATAAAAAATCGTTAAAAAGTCATTACCATCATTTTGATAACTTTCCCAACAATTTTCACCATCCATACAAATTGTAAGTAAATGTGTCTCATCAGGCGAAGTCAAAAGTTTGTTCTGAATAGTTTTGATTTTATCCATCAAATCATAAACAGCCATTCCTGTATCAACACCGCAATACTCAAAATTTATAAGAGTTGGAATTGACCTATCTCTAAAAACAACATCTATATTAGAATTTTTGCCTTTATACTCATAAACTTTCAGCAAATGATAAGGCTCATTCAAGTTTCCACGAAAATCGCGCACAAATTGAAAATTAATAGAATCAGAAAGCGTTCTTTCATCAGCAATTGTCCATTTTGCACCAGCAGATGAAAGCAAATCCAATGTTTTTGAATCAACGCAAAGTTCAGGCATCCACAAGCCTTTTGACTCTATATCAAACACCTCTTTAATTCTCGCTTGTGCCGATTTTATTTGTATTAGCGCATCCTGTTTCAGTTTTAAACTTTTAGGAAGATTTTCTTGCGTTAATGCTGATTTTACAGCAGATTTCATATCAAGCATTACAGGCAAAATCGGGTGATAATAAGGGCTTGGCGTAATTTCGATTCGCCCATCTTGCAAAAATCGTTTATAAGTTGGGATAATTTCTTTAATTATAGAATAATGAATATCAATTATCTCCGCGCGCTCTTCTTGCGTATAATTATATTGTTTTGCCCAAAGCTCCTTTAACCTCGGGTAACGTTCATAATGTACAGAATCAATCCACACCAAATTAAAAAGTGCAATTAAATCAGAAAGTTCGCGCTCATCAAAATCAGCCGGATTACAAACATTTTGAGCAAAACGCTTTTTATACAAAGCCTTATAATTTTCACTCCGATACAACATAGTCTCAACTTTTAATGTAAAAAAATTGTTTAAAATGAATGATTTTTCTTCATCAGTCATCGCCGAAACATCAGCCACAGAAAGTTCTGAATGAATATCATTATATCCGTTAGTATAATCAATAATCGTGTCCAGCAAAGCCGGAACAATATCAACATTCAATTTAAGCTTAGGAAATTTATCCAAAAATAAAACCATATCCAAATAATCTTTGACCGCGTGCAACCGCGCCCAAGGCATTAAATAAGCACCCTCTATTTTGTAAGATGGTTGATGAATATGCCAATATATCGCTAAAGATAACTTTTTCACACTAAACTCCAACTGAATTTTGAAAATAACGTCAAATTTTGACCACCAAAAGTATACATTAAACATGGTATCACTGCAAGTTAACACAAAAGTTCAATGCAACAAAAAAATTCAATATAATTTGCGGTAAGACTTAAAAATATACCATTGCACAATAAAATTAAAGTAACAAATCTCTTCTATCACCACGGTACCACTTGTTATATAATGTTATTGGGTTAATACTATCATCAGAAGTTAAATTAAGCCCTTTTAATTGTTTCAACACTTTTTTTATCGTTCGATTTTCTGTTGAACCATATTTAGCAACCAATTCAGCGATTCTTGATTTATTAATATAGCGACCATTTTTTAAATCAGACATGAAACTATTTAAATTATTTGTTGTATCCTCAACAGATTCTTCTGTTGGAGTTTCTTCAGGTTGTTGAACAACTTGAGTTGGTTCAGTTGAACTTGCTGATTTTTTGCCAATACCGCAAAATATACTACCTAAAGTTTTAATTGGGTTTAATAAATCACCGCTTACAAGACCAGTAGTAAGACTAAATATAGAATTTGAGACAAATTCTTTTTTAGCATCAAATACCAAAGGTAATTTTTGCCATAGCATCGGGTCATAATAATTTTGATAACTACCATCTGTGATAGCGCCCATTTTTAATACCTCTGTTGTCTTACTCTTACATATATATAAAGTATTTGGAATTGACGAAATTTCAATTGCTCGATTTTTTGTAACATTTGTTAATATTTTTATTTTTTTTTGGGGGGGGAAGATGATTGTGTGAGGGCGGAGCCGAGGGGGGCGGAGCCGTGAGGGTGGAGCCGTGGGGCGGAGCCGTGAGGGTGGAGCCGAGGGGCGGAGCCGAGGGGCGGAGC
>CAKVIC010000023.1 GCA_934754655.1 uncultured Candidatus Melainabacteria bacterium | reverse complement strand
AAAAGAATTGTATCATGAAAAGTTTAAAATAAATAACTTGCTTGGCGCAAAGTTCAACGCCGGCAAGATGCTGAAACTAGTGGTTCATGACCAGAAACTAAATTTGCTTTTTTAGCTATTAGCAAATATTCATTAAATTAAAGGCTGATTTTTTGTGGTTTTTTGTTCAAATTCTGTTTTTGAGGAATTTCAAAACTGAAAATATTTCTGTTATCTTTAAAACTTTTTAGTGCAACTTTACCATTATGTGCTTCAATAATTTTCTTTGAAGTATAAAGTCCAAGACCGCATCCAAGTTCTTTATTTGTCGCTGCGTAAGTTACGTATTTTGCAAAAATATTTTTTTGCTTAGCTTCAGAAATGTAAGGACTGTTACTTTCTACGCTGAATTTCAATACGCCTGATTCTATTTTTATATTGATTATAAGTTTTGAATTTTTTATCGCGTATTTTATTCCGTTTGAAAGTAAATTCATTACAACACGCTTAATTTGCACCATATCAGCAATAATTATTTCTTCTAGATTAACAAAATTAGTTACAATTTCTATTTCTTTATCTTTTGCAACGTATGCTAATTCTAAAATACACTCTTTAATAAGTTCTTTAAACGAAAAATCAATAAAATTAAGTTCCAAACTTCCACAATAATTTCTATAAGTACTTAATATAGAAGCAAGCATTCCATGCATATAACGACAAGAATCCAAAATCATTTCAAGAAGTTCTTGTTGAGTTGGATTAATTTCGCCAAAAGTACCTTTTAGCATTAATTCAACCGTACGCATTTGTGCAATCGTAGGGTTCTTTAAATCATGACTAATGGAAGCAACGTAGCCTTCACGTTGTGCTTGCAGAATTTTTTCTTTATCTACATTCATAACAATTGAAATTATGCCGGAAACATTTCCGGTAAAATCTTTGATAGGAATTTTGCGAACTTTGTACCAATGTGGTAAATCATTAATGCATCTGAGTAAAACCTCTTTTTGAGTAATACTTTTTGAGTTAACAATTTCCATATTATTTCGCCAGTTTTCTTCAACGATTTTTTGCGGTTTGAAGTATAAATCAGTATAACTATCATAACCTTCATTAAAAAATTTTTCGACTTGACTAGTAGAGATTTCAAAATTGAAATTTCTATCTTGTACGTAAACCATAAGTGGCAAACGTTCTAACAAAGATTCGATTTGACAATATTTTCTAACAAAACTTTCTTTTAAATCTTCATCATCTGTAATTTCGTTGATTATAGAAATTATTCCTGAAAAATTATCACCAGAACCGAGCGGATAAGACATAACGTTAAATGACTTTGATTTATAGCTCATTATATAATTTTTGGGTTTGAAATTTTTAGCGATGTAATAATTAATTTTTTTCAATAAATCAATGTTGGTTTGAGCTAAGCCATTTATAGTTTGTATGCCAACAAAATCTTTTAAATCTTTGATTTCAAAATATTTGCAAAATGTTTCATTAGCAATTTTATAGCGAAATTGTGAATCTTTAAAAACAATACCTACGGGGGAAGTTTTAAACACTTGATTTATAAAATCAATTGGATTTTTATTTTTTCCAATAGAAGTTTCTATGAATTTTAGCAAACTCTCCAATAAATAGCTCCTATAATACTTCATTATTTTAGTTAAGACAGCTTGGTAATAATACCCCCCATGCAGGCTAATTTTATTTTTAGTTTTAAGAAAAATTTTTAATCAAAATTTATTGTAAAGCAAAAAAAAGCACCTTTAAAAAAGGCGCTTCATGAATATAACATATATTTATTTGTTTATTTAATCATTTGAGAAGAAGAATTCAAAGAATCCTTAACCGCTTTAAATATTCCATCGCTTTTAGATTCTAAAGACGAAATAAATGCGATTTCTTCAGGATTTTTTAATACAGCTTTAAAAAGTTTTGGATTCTCATCTATAACATTTTTGCATTTATATAAAACATCGCTGACTTCTTCAGCATTAAGCAAACGTAAACCTTCAGAATCTTTTGCGTCCATTAATAAACGTACAATGTCGTGTTTTGAATTAACTATATTGTCAACAACTTTTTCGTAATCTTTTGTTTGAGTTTTAGCAAAATCTAAAACTTCTTTAACAAAATAACTTTCCTTTAAGTTATAAACATATTTAGGTTGTACTCTGCGAGATTTAAAATTAGGAGCAAAGTTAGCTCTATAATTTTCGCTTGAAGCTTCTTGAATTGGTGCAGATTCAATATCTGTCGCAATAGAATTTCCGATTTTACTATAATTTTTTGCAAATCCTAGATTTTGCACATTGGACACTGATTGTACTTGCATAATACTATTCCTTTCAAAATAATCAGACACATATACTCTTATATTAAATCTTGTAAAAAATTTAATTGTTAGTTTTTGTGTATTTTGTTACAAATCGTTACATTTCAATTTTTGACGAAATCACACTTTTAAACGCCAGTAGTATTCTACTAAATAGCTTATGGCATCAAAAGGGTGTTCTAAAAACTTTGCTTCACGTGAAGTTTTGATTTTTGTATAAGATGGTACATCTACGATACTTGTTCCTTCTTTGAAAGATAAATTATAAATATTATACAAAATCCATTTGCATTTTCTTGAATCTACGAACAAATGACGCTCTTTTTTGGAGTTACAAACTCGTGCATTAAAAGCTGAAATTCTATTTAATATTGGCGGATTGTAATCTCTTAATTTGAATTTTACATCTGTGTAGCCGTAATTTGTTAGCGCATTTTTGATAATTGCATAATTTGTGTATTCGCTTTGTGTGCTTCTGTTATCGCCCGATGCGTCGCCATTAATAATAATTTCTGCCCTGTGTTTTGGGTAGCGTCTAATGAATTCTTCAATGCATTCTTGAGTTGTAGTTTTTTCAACCACGATTTCATCAATAAAATAAACATTTTCGTCATCTTTATGTGCTACTGCCCAACACATTGGGTCAACGTTGAAATCGCAGGTTAAATGTAATGGTAAAGTTGCATTATATCTTAGTTTTAATTTATTATCTTCACCAAAACCCTTGACAACAAGCCCTGAAGAATAATCGCCAAATTCGCCAAGTACATTGATTTTGTAATACTCTTCGTCAAAACTTTCTTTCATTGATTGAACAAAATGTTTCGGCAAATAAATATTATTTGTAGTTGGTGCAATTATAAGCCTGTAATTTTCTTTAGGGTGTTCAACAAAACGTTTCCAAATCCAGCCTTTGTCGGCTTGTGGGTTGGTGTGTCCAAAAAGTCGATATCTAAAATCTACCCAATTTTTTCCACGATAAGTATTTCTTAACCTACCGATAAGTTGTTTAAAGGATGAATCACTTAATTGCGATGCTTCTTCAATTTCAGCCCAATGTAAGTTTAAAGATTTGAATTTTTCCGGATCATCAAGTGCGGAAAATAAGATTTCTGAACCGTTTTTGAATTTAATAATTTTATCAATTTTGTTGTAAATATAATCTTTATCTTCGCGATAACCTAGCATGTCGAAGTGTTCCAAATAACTTACTAACGTTGTTTTTCGTACTAGTTCATATTCTTTTGCACCAACTAAACCCTTACTACAAGGATATTTTTGAGCCAAAAGAATTCCTAAAAGCGAGCCACACCAAGTTTTGCCACTGCCATAGCCACCTTGATACATAGCAACATCAAGCGAATTTGAATGTGGAATTTCAATAAACTCTTTTTGTTTATCAAGTAATTTATATATTGCCATGGCTGAACTCCTTTGAGTTCCATTTACAAAAATTTTGATAAAAATTTACTGAATGCTTCATTAAACAGCGTTTCATAGCACATACGCTACTGGCTTCCAACAACGCGTTAAAAACTTCTGTGGAGAAGTTTTTATCACAATCAATAAATTTGTGATTTTCGCAAAGAACATCATGGACAAGAGCAGCGATAAGAAAAGTGTTATCAGTATTTGAGCCGATAATTCGCCAAAATGCGCGTGGGATTGAAGCGCCATCATAGCAATAACCTTTAGGGATTATAAAGTTATAACATTTTGTATGTTTAATATCTTTTAGGCATACGCGCAATTCTTTACGATTGATAAACGGATATTTTTTTATTGATTTGTTTTCTTCGATTGTGTTTGTGGGAAGCGGATACCGGATTCCCACACAAGGTGGGGCTGAAAAATAAATTTCTACTTTTTTATTTGAATACCATTTTTCCAAAATATTTTTCCTTTCTTTTTTCTTATAATTAAGCATTAACAAGCGTTTGCCAATTTTTTGTTTCAAAAAATTGGTCAAGTTGTTCCGAGGTGAACCCTAATAATTCGCCAATCTGATTGACATACGGATTACCGCGGTAAAAATTGTTTGCGTTAAGTTCAATTTTAAGCGCTTTTAAATCTATATTAGATGTTTGTTCGCTGTTTTCTTGGTTTTTAACTAAGGTAAGAATATCTTCAAAATCAATTCCTTTTGCTTGATAAATAGCGCGTTCGACATCTGCACCGGTCATTGATAATTGTGCAATGCGTGTTTTTTCTTGCTGTTCAAGTTCTTCTGTAGTATAACCCCAAGCTTCGAGAGCAGTTTCAGTTTCTCTAATTTCATAACCAAGTC
>CAKVIC010000022.1 GCA_934754655.1 uncultured Candidatus Melainabacteria bacterium | reverse complement strand
GGGTTCGAGCGACCTGTGAGCAGAGTGCGGAGGTCTTTTGCGAAATGATTGAAAATCATATTAGCAAAAACCGTAGATACGTTTAATGCGAACAGGTCAAGACAATCCCATCAGGCGCCCCATTTTTAAAAATAGCGATAAGAGAGTTTTTTTATATTTCATATTTCATATTTCATATTTGTTTTATAATGATGCTTATTTATATATCAAAATGAACTTTGAAATTTTAAACGCAGGGTAAAAATAAGCCTTTCTATAGGAAACCAACCAACAAAAATAATGTAGACCTCGGGTTAGTTCCCGACTAGAAAGGGGGCAAGTATGAACGATTTCAATTTAAGTTTATTTTTAATTTATTTGATTTTGAGCATATTAAAAACGGCTCTCATTCGAAAGAATAAGAACCGTTAGACCTCTACAAGGCTTATCGGTAGCTTAGGAAACTACCACCCTGTATTTTTATTATAATTTATATTTTATATAATTACAACCCCATATTAAGATTTTTGACAAATTTTATTTTTAATAACATTGTTTTAAATGAAGAAAAAGCGATATTTCTTTTTTTATCTCTGGTGTAGCCAATCTAAACAGTTCAGGCAACTGGTTGCAAAATGCCATTATTAGGTTCAAACGGTTGTATAAAACTTTGCTTTTTGGGTTGCGTTCTTCTAACTTCATCTCTAATTGAATAGTAATTTTAAATTTTTTACAAAAAAAAAGAGGATGACGCATGCCAACCTCTTTATTATATCTAAAAACCATTAGTTAACTTAATGCTAATAAAGATTTTACAGAACGAGCATTCTCTTTCACTGTTTCATCTGAATGCATATTGATTGTATCATCAAGAATTTTGATAACTTCTGTTTTATCTTTAAGAGCTAGTATTTCATTGATAGTGCTCATCGCAACTGACGGGCTCATATCATTTATACCTTTACCTTGGTTGATAATTACAATCTTTAGTGAATCGTGTAAATTCTTTTTTACCAAAGCGCGAGAAGTATATTCTCTAACTTCGTTATCAGGCGAATTTGTCCCTATTTCTTCTAAAACACGTATAGAATTATTGTCTTTGTGCTCTCTTAAGGCATCAATTATTTCAATAACATTTTTATTCATTATGCTTCAATGCCTCCTGCTTGTATTTCATTTCTCCAAAGAGTTTCAAGTTCTGAAACAGACATTTCTGAATTAATTTTACGAGGTGAAATTCTAGCAATCAATGAATTCCAGTTTCCAGAAATAGATTTTCCTAATTCAGTTACTTCTGTATTTATAGTACTAAATCTTGATGAAATGTTATCTTTAATTCCAAAGACTTTATCTGAAATAGTGTCACTCAATTTGGTTATTGAATCTTTAACATTTTTAATTCCTACAACTTCGGAAATATTAGTTTCATTTGCGTATTTCCAAGCGTTCGCAATTGCTTTAACACCTGATAAATCAGAGATATTTGTGTTTTTAGCATAATCCCAAGCGTTTGAAACATTTGTTCTTACTCTATTTACGAAATTTGAAATTGGTTCAAAAATGTTTAATCTCATTTTATGCATGCTTCCTGTTACAGATGAAGCAATAAGTTTTAATTTATTAGATTTTTTAGGTTCAAATCCTTCAAAAACATCTGCAAATTGTAATGTATTTCCTTCAAAATTAGAATATTTGAATGGATTAGTTGTTGAATTTCTTGATGTTTTGAACGGATTAGCAATTTTGTTTGGGGTAATGTTTTGCGAACCCACTTTAATAATTTTCGCCATACTATTCCTTTCTTGTCATAGTGTTTTCTTTACACATACCACAATAACACACTGAAAAAATAAAAAATCATAAGAATAGAGGATTGTTAAATAACGTTTTTTTGTCAATTTTTGTTCTTGCTTTTATTTATTACTTAACTATTTTTAATAGAATCTCATTGACACATTGTGTTTTTTTGTGTCTAATATATATATAACTACATTATGTAGAAATTTGGGAAGGGTTAAATGTATATAAAACAACTGGAAGTTGATAACTTTAAGTCGTTTGCGAATAAAGTCGAGATACCGATGCTTAAAGGTTTTACTACTATTTCTGGACCTAATGGTTCTGGGAAAAGTAATATAATTGATAGCATTTTATTTGCTTTGGGGTTATCGACTTCAAGAACATTGAGAGCTGAAAAATTATTTCACCTGATTTCTACTTATAATAAAAGAAATGAAGCTTTTGTAAAGGTTACATTTGCTGATGCCGAATTAGAAGAAGGAAAAACTGAATTTTCTGTTGGACGAAGAATCCGCAAATCGTCACAAGGGTTTAATAGTATTTATTATTTGGATGATAAAATAGTAACTCTTTCCGATATACATGAAAAATTAGAAAAATATAACATCACTCCTAATAGCTATAATGTCATGATGCAAGGTGATGTTATGTCTATTACTAATTGTTCTCCAAATGAAAGACGAAAAATTATTGATGAAATAGCAGGTGTTGCAGACTTTGATAGAAGAATTGAGCAAGCCACAAAAGAATTAGAAACTGTTGAAAAGCGCGTTGTAAATTCTTCTTTGATTTTAAATGAAGTAAATACACGCATTGAACAATTAAAAGAAGAACGTGAAGTTGCTTTAAAATATAAAAAAATCAAGGATGAAAAAACGGAGTTAGAAGGTCAAGTTAACACTGTTAAATTTTTTGATTTAAAACGTTTTTTAGAAAAAGCGCATGAAAATATTTTAGAATTTTCAAAGAAGAAGAAAGAAGAAGAAGTAAAAACTAAAGATTTAGAAGAACGGCTAAAACTTATTAAGGAAAAGTATGACGAAATTTCTGCAACAATAAAAGAAAAAGGTGAAAGTCATCAAATTGAATTGAGCCAAAAAGCTGAAGAAGTTAAGGGTGCAATTTCTCGAAAAACTGCATCAATAAATTTTTCAGATAAACAAATTCAAGATAATTTAAAGACAATTGAAAACACAAAAAATGGAATAGAAACTCAAAAAGGTAAAATTAAGGATGCTGAATTAAAAATTTCGGCTAAACAAGAAGAGATAAAAGCAATTATTTCTAATATTGATGAGCAAAAGGCTCAATTGCATAAAATATTAGAAGACATGTCTGGGGTGAGTGAAACAACTGAAAAGTATTTAGAAAAACGAAATTCTTTGCGAAAAACTTTAGAAAATTACCAAGATAAAGAAACTCAATTAATTCAATCAAAATCACCGTTAGAGGCTGATTTATCTGCTAAAAAACGTCTTTTACAGAATGCAAAAGAAAAGTTAGTTGAACTTGAAGAATTTAAAAAGAATTATACAGATACAAAATCGACAAAAGAATTACTAATTGAGCAATTAGGTAAAGAACTTGACGATTTTAAAACTATCCTTAAAAATACATTAGATGAATCGGATAGGATAAAAAATGAAATTGCGGACATTAATTATGATATACAGGCAATACAAAAAAAGGTATATCTTTTTGAGGCTACTAAGCAGGCAAGTGAAGATGCAAATCTTGGGCGTGCGGTTGACACAATTGTAAATGCTAATATTCAAGGTGTGCATGCTCCTCTTGTTAAGCTTGGTAAAGTAGATGAAGATTATTCAACTGCGATGGAGATTGCGGTTGGTGGCCGTATGGCTCATATAGTTGTTGATGATGAGCATGTAGCTTCAACTTGTATTGAGTTTTTAAAATCTGCAAATGCTGGAAGAGCAACTTTTATACCATTAAATAAAATCGTAAAATGTCCAAAGAGTTTGTCTTTGCCAAAAGTAGATGGTGTAATTGATTATGCAATAAATCTAATAGATTTTGATGATGAATATTTAAATGCCTTTTATTATGCAGTTGGTGAAACTTTGGTGGTAGAAAATCGTAGTGTTGCCAATAAACTTATTGGCAAATATAGAATGGTAACTTTAGATGGCGATTTATTTGAAAAATCAGGTTCAATCACTGGTGGTGCAGCGCGTAAATCAGGATTAAAATTTTCTCAAAATTCTGATAGTGAAGTAGAAAAATTAACTGCGCATTTGAAATCTTTAGAAGCTAAATATGCTGGATTATTAAAAAGACGTACCGAGTTAGAAGAAAAAATTGAAGATGTAAGAAATAAATATTCTTCATCAATGACTGAATTTAATAAGGCAAAATTAGAACTTTCAAGCTTGGAATCAAATTATGCATCTACTCAACAGAATATAGATGA
Organism: uncultured Candidatus Melainabacteria bacterium; assembly: GCA_934754655.1. GTDB lineage: Bacteria > Cyanobacteriota > Vampirovibrionia > Gastranaerophilales > Gastranaerophilaceae > CAG-196. Next base: position 4,572 of record CAKVIC010000022.1, on the reverse strand, counting down.
AAATAACAAATTTATTTCTGAAACAGAACCTGCGATTATTAATATTGAAAAGCAATTAGATAAATTAGAGAATGAGCATGTCGAAATTTCAGAAAAGATGTCTGAAGTTCAAGTTGAAATTTCAGAAGTAGAAAAACTTATAAATGATACTGATTTAAAAGAATTAAAGGAAAAGACTTCAGGTATTGAAGCTGAAATTAAACGCTATGAAAAAAATAAAGCTACCGCTTTAAATGAAATAGAGGGACTAAATCAGTTAATAGAATTTATTAATACTACTATAACTACTCATAAAGATACGATTGAACGAGCTTTGCAGACGAATAAAGATTTAGAACTTGATAAGGCAAGGTTTGCTGAAGAGATTAAAAAATTAGAAAATGATTTAGAAGTTTTGCAGATTCAAATAAAAGAAATTACTGAAAAGTTATCTGAATTATTAGCGCAAAGAGATAGTATAAATGCAGATTTGGTAGATATTGAAACAAAGAAAAACTTAAATTTATCTGAAATTGAAAAAATATCTGAACAAATAGAATCTTTTAAAGCTAGAAGAAGAGAGCTAGAGCCGGAGTTAGAAGAAACTAAAAAAATATTGGAATCTGCTGGTGTAAATGTATCAACTCTTGAGCCAATTGAGATGTCGATTGAAGAAATCAATTCCAAAATTCAAAAATTGCAAAAACGTATGGATGAATTAGGTGCTGTAAATATGCGTGCACTAGAGGATTATGACAGAGTACTTGCTCGTCAACAAGAATTGCAAACTCAAATTGAAACATTATCTTCAGAAAGAGAACAAATTCTTGAAAGAATGAAAGGGTATGAAGATTTAAAGAAAGAAACTTTCTTAAAAACTTATAATGCAATAAATACACAGTTTAAAGATATTTTTCATAGACTTTCAGACGGAGAGGGTACTTTGCTGTTAGAAAATGAAGAAAGTCCTTTTGCCGGTGGCTTAGATATTGAAGCACAGCCAAGAGATAAGAAAAAACAACGTTTGGCAGGCATGTCTGGCGGAGAAAAAGCTTTAACCGCACTATCTTTTGTTTTTGCAATTCAAAAATACATGCCGGCACCATTTTATGCATTTGATGAAGTTGACGCAAGTTTAGATGGTATAAATGTTGAGAAATTAGCTCATATAGTCCAAACACAAGCTGATAAAACTCAATTCATTGTAGTAAGCCACAGAAAACCAATGATTGAATCAGCTAACAGGACGATAGGCGTAACACAAAAAGAAAAAGGCATTTCAAAGGTAACGGGTGTTAAGTTAAGAGATTAAAAATTTCACATTATGATTTTTCATAAGCAAAGAGGATAAAAATTTAAAAGGGATAATTTAAAATTATAATATGTCAGTAAATAATTTAAATACAGCAAATATAGATGAAAAAAATCATGAGCTAGAGCTTGTGCATGAAGCAGAAGTTGATGGTATTGAGATTTTGGTTAATATGGCAAAGCACGGAAAAATTGATCCGTGGAATGTAGATATTGTTGAAGTTACCGATAAATATTTAACACATTTGTTTCAAACAAAAGCGCAAAATCTAAAAATGACGGGGCGAACTCTTTTGTTTGCGGCTATTTTGTTAAAACTAAAATCAAATGTGCTTGAAGGTTTGAATGTTATTGATTTTGAAGAAAATCAAATAGATGATTCTTTGATGTATGATGATGATTCGCAATTAGATTATAGTGCAGAAGATTTTGTTCCGACAAATAATATTATTTCAATAGATGAAGTTTTACAAAGAAGAACTAGTGTGAGATTAAATCATAACAGGGTTGTAACCTTGCGTGATTTGATTCGCCAATTAGAATTTTATGAAATGTTGGATAAAAAAGCGTCTTTAAAAAATGCTCACGAGCGAGCAATTAGAAGAGTGCAAAATTATTCAAGGTTATCACCAGAGGATATTATCAATTTAGCTCATGATGAGTATATAGAAAATGGTGTTCAAAGACTTAAAGCAAATTTAGAAGAAATTTTAAACAGACAAGATAAGATTGAATTAAATGAGCTTACTTTACTAGGAATGGATAGAGTAAGTGCGTATATTTCGTTATTGTTTTTGACGGTTGATAGTGATTATGATTTAGTTCAAGAAGAGTTTTATTCTGATCTGTATGTTGTAAAATGCCCTAAAACTGAAACAAATCATAACGAAGAAGAAATTGAAGATAACATATTTGATGCTGTTGAAAATGCTAAAAAGGTTGTGAGAGAGGAAGAAAATGGAACAGTTGAAATCTAGAATTGAAGCTGTTTTATTTGTAACAGCTAAAGTATTACAAGTTAATGATATTGCAGAAATTTTGGAAGAAACTCCTGAAAATGTAGAAGAAGCATTATTAGAGTTAATTATGGATTATGCCTCTCGCGATGGAGCTTTAGAAATTGATGACGAAAACGGTTATATTTTGCAGGTTAAATCTGAACACATGGATATTGTCGAAAAACTTTGTCCTGTAGAGCTTAAACCGCCAGTTTTAAAAACATTAACGGTGATTGCATTAAAAGAACCTATCAGGCAATCTCTTTTGAAAGAAATAAGAGGTTCAAATGCTTATGAGCATGTTCAAGAACTTATTGAAAAGGGGCTTGTTTCAAAACACAAAGATAAGAATGGACGTTCATTTAATATAAAAACCACTCCAAAATTCGCAGAATATTTCAAACTTAAAGGTGATGTAAGAGCGCTTGTAAAAACCTTGAATATAGATAAAGGTGTAAAAGATGACTAAGCGAGAAGCGCTATATGTTGCTATTTGCGGTATTATTTTTCTAGTTTGTATGGCATTAAAAGTTAATGAACGCTATTTTTTATTAATAGCAGCTGAATATAATGTAAAAAATAATAATGTGGTAAGTGCAATAAATTATTATGAAAAAGCTTTTAAAGCCGGAACTAATTTACCAAAGGCTCGCGATAAGTATGTCAATATTTTAATAAACTCCCCATTAACTATTGAAAATCAGCAACATTTGTATAATTTTATTCAGATTCCTGTTGATGATTCAGCAAGATATAAGGCTAAGTATTTTTTATTAGATTTAAAAAAGGAAATTTTGAAAAAGTATCCTTACAATTTTATTCAAAACGCGGTTTTAAATCAGCAGGTTTTACATTGGGCGAATATGCCAATAACGTATTCTTTTGCGCCGGTGGATTTTGCGTATCCGGATTATTTTAAAGAAGAATTTGAAAAAGCTTTTAATGAATGGGAAAAGGTGACAGAACATAGCATTCTTTTTGATAAAAATGCTGAAAATTCTAATAATACAAATATTTCAATAATTTTTCATTACAATCCTTCTACGGAAATTTGTGATACAAAATATATTGTGGCTTATAATGAGCCGATTATAGAAGCTAATGTTTTAAAAAAAATGGAAATACATTTTTTTATAAATGATATGAAAGGTGATTTTTTAACAAATAATCAAGTTTATAATATCGCGCTTCATGAAATAGCTCATTCCTTGGGACTTTTAGGTCATAGTTTTAATAAAAGTCATGTAATGTATATTTCAAAAGATTCTGATGTAACATCAAATCAAGGTCGTGCAATGTTAAGTCAGGCAGATATTAATACCGTGCTTTTATTGTATAAAATTAAACCTGATATAACGAATTCAAAAGAAGCCTCTGGTGTGTATTTACCGTTTGTTGTACTTGGAAATAATGTTGATGTTAATAATAGCAAAAGTAAAGAAGCAAAGCGTTATATCAAAAAAGCTCCTAATTTACCAAATGGATATATAGATTTAGCTGAAAGTTATGTTGCGCAGAAGGATTATTATAGTGCTATTACTAATTTAGAAAAGGCTTTGTCTTTGGCAAATTCTGATGAATATAAAAAGATAATATATTTTGATCTTGCAGTATCATATTTTTACGCTGAAAAATATGAAAAGGCTAAAAAATATATAGAAATATATTTAACAAAAGAGGATTCTGATGATTTACATAATTTATTAGCTCAAATATACAAAAGACAAGGGAAGACAAAAAAAGCTATAAAAGAATATGAATATTTGTTGATAAAAAATCCTGAAAACATTGATTATACAATAGCTCTCGCAAACATTTATATAAGAAGATACCAAATTTTTAAAGCAAGAAAGATATTTTCAAATTATTTAAAATTGCATCCTCAAGATAAAACAGCAGATAAATTGAAACCTTATCGTTTTATTACAATATTTTTGTAAAGAAGCGGATTTGCGGACGGAATGAGTGAACGACAGTGAACGAATTCCGGATAGCGAACAGATTGAGCCGACTGTGGCGAAGCCACAAAGGCGAAACTCTGTGAGCACGGAGCAAATCAAAGAAGCGGATTTGCGGATGTGTGTTTATTTGTCATGCTGAACTTGTTTCAGCATCTTGCTGGCGTGTAACCTTGCGCCACTTGTGTTTTTTTGTCATGAGTCACTTGTTTCAGCATCTTACCAGTGTGTAACCTTGCGTTAATTGAATTTATTTGTCATGAGTCACTTGTTTCAGCCTCTTGCCCATTTACCTTCGTAGTCCTTGGAGTAAGCCGATGACGTTT
>CAKVIC010000021.1 GCA_934754655.1 uncultured Candidatus Melainabacteria bacterium | reverse complement strand
CCCCCCGCCACAGTTTTTTATAGTTTGCATTTTTCATTTATTACAAAATATTACAAATTTATAAAAAATTAGCAAAAAAAATTTTTACACGATTTAAAATAAAAAAAGGTGGTGTTATATTATGAAAAACATAGGAATTTATTTATTTAAAACAAACGAAACATTTACTAATAAAGTTTATAATTTAGATAATTTACCGATGAGAAAGATTTATCAAGAATATTCAAAAATTACTCCATTTTCAGTAAGTAATCTTAACAGAGATGTTTTTGTTGCATTAAATTCGCCAGAGAGAAATGCAATTTGTTTTGTTGATGCATTAAAACTTCCTATAAAAGTTTGTAATAATATTTTTAATGAATTTTTAGCAAACTTTATGAATAAAAATAATGATATAAAAGCTTTTATTGCAGGTGGAAGGTTTGATGAAAAAGATGCAATCGCAAACAGTGGAATTAATTTTGCGTTAGAAGCTGCAGAAATTTGTGATAAGGAGAATATTCCGGTATCTATGGTTTGTGGTAAATATCCTGAAATCAAGCAAGATGATACTTGGCGTTTTAAAGGTAATGTTAGCATGTTATTGGGACGTGAATTTAAAGATTTGCCTAAAAATCCAACTATTGCAGAAACAGAAGAAGAATTAAGTAAAATGTATAAATATACAGAACTTGTAAATGAAAAAGATTGTTATGTTTTTGACAATAATGCTGAATACCACGGTAATTGTCGTAAAATTTTTAATAAATAACATTTTTACATCTTTCTAATGAGTTTGCGAAAAAATTAAAATTTTTCCTGCAAACTCTAGGGTACGGTTTCGATACAGGGTGTGTGCTATCCCGCACACACCCTGTATCTCACACACCTTTGGTCGGATTTAAAAAGTCTGAAAAATTGTCATTTTTCAAACTTTTTTACATCCTTCTAATGTAAATTTTTATTAAGTAAGATGTAAAAATTTAGCAATTTTTTTATAAAAAAATACTTTATATACATGTATAGAAGCTTGGAGTAAAGTATGGTCAATTATTATTCAATGCCAATGAATTTTGGTCAAGAAATGTCACAATATGAACAAGGTGGGAACGCGCAATGTGATTCTCATGGTGTGCCTTTCGCAAATACTGTTAATAGCGCGCCTGGAATACAAAATAATTTAGAAGCTGACACTTTCACTCCATCCGGACATTATAAAATGGCAAGTGGACCTTCTTCGATTCCAGTATTGTTTAGTGGCATGGTAGCTGGTGGTTTGACCGGCGGTGTAATTTCGATGTTTAAAAAGCCTGAAATGTTTAAAGATGGCGTAGTTGATGATAAAAAAATCAAAAAAACTTTTGAAAAAATTTACGAAAAAACTGGCGGAGATGCAAAAGCAAGGTATGATGCCAGAAATACAGTTATTAATAAAATAGGAAAAATAAAAACTAATGATGAATTGTTAAATTTATTGACTGAAAACAATATTGCTATAGAAGATTTTGAAAAAAATACAAATCAAACTCTTGAAGAATTTGTTAATTCAATTAAGGATAACAAAAGTTTGAAAAAACATACAAAAACAATTAAAGAAAGTTTAGAAAAAACAAATCAAGTTTGTTTTAATAATATGGAAGATAAGATTTTATCTTGTTGGGATAAAGACAAGAAAAAATGGGTTAAGCCAGAGGGCATGGCGGATGATGTTTTTAAAATAATCAAAAAAACAAACGCCAAAGGTCGTGTCGGCAGTATTTTAAAAGCGACAGGGCTTGGTGCAGTTCTTGGTGGGGCTGGGTTTGCTGCAATCTATAAATTCCTTGTTCCTAAAAAACAAGTTTCTTAAAGCTCGTGTCGTCCTTCAATCGCTTTTGCTAAAGTAACTTCGTCTGCGTATTCTAAATCAGCGCCGACAGGTAATCCGAATGCAATCCTTGAGATTTTTATACCAAAAGGTTTGATTAACTTTGTTAAATATAAGCTTGTAGCTTCGCCTTCAACAGATGGCGAGATTGCAAGAATTACTTCTCTCACTTCTTCATTTGTTAAGCGGTTTAAAAGTTCTTTTATGCGAATATCTTCAGCTCCAATACCATCCATAGGAGAAATTAAACCTTGCAAAACGTGGTAAAGTCCCTTGTATTCATTTGTTTTTTCAATTGCAATCAAATCTTTTGTTTCTGCAACAACACAAATAATTGAACGATTTCTGTTGTTTGATTCACAAATTTCACAAGGGCTTTGAGTTGAGATGTTAAAACAAATTTCGCAAGTGCGTGTTTCTTTTTTTGCTTCAATTATTGAATTCGCGAATTTTTCGACTTCGCTGAGTGGCATTTTCAAAATCTGAAAAGCCATCCGTTGAGCCGATTTAGGACCAACGGATGGAAATTTTTGAAATTGTTCTATCAAAGTCGCTATTGCTTTTGGATAAATCATTTTTTCTTTGCGTAAGTTAAAAACGCAATCCTTTCTTATTACATCAAACCTGGAATGTTAACTCCGCCGGTAACTGATTTCATTTTTGCTTCCATTTCTGATTTTGATTTTTCAGTTGCAGTTTTCATTGCTGAAGAAATTAAATCTTCCAACATTTCAATATCATCTTTTGAAACAGAAGATGGATTTTCCGGATTAATAGCTTCTGGTGATAATTTTATTGATTTAAAAATCCCTTTACCATCACAAACAACTTGTACAGAACCATTACCAGAATCAGCTGAAATGTTCATACTAGCAAGCTCTTCTTGCGCTGACATCAATTTTTTTTGAATATTTTGTGCTTGTTTCATCATATTCATCATGTTCATCATAGTCGTTGTCCTCCTATATACTTATACGTCTAATTTTTCCATCAATTCATCATCAATATCAAAGTTTGCATAAACATTTTGAACGTCATCGTGTTCTTCTAATTTGTTTAACAATCTCATAATATTAGTTGCGGTTTTTTCATCAGTTATTTCAATTGTGTTTTGTGGAATTCTTGTAAATTCTGCGGTTACAGATTTATAACCTTCAGCTTCTAAACCTTCTGTTATAGCTTGAAGATTTTCAAAAGAAGTGTAAACTTTTATTTCATCATCTTCTTCAATAATATCTTCAGCATCAAGATTAATTGCAGCTTCAAACAATTTATCAAAGTCTATTTCATCAGATTTAAAAGTTATGCAACCTTTTTTGTCAAACATCCAACCGACACAGCCGGTTTCGCCTAAGTTACCGTTAAATTTTGTGAAATAGCTTCTAATATCTCCTGCTGTACGATTTTTGTTATCAGTCATGGCTTCTATTACAACTGCAACACCGCCTGCCGCGTATCCTTCATAAATCATTTCTTCGTAATTTTCGTTATTTCCGGCGCCACAACCCTTTTCTATTGCGCGTTTGATATTATCATTTGGAAGTCCGGCAGCTTTGGCTTTTTCAACTGCAGTTCTAAGTCTAAAATTTCCGGCAGGATCACCACCACCGAGCTTTGCTGCAACAATGAGTTCTCTTGAAAACTTTTGAAATTCAGCAGCCCTTAAAGAATCTGTTTTTGCTTTTTTGTGTTTTATTGTTGACCACTTTGAATGTCCACTCATAAAAATTTCCTCATAATCTGATATTTTTAGGGCATTAAATATTCGATACTATTTTATCCCGCTTATCAATGATACTTGAAAAATGTATAAATGGCAAGCCTTTTATTTGGTTTTATTTATTATTTAGCTCAATAAATTTTGTCAATATTTTTTTGAAGTTTTTTGACGATATTTTTGGTAAATTTTTGTAAAATTAAATTTTTTTACAATAGTCATGCGTGGCATGGTCAATTGTAAATTTTTTTTCGAAAAAGTTTACTTGAAGTTAAAAAAAATAAGGAATATTATTATAATGTAATCGAAAGGAGTGATGGCTACAAGACTTGGGGAGAGTCAATATAAGGACATTTTAAACAAACAACACAAATCATTTTATTAAAACAAATCAATTATATAGTATTCATTTTAAAAGATAAGCTTGAGAGTTTTATAAAAAATAAAAATTTTAAGGAGATTTGTAATAGTTGGACTTGTCGCATTGCGACAAGTTTTTTGTTTTTTGATATTTTTTAAGTTTAAAATTTTTCTACAAATATTTTTGTGATATCATTATTTTTGCAATGAATAATATAGATGCCATTATAGATAGCTTATTGTCACCTGTAGCCGATAAAATTTCAGGTATAATTTTTTCAACAATTACAATTTTTGGAGTAAAAGTTGAATTATTAGTCTTGTTGCTCGTTTTTGCTGCTATATTTTTTACAATAAGAACAGGTTTTATTGGAGTATGGGGATTTAAACACGCAATAAAATTAATAACTAATAAATACAAGTATCAAAATGATACTGATTATCAACGCAAGAAAAAGGGCGAAGTATCTTCATTTCAGGCATTAAGTGCAACGATTTCTGCTTCCGCCGGAATCGGAAATATTGCAGGCTCAGCTGCGGCTGTTTCTATCGGTGGAGCAGGCGTTATATTTTGGATGATAGTTGCAGGATTATTATCAATGGCGCTAAAATTTTCAGAAGTACTTTTAGGTGTTAGGTTTAGAAAAACAAATGCAGACGGAACTGTATCAGGTGGCCCGATGTATTATATATTAGCCGGTTTAAGAGGAAAGTATTCTAAAAATTTTGCACCTTTGCTTGCTAAGATTTATGCGATTTGTTGTATTTTTGCAATGATTGGCGGTTGGAATTTGTTTCAAATAAACGCTATGACTGCTCAATTTACAGAAATAACGGGTGGCGAAAATAGTGTTTTTGCAAATAATGGTTGGATTTTGGGTTTAATTGTTGCAATTATCACTTGGTTTACTATTATTGGCGGAATAAAAGCTATAGGAAAATTAACCTCAAAAATCACCCCTGTAATGTGTACACTTTATGTTGCGAGTGCGTTTTTAGTTTGTTTGGTAAATATTGGGCATTTACCGGAAACAATTGTAACAATTTTAAAAGAAGCATTTGAACCAAGAGCTATGGCTGGTGGCGCGTTCGCGTGCATGTTTTGGGGTTTCAGACGTGCAATGTTTGCGAATGAATCCGGTTTAGGCACGGCACCAATTGCTTTTAGCGCCGTAAATACAAACAAACCTGTTGAACAAGCGTTTATTTCTATGTTACAACCGTTTGTAGATACTGTTATTGTTGGTGTTGCGACTGCGTTTGTTATAGTTGTTTCAAAAGCTTATTTAACAGTAGATGGAATAGCCGGAATAGAATTAACTTCAAAAGCATTCGCCACAATTTGTCCATCTTATCCAATTTTATTAACGATTATGGCAAGTTGTTTTGTCTTATCCACAATGCTTTGTGGCTCATATTACGGTTTAAAAGCGTGGAATTTTTTGTTTGGAAACTCAACTTGTAAAACTCGAATTTTTCAAGCCTTATATTGTATATTTATTGTAATCGGGTCTGCTATGAATTTTAAATCAATTATAAATTTATCAGATGCGGTAACTTTATTTCTTGCTGTTCCAAATTTGATTGCAGTATTTTCTTTATCAAATATTGTTATTAAAGAGTTAAAACGATATTGTACGCGTTATAATATTGTAAATTCAATAGTTAAGCATTTATAAATTTTTGTGTGCTTCTTCAACCAAATCTTTTATATCAGAATAATTATCCTCTATATTTTCGGTTGAAAACCATATCAAGTATTCAATATTTCCGGCAGGGCCTTTTATTGAAGAATAAGTTAACCCTTTAATTGCATAGTCTAAAGATTTTACGCAGTTTACAACATTATTAATAACTTGTTCATGAACATTTTTATCTCTAACAACGCCCCCTTTTTCTACAAATTCTTTTCCGGCTTCAAACTGCGGTTTTATGAGGCAAACTATTTCATGGAAATTCGGATTAAGTAACGTTTTTAGATTTGGTAAAACTTTTTCAAGAGAAATAAAAGATAAATCAGAAACTAATAAATCTGCAACAGGTTCATTTTTAGAATAAATATCATTAAAATTGCAAATTTTTAAATTCGTTTTTTCAATTGTTTTAACTTTTTCAGAACTTCTAATTTTCCAGTCTAATTGTCCATAGCCGACATCTACTGCATAAACGAATTTAGCTCCATTTTGCAATAAACAATCTGTAAATCCGCCAGTTGAAGCCCCTGCATCAAAACAAATTCGGTCTTTAATTTCTACATTAAAAGTATCAAGTGCTTTTTTTAACTTGAATCCGCCTCGAGATACATAAGGCATTGTTTTAATATTAAAATCGTATTCTTTAGAAGTGTCAATTTGATAACCGGCTTTTGTAATAACTTCTGTGCCAATTTTAACATTGCCTGCAAGTATCGCAGCAGAAGCTTTACTTTTGTTTTCAAAATAACCTAAATCTACTAAAACTTTATCTAAGCGTTCTTTTTTCATATTCCAAAAAATTCCTCTGCATTAGAAGTTGTTATATCTATAATTTCTTCTAAAGCCATATTTCTAAGTTGTGCGATTTCTTCTGCAACATATTTTACATAAGCCGGTTTGTTTGGTTTTCCGCGATATGGTACCGGAGTTAAATACGGAGAGTCAGTTTCAAGCATTAATTTTTCAGGCGGAACTTCTTTGGTAACTTCTTTCATTTTGATTGCGTTTTTAAAAGTTACGACTCCGCCTAATGCAATAAACCAGCCTTGTTTTACGCATTCTCGCATAAATTCAACACTACCTGAAAAACAATGAAATAATACTTTTGAATTTTGGTTATGTTCCTTGAGGATGTCAAAAGTATCTTTATGAGCTTCTCTATCATGGATTACTATTGGCAAATTCAATTTGTTTGCAAGTTTAATTTGTTTGATAAAAACATCTTGTTGGATATCGTTGAAAGACTTATCCCAATAATAATCTAAGCCAATTTCGCCCACGGCAACAACTTTTTTGTTTTGTGCAAAATCAATCATCTTTTCTTCAATATCTTTGTTATAAGTTTTAGCCTCAGATGGAAAAATCCCAACCATTGCATAGATATTTTCATTTTGGTTTGCAATATTAACAATATTTTGCATTGTAGAAATTTCTACAGATGGAATAATAACTTTTTTTACGCCAAAATCCTGCATTTCTAAAAGTACTTGATTTGTTGGCTCTTCAAGCATATCAATATGAGCATGCGTATCTATTAAATAATCTTTCATAAAGAAAATTATATCACGAGCGCAAATCTAATAACAAATAATATTATATTCGCAAGGACAAAAATTACTTTTTTTATTTGCGATAAAATCTTTTTTCTGAATTTTTTTACTTATTGTCAAAAGTTTTTCCTCAAACTCTTTTGCAAGATTCTCTGATAATTCGATTTTTGTTTCTTGTTTGTTTTTTAAATCAAGATAAACGAAAATGACATTATAAGTTTTAAAAAATTCTTTTACGCAAAGCAAATAAATCATTGTTTGATAATCAAATTTAGCGTTTTTAGGTGCTGAGCCTGTTTTATAATCTAAAATGTAATAAGTATCATTTTTTTTAACTAAAGCATCTAAACGTCCACCAAAAAATATTTCACCAATTTTGACCGATAAATTATACTCGGTATTAATAGCTTTGTAAGAAAAATATTCGCATTTTTTTAAATAATTCCATATTTCAAATTCATCAGGCTTAAGCGCTTTTTCCATTTTATCAATGTTTTCGTTGCGTAAATAATATGATGCAAGCGCGTGAATATTTTTTCCTTTTTCAAAAATTTCATCGTTAACAGGCATGGAAATATTTTTTATGTATTTAAATTCAAATCTTTTAGGACATTGTTCAAAAGTTTTGAGCATATTTGGTGAAAATGATTGAAACATAATGTTATCCTAAAATATAAGTGTAATCAGGTTTGTTTTTTAATTTTTCTTCAATTTCTTCAAAATTCAATAGCCCTTCTGTAGCTCCAAATTTTGAAACAACTGAAGATGAATTTACAGACGCGTACATTAAGGCTTTGCCAATATCAATACCATTTTTAGCGAGTGAAGCACAAAAAGTTGAAGCGAAAGAATCGCCAGCGCCAAGCGTCGAAACAACTTCTGACGGAAAAGTTTCACAAAAATAAAATTTGTTGCCATCATAAGCGTAAGCACCTTTGTTACCGTCAGTTATTACAATAACTTGATAGTTTTTAACCTTTAACATTTCTAACATTTTTTTTATGTCAGTATGAATTATTTCGTGTGAGAATTTTTCAGTTTTAGTGTCAGGTCTTACAACAATGCCGGTTGCCATCATAGCTTCTTCTTTATTCATAACAACAATATGTGCTGATTTTAAAATTTTATTTATATGTTCAAAACCACGCTTTAAACTGGTTGTTCCGGCATTAAAACAGATTTTTGTATTATGCTCATGCGCAAATTCGATAATTGGCTCTAAGACTTTGTTAGAATCTCCATTTAATGGCGCAATGTACAAGAAATCAGCTTCTTTTATAGCGTCAAAATCTATTTCTTCCTTCTTGATTTCAGCATTTGCGCCACGATGTGCTAAAACAGTTCTATCGCCTTGAAAACTTACTAAAATTATTGAAAATCCGGTTGAGGTATGTTTGTTTTTAATAATATAATCTAGCCCGACTGTTTTGGTTTTGAAAAAATCTAAAATCCCTTCAGAATAAAAGTCTTTTCCGATTTTAAATATTGCAGAGGTTTTGAATCCGAGGTTGTCAAAATTACAAGCAGTGTTGATTCCGCCACCTCCAACATTTGACGAAAAAGTTGAGATGTCGATTTTTGAGCCATAAGGATAACTCATAAAATCTGCGCATTTGTTTTTTGAACATACAGAAACGATGTTTGCTTCATCGCATTCTACAAATACGTCCATTGTTGCGCTACCAATTGTTACAACCTTTTTCATAAACAAATCCCCCATGTTTTTTGAATATTTTAACATAAATAGAATTTAGAAAAAATATTAATCAACCTTGATTAAATCTTTAATTACTTCTGATGCAATAATTAATCCTACTGTAGATGGAACAAATGCTGTACTTCCTGCAATATTTCGCTTTCCTGCAACAACTTCTTCTGTCGGTAAAGGTTTTATAGGTGTTTCTTTTGAATAAACAACTTTTAGTTTTTTTATGCGACGTTTTTTTAATTCTTGACGCATAACCTTCGCCAAAGGACAAACAGAAGTTTTATAGATATCAGCTACTTCAAATCTTGTTGGGTCAAGCTTGTTACCTGCGCCCATTGAACTTATAATTGGGGTTTTGCAAAAATTTGCTTGCATAACAAGTTCAATTTTTCCGGAAACAGTATCAATTGCATCAATAATATAATCATATTTAGAAAAATCAAAATTTTTGCTGGTTTCAGGGGTGTAAAAAGTATCATAAATGTTGACTTTGATGTGAGGATTTATGTCCAAAACTCGATTCTTTGCAACTTCAACTTTTTTTAATCCAATAGTTGAATGTAGTGCGATTATTTGACGGTTTAAATTGGTTAAACTTACAATATCATTGTCAATTAAATCTAATGTGCCAATACCGCTTCGCGCTAAGGCTTCGACAGCAAAACCACCAACTCCGCCAACACCAAATACAGCAACTTTTGCGTTCTTTAAACGTTCCATTGTGTTATTGCCTAATAGAATTTCTGTTCTTGAGAATTGATTTAGCATAATTAAATAATATCATAAAATTATTGCTATAATTTTTTTTAGATTTATAATAAAAACATAGGCGCGTAGCGGTATCGTCTAGTGGTTAGGACGAGAGATTCTCATTCTCTAAACAGGGGTTCAATTCCCCTTACCGCCGAATAAAAAAGGAATACATTCAGTGTATTCCTTTTTTATTCTGTTTTTAATATGGCATAGAAGAACCCCTACAAGCTGTAAAGCTTGTCAGGGGGTCAGCGCGAGTGAGCTGAGTGCGGAGCAATTTTGTGAAAGATGTAATCTTGAAACAAAATGCGAAGACACGTTAAACGCGAACGAGCAAGAGAATTCCCCTTACCGCCGCCAATAAGCTCTCGCAAGGGAGCTTTTTTGTTTGGGAATTGAACCCGTCATCACTACCGTGATGAGGGTTTCAACCTCTCGAAAAACTTGACATTTAGTCAACTTTTTCTCGGCAGAGTCCTTACCGCCGCCAATAAGCTCTCACAAGAGGGCTTTTTTGTTTGGGAATTGAACCCGTCATCACTACCGTGATGAGGGCTTCAACCTCTCGAAAAACTTGACATTTAGTCAACTTTTTCTCGGCAGAGTCCTTACCGCCGCCAATAAAAAGAGAGGTATTTTTACCTCTTTTTTATTGGTTACGTATAATGTAGTGTTGTAGAACCACAGACAAGGCAAAAGTGTTAATTTTATTGAAAAATTTGTTTTACGAGCACTTGACAAACGAGGGGTTATCGTAAATAATAAAAATATAGAGGACTTGAGTATAGCAGTCTCAATACTATACTCAATCCACCGTTCTCTATGAGGCAGATAAAGAACTTAAAAGTAGTAACAATAGTACTGTTACTACTTTTATTATTAGTAGTAATTTACCATGCGACATAACTTCGCCCTCCTTTCTAGTTTAATTTCCACCAAATTGTCTGTGCTAGTGGAGGGTTATACGGTGTGTCCCCTTTAATACTTTTAACGTGCAATAATACACATATTATACAATAAAATCAGAGTATGTTCGAACAAAAGTTCAACCTCTTTTTTAACTTGGGCAGGGGTAAGGACTCCGTTTGCGAGCAGTAAAACGTGACTAAATGTCACGTTTTACGTGTAAAGTATTATAAATCAAACATTTATATCATAAGCAAATGGAGGGAAGAACCCAAAAATCTTTGATTTTTGCGTGAGAATCCACCCTAACAAAAAATCCCAGTGGCTAACTGGGATTATTATCTGGGCAGGGGTGTAATTGTCTTGCTCGCTCGCGTTT
>CAKVIC010000020.1 GCA_934754655.1 uncultured Candidatus Melainabacteria bacterium | reverse complement strand
GGGTGGAGCCGTGGGGCGGAGCCGTGGAGCGGAGCCGAGGGGCGGAGCCGAGGGGCGGAGCCGTGAGGGTGGAGCCGAGGGGCGGAGCCGAGGGGCGGAGCCGAGGGGGCGGAGCCGTGGGGCGGAGCCGTGAGGGTGGAGCCGTGGGGCGGAGCCGTGGAGCGGAGCCGAGGGGCGGAGCCGAGGGGCGGAGCCGTGAGGGTGGAGCCGTGGGGCGGAGCCGTGGAGCGGAGCCGAGGGGGCGGAGCCGTGAGGGTGGAGCCGTGGGGGGCGGAGCCGTGAGGGTGGAGCCGTGGGGGGCGGAGCCGTGGGGGGCGGATAGAAAAAGCAATCCCAAACTCGTTTAACGCCAATAACCAAGAAAAGTTCAAAAATTTGTCATTTTTCAACTTTTTCTGCATCCTCATTAATACAAATAAAATATTTACTCAGCGTCTACAAAAGTTTAATTTTCTCGCACCTCTATTCAGATTAAAACCAAATAAAAAGTTTGCAATATCATCTATTTTTTTTTATAATTAATGAAAAAAAGGAGAGGGGAGTATGTTTATGGATTTAGAAAATGTTAAAAAAATTGATGCAGAAATTGCAGAATATATTGGCGAAGAACTTGAACGTCAAAGAAATACAATAGAACTTATTGCAAGTGAAAATTTCACTTCAAAAGCAGTAATGGAAGCTTGCGGTACTGTTTTGACAAACAAATATTCTGAAGGTAAACCCCACAAACGCTATTACAACGGCTGCGAAGTTATTGATAAAATTGAAGAATTAGCACAAAAACGCGCTTGTAAATTATTTAACATGGCTCACGCAAATGTTCAACCACACTCTGGAGCACAAGCTAACATGGCTGTATTTATGTCTGTTCTAAAATGCGGTGACAAAGTTTTGGGTATGGACTTATCTAACGGTGGGCATTTAAGCCACGGCTCTCCTGTTAATTTTTCAGGTTTATTCTTTGATGTAAAAAGTTACGGTGTTGACGAAAACGGCAATATTGATTACGAAGATGTTCGCCAAAAAGCATTAGAGCATAAACCAAAATTAATAATTTGCGGTGCTAGTAATTATTCTAAAATTATTGATTTTAAAAGGTTTAGAGAAATAGCTGATGAAGTTGGCGCATATTTATTAGCTGATATCGCGCACATTGCAGGGCTTATTGCAGGTGGGGTTCATCCATCTCCAGCTGGTTATGCGCATTTTGTAACCACTACAACTCATAAAACACTCAGAGGGCCTCGCGGCGGAATTATTATGTGCGATGAAGATTTAGCATTAGCAGTTGACAAAGCTGTATTTCCAGGCTGTCAAGGCGGACCTTTAGAACATATTATTGCGGGTAAAGCAATCGCATTAAAAGAAGCGATGAGTCCGGAATTTAAAGAATATGCTAAACAAATTGTGAAAAACGCAAAAGCTTTAGCGCAAGGGCTTATTGACAATGGATTAGATATTGTTGGTGGAATGACTGAAAATCATTTAATGACATTGGATTTAAGAAAAACCGGCAAAACCGGTAAAGATATGGCAAATGTTTTAGAAAAAGTTGGAATTACTGCCAACAAAAACACTGTTCCAAATGACCCTCAAAGCCCGTTCGTAACAAGCGGTATCCGTTTGGGCAGTGCAGCCGTGACAACTCGCGGATTTAAAGAAGAAGATATGAAACAAATTGCGAATATTATTGCAAAAGCAATCGAAAATTCTGATAATGAAACAGTTCTAGAAAAATTAAGATTAGAATCTTTAGCGCTTTGCAAAAAATATCCGCTTTATTAATATAAAGGATTACGTAAAATGATAATAAAATTAACACAAGCACATATTTTAGGGGCGTTTATCTCTTACTTATTGGGAGTTTTCATCGTTCCTTTTGTGATTGATTTTTCTCAAAAAGAAGGATTGGTTGATATTCCAAATGCAAGAAAAATTCATAAAAACCCGATTTCGCGTTTAGGCGGTGTTGCTATTTGGACAAGTTCAATATTAACCTTCTTTTTTCTTGTGTTATTAAGTTATTATCCTTACGGCAGTTTGCTTTCAGGCATATTGCTTGGCGGTTCGCTTATGTTTTTATTAGGGCTAATTGATGATGTATATAATTTAGATGCAAAATTTAAGCTTGTTATACAACTTTCAATAGCTACAATCGTTTATCTTTTGGGGGTAAAAATTGACACAATTTTCAACCCTTTTGGAAACGCTATAAATCTTGGTGTGTTTTCTTATCCCATAACAGTTTTATGGATTGTCGGAATTTCAAATGCTGTAAACTTTATTGACGGTGTGGACGGTTTGGCTGGCTCTGTTATTACAGTAAATTCTATAACGCTTGCTTTGATTGCGGCTTCTATGACTCCGGCACAGCCAATGACAACTTTAATAGGATTTATTTTAGCAGGTTCAATGTTAGCATTTTTAACTTTCAATTTTAATCCTGCAAAAATCTTTATGGGAGATTCCGGCGCTTTATTTGCAGGATTTTTGCTTGCAACATTATCTATTGCCGGAGTGATGAAAGGGGCAACGCTTGCAATATTACTCCCATTTGTCGTTTTAGCAGTTCCGATTATGGATATCACATACTCAAGCTTAAGACGAATTATGAAAGGGAAATCACCTTTTGTAGCTGATGCGGAACATATTCACCACAAACTCTTGAAAGCCGGTTTTTCACAAAAGAAAACAGTTGCAATATTAACTTCTGTAGCGATTGTCGGCGGAGCAATTGCAACTTATTTTACAGGAACTTTAAAACATTATTTTGCCTACATTGCTGTTTTAATTTTAATAATGATTGTTTTAAGTATTGTAAGCGTTTTAACAAAACATAATCCTGATGAATTACCGAAAGAAAACGAACATAAAGAATAAAATAAAAATATAAGTATAAATATAAAATTAAAAGACCGACAAGCTGTTTGTCGGTCAATTTTTAGTGTTCCCTTTTCCTAATGTATGACTATTTAAGATTAAGTTATTAAAATTTATGTATTATCATCATCTAAATACCTATAGTCTAAAAGGCTTCCTTCATACTTATCATCAACATCATAATACATAGACATGTTATTAACTAAACGATTTCTATCTTCAATTTTGCGTTTTTCAATATCAGATTCAACGCCATAAGCTTGAATTTCTTGATTAGTAACTTTTCCGTCATGGTTTTTGTCAATATCATCAAAATGATTAAGAACAGTTTCTTGCAATGAAGAACTCATGCCATTAATACCGCCGAGCGAAGAAATTTGTTCTCTTGTCAAACCTTGTTGCGCCATTTGTGACATAAGGTTTTGAATTTCTGTTGCAGAAATTTTTCCATCTCCATCAGAATCAAGTTGAGAAAAATTGTTTGTCAGATATGAAGCAAAAGTTGCACCATAAGGATTCGTTGCAAAAGTTGAATTTGAAAAAGATTTTGTTAAATTTTCTAATGTTATTCCATCAGAATATTGCCCAGAAAGTTGCGCAAATGTATTTTGGAATCCAGAATTTATCCCCGTGAACATTGAAGTACCATCTAAACGTTTACTCATAATATATCTCCTTGTGTTGGACTACATTATTACATGATTAGTTTAATAATAATTTTAAAAAAATCAAACCTTCATATAGTTGATTTTAAAAGATGCAAAAAAATAAAAAAAACAACAATTTGTCAAACATTTCTTAATTATCGACATTAAACAAATTTTAAGCGGCTAAAACAAGTGTCACGCGATAATTACACAATCATTTTTATAGTACTTGACAAGTGATATTTATGTGTGATATAAAATTATTGGGGTAAATGTATATTTTTGAGTCTTGCAGAACATGCAAGACTTTCTTTTTGTTTATTAATCAAAATTTTCACTACAAATATTTCAATTTTAATATTAAATAATTAATCAACATCAAGTTTTTCACAGTTTTTATAAAGACTTTCCACAAGGTTTTCAACGCTATCTTTGTTCAACAAAGCCGATTGCACAGCCGAATTTATTTGAAAATTTATCTCTTTTTGGTTTCTACGCTGTACCACTTGCGGAGTTATTCGATTAATTTGTTTTGCGCTAATTGAACGCGCTTTTGCAACCAAATCCGTTTTATCATTATAAAACTCATCGTTTAAAGCATTCTCATTTGTTGTAATAATATTTGTCATTTTAGCAAGCTCTAATTGATTTTCTTCGTTTGTTAAATACAAACAAAAATCAAGTGCTTCCTGCTTATTTTTTGCTTTTAGCGGAATAACAAAATTCATTACAGAAAAATCATTTTGCCCAACACTTCCTTTAATTTGTTCAGCCACATCAGTTTGTTCATAAATTTTTGGTGCATTTTCTTTTATCATATTCAAAAAATTTGCACCGCCTTGATAAAAAACAATTTTGCCAGCCATATATTGTTCAAGCGCTTCTCGGTGAGTCAAAGTTATTGATTCAGCTGGAATTAAATCGTTTTGATACATTTTTTTGAACATATTAAACAACTTAATACTTTTAGCACTGTTATAATCTGAAATTTCTGAAATTCCATACTTATTCATAATCTTAAGCATGGTATCATTTTCTGTAATCGTTGGTAAATAAGCATAAGCGCCTGTATTTGCTTTAATTTTTTCAGCAACTGCCGCTAATTCATCATAAGTTTTTGGCAATCTTAATAAGCCGGATTTATTGAACAAATCTTTATTATAAATAGTTATTGCGCTTGTTGCATACCAAGGAATTGAATAACTTTCGCCATTATATTTCATCGCCTGAACAATTTCTTGATTAAAATCAAAAAGCTTAGTTTCATCAATTTTCCACAAAGTACCTTTTTGTGCTAATATCGCTGAAAAATCAGGGTTTAAATTTATTAAATCAGGTGGAAAATCTGTCATAACCGCAGCCAATGTGCGTTTTTCACCTTCAGAGAAAGGAACATCAACCCATTTTATTCGAATATTCTTATGTTCATTTTCATAATTTTGAATAATTGAATTAATATAAGGTGCAAAATCTCCCATTTGCAATGTCCAAAATATAACAATTTTAGGATTTGCGCTATTTTTTGCACATCCGGATAAAAACATTATCAAAACTAAAAGTATTGCAAAAATTCTTTTCATTAAATTCATTATATATTAAATTTTGCAAAATGTTAAAATTTTGATTTTTGTAAACAAATCATTAAAAAAATATCGTACAAACGTATGATTTTTTCGCCAGTTATTAAAGAATTTTAGTTAAATGACGATAAATCGTAAGGAAGGACGGTAATCTTGTTTAACACAATGAACACAATACGCCCAAATCCTTATCCACAAAGAGGAAATGGCAATTATAACGCAGGTAATGAGAGTACTGATAAAGACGGTCATAACTCTCAAGGTCAAGAGCGCCAACAAAATCAACAACAAAACAGACAAGTTGTTGCGCGCGGTCGTGCTTCAGATATGGTACAAGCTACTCCTCGCGCCGAGATTCCTTATTATGCGCCTGCAAAACGTGCATTTCCACAAGGTCAACCAGTTCAACCACAAGGAGCTCAAAACGCACAAGCAGGACAAGTTCGTCCACAAAATATGCAATATAACCAAGTTAACCCTCAACAATACCAAGCATTACAAGCACAAAGTGGATATCAAACTATTCCACAGCAAGCACCTGCAAATAATCAAGCGTTAAGTCCGCTTAATGCAAAAAGCAATAAAGTTAATATTGCACAAATTTTACGCGATTTTAGAAACACAATGAAAGCGATTGCAACACCTGCGGAGATTGAAGAAAATGTTAACAGATACTTGCAAATTGTTGAACAACACGTCAAAAAGCCTAATGCACCGGTTAATTTAGTACAAAGTAATTTAAAAATTGCAGCGTCATTATTAGATAAATATATCTCAGAAACCTTGAATAAAGAATCAAAAGTTGTTCAAAATTGGCTTGACGCTTTATTTTTACAAAGAATAAATTATGATTATAATGAGCAAGAATTGAATCCAAATTTTGCTGTTCAATTTGATAATAACCGTCAACAAAACCAAACTCAAAATGTTGAAAATCAAATTAACAATTCGCAAGAAACTTCTTCACAAGAAGCTAAAGCTCCTGAAATTTCTCAACAAAATATAGTTGAAGAAAAAGTTGAAGCACCTAAATACGAAGAAATTGAAGTTGCACCGCAAAGTTTAGAAGAAGAATTTATCAGTGCAAAACAAAAAATTTCAAAAAGACCTAATATAACAATAATTCCACAAGATACAAGATTACGTTCATTGTTTGTAGAGGCTAAAAAACAAGCGTTTATGAACAATCCGCAAAAAGCAATGTCAATTTTTAAAGAAGCTTTCAATAGAGCCGGTGAGTTAAAAGACAGCGAAACTCAATCAAGAATTTGTTTAGAAATTGGCAAAATTTATGATGACAATGATTTTGTAGTGCAAGCTTTAAATAGCTATAATAAATCTTTGCAATACACGACTGATACAAGCGTAAAATCACGTGCGCATTTTTCTATGGCGCAAATTTATGATGACGTAAACCAAGTTGAGCCGGCGCTGGAGCATTATATAACTTCAGTGTCTTATGCCGGAAATACTGATGATTTAATTGGTCAATCAGATTCTTTAACAAAAATTGCAAATATTTTTACTGATAAATATAATGAATACGCTTTTGAATATTATGATATTGCCAAAAAACTTATAGAACAAACTGATGATAACAATATGAAAGGTTATGTTTTATCAAACACTGCTGACGCTTGTGTTCAATTTAGAAAAAAAGATAAGGCACTAAGATATTATGCAGAAGCAGTAAAAAACTATGAAAAATCAAATTCACCAGAGGAGATTGCAGAGAATTATAAATCAGCAGCGGAATTAATGATTGAATTTAATAGCCCAAATAAAGCAAGAACCTTGTTGAAAAAATCTTTGGTTAACGCAGTTAAAACTAAAAACGAAGATTTGATTTCAGAAATAAATATGTTGCTCGCAAGCGTTTGTGAATAAAATAAATTGCCATATTCATTTATAGAATAAACATTAATTAGTACTATTTAAACCTTGTACTGTAACATTACCTTAACATATATTATCAATTTTATATTTTTGGTGTAAAATATTGACATCAAATTTTAAATTGAAAGGAACAGCGCAAGCTGAAATAAATATATGACAATACAAGAATGGTTTGACAAGCGCAAAGAAGCGCAAATAGAACGTCGTACTAAAGAGATGAAGGGCATTGATGATATTAATCCAGATTTATGGGTTAAATGTGTTCATTGCGAAGCTAAAATCATGAAGGTTGATTTAGAAAAAAATCTAATGGTTTGCCCGCATTGTGATTATCATTTTAGAATAAATGCAAAATCGCGCATTGCGCAATTGTTTGATGAAAACTCATTTGAAGAAATGTTTACTAACATCAAACCAAAAGATGCGCTTAAATTTTTTGATAGCGAACCTTACACAAATAGAATCGAACGCGCACAAGCTAAAACAGGACTTAATGACGCTGTAATTACAGGTGTTGGTAAAATTGAAGGACATAAAATTGCGACAGCCATTATGGACTTTGATTTTATGGGTGGTTCTATGGGCAGTGTTGTTGGCGAAAAAGTTGCAAGAATTATGGAAGAAGCCATTAAACAACGAATTCCAATGCTTGCGATAACTTCATCTGGCGGAGCAAGAATGCAAGAAAGCGCATTAAGTCTTATGCAAATGGCAAAAACGGCTTGTGCTGTAGGTAAAATGGATGAAGAAAAAATATTGTTTATAAATTTATTAACTGAACCAACTTTTGGCGGTGTTACAGCAAGTTTTGGCACTTTAGGTGATATAATAATTGCAGAACAAGGCGCGCGTATTGGTTTTGCTGGGCGCAGAGTTATTGAACAAACAATTAGGCAAAAATTGCCTGAAGATTTTCAGACCGCTGAATATTTGTTAAAATATGGTCAAGTTGATATAGTAGAAAAACGCAAAAACTTAAGAAAAACAATTGCAAATCTGTTAGATATGCACGGAATGTAGGTTTGGGCAGAGGATAAGGTAAATATTATGGCAATAGTTTTAGATTTTGAAAAACCTATAGTGGAAATACAAAAGAAAATTGATGAACTAAAGCAAATGAGTGAGGTTTCGGGACTTGATATAGACAAACAAATCGAAACTTTCGAAAAACAAGCACAAGATTACAAAAAGGAGTTATACTCAAAATTGAAACCATCGCAAAAAATACAAATCGCAAGACATCAGGAACGACCAAAATTTTTGGATTATGTCAATTTAATGTGTGATAATTTTATAGAATTTCATGGTGATCGCGAAGGCGCAGATGATAGAGCAATAATCGGTGGAATCGCAAAGATTGATGGCAAACCTGTCATGATTATTGGGATTCAAAAAGGTAGCAGTACAAAAGAAAATTTGGAATATAATTTTGGCATGCCTCAACCACAAGGTTATAGAAAAGCGCTTAGATTATTTCAACATGCAAATAAATTTAATCTACCGATTCTTACTTTAATTGATACACCAGGAGCTTATCCTGGAATTAAAGCTGAAGAAACTGGGCAAGGAGCTGCTATTGCCGTAAATTTGCGCGAAATGTCAAAACTTAATGTTCCAATAATTGCAATAATTACCGGCGAAGGCTGTAGTGGTGGAGCATTAGGACTTGCTGTCGCTGACAAGGTTATGATGCTTGAACATGCTTATTATACGGTTATTTCACCTGAAGGTTGCGCTTCAATCCTTTGGCGTGACGCGACAAAATATGCCGATGCGGCGGAAGCCTTAAAAATAACATCTTCTGATTTATTAAAATTAGGTATCATTGATAAAGAAATCAAAGAACCTTTAGGCGGAGCGCATAATAATTACGATTTAATAGCAAAAAATATCAAAAATGCTGTTAAAAAAGGATTTGATAAATTGTCAAAATTGTCGGCTAAAGAATTAAAAGAAAAACGTTATGAAAAATTTCGCAAAATGGGCGAATTTATTGAAGAATAGATTTAGGAGAAAGCTGTATGATAATGATAACAGTAGCTTTGTTATTAAGCCTTGTTTTATGTTTGCTTTTTGGTGTACCGTATATTGATTTTTTGAAGAAAAAAACAATTGGACAATATATTTTGGACGTAGCGCCGGAAGCACATGCAAAAAAAGCCGGAACGCCAACAACCGGTGGTGTGTTCATTATCTTAGCAATAATTGTTTCATCATTAATAACATTATTAATGGCAGAAAAAACAGATAATTCAGCATTAATTATTTTAACGACTTTATTTTTTATGGCTTTAGCTGGTTTTCAAGATGATTATTTAAAATTAAAAGGTCATGAAAATCGTGGAATGTCACCTCGTGGCAAGCTTTTAAGACAAATTCTTATTGCCTTAATTCCAACTTTATACGCGATGCAAATGTATGGAACAGTTGTTATTCTTGGTTCAAAAAGTTTTGACATAGGTTTTTTGTACCCAATTTTAGCGGTTTTTGTAATAACAGGCGCATCAAACGCATATAATTTAACTGATGGCTTAGATGGTTTGGCTATTTCTGTTGGAATTCCAGCTTTTATTGCTTGCGGAATAATTTCATTTTTGGGCGGTCACAGTGTTGTCGCAATTGTCTGCGCGTCAGCGGTTGGCGCTTCACTTGGTTTTTTAAAATACAATAAACCTAAAGCTCAAGTTTTTATGGGTGATACCGGCTCTTTAGCATTAGGCGGATTACTCGGAACGCTTGCTATTTTAGGACGTTGCGAATTGTTACTTGCAATTTTTGGCGGTGTTTTTGTAGCAGAAACTTTGTCCGTCATAATTCAAGTAACAAGTTTTAAACTAACAGGAAAACGTGTTTTCAAAATGTCACCGATACATCATCATTTTGAATTATCAGGACATAGCGAAATTCGTATTGTAAAAGAATTTACAATAATTTCTGCATTGTTATCAGCGCTTGCGGTTCTTTTGTATATTATTTTATAAATCAAAAGATTCTTAATTTTGTGCTACAATCTTGAATATAGAGAATTTTGGAGAAGATTATGGAAAAATTTTATATAACAACGGCTATTGATTATGTAAATGGCGCGCCACATATTGGTCACGCATACGAAAAAATTATTACAGATGTCATCTTTAGACATTATACCCAAAGATGTGATAATGCGTATTTTTTGACCGGAACTGATGAACACGGGATTAAAATCCAAAAAACTTCTGCGTCAATTGGAATTAAGCCAATTGAATTGTGTGATATGAATTTTGAAAAATTCAAACAAGCTTGGAAAGCGCTTGATATTAATTATAACAAAATGATTAGAACTACTGACACGCAACACGAAGCAATTGTACAAAAGATTTTTAAAAAATTGCAAAAAAATGGTGATATCTACAAAAATTCTTATACAGGACTTTATTGTGCAGGTTGCGAAGCGTTTTTGAGCGAAAAAGATTTGACAGAGGACGGTTTATGTCCTGACCACTTGAAAAAACCTGAAGTTGTGAGCGAAGAAAATTACTTTTTCAAATTAACAAAATATAAATCTGCGATTGCCAATTATATAAAAACTCATCCAGATTTTATTGTGCCGTCTTTTAGAGCAAACGAGGTTTTGAATCAACTTGAAAATATTGAAGATATTTCTGTTTCACGTTCAAAATCAAATGTTTCTTGGGGAATTCCTGTTTTAGGCGATGATGAACAAGTTATTTATGTTTGGATAGACGCGCTTTCAAACTATATCACAGCTTTAGGTTATAATCCTGACGGAGAAAGTGAAGAGAATTTCAAAAAATTCTGGCCTGCAAATGTTCAAGTTATCGGTAAAGATATTTTAAAATTTCATAGCATATACTGGTTAGCATTTTTGATGGCACTTAATTTGCCTTTGCCTGAACATATTTATGCACACGGATGGATTACAATTGATGAAACCAAAATGTCAAAATCTTTAGGAAACGTAATTTCACCAACTTCGATTATGGAAGCTTTTAATATGAAAGAGCCTGATGCTTTAAGATATTACATGGCAACTTCTGCGCCTTGCGGAAAAGACGGTAATTATTCTGATAATGATTTTAAAGAAAAAGTTAATGCGCATCTTGCAAATTCAATGGGAAATCTTTTGAATAGAACTCTTTCAATGCTAGTAAAATATTTTGATGGCGAAATAAAATCAGAATTCAAAATTAAGTCAGATATGTTTGATGAAGCGCTAAAAACTGTAAAAGAAGTTAAACACCATTTTGATTATTTTGAAATTCAAGAAGCTGCGCAAAAAATTATTGAACTTGTCGATGTTGCAAATAAATATGTTACTGATAACGCGCCTTGGACTTTAGCCAAAGAAGGTCAAATGGAAAAATGCGGACAAGTTTTAACAAGCGTATTAGAAGTTTTATGCGTGGTTACATCATTAATTTATCCTTATTGCCCAAATATCGCAAAATCAATGGCTGAACAACTTTCTTATGATTTATCAAAAAAATTAGATGATGTAAATTGTGATAATTTAAAAGTCGGTCATTTGATTAACAAAGAAGATATTAAACCGGTATTTTTAAGGTTAGATAGTGAATTGGCTGATAAAAGCGCAAAAGTAGCAAAATAATTTTGAAAGAAAATAAATGACAAGTTTGGCGGAATTTATTCACACACGAAGAGAAAAAATAGGATATTCTGTTAGCGGATTAGCTGATAGAGCCGGAATTAGCATTGAATTTTTAGAAGATGTTGAATCAGGAAAAGAACTGTTTTTGTCTGTAACACAACGTCAAAAATTGGCAAGGGTTTTGAAATGTTCGCCTAATGAAATAAAAAAATATGAGCGCAGTTATGAGTTTAACGTGATTTCTGATGATGTAATTGATGAAATAAAATCAAGAATTTTACGACACGAAACAAATTTAAAATGTCCATTATGTGGCGAACCTTTGATTACGCGAATTGCAAGAATGTATGATTTAGAAGATAACTTGGTTTTACAAGCAAAAGCTCATTGCGTAAAATGTGTTTTTCAAATAAAAGATTAAATTTTAGCAGAAATTTTTAAATATTATTTGCCACAAAGGCACGAATTTTGGGTGATATTATTTCTCAAGAGTCACTCGTTTCAGCATCTCGCTGGCGTAGAACCTTGCGCAAATTGTGTTTTTTTGTCATGCTAAACTTTGCGCTAAGCAAGCAAATTATTTATTTTAAACTTTTTATGATATAATTTTTGTGTTAAAAAACCAAACAAGGGGTGTATTAATGAAAATAGGGTTTAATCCTGCAATAAAAAATCAAAACATGTACAGCGCAAAACGTAACGCCAGCGAGCATACTAGCATTTCTAACAATCAAATAGCATTCAAAGAAGTTAATAAAAAATATTATGATATGGCTAAAGAGATGTATAAAAAGCGAGGTGGGATGACCTCAGAATGGATAGAATGGTTTACAGAGGACTTTGCATTATGGAAAGAAATTTCAAAACAAGATGCACTTGATACAATGAATGCAGTACGAAAATTTGTAAATACTAAGAGTCTTGAAGCTTTTGAAACCACATATAGATATATTCAAAATTATTAATCAAACAACATATTATTTAATTTACTATTAGCAAAATTCCCAAAGCCAGTGCCTAACATAGAGCCGGTAATCCCAAATATTTTTGAGCCAATTGCTCCACAATAACCTGATAATGTAATTGAGCCGGCTGTGGCGGAGCCACTAAGGCGAAACTCCCGCCCCGCCGATGGCGGGTACGGGCGCACGGAGCAAATCCAAGAGGCGGATTTGCGGACGGAATGAGTGAACGGTAGTGAAGGAATTCCGGATAGCGAAGGAATTGAGCTGACAAGAACCGCAGGTTCGAAAGCGAAACTTCCTGAGCGCGGAGCAAATTCAAGAGGGCGGATTTTCGGTAGGGCTTTAGCCCGTAAGGTGTCGGTCGGACGTTACTCCGCCGACACCCCGAATAATCCAAGAAGGCGGATTTGCGGACGGAATGAGTGAACGGTAGTGAAGGAATTCCGGATAGCGAAGGAATTGAGCTGACAAGAACC
>CAKVIC010000019.1 GCA_934754655.1 uncultured Candidatus Melainabacteria bacterium | reverse complement strand
AAACGTCATCGGCTTACTCCAAGGACTACGAAGGTAAATGGGCAAGAGGCTGAAACAAGTGACTCATGACAAATAAACACAATTTGCGCAAGGTTCTACGCCAGCAAGATGCTGAAACAAGTTCAGCATGACAAATAAACACAATTGGCGCAAGGGTCTGCAAGGCAAAATTTTATGCATTAACTTTAGCACTTCATGACTTTTTTAATTAGCTTTATATAATTTTTTGTGATAAAATTTTTATGTAAACATCGGAGTTAATATAGTTGTTAAGTCTGTTTAATAAATATAAAAATTTAATATTATTATTAATAATAGTTGCGTTTGCTTCAATTCAAGTAAGCGTATTTGCTGATGATGAAATTACAGACTTAGAGATTATGGAATCTACACTTGAAGAATCTAGCGAGCCCTCAAAAACAGACTACATTAACGATATTGAAATTCTTGGCGCAAATATCATTAAACCTGAACAGATTTTAAGCAAAATGACCCTTAAAAAAGGTGATTTGTATGACAAAGATGTTATGCAACAAGATTTAAAAACTATTTACAAAATGGGATTCTTTACTGAAAGAATGAAAGCTGTTCCTGTAAAAAATTCAAATGGAACCATTTCTTTAAAAGTTATTTTAGAAGAAAATATCCCCGTTACTGATTTTACAGTTGAAGGAAATACTGTCGTTTCTACTGAAGAAATTATGCGTTATCTATTACCGCTTAAAGGTAGACCACAAAACATTGCTTCTATTAATAGTGCAATGGAGAAAATTAACGAATATTACTACTCTAAAGGATATATTCTTTCTAAAATTGATTCAATCTACGATGATCCGGATGGCATGCTTAATTTAAGTATTACAGAAGGTAAAATTAACAAAATCGTAATTACCGGTAACGAAAAAACAAAAGAATTTGTTATTGAGCGCAACATCATGACTGAACCCGGTGCGGTCTATAACGAAAACCTCATGAAACAAGATTTAGTTAGATTATATTCTACTCAAGCTTTCAAAGATGTTGATAGAACAATTGAAATGTCAGAAGATGACCCTGATAAATATGACATTACCATTGAATTAAAAGAACAACGCACTGCGTCAGTTACACTCGGCGGTGGTCTAGATTCTGCAACCGGTGCTTTTGGTTCTTTTGGTATTTCAGACAATAATTTTAAAGGGTTAAATCAAAGAGTATCTCTCTCAGGTATGGTTGGTTCCGGAATTTTGATGAGCGATGCCTCAATTATGCGAAGAATGAATTATCAAGCAGAACTTAGTTTTTACCAACCACATTTTCTTAATTCTGACAACTCATTAATGAGCAGAGTTTATTACAGAGATTTAGGAAGTTACCATATACCATTAGCAATCGAAAGAAGAATCGGTTTAGAAGGTACTTTAGCGCATAGAACAGCTTTTAATCCAAAATTATCAACAACCTTTACAACCGGTGTTGAATATATAAAAATGTCAGAAGGCGACAGAGGAACAATAACCAATCTTTACAACCGTTATGGCTTAGACATCGCTGAAAGAGCCAAGCAACTTGACGGTGGCATGTTCTTAAAACTTGCACCGGGCTTAACATACGATTCGAGAGATTCTATCGAAAATCCTCGTCATGGCGCATTAGCATCAATGCGTTATGAAGAAAACTTCGGGCTTGATGCTTTCAACAAAACAAATGGACGTTTAATCGGTATGGCAAAAAGATACATTCCGATTGCTAAAAAATCTTCTTTAACCTTTACAGGTAGAGGTGGTTTAAAAGTTCATGGTAGCGAAATGCCTGAAATCATGGCGTTCCGTCTTGGTGGACCATATACAGTTAGAGGTTATCGTGTAAACGGTGTTGGTACTGGTACATCTTTCATAATGGGTTCTGCGGAATTTGCAACACCAATCCCGTTTGTTGATAAATTAAAAATTAACTTCTTACAAAATTTACGTTTAACCTTCTGGGTTGATGCAGGTAAAGTATTTAACCCTACAATTTCAAGCGTTCTATACGATAGACCAAACCAAGCAATTACAGCCGGTGTTGGTATGAAAATAAATATTCCTGGAGTAGGCCCGTTATCTATTGATTATGGTTTACCACTAACAAATTGCGGGTCAAATGGCTCTCATAACGGATACTTTACTTTTGGTGTCGGTGATATGTTATATTAATAGTAGTAAATATTATGGAGGTTTTATGAAAAACATGAAAGCGTTATTGGTAGCACTTAGCTTAATTATTTTTACCAGCGTTTCTTATGCAGGTGGGATTGGCTATATTGATTATGTAAAAGTAATTGATAATTATGATTATGCGAAAAAAGTTACAAAAGAAGTTGATGCAAAAGGTTTGGAAATGCAACAATACTTGGTAGACAAAGAAAAAGAATACAAAGCTTTGGATACTCCTCTAAAAAAACAATCTTTTGAAGAAAAAACTGCACAAGAGTTTAAAGCTAAAGAAGCTGCTTACGTTGCCTTAAAAAATAAAAGAGAACAAGAAGTTTATACAAAAATAAAAGAAGCTGCAAAAGCCGTTATGGTTGAGCATAAGCTAGACGCTATTATGGATCAACGAGGAGTTTTTGTTGGCGGAATTGATATTTCTGATTTAGTAATAACCAAATTGAAAGGTATGAAGTAATAATGCGCATAGTTGACCTTATTAACAATAAAAAAAATGGATTAAAGCACTCCAAAAGCGAAATTGAGTTTTTAATAAATTCTTTAATGGACGGCTCAGCTCCTGATTATCAAATTGCGGCTTGGCTTATGGCAGTATATTTCCAAGGAATGACAGAAGAAGAAACTGCTTATTTAACAGAAGCCATGATTGATTCCGGAGATGTCATAGATTTTGGAGATTTAGCCGATTCTATAGTAGACAAGCATTCTACCGGCGGAGTCGGAGATAAGGTCACTATTACATTAATTCCACTACTCGCTGCTGCCGGAGTTCCTATCGCGAAGCTTTCCGGCAAAGGCTTAGGACATACAGGCGGAACTATTGATAAATTGGAATCTATTCCAAATTTCAACACAAAATTGAGTGTAGCAGAGCTTATTGCGCAAGTGAAAAAAATCAATGTTGCAATAGCTTCTCAAACACAAAATCTAACCCCTGCAGACGGCAAATTGTATGCTCTAAGAGATGTTACAGCAACAGTTGATAGTATGCCTTTAATCGCTTCTTCTGTCGTTTCAAAAAAAATTGCATCTGGCGCTAAAAATATTATTCTTGATGTAAAATACGGCTCTGGTGCTTTTATGAAAAGTCCGCAAGATGCAATTGCGCTTTCACGCTTAATGGTAAATATCGGTAAAATATTGAATAAATCTATAACAGCCGTTATAACATCAATGGAAGAACCTTTAGGTAGAGCTATCGGAAATTCTTTGGAAATAATTGAATCGATTGAATTTTTGAAAGGAAAAATTGAAAAAAGTGACATTGCTGAATTAACTTACGATTTTGCGGCTTTAGCGTTAATGCAAGTTGGCATGTATGACAATAAAAATGAGGCAAAAGAATTTTTAAACGGACTTGTAAAAAGCGGTCAAGCATTGGAAAAATTCAAAGAATTGATTCAAGCTCAAGGTGGCGATTCCGATATTATTGAAAATTACGACAAGTTTGATTTGCCTGAATTTAAAGTTGAATATGAATCTAAAAAAGATGGTCTAGTTCAGAAAATTGATGCTTACAAAATAGCTTATGCATGCAAAATATTAGGTGCCGGACGTGAAAAGAAAACAGATAATATTGATTATAGTGTTGGAATATATTTAAACAAAAAAAGTGGTGAAGCGGTTAAAAAAGGCGAGATTCTTTATACAATTTATTCAAATGACGAAACGAAAACTCGCTTAGCGCAAAAATATTGTGACGAAGCTTTTGAAATTAATGGAAACAAGATTCCTCATAAAAATTTAATTTATAAAGTAATCAAGGCAGAAGAGGTTGAAGATGTTTAATAAAAAAATGCAATACGTAATAAAAACAGTTCCTGTGGAAGATAAAAAAGCTTTAGAAAATTTGTTAAACGAAATGTCTTGCGCAGGCTGGGATTTGTACACAATGCACGAAGTTGAAACAGAAGATTCTTTAGAATTCAATTGTATTTTTATGCGCGAAAAACAAGAGGAAGAAACAACAAATCTTGATGACATTGTAAACATAACAAGCTTTAAATATAGGATGGAAAAAATGCTTGCGGCTCCAACCAGTCCTTATGAATCTTGTAAAGAAATTCAATTAAAAATTTCAAACCAAAAAGAACGTATAAAAAAAATCAAATCTCAGTTAGAAAGTGATAATTTATCTATCGATGATAAAAATAGAATAAATCTTCAAATGTCAGATGAGTTAAGACAACTAGATTCTTTAAAACAAGCCCTGGTTAATGAAATATCACCTGACGCAATGTATTCTACAATAAAAGAAGAAAAATTTACGGTTTGCTTATCTGAAGAAATATTGCAGCTTGTATCAATGGAAAATAGCGATAATTTATTATCTGAAACCGTAAAAGTACGTCAAAATCTAAAAGATAAGCTTGGCTATGTTATTCCGCATATACATTTTCATAACAGTGATGATTTAGCTCAAAATGAGTTTTCAATAAAATTACATGACGTAGAAGTTTTTCGAGGATTCGTTTTTCCAAAATACAGAATGTTTTTGAAAGAAGATTTAAAAGGTTATAAAGTTAAACCAAAAGACATCACATCAATTGATTCTTTAACAGGTAAAAAGGTCATTTGGATAGAAGAAGAAAAAGTAAAAGATTTTTGGCAAAGCGGAATCAGCGCAATAGAATATGTCGGAAAAGTTATAGAAGAAATTTCTATACGCGAAGTTTCTGACATTATGGATTATAATGATGTTAATAAGTATTTAGAAATTGTTGCAGAAAACAACTCGTTCTTAATTGAAAATTTAATGCCAGATTATTTGAACATTGCAGATTTAAAATATTTATTGACTTGTCTTATTAGAGAAAGAGTTTCAATAAAAAATATTGTTTACTTATTTGAAAAAATCAATGATTATGCAAATGAACCTACTAAAGAAGATTTGTACAGCAAAGTACGCCTTGCATTCTCAAAATTGATTTTGAAAGATTTAATGCAAGATGGCAAAATTAAATATATTGAATTAAGTGAAGCTTCAATAAATCTATTTACGAAATTTTTTGAAGAAAGAATTGATGAAGATGAAAATTTTGAAGAAGATGAGGATAGTGATTTTATATTAAGGATTGAAGCAAACGGTGTTAATAAATTAGCAGATAGAATTAATAAATTCGTAAAAAATAAAATTCTTGATACTCCAATAATTACAGCACCAATGGAATTAAGACACATAATTTTTGTTGTTTTATCAGAATTTATTCCGAATATAACAGTTCTAGCTCAAGAAGAAATTATTAATGAATGTGATTGCAATGTCGTTGGAACGGTTTAAAATACAAAGGCGCGGTAGATAAATCTACCGCGCCTTTGTTATATATATGTGTGTTATGACAACATCTCTTCTAAATCATCCAAAATGCCTTCGTGATTACCGCAATTACCACCATTTTGATTTGCTTGACAACATTCAAGTAATTTATCTAATTTGTCTAAAATTTGAGATAAATCAACATTGCTACAATCACAACCCGCAGGGATTTTGTTAAGAATTTCTTGTAATTTATCTGCTATTTCTTTATGATTTTCAGAAATCAATGCAATAATTTTATTAAACATAGTTTTTATAGCATCTGTATTTGAAGTAATTGATTTTAATTCTTCTAAAATACTATCAAAATAACCCATTTGTGTATTATTCATATCTTCAATATTAGCTAATTTTGATAAAATTGCATTTAATATTGCATTTTGCGCTGTTTGATTATTTTCAACTTTTCCAAATTCTTCAAAAACTTTTGTTGCAAAATTTATTTGATTTTCATTTAATTTATAGATATTATTTGCAATATTTTTTGAAATTTCTAACTGTTCCGCTGTCATATCATTACCAACTTTTGTCAAAGTTATTAATTGCATTAATAATTTATTTTGTTCTTGATTTAACTTATGCTCTTCATTTTGATTTTTTATTATTGTTTCTAAATATGATAATAATTCTAAATTATTTTGATTTCTACTATCATTACCTATTTTAATTAATTCAATAATATAAAGCATTTCATCTTTTATCTGTTCTAAAGTTCTGTTTGTATCATTAATATGAGTCATTAAAAGCGAAATTAATTTATCAAATTTATCACTTAAACTTTGTAATGTTTGATTTGTCGTCGATAACGCCTCAAGAATATTATCCGCAATTTTTTTAAAATTAATATCGACATTTACATATGAAGTAAAATTCTGCGTTATACCTCCACCGTGGACTTCAGTTTGATCAACATTACAACTAGTTATACCTGTTGCGACAGCGCCAACTAAGCCTGCACCAGCGGTTGCTTTTGCTATAGTTTTAGCTGTATTTTTTGAATTTTCATTTATTTTAGGCACCATTTCATTGGTTGCAGCTTTTTTTACACCTTTTTTGAAAACATTTACACCTTTTTTGAAAAAGCCAGTAATAGCCTTTGTAATTCTACCTTTGCTTCTACCTTTTGTTAAAACAGTTTCTGCAAAAAAGGCAGCTCCGCTTAAAATGGCAGCTCCGCCTATTACATAGCCAGCAGGTTTAACAACACCTTCTTTTAAAATGTCTTTTTCATGCTCAACAATTAAACCCATTAACTCATCTTTTGTAATATTCATATTTTCACAAAAATAACTTAATTCTTCATCATTTAATGATTTATTACCATTGCCATCAAAATTTACGGCATCTTTTCTAAATTTTTCTGGAATTCTGTCAATTCTTAAATCGCTCATCTTAAATTCTCCTTATTAAATCCTCGATAATCCTCGTAATTTTATAAAGTATTTTTATCTAAAAAAATTGCTATAATTTTTATACAATTTTACATTTTTTAACAAAAAACATTTTTCCCTTTATATATTAAATTACAGGCTTTTAAAACTAAAAAATTTTTGTAAAGATTTGTAACAAAAATATATATTTGTGAAATATGAGATAAATAAAATTTTTTATATATATGTAAGATTAAATTAGGTGATAAGATGGCAATAGCAAATTTAAGCGAAATAATTCAATCAAGTATCTTAAGAAGAAACCAATTACAATTTGAGATTTCTGAATTATCTACTCAAAAACAATTGTTAGCTCTTTCTCAAGGTGATACAAACTCAGCTTTATCATCTGCTAAAGCTGCTTTAAGAGAACAATTCAAAGAAATTTATGATACAGATTCTGATTTACAATGTAAATACACTGATTATACAGACCTTCCTGATTTTCAAAAAGAATTAGATAAATTAACAGCTCGTTTTCAAGATGAATTAGAACAATTAGCAGCACAAGAAACTGCAATTGATGCTCAAATGACAACTAATAGTGCTGAGCTTACTGAAATCAATGCTTACTTACAACAATATAAACAATATATGACTTCAAACATTCAAGAAGATTTTAACTTTGGTTTATCTTAAAAAACTTAATTATTTTGCAAAAAATCAATGATTTCTAATGCAACTTCTTTTTGAATTTCAGGCGAAAAAAGTTTTAAATATTCAAAAGCTTCCGCTATTTTTTGGTCATTATCATACCAACGTCTTAATACGTAATTAAAAGCATCAACTAATATCCCTGCTGAAAGATCGATTCCTAAATTTTTAGCTTTGTTTACAATAATATCAGCACAATCATATTGTAACATTAAAGAACTATTACGCATTAAGCTTACAGCCAAGCTTACTGTAGGATCAATATCATACCAACGTTTGTGCATTATAAAACTTCCTCATTTTTTAATTTTGAAATAATTTCTTTTCTTTTCTCTAAGTTTGATATTTTTAATAATATCACTTTTTCTTTAGAATTTAAACCTTTTACTATTAAACAATTCGTTTTAGGGATTTTCAAAAATTTTGAAAAAAATTCTATAACAGCTTTGTTTGCTTTATTTTCTATAGGTTGAGCTGTTATTTTAAGTTTATAAAAATCATTTTCTTTCAAAAAACAATTTTTAGAAGAATTTGGAACTACTTTTATATTGAAAAGCACCCCTTCTGCTGTTTCTTTTATCATATTTTTTGAAATACCATCACATATTCATGCTTAAATATATAAAAACCACCGGCTAAAGCCCTATATCGCCACAAATTAGCAGTTTTACCCTTCGCTCGTTCATTACCTTGCATATCCTTGATTATTATAGCTTTTGTTATAAAACCTAATTTATTCATACGCGCCATACACTCAAATCCCAACGGAATATGTTGCGAATTTGCATACTTGTCACCAATTATAAGACAAGCAAAACGTCCTTTTTCAAGCATATCATAACCATTTTTTGCTACTTTTTCAAATAAATCATAAAATTCTTCTGTTGTAGCACAATTAGACAAATCTTCTTTCTTGTCTGAAAACTTAATAATATCATCATAAGGTGGATGAAGCATTAACAATTGCGCTTTCTTCTCGCCCATAATATCAAGACGCGCCTGAATTTTTTCTTTTGCAATTTCACTTGCTGAATCAGCACAAATAATATTCACATCTGTTACAAGCTGTTTTGGCGTAAACTTTTCAGAAACACTTTCTGCCAAATCTTCTTTCAATTCAACACCAATACATCTTCTATTCATATTAATGGCCTCAATTCCAGAGGTCCCAGAGCCAAAAAACAAATCTAAAACTATATCATTCTTTTTTGTATATCTTTCATAAATTTGCTGAGCAATTTGTGGAATATAATTTCCATGATACTCATTTGAATGTCCACCTTCTTTTAAACGATTAGGGAACTCCCATAATGTATCAGTTTTGATATGCTCATAATCTCGCCATGCTTTTAAATTAATATCACTATAAGCTGTTGTTTTAATCTCACGATTATCAACTACTTTCAAATTACTTTTTGCGACTTTTTTTTCTTTTAAATTTGTTTTTATCATAATTTTCCCTATCTTTATGATAAGTTTAAACGATTAATTAACATTTGTAATCAAATAAATAGAGGAATTTTAACAATTTTTTAAAATGAAAATTACAAAAAAATTACATATATTACACGCAAAATTTAATAACTTTTATTACAAAAATTTATTTTTTACAAATTCAATCTCTTCTAATTTTGACCATGCGGGATTTTTCAACTTTTCCTCAAGAAGTGTTTCAAAAATTAATTTATAAATTTTACCAGATTTTATACCCATAATTTTCAAATCATTGCCTTTTACGGCAAGCTTTATATCCTTGATTTGTAAATAACGTTCTATTACATTTTTATTAATAGTATTAGCATACAAAATCATTGTTTCAGGCAACACATGTTCAAACATTTTATAAATTTCAAAATCTTTTGTTGGTACACTATTTTTTACATTAGAATAACCACTAACAATGTTTTGCTCGTCGGCTGTTAAATCAAAATTTTGCAAATCAAACGCACCTACATAAGCAATCCAAGTATTTTTAGGCTTTAACTTTAATGCAAAATCCTCGACACAATAATTAAAATCGGGAATTTCTTGATTATTACCAAGCAATTTATATATATTTTCTTTTACAAACTTTTTTAGAATAAAATCTTTGTTTAAATCAAAAGTTTCTTTTAATTCTTTTTTTAAACGAGAAAAACTGACGTCATAATTTATATTACTTAAATAATTTTCTTGTAAAATTCTAGTATTTTCTTCTAATTCAAAACCAAATCTTGCAGAAAATTTCAAAGCACGCAAAATTCTAGAGGAATCATCTATAAAGCTTTTATTATGTAATACTCGTAATTTTTTATTAGAAATATCTTTTTGACCTTCAAAATAATCAATCAAATTGCCTGTCAATGTGTTTTTTGCCATTGCATTAATTGTGAAATCTCTACGCAACAAATCCTCTTTTAAACTACAACCAATTTCTACAACAACAGGCAAATGCCCAGCCCTTGGATAAATTTCTTTTCTAGTAGATGCTATATCAATTTCTTCATCTTCTAATTTTACCTTTACAGTTCCAAATTGCTCATTAGTTTTTATAATATTTAACCCACGATTTTTTGCAAATTCAATCGCATTACCTTCATAACAATAATCTGTATCAAAACTTTTTACGCCCAAAAAACTATCTCTTACGACGCCTCCTACATAATAAAGTTTTTCATCTTGAAGCAATGTCATTTAACACCCCTATTATGTTTAACAGAAGAAATTAAAGAACCAATAATAAATACCAACCCAATTAAACCTGTTATTACTTCCGGAACTTCATGAAAAGTCGATACAAACATCAATATCGCCAAAACTCCAATAGCCCAATGAGCGCCATGTTCTAAATAAATAAATTGTTTCAAAGTCTTTTTTTCCACCAACATTATAGTTAAAGACCTTACAAACATTGCGCCAATGAACAAGCCTATCATAATTATCATAATATCATTGCTTAACGCAAATGCCCCCAAAACACCATCTAATGAGAATGACGCATCAATTAATTCTAAATATAAAAAACCAACAATACCCGAACATTTAATAGCATCAGAACATAATTTTGCGCGCTCTTCTTGCTTTTTCTCCAGCCAATTAGATAAATGATTAATTAAAATATAAGTTAATATCCCTGCAACACCTGATTTTAGAACTTGTAATCTTATTTCCAATGGCAAAATATACATTAACACCGCGAGGACACTTAACGTTATTATGGGACAAATTCCTTTTATATTTCCAAGTTTTAAAAATTCTTGCTCAAGTTTTTTTATCCAATAAATAGGTTTTGGAGTAATGAAATAATCTAAAAAAAGCATTAACAAAAATGAACCGCCAAAAGCGACGATAGGTGCATGGGTTAAGCTTAAATAATGTGAATACTGATGAACGTCATTTAAAGCCATTTTTAAAACTGCAAAAATATTTAACTTAGCAAAAATAGCGACGACCGCAAGTGGAAACAAAAAGCGCATACCAAAAACTGCAATCAAAATACCCCACGTTATAAACCTGTGCCGCCATTTTTCTGACATCTTTTCAAGTTTCATTGCATTTACAACTGCATTATCAAAAGATAAACTTATCTCCAATATCGCTAAAACACTTGCAATAAATATTGAAGTCAAACCTGCACCATTGTGAACATGATTCCCCCACAAAAATGCCGAAATCAAACCTACTATTGTTACTATAAAAGAGCCATAAAAATATTCCAAAATAATATCCTTTATTTAAATCGTCCAACTTATTATAGTATAAAAGGATTGAAAAATACATCTCATATTGTTATACTGCACGTAAATATTAAAATTAGGGAGAAAATAATGAAAAAACTATTATCTATTCTACTTATTTACACAATTTTTAATGCCACTTGCGGTCAAATATTTGCTGAATGCTGTAATAATATAAAAATAGAACATTTAGATGTACATAAAAACGCACCTTGCAATATTGTTAAAATTATCGATTCAAAACGCACAGTTGAAAAAGGGAATGTTTTAGAAATAGCTTTTGATGAAAAATTCATGTCAAAATGCCATCATGCAGGAGATGTTGTACATTTTATTACAAAAGACGCTCTTTATACTTGTGAAGGAACACTTATTTTGCCTGCTAACACAAAAATTTTAGCAGAAGTTACAAAAATTGAAAAACCTAAAATGTTCAATAAAAATGCTAGAGTAAGTTTAATATTTAGAAAAATAGTATTCCCTGATAATTCTTGTCTAGATATAAAAGCAATGCCTTTTACTAAAGATAGAAAACTTAAAGAAGGCGGATGGACAACATTCGGAAAGGTATTTTTATCAACAATTACTCTAGGTATTGTTGGAGCCGGCGCAGGTGTTGGTTTTGCATTTATTCCAAACCCAGCAAAAATAGGTACAGGACTTGCAATTGGTATTCCAGTTGGTTGTGGTGTTGGGTTAATCACTGGACTTGTTACTCCCGGATGTCATTATAAAGCTAAATGTGGCGAGATTATTTATATTGTGTTGATAGATAATTTTAGCGTTTGTGCAAGATAAATAAAAGCTTTTATTGACGGATTTTTGTGCTTGCAATATGATTTTAATATGAATTATGATTTTAAAAATGCAGAGAAAAGTTTAGAAAAACAATTTGATTTAATCAACGAAATTTGTTGCAAAAATCAAAAAAAAGTTTTAAAAGCATTCGTAGAAAACCATGTCGCACCTGAACATTTTTACACCGTTTCAGGTTATGGACATGATGATTTGGGACGAGAAGTTCTTGATAAAGTTTTTGCGCAAGTTTTTTGTGCAGAAAAAGCTTTAGTAAGAATTCATTTTGCATCCGGCACGCATACTCTTGCTTGCGCTCTGTTTGGGAATCTTAAAGCTGGTGACAAATTAATCTCTGTTGCAGGAGCGCCTTATGACACAATGCAAGAGGTTATTGGCACAATGGGAGATGAAGAAACTAAACGTTCTTCATTAATCGGCAATGGTATTTTTTACGAAGAAGTTCCACTATTGAATGATATTGATATTAATTATACAAAATTAGAGAAAATGATTGATTCAAATACAACAATGGTTTTAATTCAACGTTCTAAAGGTTATTCAATCAGAAAATCTTTGACTCTTGATGTTATAGAAAAAATTTGTAAAATCGTTAAATCTAAAAATCCAAATTGCATCTGTTTTGTAGACAATTGTTATGGAGAATTTGTCAACACTAAAGAACCTTTAGAGGTCGGAGCAGATTTAATAGCCGGCTCACTTATTAAAAACCCCGGTGGCGGCATAGTCGAGGCCGGTGGATATATTGCAGGAAAAGAGTTATATGTTAACCGTGCCGCGAACAGACTTACAGCACCAGGAGTTGGTTCAGAAGGTGGGGCAATGTTCAACCAACATCGTTTGATTTTTCAAGGTTTATTTATGGCGCCTTCAATTGTTGCAGAAGCCCTAAAAGGTGCAACATTAGCTTCTAAAGTATTTGAAGATATTGGTTTTGAAACATATCCTAAATATAGCGAAATCAGAACAGATATTATTCAAAATATAATATTTAGAAAACCTGAATATTTAGAAGATTTTTGCAAAACAATTCAGTCACTTTCACCTGTTAATGGGTACGTAACACCTATACCGGAAAACATTCCCGGATATGAAGATAAGGTCATAATGGCAGGTGGAACTTTTGTTGAGGGTTCAACTATAGAATTATCAGCAGACGGTCCAATACGTCCGCCCTATGTTGCATATATGCAAGGGGGATTAAATTATGCACATGTAAAAATTTGTTTACAAGAAATGATTAGTAAATTATAAATAAATAAAAAATAAAGACCTTTTAACAAGGTCTTTATTTTTATCTAGATTCAAACAATTATTTTTTGTTACCATAACGTTTGTTAAATCTTTCAACACGTCCTTCAGAGTCAAGAATTTTTTGTTGACCAGTGTAGAATGGGTGACAGTTTGAACAAATTTCAACTGTAATATCATCTGCAACAGAACCTGTTTCAATTTCGTTACCACAAACACATTTGATAACAGTCTTTTTATAATCAGGATGTATTCCGTCTTTCATTTTTACCTACTTTCTTTCAAGATTCCAAACTTGAATAATTACTATACTTCGACATTAAATATTTTAAACTACTAAAAGTTAAAAAGCAAGTTATTTATTAAATATATTAAGCATTTTAAAGTTGAACACTTAAACTTGTAGCCAACTCTTTTTGTTATATACTAACATTAGAATGTCGGAGTGGTGAAATGGTAGACACGTACGTTTCAGGTGCGTATGAAGAAATTCGTGAGGGTTCAAGTCCCTTCTCCGACATTATTATATAAAATTGCCATAAACAACGTTAATACGTTGATATAAATGTAATTCTAATATTAACAATAAAGCATTTTTACATCGAACTCTTAATATGTTACTATATTCACATGGAAATACGATTTGCAAAAATTAACGAAATTGATGAAATAAAAGATATTTACAATTCTGCAAAATTATTTATGAATAAATGTGGTAATACTACGCAATGGGTAAATGATTATCCCCAAAGAGAAATTCTGCTAGATGATATTAAAAAGAACCGACTTTTTGTTTGTTTAAATAACAATAAAATTGTTACCGTTTTTTGTTTTTTTATCGGGGAAGAGCCTACTTACAACAAAATCTATAATGGAAAATGGCTAAACACCGCAGCTTATGGAGTTATTCATAGAATTGCTGTTACTGAACACAATAAAGGATTAGCAACATTTTGTATAAAATGGTGCCTTAATAATTTTCATAATATAAAAATTGACACTCATGAAAATAATATCCCTATGCAAAAAACAATTCTTAAAAATGGATTTAAATATTGTGGCATAATAAGAAAAACAGACGGAACAAGACGCTTAGCTTATCAAAGCTTATAAGATTCACGCTCTTTTAAAATAGATTCAGCTATCAAATAATCTAACGGATAAGTTATTTTTATATTTGCAACAGTTCCTTTTACTATCTTTACCTTTGCTAAATTATAACGCACTATAAGTCCACAATCATCTGTAAAATTAAAATCATTTTTAGATATTTCATGAGCTTTTTTTATTAATGACAATCTAAAGCATTGAGGCGTCTGGATTTGCCATAATTTATCACGTGCCGGAACCGATTTTATTTCTGAATTTTCAACTTCAATTATAGTATCTGTTGCTGGTATCGCTACCCCAACTGCGTTATTTACCTCAAGAGACTTTATACAATCATTAATTATTTCTTCTGTTACAAAAGGACGCGCGCAATCATGAATTAATACATTTGCCTCTGATTCTTCTATTGAACTAATTGCAAGAAAAGAACTTTCTCTTCTTGTAACCCCGCCTTTTAATAATTTAAAAATTTTCTTAAATTGGGCTTTTTGTAAAATATCTTTAGCTTTTTCTAGATATTCAGAAGTAATTACAACTATAATTTTATCAATGTTTTTATTTTTCTCAAAAACTTCTACAGCTCTTTCTAAAACCGTTTTACCATAGATTTCTGTAAATTGTTTTGGAATATTACTTCCAAATCTCGTTCCATTACCGGACGCCAATATTATTGCATAATTATTATATGTTTGTTTCA
Source organism: uncultured Candidatus Melainabacteria bacterium (assembly GCA_934754655.1). Taxonomy (GTDB): domain Bacteria; phylum Cyanobacteriota; class Vampirovibrionia; order Gastranaerophilales; family Gastranaerophilaceae; genus CAG-196. Next base: position 6,247 of record CAKVIC010000019.1, on the reverse strand, counting down.
TTAAAACCTCTTAAGAAAATTTTATCATAAAAAAATAGGCAGACCATAAAGCCCGCCTATTTTATATAGTAGTTCAAATTAGAACATCAAACCAGCTTCTCTTGCTGCATCTGCTAAAGCAGCAACTCTACCATGGTATAAGAAACCGCCTCTATCAAATACAACGCATTCAACACCAGCTTTTAAAGCTTTTTTAGCAATAGCTTCACCAACGACTTTTGCAGCCTCAATATTTCCACCATGTGCCAATTTTTCCTTTAAATCTTTATCAACTGAAGATGCTGAACAAATTGTAACATGTTTAACATCATCAATCAATTGTGCATAAATATGTTTTGTGCTTCTATAAACTGCCAATCTTGGATATTCAGAAGTTCCTGATAATTTAATTCTGATTGATTGGTGTCTTTTTTGAACTTTTGGTTTTCTAATTTCTTGTTTAATCATTTTGGTTTTTCCTTTCTTTGCTCAAATCTTCTTGGAAACCTACCAAGGATTTATGCGAGCGTTTGTACTAATTTTACGTAAAACATCGATGTTATTCGCTAAACTCAAAGCCTTTACTTTTTTAAGTTTCGTCCTCAGTTTGCCGTTGCCGTCGCAACGCCAAATTCGGACTTCACTCCGAGCTACGCTTATTCCGCCTGACAAATCTTAGATTTGTGCGCTCTTTCCGCTTTCGCTTCATTCGCAACGGCGGTGACGTTAAGTTTCGTCCTCAGTTTGCCGTTGCCGTCGCAACGCCAAATTCGGACTTCACTCCGAGCTACGCTTATTTTTTACCGGCTTTACCAGCTTTACGTCTAATGTGTTCACCTTCATATTTTACACCTTTTCCTTTGTAAACTTCAGGTGGACGTTTTCCTCTAATCAATGCTGCTACATCACCAACTAATTGTTTGTTTGTACCTTTTACTGAAACTTTTGTATTAGCTTCTACACTAATAGTAATTCCGGCTGGCGGTTCAACAATTACAGGGTGAGAATAACCCAACGCCATATTTAAGTTTGAACCTTCCATGTTAGCACGGTAACCAACACCGATAATTTCTAATTTCTTTTCAAATCCTTCTGATACACCTTTTACAGCATTTGCAATAAGTGTTCTGTATAAACCGTGCAAAGCACCTGTTTTTCTATCATCAGAATTTGTTTCTACTAAAACTTTACCGTCAGCAACAGAAACTTTTACTTCATCTCTATATTCAACAGTTTCAGTTCCCTTTGGTCCTTTTACAGTAACCAAGTTACCTTCAACCTTAACTTCAACTCCTGAAGGAATTTCAATAGGTTTTTTTCCAATACGTGACATATTATTTCTCCTTTTATACTACTACAGGCTTTTCTGCCAATTGAACCTGTATTTCTAATTCTACCTAATAAGTTCTACTTATTAGTAAACGTAGCAAAGAATTTCTCCGCCTAAGTTTTCTTTTCTAGCCTTACGATCTGTTAACAAACCTTTGCTTGTTGATACAATCGCAATACCTAAACCACCTAAAACTTGTGGAAGATTTTTTGCTTTACAGTAATTTCTCAAACCTGGTTTAGAAATTCTTCTTAAATTTGTAATTACAGGCTTGTTTAATTCATCATACTTCAAAACAACTGTAAGATATTTGAAGTGACCTTCTACTCTTTCAGAGTAATCAACAATAAACCCTTCTTCTTTTAAAAGCTTAGCTAATGCAACTTTTAATTTTGAAGATGGCATTTCAACTGTTGGATGAGAAACGATATTAGCGTTTCTAATTCTTGTTAGCATATCTGCTACTGGATCTGTGTTCATATTCACAACCTTTACTTCTTGCGGACTTCCGATAAAGAACATATACTACTGCTCCTATCAGAGTTTCCTACTGCTCGTCACTTACTAAATTAATTTTTGCTCATAAAAAGCGTCCTTTAGCAGTCTGACAGAAAAATTTTATCATACTTTTTTTTATTAAGCAAGTAATTGTTAAGATTTTGCAATATCACTTTTCCATTGATAATAAAAATAAATCGCCAAAACTAAATAAACACCCCACATTATAACAGTTGAAAAAACCCTCTCGCCTTGAAGAGCAATAATTAACCACATCAAAAAAGAAAATGCATTGACAATCATCCAAGCTATCCATTGTTCAATACAGCGCTTAACTGTAAAATACATACCGGCAATTGAAAAAACGGTTGTAATACCATCCAAAATAGGACGAGAATCACTAAAATATTTCATTATAAAAATGCAAATTAACGAAAATAATATTGTAAAGAATAAATATTTTAACCGTAGTTTATTTGACAATCTTGTTTTTACAATAATAGAAGAATTCTTTTTTAAATTTTTATTCCATTGAAAAAACCCTAAAATTTGCATTGGTATATAATATCCTGCATACAAAATTAAATTTCCCCAAAGCGCATTTTTAAAAGAAAGATAACTATAAAAAAAAGAACCTGTAATTCCGAAAAGGTAACAAAGAGGACGACCTTTTCCTGCTATTGCAGTATAAGTTATACCACAAAGCGCTGAAATTATTGCAACAAAATATTCTTGCCTAATTATTCCGTGGATTATGATAAATATTAAAACTAATCCAAGCATTAAATATTCAATAAAATCTTTTTTTAGTAATTTTTGTTTAATCTTTGTCATATTTATGTTATCTAATAAAAATAGATGAAAGTAAATTCAAACAATCAAAATAATATTTCTTACAAGGGATTTTATAACAATAAACTAATAAAAAAATGTTTAATATTTGCTGCTGACAACGGCACATTGTTTTCTGCTGCAACGATTTTAACACTGTCAACAACTGTTCGCCCACTATCTATTTTAATAACTCCAAAAACAGATAAAGAGAACAAAAAGATTGCTTGCGCAAAATCTTTAACCTCGAGCCTTGTTGGATATGGTTTAATGCTAATGTTTTCAAAGCCATTAACACGTTCTATAAAAAAAATAGATAATAATCCCACAAAATATTTAACTAAAGATGTGGTTTCTAAATACCAAGATGATAAAAAAAAGATTTTGGATTCAAAAAAATATCAACTCGCAACAGAATTTTTAAAACTCGGACTAGGTTTCATTTTGGCTGCGCCCAAAGCTATTTTAACAATCTTAACTTTACCTTTTGTTAACAAAAAAATATTTTCTAATACTACTACAGATACTGACTTAAAACAAAATTCAATAGCCTTTAAAGGCAAAGAAAATTTTACTAAACATTTTGCAAAATTTTTGAGCAAAGATTCAGTGTATAAATTAGCAAAAAAATACGAAAACTCAAATTTTCCTCTTCATATAACGGCAGCAAGCGATGTATTGACAACCTCGACATTTATCGTTTCTGCAAATAAAAATAAAAAAATTAAAAACGAACGCAAAAAATCATTAATATATAATACAGCAATTTCAACAACATTAAGCTTAATAGCAACTTATGGGATTGAAAAATTAACAAAAAAATCAACAGAAAATTTTATAGAAAAATTTAAAAAAGCAAATAAAAACGACCCAAATTTAAGCAAATACATTGAAGGCATAAAAATTGCAAAGCCAATATTATTATTGGGTATTATTTATTACACAATAATCCCTATCATCTCAACTTTTTGGGCTGATAGAGTTGGACAAAAATAATTTTACTTATTATATTTAGGCGATTTAATTAATGCTATTATAGGTATTATTAATAAACATGCAAGGGCAAAGACCCTGAAAGTATCAATATATCCCCACAAACGTGCTTGTTGTAAAAGTTGATTATAAAGAGTTGATTTTGCCATCAAAACGCCTTGCGACAAATCAACTTGACCAAAAGCATGCGACAATGAGCTAATTCGTTCTGTAAAATTTTCATTTAAATCAGAAAGATTGCCAACCATCATCATTTGATGTTTTTGAGCACTTCTTGCAATCATTGTTGTTGCCAAAGATGTTCCGATTGCACCACCAATATTTTTTACCAAATTTTGTAAACCTGCGGCATTTGTTATTCTACTGTAATGCAATGTTGAAAAAGAAAGCGTGGTCAAGGTTGTCATGCCAAGACAAATTCCTGCTCCAAACAAAGCATTAGGAATTGCAATATTTTCGAGATTGATATTTAAATTTATCATCCCAAAAAATAAACCGCCTAGCGCGATAAAGAATATTCCCAACATTGCAAATTTTTTATCATTCATTAAACCTAAAGGAGCTATGAGAGAATAAATAATCATACAAATAATACTGCCTAAACCTCTTGAGCCCATTGATAAACCGCTTAAATATGAAGTGTAGCCTAAAAGCACTTGTAACATTGATGGCAAAAGCGCAGCAGAAGCTAAAAATACACCCATCATAACGACTTGCGCGATTGTACCAAGCAAGAAATTCCAATCTTTAAAAGCTGATAAATCTACAAGCGGATTTTTACTTTTAATTTGTGAGACAAAAAACAATATGCAAAATAAACAAGATGCCGCTGACATCCAACAAATCCAAGTAGCAGAAAACCAATCAGCATCATTACCTTTATCCAAAACTATTTGTAAAAAAACTAACCATAAACTTAAAAATGCTAACCCCAAATAATCACAATGAACATTTTTTTGTTTTCTTGCGTATGGTGGGTCTTCTAATAATTTATTAGTAAAATACAAACATATTATACCAATAGGTAGATTTATTAAATAAATCCAAGGCCATGACCAATTTTCAGTAATCCAGCCCCCGACTATTGGACCGATTGTTGGAGCAAGAATTATTGTTAATCCAAATAAAGCCATTGATTGCGAGCGTTTTTCAGGTGGAAAACTCTCAAGTATAATTGCTTGCGCAAGAGGTAGCAAACTACCTCCGCCAAGTCCTTGAATAAATCTTGTAATAACTATCATAGGCATGGAAGTCGAAAGAGCACATAATACGGACGACAAGGTAAAAACTATTATACAAAGAATAAAATAATTTTTTCGCCCCATTAACTTGCAGAAAAAATCAACTGTCGGAATTATGATACCACTAGCGATTAAATAACTTGTAACAATCCAAGTTGATTCATTTTGACTAGCAGAAAAAGAACCTGCAATGTAAATTAACGCAACATTTGACACAGTTTCATCTAGTGCAAACATAAAAACGGCAATGATAACAGGAACAATCATAACCCAAGGATTAACCGAGGGTTTCCAATTTTCTTCGGCTGCTACAACATTTTCTTCCATTAAAACCTACTCCTTACCTAAAAAGGAATCCTTAATTATCTAGAGCGAGCCCCTCTTCTTCTTCAGAAGCAATTTCAATAAGCTTGTAAGTTAAATATGCGCCAAGCGCAACGGCTTTTAAATCAATATTTTCATCATATTTTGCAACCTCTAATATTGCAGTATTGATTTCAGGATTTTCATCTTTAATATATTGCACCATTGCTTTTCGCCAAGCTTGAACATCCTGAAACGCAACTTTAAATAAATCTTCTGAAATATTTTCTGTTATAACTGGTAACATGCTCATTCTCCTATTTTATCTTAGTATACCTAATTAAAAAATAAAACTCAAGAGTTTTCTTTTGTTATTCCTTTGAATTTATTTCAGGAGATGACCAGTGAGCTGAAGAGAATATAAGTAAGAAGCTTAATTAACGCAAAGTTCTACGTCGGCGAGATGCTGAAACGAGTGCCTCATGACAAATAATGAGTGATTCGTAATAATACGTTATTTGATTAATAATTTTTAATATAATTATATTTACTTTTAAAAAACTCTAAACTTCCTTCACGCACCCATTTACGCACAGCATTCATAGTGTCTAAAGCGTCTTCTTTGGGTATCCAATGCCAGACGACATTATCTGTTAACCATTCATACCATTCAGAAGTCACATCTTTCCAATCTTTATATGACTCTTCAGCCATATTATAAAACTCTTGATTGACTTTTTTGAACGCTAATTGGTTGTTAGGTATATTAGTTTGCTCGCTGGCATTGCGTTTTGCGCTGTACAAGTTTTGATTTTTTATTGCAGGATTAAACCCAATTTTCATTAATACACCCCTCGTTTGTTTTTTCTATAAAAGAATTATATCATGAAAAGTTTAAAATAAATAACCTGCTTAGCGTAACTGTCAACGCTGGTGAGATGCTGAAACTAGTTCAGCATGACAAAAACACGTCCGTAAAACCACGGTTTATTTTTCCTGTCATCCTGAATTTATTTCAGGATCTGACCAGTGAACAAAAAAAATATTCAAGTAAATCGTTTGTTTAATGCAA
>CAKVIC010000018.1 GCA_934754655.1 uncultured Candidatus Melainabacteria bacterium | reverse complement strand
CCTGCAATAATCATTTTTTGAACCCAAGGAAGTCTGTCAGGATCCATGAACATGTGTTCTGTTCTACAAAGACCAACACCTTCTGCGCCAAACTTATTAGCATTTGCAATATCTTTTGGTGTATCAGCGTTAGCTTCAACCTTCATTGTCTTAATTTCGTTAACCCAGCTAAAGAAAGTTTCAAAATCAGAGTCAATGCCGGCTTCAACTAATTCAATAGCGCCTTCCATAACATCACCAGTTCCACCATCAAGAGAAATAATATCATCTTTGTGGAATACTGTTCCGTCTGAACATGTAATTGTTTCAGATTTTAAATCAATTGTTAAATCTTCACAACCTGAAACGCAAGGTTTACCCATACCTTTTGCAACAACAGCTGCGTGAGATGTTGCACCACCTCTAAGAGTTAAAACACCTTGAGCAACTGCCATGCCGTGAATATCATCAGGGCAAGTTTCTATTCTTACAAGAATAACTTTTTCGCCTTTAGAACCACGTTCTGCAGCTTCTTCTGTATCAAACACGATTTTACCAACCGCAGCACCAGGAGATGCGTTTACACCTTTTGAAACCTTGTGAGCATGCTTAACAGCAGCCGGATTAAAGCAAGGTAACAATACTTGATATACTGAATAAGGGTCAACTAACATAATAGCTTGTTCTTTAGAAACAATTCCCTCATTGCATAAATCTACTGCAATCTTAATAGCTGCTTTTGCTGTTCTTTTACCGTTACGAGTTTGAAGAATCCACAATTTACCTTTTTCAATTGTAAATTCCATATCTTGAACATCGTGATAGCCTTTTTCAAGTTGTTTTGCGATTTCAACGTATTGTCTGTATAAATCAGGCATATCGGTTTCTAATTCAGCAATTTGTTTTGGAGTTCTAATACCAGCAACAACGTCTTCACCTTGAGCGTTTACAAGATATTCACCGTAAAATTTGTTTTCACCGGTTGCAGGGTTACGTGTGAAAGAAACACCTGTAGCACAATCGTTACCCATATTACCGAATACCATTGTTTGAACGTTTACTGCTGTACCAAAATTGTGATCAATTTTGTTCATATTTCTATAAGCAACAGCACGAGGAATATTCCAAGAACGGAATACAGCTTCAATCGCTTCTTGCAATTGAATGTAAGGATCTTGTGGAAATTCACGTCCTGTAACTTCTTTAATAACATTTTTATAAATAGGAATCAAAGATTTCCAACCTTCTGCTGAAACTTCAGTATCAGATTTTACACCTTCTCTTGCTTTAACTTTTTCTACTTCAGATTCAAAATATTTTTGTCTGTCCATTTCCCAAGCAACTGAACCAAACATTGTTAAAAATCTTCTGTAAGAATCATAGCAAAATCTTGGATTATTAGTTAATTTAACCATAGCCTCAACAGTTTCATCGTTCAAACCTAGGTTCAAAATAGTTTCCATCATACCAGGCATTGAAACTCTTGCACCAGAACGAACTGAAACAAGTAATGGGTTTTGTGTATCGCCAAATTTCTTACCTGCTTTTTCTTCAACTTCTTTTAATGCAAATTTTACTTCATCCATCAAACCTTCTGGCATTTTATTACCATTGTTGATGTAATCCATACAAACTTCTGTTGTGATAGTTAATCCCGGAGGAACAGGTAAACCTAAATTAGTCATTTCAGCTAAGTTAGCTCCTTTACCGCCGAGTAAGTTTCTCATATCCGCACTACCTTCACGGAATAACCATACTCTTTTTTGAGACATAAGTTTCTCCTTTTCTTACTTACTTATATGGAAGTCTTTTTCCACTACTTAAAAGTCTACCATGAAAGCGTTTTAAAGTAAAAGCATTGTTGTTTTTTGTTAAAAATATTAAAGTGGCGCTTTTGGCAAATGCCAAAAGCGCCACTACCTTATTAAATTCAACAAAATAAACTAAGCGTTTAATTTTGCTTTATCTTCTTCGGTTACACCTTTAATTGTAAGATTGATTCTACCTTTATCATCAATTTTTATAACCTTAACAACAACTTCGTCACCGATATTAACATGTGGTTCAATTGTTTCAATACGTTCTTGACATATTTGTGAAATATGAACCATGCCGTCTTTGCCACCGCCTAATTCAACAAACGCGCCAATAGGAATAATTCTTACAACTTTACCTTTAATAACCATACCTACTTCCGGTTTGAATGTTAAGTCAGCAATCATTTTCTTCGCGATAGCAGCGCCTTCTTGATCATTTGATGTAATAGTTACAACTCCACTATCTTGAATGTCAATTTCTGCACCAGACGCGTCAATAATTGCTCTAATTTGTTTTCCGCCAGGTCCGATTACAGTACCGATATCTTCAGCCGGTATTGTCATTGTTGTGATGCTTGGCGCAAATGGTGATAAATGATCAGCCGGTTTTGTGATAACTTTTCTCATTTCGCCTAAGATATGCAATCTACCTTCTTTTGCTTGAGCCAAAGCTCTTCTCAAAGTATCGTTTGCAATACCCTTAGCTTTCATATCCATTTGTAAAGCTGTAATACCGTCATCATTACCGGTAACTTTAAAGTCCATATCACCCAAGAAATCTTCAATACCTTGAATATCAGTTAATACAACAGGTTCTTTACCTTCTTCAGTAATCATACCCATTGCAACACCGCCTATCATGCATTTTACAGGAACACCTGCATTCATCAATGCCATTGAAGAACCGCAAGTTGAACCCATTGATGTTGAACCGTTTGATTCCAAAACGTCTGATGTTACGCGGATTGTATAACCAAATTCTTCTTGAGAAGGAAGAGCAGGTACATTAGCTCTTTCAGCTAAATTACCGTGACCAACTTCACGTCTACCAGGGCCTCTAAGAGCTTTAACTTCACCAACAGAGAAGCCTGGGAAAATATATTTATGCATATAAGTTTTTTCTGTTTCAGGGTCAACACCGTCAAGCTCTTGTTTCATACCAGGGCCAGCAAGAGTTGCCACAGAAAGAATTTGTGTTTGTCCTCTTGTGAACACTGCTGAACCATGCGCGCGAGGAATAACGCCGACTTCGCACCAAATTGGTCTAACTTCGTTAGGCTTACGACCGTCAGCACGAACGCCTTCGTCCAAAATCATTGCACGCATAATTTTCTTTTCAGCGTTTTTAAATTCTTCTGCAACAAAGTCAATGCCTGTTTCTTCAATGATTTGGTGAATATAATCGTCTTCCGGAAGAGCTTCAACTCTTTCTTTTACAAGCTTTTTAGCTTCTTCCAATTTCTTTTGTCTATATTCTCTATCAAAATTATGATACGCATCAAAAATCATATCATGCGCAACTTCATTGATAATATTTTTTAATTCAGTTGTGTCATAAGGATTTACAAATTCTTCTTTCACAACACCACATTGTTTTGCAAACTCAACTTGAGCTTCGCATTGTTTTCTGATTTCAACTTGAGCAAACTCAACAGCGTTCATAATATCGTCTTCTGTAACAAACTTACAGCCGGCTTCAACCATGATAACTGAATCATGAGTACCCGCAATAACAATATCTAAATCTGATTTATCAGCTTGTTGGTGAGTAGGATTAGCAATCATATTGCCATTTTCGTCCTTAGAAACTCTTACGGCACCAATAGGACCTTCAAAAGGTGCTCCTGATAACATCAAAGCACAAGATGCGCCAAGCATAGCCAATGTATCAGGTTGATTTTGTTGGTCATAGCTGAATAATTGAGCAACAATTTGAATATCATTTCTATATCCTTTAGGGAATAGCGGTCTAATTGGTCTATCAATCAAACGTGAAACAAGTATTGCTTTTTCACTTGCTTTACCTTCTGAACGATTGTATCCGCCAGGGATACGACCAATTGATGACATTCTTTCTTCATAATCAATAAGTAAAGGGAAGAAATCAATCCCTACTCTTGGTTCTTTTGAAACAACACAGTGCACGAATAACATAGTGTCACCACATCTAACAGTAACGCTACCGTTGGTTGATTGTGCGTATTTGCCGGTTTCAACAGTGACGGTTTTCCCGCCAATTTCTAACTGAAAACTTTTTGTTTCCGGTACCATTTTTCCTTCTTTCTCCGGCTACTCGAAAGCCGGACGCTTCCATTAAATAATACATTCTTTTTTTATATTATATTATAAAAATTTTTTTGTGAAACATGTTTTCAATTAAAATATGGTGCGTTTATGCGCACCATATTTATTTTCAATAATTTTTATCGTTGTAAAACTAAATCATCAAACCACCGTCAACTTTGACAACTTGACCGGTTATATAATCAGCATCCATTGCTAAAAATTTAACAGTTTTTGCAATATCTTCAACTTCACCCAAGCGTTTTAATGGTATCAAATCCAACATTTTTGTAGGGTCAAGATTTTCAGTCATTTTTGTATTGATAAATCCTGGTGCAACTGCGTTAACTCTTATATTTCTTGAGCCAAGTTCTTTTGCCAAAGATTTAGTTAAACCGATTAAACCAGCTTTTGAAGCTGAATAATTCGCTTGACCGGCGTTTCCTGAAATTCCTACAACGCTTGACATATTTACAATAGAACCACGTCTTGCTTTCATCATGTGCTTAACAACACTATGTGTTACGTAAAATGCGCTTGAAAGATTTATGTTTATTACCTTTTCCCATTGTTCAGGTGACATTCTGACAAATAAACCATCGCTTGTAATTCCTGCATTGTTAACCAAAATATCAATTTTTCCGTGCTCTTCAATGATTTTGTTAATATTTTCTTCAACAGCTTCAGAATTTGAAACATCAAATCTGTAAAAATACGCGTTTACTCCACAAGCTTTGATTTCATCAAGCGCCGGTTGAACTTTAGCCAACTCGCTTGTTCCATTAATAATAATATCGCAACCGGCTTTTGCAAGCTCTAATGCACAACCCAAGCCGATTCCACGAGAACCGCCTGTTATAAAAGCAATTTTTCTTTCTTCGCTCATAAAAATTTTCTCCTTATTAATTGTTATTTAACGCTTGAACAGTAGTTTCAAGCGATTCATTATCAAATACGTTATAAAATTTAGCATCAGGTGCAATTTTTCTGTTCAAACCTGCTAAAACTTTGCCATTACCAATTTCCACAAAAGTATCAACACCATTTTCAATCATCTTTTGTATTGTTTGAGTCCAGTAAACAGAAGAATGCATTTGCTCCGGCATTTTAAGCCTAAATTCTTCCGCTTTAGTCGTTTCTTTGGCGTCAACATTTGTTATCACCGGAATTTTAGCATCTGAAATATCAATAGTTTCAACAAATTTTTTGAACTCCTCACTAACTTCTTTCAAATACTTAGAATGAAATGCGCCAGAAGTAGCTAACGGCACAACTTTTCGCACACCTAAGCTTATCAAAATTTCACCTGCTTTTTGAACTGCCTTCTCATCACCTGTCAAAACTACTTGCACAGGAGAATTATAGTTTGCTATATCCACATAACCGACCTTTGATGCTTCTTCTAAGGCTGTTTTAAGCGCTTCATCAGGAGTGTTGATAACAGCAGACATCATTCCGCCCTTAATTGTACTCATCAAGTCCGCACGTTTTTGGATTGATTTTAAAGTAGTTTCAAAATCCATAACACCTGCAACGTACATTGCACAATATTCACCAAGGCTATGGCCTGCAACAAAAGAAGGTTTCACAGCCAATTTATCTTGCAATGCCTCGTAAAGCGCAATCGAATTAACCACAATACAAGGTTGAGTGTTAACAGTTTGTTTCAAATCTTCTTCCGGCCCTTCAAAACAAAGCCCTGTAATACTCTTGCCTAAAATGTCGTTAGCTTTTTCAAAAACATTTTGCGCAATAGAATTTTTGTCATAAATATCTTTTCCCATACCAACAGTTTGCGAACCTTGTCCAGGGAATAAAAACGCGATTTTTGACATAATTTTATCCTCTTTTTATTATTAACCTTCTAAGAATTTTCTAATAAATTCGTTGACAGTTTTAGGGTTAGCCCTTCCTTTAGTTTCTTTCATAACTTGACCGACAAAGAAACCTAACAAGTTTGTTTTACCATTTCTGTATTCCTCAACTTGTGCAGGATTTGCATTAATAATCTTTTCAACAATCGATTTTATAGCGCCTTCATCAGAAATTTGGCTTAAACCTTTTCGCTCAACAATTTCAGAAGCTTTTTCACCTTTAGTAATCATATCTTCTACAAGAATTTGTTTACCAATATTATTTGAAATTGTTCCTTTTTCAATCAAATTAATTAATTCCGCAAGATTTTCCGGAGTCAATTTTGTTTCATTAATTTCAAGTTTTTGTTCCTTCAAATAAGCTGAAATTTCGCCCATCATAAAGTTTACAGCGGTTTTTGGATTTGCTCCCAACTCAAGAACTTTATCGAAGAATAACGCCAAAGGCATTTGTTCAACAATAACTGACGCATCATATTCACTCAAGCCAAGGCTCATATAACGTTGTCTTTTAGCTTCCGGAAGCTCAGGCATTTTAGCGCGAATTTCTTCAACCCATTCACGAGAGATTTCAAGTGGCATTAAATCCGGTTCAGGGAAATATCTATAGTCATGCGCATCTTCTTTTCCTCTCATAGAACGCGTTTCGCGTAAATTATCATCCCAAAGCCTTGTTTCTTGTACGACTTGACCGCCTTCTTCAACAATCTCAATTTGTCTATCTATTTCGTACTCAATAGCTCTTTGAAGTGCTGAAAAGCTGTTTACATTCTTGATTTCAGCTCTTGTACCAAAAACCTTTGAACCTTTTGGCATAATAGAAATATTTGCGTCACAACGCATTGAACCTTCTTCCAAGTTACCGTCACAAACGCCTAAATATCTTACAATATTTCTTAATTCTTCCATATAATTACGAGCTTCTTCTGCAGAACGCATATCCGGTTCTGAAACGATTTCTAATAAAGGAGTTCCGGCTCTATTCAAGTCTACAAGCGAATAAGTAGAACCATTGATACCGGCTGCACCTTGGTGAACAAGTTTTCCGGCATCTTCTTCTAAATGCGCTCTTGTAATTCCAATTCTTTTACCTTTAACATCCACATAACCGTTTACACAAATTGGTTCATCGTATTGAGAAATTTGATAACCTTTTGGTAAATCTGGGTAAAAATATTGTTTTCTATCAAATTTACATCTGTTAGGAATTTCACAATTTAAAGCCAAACCCAAAAGAATCCCCATATTCACGCATTCTTTGTTTAAAACCGGCAAAACTCCGGGCATGCCCAAAGTGATTGCGCTAATTTGAGAGTTTTGCTCGTTACCGAATTCAGTACTGTCCGGCGCAAAAATCTTTGATTTTGTTTTTAATTGCGCGTGAACTTCTAAGCCTATTACAACCTCATATTTATCTTTTAAATCTGTCATTTTTTACTCCTTTTGTATTTTTAATACAATTCTATCATAAATGAAAAAATTGTTTATAATCGTTTATGAGATTTTTATTAATATTTTTAAACTCTCTTTAGCTTTATTAGCTTCAAACGCTTCTAACGCTTCATCTATCGAATAAGTTTTTGTAATAAATGGCGCAAAATTAATGCGATTATTTTTCAACATTCTTAATGCCGGAGCAAATTGACCGCAACGAGAGCCTAAAACAGTAATTTCATCAATAACAATCGGTGCAAGATTTAATTCTTTGCCTGTCGCTACCGTACTTTTTAAAACCAAAACTCCACGCGGTTTTGTTAAAGCAATTGAAGTTTCAAACCCTGACGCGGTGCCGGTTGCTTCAACCACGACATCATATTTTTTTTCAAGTTTAAATTCTGAAAGCAATTTGGTTTCAACTCCTTGAGCTTTTGCAATATCAAGCTTGTTTTGGTGTTTGCCGACAAGCAACACATCAAGATTTTGTGCATTTAGTGCTAATGCCGTTGTTAACCCAAGCTTTCCATCGCCCAATACTACAATTTTTTGTGTAGGTTCAATATGCAATTGTTCCGTTATTTCGCACGCAGCCGCAAGCGGTTCTACAAAAACAGCCTGCTCATTAGGCACATTTTGAGGAACTTCAAACAAAACTTTTGTCGGCATAGTTACGTATTCTGCAAAACAACCGTCTTTTCTCCATATTCCAAGTGTATGGCGATTAGGACAATGTCTGTAATTCTTTTTGGCGCACCACTCACAATTAGGGTCATCACAGCCATAACTGATTTCAGCAACCACGCGTTTTCCAATCCAAGATTTATCAGCGCCATTAACATCTTCAACCACGCCAACAAATTCATGCCCCAAAATTCCGACATAACCCATATAACCTTTTGTAATCTCATAATCAGTATTACAAATTCCTGCAAGTTCCACTCTTATAAGCGCTTCACCCACTTTAGGTGACGGTTTTGCGTAATTTTTATCAAGTTTTAGTTCTTTATCAAAAACGATTGCTTTCATTATTTTTTACCCCTCTTCTTTTAAAATCAATATATTCAATAAAAATTTTACGTCAAAAATATTATGAATAAAAGGTTTTTGGTTTAGATGTAAAAAAGTTGTTACAATTCGTCGCGAAATTTGAAAAAATAGTATTATGTACTTGTACCTGATTTTGAAACAAAATTTTTTTAGGAATCCAACTATAAACGTAATCTTCCTAAAAGTTAGAAATTGCGTAGGAGAAATCTAACAAGGGTATGAGAGCGAACTACTATCTTTTTTAGAAAAGTAGTTGATTTTGTATTGGTTTACGGAGGTTTGCCATGCGGCATTGTTGCGTTTTTAAAGCTAAAGATATTTATTTTTTAAAAGATACAGCATTATATGTTAACAGACGTCTTTCAATAGGTTTTTGCCCTGTTTGCGAAAAACCGGTTGCTGAACTTGTTGAAGAACGCTTTGACGGCATAGAAGAAAAAAATACTTTTGCCGGAGCTGAAGCAAATCAAATAGCAATACGCTTACGTGAACAAATTTTGTTTGCTCAAAGTGCTCAAAATTTTTTGAAAATAAAACCTAAACCTTATGGCTGGAAATACGGCGTTAACAAATACACAAAAGTTAACGGTAAAGTTAAAATTAAGCAAATTGCTCGTGATTTTTACGGCAATGAAGAAACTATAAAAATTTATTGATTTTAAATCTCATCATCACTACAGGGGCTTTTAAACCTTTCTCTCTCAAGATTTTTGAAATCTCAAGTCCCTGTTTTTTTTAATTATTTTAAGGAAAAGTATTATGAAAAAAAGTAAAACAACAATAAATAATATTAAAGAAAGAAAGCAAAATGTAAACGAAAAACATATTCAATTTTATGACAAAACGCTTTCAACACTTGAATTTATACTTGATGAATATTCACGCGAAATGACAAGAGCCGATATTGAATTTTTAGATATGCCTAAAAATTCTGTAGCAGTTTTGGATTTTTTAATCTCTTCAATCGTAAAAGTTCAAAAAGGACAACGCCTTGCGCTAGGACTTGATGATGAAGAAATTGAAGATACAACTCCACAAATAAATATTATTCAAGGACTTGACGAAAGCAAAATTTAATTTTCATTATTTTGACATCACGTTTCATTCGATTATTCAAACAAATCAGCATGCGAACCGGTTGCAATTGCATACAAAATCAATACATCTTCTTCTATACGGTATATTAAGAGCCAATCTGGTTCAATATGACATTCTCTAAATTCTTGCCAAACTCCTTTTAGTTGATGATCCTTATTTTTTGCAGGAAGAGATTCCCCTTTTGCTAATTTATCTAGCACCTCTTCAAGTTTTTTTAAATCTTTGCCACGTTTTTTCATTATTTTGACATCACGTTTCATTCGATTATTAAAACGAATCAGCATTTAGTCCTCCAACATTGCCTTAATAGCTTCTTCTGCCGATTGATAAGGTTTTGATAAATTTTCTTTTTTTAGAGCTTCCTGCAATGACAATTTAAGATTAGCATTTGGGCGCTTAACCTCAAATGGTAACCCCCCATTTTCTATAGATATAGCTAAAAATATTCTAACAGCCGTTGAAATATCTAAGCCTAAACTTAAAAAAAGTTCGTCCGCAGCATTTTTCATTGCATCATCAATTCGTATTTGTAAAGTTTTTGACATAAAGGCTCCTTTTTAACATCTACTATAATGACTTGTAATTACATTTTAATACGTTTGTAGTAAATTTGCAAGCAAAATAATATTTAAAACAAAAAAAACTAATAGTTTACTTTTGTAGTTATATTATTCAAACAAATCAGCATGCACTAATTTTATGCATTAAAGTCAATATTTGGCTCTGCAATTGAATTAAAAATCTTTGAAATAACTGTATTAGGTTCTCTAGAGCCTTGAGCAATTTCTTCGCCAATTGCGGCTAATTCCTCATCCCTAAATCCATATTCAGGCTCAAAATCAATTTTACAACCTTTATCTTTAAAAAGGTTTTTAATAATAGTACTAACACCTGTTTTTTCTGGACGGTTTTCACAGTGATATTCAAATTTTTTTCCGATTTCTTTGCCTTTATGCATAATTTTTCCAACAATATCGGTGATTTCAACCGTACCATTATAAGAATTCACTTCACCAGTAACTTCAAGTAATTTAGTTGTGCCATCCTTCATTGGAATTCTTACCTTGCTGATTTTGCCAAAGTTTGGGTTTGAAGAAACTGATATGTTTTGTACTTGCATAATTATCCTTTCAAATTTTTATAATTATTATAATTATTATAAAACAGAAAAAAAATTTTTTTGCTAATAAAAAGTGAGGTTTTATGACATTAAAAATTTTAATCCCTAAAGACAAAGATTTTTTGCGATATAAAAACGAGGTTAAAAAACTTTATCTTGAAAATCAAGATAAAATCAATGATGACAATACTTTTGATTTTATTTGCAAAGAAACATTTTTTTATTTATTTTTAGTTGATGAAAAAATTTTAGGCGTAATTTATTTTTTTCAAGATGACGAAAAGCTTTACCTAAATGGGTTTGCAGTCCGCAAATTTTTAAAAGAAAAACTTGAAGCGCTTAAGCTTGCTACAACTTGGTTTAACTGCGAAATTTACGCAGAAGCTCAAAACAAAGCTTCCGCATACTGTCTTAAAAAAGTTGGGTTTAAAAAAATTACTGAGCGCTTATATGCGTATTATCCACAATTTTTTCCAACCTAAGTTGAGTATATTTATCAACCTCCGTTTTTTCTTCATCCGGATTTAAAATGTAAAGCAATTCTTGAACTGGGATAGTTTCATCATTACTAAATTTAGTTTTTGCAATATCTGAAAGTTCTTCCAAATAATCTTTATAAAGCGTATTTTTATCAGCAAAATTTATTCTATGTTTAAGTTTGATTGATATTTCTTTATCTAAAACTCTTGAAGGAACTTTTATTTCATCATCTTTTTGGAGATTTGTGTATTTAAGTTTTTCAAATAAAAACATAAATTCTTCAAGCCTTAAACTATATACTCTCGCGTCATCAGTTGCTTTATAAAGAATATCTGCAAAAGCTTGTTCAGTTGCAAGAAATTCCAAAACATTAAATGGATTTGTTTTAGCAACACCAACAATAGGAATAGGTTGAATAACATTTATGCCTTTTTTACCTATGCCCAAAGCTCGTTCTTCATAAAGATTAAGATATTTATCATCATAATTTCTTAAAATTTTATAAGCTTCTCTGTTATAAGCTTCTAACGCATTTTTGGGCATAAAAGAATATTTTTCACTATGTTTTTTGCCAATTTCATAAAGACGATTTTCTCTTTCAAAGTCTTCCGGCTCAATAGTTCTTATTATAAGATTGTCTGGCGTAATTACATTTGGCAAATAGCTTACAAATTTACGCATTAAAGCCGCACGTATTGCAACAGGATAATTAAATTCAGAAGTGAATAATATTTTTGATACAACTCCTTGATGTTTAACATGTGTTAACAAGCTATTAAGAATTTTTTCACGCAAATCTGCATCATGAATTTTAGGATTAACTATAAAATGCGAATCAATAATATCAACAGCATTTATATTGTCAGCTGCTTGTAAAAATTTTTGGTAAGATTTGTTTATTTCTTTATTGTTGATATTATTGTTTATAACAGGAATTGAATAATATTTATTGCTATATTGAGAATCAAATTCAATAATTTTATTGCCGGCAATTATTTGATCTATTGCAAATTTAGAATCTGTCGGAGTCATCTCATAAACTTTAGGATTATGCGTGCAGTTGTACAATGCATCACAAATAGACATTTCTAGCGCACGATTGACCCTCGCAAGTGATTTTGTTTCACTGTTTAATAAGCGTTGGGTTTCAATCAATTCAATCGGATTCATTGGCTCATGTCTTAAATATTTTGTCATTGATTCAATTTCTTCTGGCAAAAATTCTTTTTCCAAAACTTCCAAAAAGTCATTAAAATATTGTACCGGCATGCCTTGAGGCATTGTTTTTGGATTCACTTCGAAATACGCATCAATAAAGTTTTTTACCTGTTCAGATTTATCTTTTTTAAATTTTTCAACATCAATCGGAATATAATTTTTAATAATTTCATTAATTTTTTGTTGGCGCAAAATTTTAGCTTTATTAATTTCTTTTTTCAAAATTTCAAAAGTGCCATTTTTAACCGCTTCTTTAACTTTTTTATGCGAAAGTGATATTGAATCTCCAAATTTATCAGCAATTTCAGGGTTATTTCTCCAAAATTCAATCATAATTTTTGATAAAAATTCGTTATAGCCTTCAGAACCGTAAACCAAGTCAACAGGGCGATTAATGTGTTTTTCTTTTAAATGTTTTGATAGCGCAATGATGATTTCAGGATTAGCATTCCACGCATCGATCATTGCAAAGCTTAAAATTTGTCCGCCGGTTTGAAGTTTTAAAATATAATCTGCGCGCTCTTCAGGCGACATTGTTTTCCAAAAATCTGCACGTTTTTGCTCACGTTTTTCTTCCAACAAGCGCTTTTCATATTCAGTTAAATTACTTGTATATAGTTTTAAATTATTGCCAGCCCATATTTTGAATAAATCATCTTTACTCAAATTTGAAGAAACTTTTTCTTGAGGTGCAATTTTATGCTCGGCATTTTGTTCTTTTTCTATTGGGTTTTGCGAAGTTTTAATACCTTTTTTAGAACTTTTATTAAAATTTGAATCCTTGTATAAATCCAACATTTCAAGTTCAGTCGTTTGTTCGGCAATCATTTCAAGCTTGTCATCAGTTGTAAGATTTGACCACCATTTTTCAAAATTTTCTACAGTTTTGCGCGCTCTTTGAGTTCGCTCCTCAGGTGGCATAGAATCCCAAAATGCTCTTTGCGCTTGTGAAATTTGTTCTCCAACAAGGTCTGAATAACCATCACGTGTATATCTTAGCGATTGTTGATATTCAAAAGCAGGTGTTTGTATGCCTAAGGATTTTAATGTAGAAAATCTTATTGGCTGTTCACTATCATTTTTTGCTTCATATAGTTTTTTAAAATCCGCATCAACAGAAGCTTTAAAGTCTTTATTAATATCTTCAATAGTTTTACCTTCTAAAAACACTTTTTTAACAAGCCAAACAGTAAAATTTTCTCCGCTCGCTAAAATATTTTGATTAAACATTTTTAAAAGCTCTTTATTTTCACGGTAAACGCCCAAAACTCCACGCGTTGCATGCGAAGAATCAACATCAATTAAATTAGCGAAAAGTTCTTCTTCAGGAAAATTTTCTTTAATCTCTGCCACACTACCGATTCCAACAAGCGCCGCAAAAGCTGCCGCTTGGGCGCGTAACGGGGTGAAAGCTTTTTTATCTTCTAAGTTTTCAATAAAAATTTTTACTGTTTTTGGCATTTTTTCAGAATTAACGTTATAAAAACGCTCCAAACCCTTATCAACACGAGCTTCAAAACTTATGTTTGAACTTATAATCGGGTCACTCATTAAATCTGTGTTATTTTTATGCTCTTGTTTTAGCTTCAATTCTTGATTCTGTGGGGTTGTATTGAAAATTTTGGGTAATTGTACGGATTGAATCCTCATTTTGTTGCATTCTCCTATATGAAATTTTTATTAACTGATAAACCACGAAAAAGTCATACTTTTTCTACAATCTATATTACAAAAAAACCTGTAAAAATAATTTTTGCTAGTAAAGTGAGCAAAACGCTCAGAAAGGAATTTTATGTTATTTGACTACATTATTGAAAAAGACAATTCGCAAAAAAAGCTTACGAAATCTGAAGAAGAAGCGCTTGTAAAGCAAATTTCTTCCGATTTTAAAAACTTAAATTCGCAAAGAAGTACTAACCTTGATATGGCAACAAGATTAGCAAACGAGATTTTTTTCAAAAATGATTTTAAATCTACAACTGACAAACGTACAAAATGGAAAGCTAAAGTTAAAATGTGCAAAACTTTTATGTTTTATCAAACCTTAAAAGCTTACATTTGGCGAAATACTTATGCAAACGTTAATTCTATGTTTGATGTTTCGGGAGAAAATCATGATTCTAATAATAATTCAAATAAACAAAAAGCTATGTTGGTGGATATTTTTGAAAAAATGAATTATCAAAAAACTTGCGACAAAGTTATTGATAATGCACTTTTATTTGGTGAGTTAATTTCTTTCACCTCATGGAAAAAAAATTATGAAGAATATCGCCGACCAATTGACTTTTTCAAAAACCTTTTTTCAAGTGATTTTGAAAAATTACCAAGAGTTTTAGAAGCGATTAAAAACGGCAAAAATTATTGGGTTGATACAAAAAAAATTTATGACAACCCTTTTGTATACTCTGTTAATCCCGCTGATTTAGTTTTTGATATTTCGCAAGCTGATAATTGGGATTCTTGCCCTAAAATTTATCGCACTTTTAAAACTGCAAGCGATATTGCTAGCAACCGTTGTTACAATTTAAACGAAGAGCAGCTTGAAGAAATTAATACAATGATTAATAAAGATAACAATAATTACACTAAAAATTCTTCTATCGGAAATGTTTCTGATTCGCATGAAGTCGTTAATGGATCAACAATTGAGGTTTTGGAACATTGGGGTGATTTAAAATTGCCAAACGGAACTTTGCTTAAAAATTGGCATGCCGTAATTGTTGGTCGTCGTTTTTTAGTAGAATTCGGAAAAAATGAAGGAATAATCAACCCATTTTCTTATGGTGCGTTTGTGGTTGATCCGCAAACAAAACGCGGAATCAGTCCGCTTTATTGCGTGTTATCACTTGCTCAATTTCAAGAAGATTTGCTTAATCGCACTTGTGATTTGCAATCTTTAAATGAAAATCCGCCTTTACTTGCGCCGGAAGGTTTTTTTGATGAAGATGAAATTGAACTTTATCCCGGTAAAATTATTGAATACGGTGACAGTATCTCACCTACTGCGGCTTTTCAGCAAATGCATTTTAATTCTAATGTATTTTTAAATGATATTAGTTTTTTGAACGATTTGATGGCTGAAGTTTCTGGGATTTTTCCTAATATGATTGGCGCAGTTGAATCTACAAGTGCAAAAACTGCAACAGAAATTAACACAAAATCACAAGGGCAAATGACGCGACTTTCAATGATTGTAGACACAATTAATCAAGATTTTATTTTGCCAAATGTTGAAAAAGTTGCAAAATTATGTGCAGATTTTAAAAGCGGAGTTGAAACAATTTTTGTCAATAACGAGAATAAGCCGGAAATGATTGAAATTGATGATTCAATTAGACAATCAGAATATAAGTATACTTATTCAGATTCTTCTAACACAGTTTTGAAATCTGAACAAGCAGATATGCTGGCGCAAGCGGTTGAAAAATTTACAGCAGCCGGCTTGCCAGTTAATTTACAAGAAGTTTTTGTTTGGTATTTTGAGCAAAAGGGAGTTGAAAACGCTGAAAGATTTTTAACCCAAAATCCACAACCTATGCCGGAAATGATAATGTAAAATCTTGAAGGTTCAATGCTTGTAAAAAAAATAAATTCAAGTAAAATGATAATATGAAAAAATTTGTTATTATTTGTTTATTAATATTTGTGTTTTTTATATTGAAAAATATAATGTTTTACAAAATTTATTCATCAAAAGATGATAAAAAGCTTGCGCAAATTATAGAAAATTCAATTGATTTAATTTCAAAAGATGTTTTAAATGATTATAACTCTGAATTTAATTTTTCTGATGTTGATTATATTTGTTTTCCCATAAGCATTTATTCTATAACAGCAAAAGAAATTGTAAATGGATTATCTTTAAAATATAAAAATGCAACATATTTAGAATTAAAAAAACAATTTAGTGGTGGCGGAGATGGCTCTTCTTTACTTATGTTGATATCAGAAAATCATATTTTACCAATTTTTATTTCAGCGTATTTTTTTGATGTTAATTTATCTAAAGACTTAAAACCTGTCGAAAATGTTATGGCATGTTACATACCTAAAAATAAAAAAGTTACTATTAACATCAAAGATTTAAAAGAAAAAGTTGAAATGTCTGACGGCATATATGAAAAAGCATTAATAACAATTAAATAAAAATATTTTAAAATGCTTATTTGAATATTAAGTAAGCGCTAAAATTATGAATCAACCAACAATTTACATACATTAAAGCCTGTTCACTAATTAAACTCTAAAATAAATTTTAGGGTGATTAAGTGAATTATTTAAATGGCACAATTCATACTACAGCAGTGCGATTTACGCACTCAATTACTGTTGCTTTAACAAAGCAACTAAGAGAATTAATCAAATGTGCATAGCACAGAAAGGAATTTTATGGAAGAAAATCAAATCCAACAATCACAAAATGCGCAAAATGTGCAAAATGCGCAAAGCACTTCAGCTGAGCCGTTCAACGATAACTTGGCAAGCGCAACAAACAATGCGTCAGGCAACAATTTCGCTGCAAAAACCACAGGACAATCTTCTGACCCTGTACAAAACTTGATTTTAGGAAAATTCAAATCCGTCGAAGAGCTTTCAAAAGCTTACGTTGAATTACAAAAACATCAAGGCGAAAGCTCTAAAGAGCTTGGCGAACTTAGGAAAAATTCTCAAGTTTTTGAGAATTTACAGCAAGGCTGGAAAGAATTAGAAAACTTGAAAAATGACATGGCAAGCTATTTAAGCGAATGTCGTACAAAATACGACAAGCCGGAATACTTTCAAGATGAGGCTTTTCGAAAAATGTACAAGGAAGCTTTTTTAGCTTTAGGAAAAAATCTTGATACCGACAAATTTGTAGAATTACTTGAAGGCTATGTTAATTCAAGAATCTCTGCTTATGACAAGTCAAATTCTGCAAAACAAGAAACTAACAAGGTTTTAGATTCTTTGTTTCATCAAGAAAATACTAAAACAACATTTGCCGCTCCTAAGAAAAAATTCGATGAAATGACGCAAAAAGAAATTGATGAAATGTTGGAAAGATTAATTTAAGTCAACACACAAAATTATGACTTAAATTTTTAGCTCAAGTTTTTGCTTGAGCTTAATTTATGCAAATTTTATTAAAAAAAGAAAGGAAAATTAAAAATGACTTCAACAAAACAATTTATCGCAGACGCTTTTTCAAAAGCATTTAACAAGTATTTTTACAACGAATTAGTTGTTGGAAAACTTGCGCATTCAGAGCTTCAAAGCCCTATAAATAAAGGTGATGAAGTTACTGTAACCATGCCGGGTACAGTAAGTTTGTTTGATTATGATGGCGGTAATTTACCAAACGCAGAGGATGCGACAATTTCTGTATGCAAAGTTAAAATCGACCGCGGAAAAGCTTTTCACTTTGAACTTTCTGAAATGGAAGAAAAAATGATGCAAAAATCTTTTGATGACCCTGACAAAATGGTAGATTTAGCAAAAGAATATACTGCTGATGCTATCAAACAATTTGCAGCCGCAGTTGATTGCGCTTACGCAAACTTATACACACGTGCCGGTCACTATTTAGACAATAACGGCGAAGCAATCGCTTTAACTTCAACTACTGCAAAAGATATTTTTGCATACATGCAAGCTAAATTCCAACGTGGTGACGGAAAAGGTCATACTAACTGGGTTGATGGCTCTATGGTCTGCATAATACCGCCGGAATATCAATTCTTCTTGGGTAAATTAGATGATTTAAAATACACAGAAGCAGGCAAAGCGCAAATTGAAAAAGGCTATATTGGTAATCTTTGCGGTTGGGAAATTTTGGTTTCAAATAATATTGCTCAACCTACTGACGGCGTATTTTACCCACTATTTGGTATAAAAGGTAAAACTCTTGCAGGCGGTATTTCTTCTGATTTAAACACAACTTATTACACACCTGAAAAGAATTTCAACACTCGCTATAAAGGTTATGGTTTATACGGCGTAGGTGCGCCACGTGCTGATTTATTAGGCACAGTAAAAGTTTCAGCAACTTTATCTGTATAAATTAAGGCTGCGGAAAAATTGAAATTTTTCCGCAGCTACAGTTCATAAAATTAGTTAAAAAGAAAGGAAATTATAAAATGACAAGAGATATTATAAACGTTCAATATCCAACATTAGACCACACTGAATCAGTTGCAAATATTGGAATTGAAAAGCAAACAGTTACAGCAGCAAACGGAATCACTGTTTGCGATGCGTTTTCAAACAAAAGTAATTCAATGTTTTTGATTATTGAAAATAGCGCGACTTCAAAATCTTCAATGACTGTAAAAGCTGGAAATGCTTATCCTAATTCAATGTTAGGTGATATTTCTATCGAAATTCCGGTGGGAGTTTCAGCAATTCAGCTTCAAGATTTATCAAGATTTGAAAAAGCTGACGGCTCTTTGGATTTAGATTTTGCAAGTAGTTTTACCGGTACAATTTATGCAATCGCTAAATGGGCCGGCGTAAGAGAAGTTTAGTTTAAATAATTAAAAACAGTGCGACGAATGAGTTTTAAATATTATTTGCTCGCACTGTTTTTTAAGGAGAAATATGTACAAAGTTGAATTTATTGCAACAGGGCATGTTTTTGAACTTCCCGAAATTGTAGCAAAAGAACTTAAAGAAAAATATCCGGAAGAATATAAAATTCTGGAGAAAAATGGTAAAAAATTTAAAGATAAAATCAAAAAAAAAGTTTGTGATGAAAATAGCAAAAGTATTTATTCTAAAGTAGTTGAGCGTGATTGATTTTATTATATAAATGAAATGGCGCGGAAAAATTTTTAAAAAATTTTTCCGCGCCACATTAAATTCAATTATTTTCTTTGCAAACTTCTTTTTTAGAAAGGATAAAAATGACATTAACATTATTGGATTTATACAATAGTGCTGCAACGCAAGAGTGGGCAATGTATGACAATGATGCAACAAATGGCGCTGAGATGGAACCATCATTAATTTTAGCTTTAAATAAATCAATATTGGAAATTTTATCTAGTTATGATTTTTCATATAGAGCGCGCACTCATTTGATTTTAACCCAACCAAATATTGATACTTATGATTTGCCACAAGGTTTGATAATCAAAGATTCTAACGGTAAATATTTGGTTCAATATAACGGAGTAACTCTTGATTATGCCCAAGACGGCGCAAATTTAAGTGAAAATAGCGGAGCTCCAAGCAAATTTTATTTAAAAAATAATAATATTGTATTTTCGCCAAAACCAACAACGCGTGGCATGGCAACCGTTGAATATTACACTTTAGCAATTGGAGAAGATATTAATGGCGAAGAAATTTTTGCACTAAAAAATCCGACCGATAAATTATGCGTTCCTAATCATTTAGAAGAATTAATGCGCCAAGCAGTAATTTCGCGCGCCATATTAAACACAATTGCATCAGAAAGTGACGAAAATTATTCTGCTTACAAAAAGCAAGCTGATAAATCGTTAAAACTATTAATAAAATATTCAAAGGGGGTGGGGCTTGATAAAAAAATGAAAATTTAACTTTTTTCAAACAAAAAAAAACCCTCAAAAAATGAGGGCAAATCTTTTTAAGATGTAAGTTGTAAGATATTAAATATAAGAGATATGTTATTATGCGATGAAATTGTTTCCGAATCTGTTTGCACCGTAGAAGAAAGATTCTTGCATAATTTGTTGGAAGTTTCTTTTTCTTCTTAATTTGTTACCAACAACTGTGTTTGCAATTCTTTCTACTGAATTTTTGTATTGAGCTGAAACAACTGAAGTAATGTATTTAGATAAACAAGGAGCTTCGTTAACTTCTTCAGCATCAATTGTTTTAACTGCATCATCTTCATATTGGTTAAGGAAGTTATTAATTTTGTTTAATTCTTCTGTTTTGATTGATTCTGTAGTGAATAACATTTTATCTGTCTCCTTGAATATCTCTTATATATATAAAGTATTTACGAATAAAAAAATTGCCTTTTTTGTACCATTTTGTTAAGAAATGTAAAGTTGAATTTTATTTTTACGCATTTTTTTAAAAAAAGTTAATAAACGAGTTTGTAGAAAGAGCTGTAAAGAATTGATTTTAAGGAAACAAACTCGAACACAAAAAATAAAAAATAGAAAGGACTATATGGAAAAAAATACATTAATTTGTAATAATTTTTCCGGCATAAATCGTAATGCATCAATTTTTGGAAGTTCCGTTATAACTGCAAGTGATATGCAAAATATTGAATTATTTGCAACGGAAACCAATTCCGGCGTGGGAATCAGAACCTCTAGCGGGAACATCTCCGTGTGCAACGCGATTGCTTCTGACGAAAAAATTATTAATATATTTGAAAGTATTCAAAAATCGGAAACGTATTTTTTTGTTCATACCGAAAACGCCAACGAAGGTAAAATTTACCTTTTTAATCCAACCACAAAAACTTTTGTCAAAAAAGTTGACAGTTTAAAAGTTACCGGAAAATCTTCTGCAACTGATGTTGCGCAAGGTTGGTCTGATTTGTGGGTATTTTCAAATTCTGAAGACATTTTGACAATTGAAATTGGTAATTTAGGCGAGGATAACGAATTAGACGAAGTCAAAATCATGAACTTAAAAGATTCCGAAAATCGTACTGTCAAAGGACTTGGGTTAGTTGTTTTTGCAGGGCGTTTATGGATATTTAACGGACAAATTCTTTGGTACTCGCAACAAGAAGATATTTATGATTTTTCAACAGCTTCAGAGAATATCTCAACTTCTGCCGGCTACATTGAATTTGTTAAAAGAATCACTGCAATTTCACCGTATTTAGGAATGCTTGCGGTTTTTCATTCAAATTCTTCTTGTATGATAGCGCTTGATGAATCAGATAAAAGTTTTTATAAAACATTTGATTCTCCAGGCGGTTGTGCCGGATATAACGCACTGGTTTTTCATGGAACACAATTATATTTTTATGATAATACTAAAAAAGGGATTTTTTCTTTTTTACAAGTCGTAAACGGGGACAAAACGCTTGGCGAAAATATTGCGCTAAATATTCAGCAAGAACTTTTATCCATTTCAAATACGGATGCAACAAATATAAAAGCATTATCTGTTGTAACTTCTGACAGAAACGAGGTTTGGTTTTTAATACCAGATTCTAATCAAAATTATTCAACAATATTGATTTACGATTATTTGCGTAACGCTTGGGTAAAAAGGCGTTCACAAAAAATAAATTGTTTTGCAATTATTGCAAACAAATTATATTCTGCAGGCAAAAAAATTTATGAAGAATACGTGGGGAATGATTTTGACGGTGAATTTATTGAAGCGTATTACAAATGTTCGCCTTTAAATCTTGGAATAGAAAACTCGCTCAAAATTCTTGCTTATCCGCCAAAATTAACGCTTGATATGTATTATACAAATGATTTTTTTGTAGAGTATACAAAAAATTACAATTCGTTAACAACCAAAAAACATCATATTGTTGGCAAAACGCTTAAAAATGTTTTGTATTTTGATAAAGGCTGTTGGGACAAAACAAAGTTTCCATATCAAAAAATCAATGTTATTCAAAAACTTCCATCAGCATATTTTAAAACTCTTCAAATGAGTTTTTGTACATGCGCTGAAGGGCAAAATTTTTGTATCAATAATATTGAGTTTGGAAAAATTAAAGTAAAAAAATAGCTTAAATTTAAAATAGAAAGGAAAAATTATGGGAAAAAAATCTAAAAGCACATCTACAAGTAAAACGATTTATAATAACACAACTACCACAAACCCTTATGTTACAAGTAGAACCGACAATTTAGGAACTGCAAGCAACTTCAATAAAGGAACAGCGTTTGACACAATAAATGATTTTGTGAATTCTAATATTTCAAATTTGCTTGATGAATATTTAAATCCAAGTTTGAACTCCACAACAAATAAAGCTAAAATGAATGCGTTTTCTAATACTTTAGCAAACCAAAGCGCAAAATCTTTAGAAAATGATATTATAAATCCGCTTTCTCAAAGGAACATGGTTCGCTCATCTCAAGCAACAAACATGTATAATAATTTATTGCAAAATAACGTTAACCAAATCGGAGATTACGCAAACCAATTGTTATCAACTTCACAAAAAGAAACAGCAACGCTTTTAAATAATTTATTAACGTATTATTTAAGCGGTTATGACGTTCTTTCTGATAACCAAAAACAATCTTTACAAACAAGCGCCGGAAATGCGACAAGAACAAACACAAATACCGGCGAAAATGGATTTAATTATACAAGCACAATAAGCAACCTTGCTTCAAGGCTTGCACTATCGGCTTTAGGATTGTAGGTGAATTATGGAACAATACATACACAAATATTTACCAACCGTTATTATTGGAATTGCCTTAATTTTTCAATACAACTTATTTGTTACACCAGAAAAATTAGAGGTTAAACACCGTGAAATTCTTAACGATATTTCACAAACTTATACAACAAAAGAACAATACAATGATTTGAAGGGGCAATTAAATGCAATGCAAATCAAAATTGATAAAATTTACGACGTAATAATGTCAGGAGGGGTAAAATAATGACACTTACAACAATTGAATACGGAAGTATCGCAAGTTCAGAAGTTATGAACGAAAATTTTTCTTACCTTGACGGAAAAATATCAGATTCTGTAAGCAATATTAACACAAGTATTTCTTCAATAACTTCAAACATCGCAACAATAAACTCAAGAATAACAGGTGTTTCAGAAGATGTTAATACTGATATTCAAGAGCTTTCAACAAAATTAGAGGAATTTAAAGCAAAAATACAAATAGCTTTAAATAGCGCATGCCTGCTACCGCTTTGGAATTCTTGCAAAAAACTGAATTTGAGCGCAAATTATCAAGCAGAATCTAATGGTTTTATTTTGGCAATTCCGGTTAATAACAGCGTAGGAACAATTAGTATTAACAACAAAACAATAAATGCGAAAACTATTGCAAATATTTATGATAACGCCGCGCAATTAATGACAATTCCGGTAAGAAAAGATGACGTTATAAGCTGTACTTTAACACTTACAAACGCTTATTTTGTGCCGGCAAGTACTTTCAATATTGACGATATAGTTTTAGATAAATAGAAAGGATTAAATATGAGTTTAATAATTGATAACAATGGCACAATTTCACTTTATCAAGGTGACAGTGGCGAAATAGTTATTTATGGGCTTGATAGCGAAAAAAGTTACACGGTTTGCTTTGCAATACAAGATTCTAAGCGCAATTTGATTGGCGAAGAGCTTCAAGTTGCGGTTACAAATTCTGATAACGTGACTTTTGTTTTAACTCCTGAATACACTGATTTACTTGAAGTTCCTAAAAACAAACCTTTTGAAACATATTTTTATGGCATAAAAGCGTGTGAAACGGATACTTCTAAAGAAGATACTTTGTTTATTGCACAAAATACTTACGGTGATTTAAATAGAATAATCGTGTATCCAAGGCTTGTAAAAGGAGTTTCAAATGAATAATAAAATAACAATCAATACTGGTGCAAATGGTGGAAGTCTTGAAATTGCAATTCCTAATTCTGCACAAGCAATTACGGCAACAAACAACAGAGCCCAATATTTTGCAAGCCAAGCACAAAAATATCGTGATGAAGCAAAAAATTTGTATGATTTAACAAAATATTATGCAGAGCAAAATTCTGACGTTACAGTTGAATATGTTACAAACATAAAACGCGCTTTGGAATTAGAAATTGCTAAAAAACAAAATGCCGGAAATTATTTATTAACAAAAGATTTGCCAACAAAAGTTAGCAAATTTGAAAATGATGCGAATTACGTCAATCAATCAGAAATGGCTGAAGCAGTCAATATTTTGCCTGAAAAAACAGGTAATTCCGGCATGTTTTTAAAAACAGACGGAACAAATTTAAGTTGGGCAAAAACTTATCACCCACCGCTTTTATCATATTTTTGGTCTGAACATAAACTAAACGATGTAGCTTTGCTTTTGGCTAACACTTTTTCTTGGCAAAGTGGTGCAACTTATTCAAATGTATATAACAAACTGGTTGAAGAATACGA
>CAKVIC010000017.1 GCA_934754655.1 uncultured Candidatus Melainabacteria bacterium | reverse complement strand
ATTATTGGAAAAGAATCCTGAAAAATTCCAAAAACTCTATCCGGATTTATACGAACATTTAACAAATAAAGAAATTCGAAAGACTGCAGGAAAAGTATCTGCTTATGCTCAAACAAGTATTGGGGAATTTATAGCCGAAACATACGCAAAAATGATAGAAGGTGAAAATATTCCTGATGATGTTATGAAATTGTACAAAAAATACAACGGACCATTATTGAAAGGTATGTAATAAATTATATATGATAAATTTGCTCTTAATTTTGAATAAAAATAGTAATTTCACATTACATAATTATAATAATCATTGCCTATACATACTATTTAAAATTTACAATTCATCAATTCTATAGTAATATATAGAAATGAGGGCGGATTTTATTTTAATGGATAAAAAATTTTGTAAAAAATTTTTAACTGTAATATTGTTGTTTTTTATAACGGTAAACAATGTATTAGCGATTCAAGATGTTAATAAAACTACATCTACAAAAACTAAACAAAAAGCAAATAAACAAACAGAAGAAGAAGAAATAACTTTACGAAATATTCAAAAGCGAGTAAAGAAAATTCGTGGGGAATGTCATCTTCCCGCTTATGAAATTCCTCAAATTCATGAATTTGGCACACGTCCGGCGAAATTTTCTATAATGAGTATTGATGAATGCGTAAAATACGCGATAGAGCATCGTCACGATTTAGCTTTAAATGATGATTATATTAGAATAGCAGAAACCGGTATTGGACAAGCACGCTCAAATTATGCGCCAAGACTTTTTGCAAATGTTAATTACAATCATAACACGACAAAAGCTACAAGAATTGGTACAAACAGTGAGAATTCAATGGGATTTAATGTTGGCATTTCACAAACTATTTGGGATTTTGGTCGTACAACAGCAAAAATTAACATGGCAAAATATAACACGCTTTCTGCGCATTATGATTATGAATATTATTTACTTGATGTAATTTATAATGTAAAAATTAATTATTATAAGGTTTTAATGGCTTTAGCTAATTTAGATATATACGAGCAAAATGTACGTATAAATACTTTGAATTACGATAGAACAAAATCAATGTTTGACGAGGGCTTAAAATCAAAGATTGATGTCGTAAATGCGGAAGTAAACCTTGCTGATTCAAAAATACAGTTGGTTGAAGGACAAAACACTTTAGAATCTTCTATTATAGCATTAGCAGATTCAATGGATTATCAAGAAGATGCGGCACTTTTAGTTAAAAACACTGAAAATTTTGGATTTTTAAAAGCTGATTATCGCAAAAAAATGCAAAATCTGAATAATATTAAACCTGCCAATGTTGTTATGCAAAAAAATAGTGATGGCTTAATAATGTTATCATCAGGAATAGAACACAATGATTTTGTTGATGGCTATGTGTTTAAGCCATTATCAATTCAAAAACAAGAAGCTGTAGACAAAGCTTTAAATGAGCGTCCAGATTTGAAGGCTGCCAAAATGGTTGAAAAAGTTCAAGAAGAATCTTTAAAAGTTTTGAAAAAATCTTATACACCTGACTTAACGGCTAATTTAACGTGGGGATATACAAAAAATGAAAATGATGTGTATTCTAGCCCGCTACAATTTGGTGCAGGACTCGGAATAGGCACAGTAAACCCTTATGGTATACATTATTTAATAAAAGAAGGTGAAGTATATTTAGATGTTGCAAGACATAATGTTAATATAGCATTATGCGATATTTTTTGGGAAGTGCAAGCAAATTATATAAATATGCGCCAATTAGAACGTCAAATACCATTGATGAATACAAAAGTGAAAGCAACTTTAGAGAATTTTGAACTTGCTGATGGGCGTTATAGTGTTGGTTTAAATAATTATGTAGAACTTCAAGATGCTTTGGCAAATTATAATACTTCTCAATTAAATTTTGTTGAAGCAGTTTTTAAATATAATGTAGCACGTGAAACCTTGTTAAAATCAATGGGGGTTAAATGAAAAAACGATATATAATCATACTAAGTATTATAATTTTATTAGTGATATCAATTTTTTTATTTTGTAAAAAGGGTGAAAAATATGTAACTAAGCCAATTGAAACGTCAACAATAACCCAAGTCGTTGAAGCTTCAGGAACGATAAAACCTATTAATACAATAACAGTTGGTACTCAAGTTTCCGGTACTGTTGCAAAAATCTATGCAGATTATAATTCAGTGGTTAAAAAAGGTGATTTATTGGCGGAACTTGACCCAAGCTTATTTCAAGCGAATGTTGACCAATCAACTGCAAAATTAAATAATGCAAAAGCAACGTATTCTAAAGCTGCATCAATGTTAAATTATAAAAGAAACAATTATCAACGTTACAAGCATTTATATGAAAAAAATTATGTATCAAAAGATGAAGTTGAACTTGCTCTAGCTAACTATTTACAAGCTCAAGCAGAGGTTTCAGCAGCAAGCGCAGAAGTCTCAGCGGCACAAGCATCTTTAAATAACAATCTTACTAATTTAAGATATTCTAAAATAACATCCCCTGTTGATGGAACAGTTATTTCTCGTGCTGTTGATGTAGGGCAAACTGTTGCAGCAAGCTTTAATACACCGACGCTGTTTGAAGTTGCAAAAGATTTAACTCAAATGCAAATCGAAACAAGTGTTTCAGAAGCTGATATAGGAAAAATTAAAGTTGGTCAACCTGCAAATTATACTCTAGACGGATATCAGGATAAAATCTTTGAAGGAAGCGTTACACAAGTTAGATTAGCTTCTACAACTACTAATAATGTTGTAACATATACTGTTATTATCTCGGTTGATAATTCAGAAGGTTTTGCAATCCCCGGAATGAGCGCAAATGTTTCTATTATAACTAAAAAAATTGAAAATGCTTTATGCGTACCGAATAAAGCTCTTAAATTTTCACCAAATGGTGAAACTAAAAAATATGAACAACAGGGTGTTTGGGTCTTAACAAAAGCTGGGTTGAAAAGATTTAATATTGAGCTAGGGATAGCAGATGACACTAAAACACAAATAATAACAAATGAACTAAAACCCGGTGATAAGGTCATTATTTCCTCTAGTGAAGAAAAATCCTCTATGCATAAAGGACAAAAGCCACCTGGCATGCCGTAATTAATATATAATGGCATATTTTATATAAGGTATAATTTGTAATAAAACTTGAAATTCTTTAATTTTTGTTATATTTTTTATATGTAAATAAGATTTACCAAAAGAAGGAGAACTCAAATGAGTGAAAGAAAATTAGTAGGAACAAATGAAATGTTCAAAAAAGCCCTAGCTGGTGGTTATGCTATTGGTGCTTACAATGTTAACAACATGGAAATTTTACAAGGTATTGCAGAAGCAGCTGAAGAAACTCGTTCACCAATTATTTTGCAAGTTTCTGCAGGTGCTAGAAAATATGCAAACCAAACTTATTTAATTAAGTTGGTAGAAGCGGCATTAGCAACAACAACAGTGCCTATAGCTTTACACTTAGATCATGGTGCTGATTTTGAAATTTGTAAAGCATGTATCGATGGCGGTTTCTCATCTGTTATGATTGATGGTTCAAGATTCCCATTTGAAGAAAATGTAGCTGTTACTAAGAAAGTTGTTGAATACGCTCATGAAAGAGGAGTTTCTGTAGAAGCTGAACTTGGTAAATTAGCTGGTGTAGAAGATGACGTTAATGTAGATGCAAAAGATGCTAAATATACAAATGTTAAAGAAGCTGTTGAATTTGTAAAACAAACAGGTTGTGATTCTTTAGCAATTGCTATCGGAACTTCTCACGGTGCTTACAAATTCAAAGGTGAAGCTAAGTTAGACTTTGATAGATTAAAAGAAATTAAAGATGCTTTAAAAGAAGCTGGTTTTGGCGATTATCCAATCGTTCTTCACGGTTCTTCATCAGTTCCAAAAGAATTTGTTGCTAAATGTAATAAATATGGTGGAAACTTACCTGATGCACAAGGCGTTCCTGAAGAAATGTTAAATTATGCATCAAAACACGGTGTAGCTAAAATCAATATTGATACAGACTTAAGATTAGCTATGACATCTACTATTAGAGAATTTTTCATAGAACACCCTGAAAAATTTGACCCACGTGAATATATGGGACCTGGTAGAACAGCCGTTAAAGAAATGGTTATGCACAAAATGAGAGATGTATTAGGAACAGCCGGCCACGCTGATGACTAGTATTTGTCACATTTATAAAATATTAATCGGGATGGCAAAAAGCCATCCCGATTGCTTTTTAAATAATTTTAAAGTTCCATTAACACGAGTTTTTACTTTACATATCTTAATAATCTTGCTATAATAGTGTTTGCGCGAGGGGATATGAGGAAAGATATTAAAGATTACGAGTTTTACTACACACAAGACGGCTCTATAGGGCTGTATTCCTACGAGGATGAAGATGTTTATCATTCTAAATTTGGGGCATTAAGCGAGGCTTGGGAAAAGTTTGTATTACCTTCTAATATATCTCATAAGCTTCAAACTAAAGAAGAATTAACTGTTTTAGATGTGTGTTATGGAATAGGTTATAACACTAAAGCTTTAATAAGTAATGTTATAAATGAAACTGAAAATGTTTTAGAAATTAATAAAAAAAATAAAAGTTTTTCATCAAAAATAAAAATTTTTTTTAATAAAAAAAATAAAAAAAATTCTAAACGTATAACATATATCGATTCGAAATATACCGATAACAAATTGGAAAAAGACAATACTAAGCGCG
This sequence comes from uncultured Candidatus Melainabacteria bacterium, assembly GCA_934754655.1. Lineage (GTDB taxonomy): Bacteria > Cyanobacteriota > Vampirovibrionia > Gastranaerophilales > Gastranaerophilaceae > CAG-196. The sequence goes on along the minus strand of CAKVIC010000017.1, from coordinate 25,822 downwards.
AAGAATTATCAGTATATACCGAATCGGAATATACTGATAACGAATCAAATTATTTTTATAAATTAATAGAAAAAAATACTAACAATTTTTCTAGCTATCCAAGTAATTCAATTATAAAAATTGATTGCTTAGATATAAATGAAAATTTAGTAAAAATTTCTCCACTTTTAAAAACTCTTATAACTCCGCAAGAAGTCTTTGATAAATTTGTACCTAATATTTTTTCTTGTTTTGAAGGTTATCACAAAATTCATAAATTTTTAGCAAAACATGGACATTTTTTTGCGCCTAAAAATAATAAAAAAATCAGCGAACTGTTAGATCTAAAATTTAGTAATAATTATTTAGATATTGATTCTTCGTATAAAGTGCATAAATATGCTAATGAAATATTATTAAATGCACTTTTAAATAAATATGATGAAAGATATCTTTCAAATAGCTTTAAAAAATTTGTTTCTAGACGACAAATTTGTCGATTTATATCATCCTCTATGATAAATCGAGCTAAATTTAAACGTAGTTTTATATATAAAACTATCAAAAAACTTCTAAAACACCCCTTCTTACATAATATATATTATCGGTATATATCGAATCGAAAGAAAATTGGAAAGAAAAAGCTTATTTTTTCACTTTTTGATGTTAATTTCTACATTAATGATGCTCGGCAATCAATACAAGAACTTAACAGCACTTACGATTTAATATTTTTAGATGCGTTTACTTATTCCAAAGCTCCTGAATTATGGTCTGTGGAATTTTTAGCGGAATTATATAAAAAATTAAATAATGATGGAATATTATTAACTTATTCAAATTCTGCCCTTGTTCGCAATACATTTTTAATTAATAATTTTTATGTTGGAAAAATAAGAGATAAAAATGGTAAAACTATAGGTACGATAGCCAGCAAAGAAAAATCTTTAATCAATTACCCATTATCAAATGATGAAATAGGTTTATGTAATACAAAAGCTGGCATACCTTATCATGATATTAATTTAAATAAAACAAAAGAATATATTTTAAAACAACGTGAAATTGAGTTTAAATCAAGTGATTTAATATCTTCATCACAGTTTTATAAGATTCGAAAGGATAAATCTAATGACATTGAAAAAATATGATGTAATTATTGTTGGTGGTGGAACTGCTGGTGTAAGTTGCGCATATAATTCTGCAAAAAGAGGGTTAAAAACTTTAATTGTAGAAAAAAATTCCTACCTAGGAGGCTCAATTACATCATCTTTAGTAATTCCGGCAATGAAAACCTCTGATAATGCTATTAATAATGATTTTTATAATTTATTATATAAAAGATTGCATGATTTGGGTGGTGCAATAAAATACGGTGATGGTAATATTGGTTGGTTTAATCCTGAACTTCTTAAAATTGTGCTAGACTCAATTATGCAAGAAGTTGGTGTTGATGTATTATTTGAATCATGTATAAAAGATTTTAAACAAAAAGGCAATAAAGTATTATCAGTATATATCGAATCGGAATATACTGATAATGATTTAGCTTTAGTCGCTCCCTCTCAAAATCCGTTATCGGTATATACCGAATCGAAACACTTTGTAGATGCGACGGGTGATGCAAATTTTTGTAAAAAAATTTCTTGCAATTTTTTAGAAAATTTTGAAAATGAATCTCAACCAATTAATTTAAGATTTATTTTATCTGGTATTGACGTTAAAAAATTTAGTCAATGGCTTATGGATTATGATAAAGACCGTGAAGTTACAACCTCTTATGAAATAGATGGCCATACATATTTGTCAACAGCTTATACTTGGGATACAACGCGCAAATGGGCATTATCACCACTTTTCGAGCAAGCTATCAAAGATAACATCATAACAGTAGAAGACTCTAACTATTTTCAAATGTTTTCAGTTGCTGGAACGGCTGATTCTATTGCGTTTAACGCACCTCGTTTGTTAAAAGAATACAATAATCGTTCAAAAGCTTATATAGATGGGCGCGCAAGCATACTTCGTTTAACCAATTTTTGTAAAAAATACCTTGCAGGCTTTGAAAATGCTTACATTTCATCTATTGCAAATACTCTTGGAATACGCGTTTCTAAACGAGTTAAAGGGAAATATATATATACTTATCAAGATTTAATAAACGGAAAAAAATTCGAGACTCCTGTTGTTCAATCAAACTATCCAGTTGATATACATTCTGATAAAAAGAATAATTCTGTATTGCAAAAAGTTTTTCAAGATTATCAATTGCCAATTGAATCACTTATTGCTGATAAATATTCAAATGTCTACGTAATAGGAAGGTGTATTTCTGCTGATTTTAAATCACAAGCAGCTTTAAGGATTATTCCATCTTGCTTTTCTATGGGCGAAGGGCTTGCTAAATATTTAGCAAAATTAAATTAAAATATTATTCTCCTTCAAAATTATTGGTAATTGCATGAATATATTCAAGCATTTTTCCAAAATATTGCAGATTTGTATCACCATTTAATACTAAATCTGATTCTTCTCTTACGGGTTTTACATATCTTTCGCCTGCACCGAGAATATATTCCCAGTGTTTTTCAGCGTTACCTAAATCCTGATTACGTTCAGTATAAGCTCGCTTCATAAAACGTTCTTTTCTTATCTCAATATCAGTTTCAATATAAACTTTTAAATCAAAAATATCCTTAATATCTTTGTACATTGATGCCATACCTTCAACAACAATAATTTTATTTGACGGTACAAATTTTGATTTTGGAACTGATACGCCCGTGCCATTTAATAAATATTCAGGCGAATAAATATTTTCCCCTTCTGATATTTTTATTAAATCTTCATGCAAAACATCTAATTGAAAACTTTCAGGAGAATCAACATCATATCCATTATCACGCAAAGCGTCAAAAGAACCATATACTTTTATTAATTCAGATATGTCATTAAAATAATTATCTGTTGATAATATCGTAACCGGCATATTATAATGCTGTATAACATTTGAAATTGTTTTGCAAATTGTAGATTTACCAGAAGCAGATTCCCCAGTGATACCTATCATAATTTTTTTTGAAGGATTAGATATTAAACGTCTTGAAAATCTTTGTATAAAATCATATTTAACATCCACAAATATTGGCTGAGTAGCTTTTGTATCATACGCTAAAATTTGCTTAAATTTTGACTGCAAATAAAATGCTAAGAATTCTCGTCCTGTTTTTTGTGTAAAATCCGGTTTTAAGATTTTATCAGTTGCATTTAATTCCTTGTTTATCAAATTTGATAAACCTTCTTTATCATCATTCATGTTACTTTAATTCCATTAATTTTATTTTTATGACTCAAATAATTGACTAATTTTGTCTGCAATGTCACGCGGATCAATTTCTTGCGTAATTTTATTGATGTCTTGAGCTGTTTGATACAATTTTGCAGCTTCAACTTTATCGCCGATGATTGATATAGAACGAGCCAAATTGAAATGTGCTAAAGCATAATTAGGATTAGATTCCACAGCTTTTTTAAAACAATCAATTGCTTTGTTTACCATACCTAAATCATCTAAATAGATTGCACCTAAATTATTATATGCAATTTCATAAGCAGGATTATACTTAATTGCTAATTCATAAGATTTAATAGCTTCTTCTGTGTTTCCTTTGCCCCAATATAAGAATCCCAAATTACAATGGATTTTAGGATTATGCGGTTGTAATTCAAGCGCTTGTCTATAAACAGTTAACGCATTAGCATAATCTTCTTTATCATAAAATGCGCTACCTAAATTAACATAAATATCAATATCTTCAGGGGTTAAAACATAGGCTGTTTGATAAGCTGAAATTGCTGCATCAATATCAGACTTATTTTCTTGATAAACAAAACCTAATGTTTGCGCAATAACACTCGTCCAGCTTCGATTAGGATTTAGTGTAATTGCTGTTTGATAATTAGTTATTGCTAAATCAAAGTCACCTTTTATATAGTAAATATTTGCAAGATTTGAATACAAATCCGGTATTGTAGGTGCCATCGCAATTAATTTCTGATAAATATCAATTGCATTAAGATAATCACCTTGCTCTTCATACGCGTGGCATAGATGTCTATATGCAATTACATTAAAAGAATCAAGCCAAATAGCCATTTTATACTCAGTTATTGCATCCTCATAATGACCAGTTGCAGTATAAATATCACCTAAAACACAATATAAAGGCGTTAATCCCGGTGCTGATTCTATCGCATTACGATAAAGAGCTACAGCCTTTTCATAATCTTTTATTTGTATAGTCCAAGTTCCTAAAAGGAATAGTTTTAAAAATTTTAAATAATAAAGTGATTTTAAAATGTTTGTAATCGCTCTTTTTTCAAATGGTATTAATAATATAGCCAAAATTCTTTCTTTAAAAGCTTTAAGCTTAGTTCTCCAATTTTTAAAAGATGATGTTTCATATAATTTATATAATAAAAAATGTGCTGTTGACGATTTTATAGGTGCACACTGAATTGCTGCTTCAGCCGCATCTATAGCATCTGTGAAATGAGCTTTTTTTACAAAAGTTTCAGCTATCATATAATAAGCATCATAATAATTATGCTTTTTTTCTAAAGCTGTTGTTAAATATTTCAAAGCTTTATCTAAATCACCTTTATAATAAAATGCTACACCAAGCTTATAATAAATTTCTGGAAAATCAATTAAAGATTCCATTGCTAATTGGTACTCAGTTATTGCTTCATCTACATATTGGCAAGCATTGTTTATATCTAAATGCCATTTCATGTATAAATCAGCTAAACGTTCATGAAGCTTAGGGTTTGCAGGATCTTTTTGCAAATCCATACGACAACGTTCAATTTGATTGACCATTTTATTTTTTTTGCAAGAATCATTATCTGTTTTGTCCATTAAATTTTTCATAAGTTGTTCCAATCTTATAAATCAGTGTTCATATAAATATAATAAAGTAAAAGTTTTCGATTTTGTTCATCCATAGAAATATATTTTGCAGTATATTCATCCGGATATGATTTATCAAAATCAGAAATAATACCTTTGAATTTAATTATACCATAATTATTCGACAAATAAATAGTCGCTTCAATTATATCATCTACTTTAAACTTTTCTTTAGAAGAAAATATAATTTCTGTTGGAGATATTTCTAATGTTTTAAGATGCAAAGTTTTTCCACTATATTTAATTTCAATATCATCAAAAACTTGTAATGATTGTTTTTCCCCATTTGGTGATAAATTATAAGCATTTTTATCAAATTCTATTGAAAAATTTTCTTCTAATGGCGAAGATATTACGACAGAATTAAAATCAAGAGTCCCGAATGGCGAAATAACTTTTGCAGTTAATTTACAACCGACTTGTAACAATTCAATATAGCGCATAAAATATTTTGGCAATGCTAAAACCAGTCTATCTTCAAAAACTTGTTCTATTTTGCACAAAATTTCTACAAAACTCAAATCTTTTTTTAAAAAAAGAGCTATATTTTGCCCGACATTCATTAGTTCCATAACTTATATTATATCGGTTTTTTATTAAAAACACAAGAAATATTGCGATTTTTTAATTTTATGAAAGAGAATTTGCATTATATTGAAATTTAGGTTATAAATTTATTATGAAAAAGATATTGGGGAGTATAGTTTTATCATTATTATTTTGGGTATTATCAACAGATTTAGTACTTTCAGAATCGGTCGTTTTAGATAAAAATTCTGTTGAAAAACCTGATGTAATAATAGATTCTCAAAAGAAAACAATATCCGGTTCTTTACTAATAAATGACACAGAAACTTTAGCAAACCTTATTGAAGAACAAAAAAAACATGATGTAAAAGATTTAGAAAAATTATGGCAAGGAACAGTTGAAAACAATCAAGTTATAGAATTCGCTCTAAAAAAACTTGCGACACCTGAATCGCAAAGGCGAATTCACTCTTCTTTAATGGCAAAAACTTTGTCGGCTGTCGTTTCGGGTGCTTCTTTTGTCCCAAGCTTAATGGGGGCAAATCCGGCAATACAAACTTCTGCTTTTTCCGCTGGTAGACTTGCTCAAGGATTATTAAACAAAAAAAACGTTCCACAAGAAACACCACTTACTGATACAGAGCTTATTGAATTAGCGAGCATGGTTGAACAACTTCAAGATTCATTAGTAAGTTCTTATTATAATTACAAAAGTACACTAAGCCAATTAAAAACTACACGCTCAAAGATTTTGCTTTATAGCAGAAACCATTCAAATGCTTTGAAAAGCTCTGATTTATTAGAAATAGCGATTTCTAATTCTCAATATGATTCTATGCGACTTCAGGAATTTGAATTAGAACAAGCCGCAAAAAAATATCATATTCAATTACAAAGATTAGCCGGCAAAAAAGCTGTTGATTCTTTAGAATTATATCAATATGACTTTGATTCAGTTCTTTATAAAGATTCAAATACAAAAAATGATAAAAAAGTAAAAAAAGGAGGCAAAAATGAAAAATAAAATTTTGTTATCCTTATTTGTTCTTTTTAATATCGTTTTAACATCTGTGGCCATTGATTTATCAGATGTAAAATCTCCTAAAGATAAATTTTACAGACTTGGCACAACTGATATGCCAGAGATTAAGTATCAATACGATGTTCAACCCACAATCAAACCTATTGTACAAAAAGAAGATATAACAAATGTTAATACTGAAATAACCTATGCTGATTTAAGCATAAAAAAAATGTCATTAGAAATTTCTAAAACATTAGATCTTGATTATAATGATATGTTGCAAGATTTATCGTTACTTTGGCAAGGTGCTGCTACAGGTAGCGATACCATCAAATTTGCGATTTATAAATTATCAAATCCGGATAAAGATAAGCCTGATTCTGGAGCTGTTAAAAAAGTTTTATCCACAATTGCTGGTATGTCGACTTTAATAGGAGCCGGCACCGGTAATCCGGTTTTGGCAAGCGCTGCTTTAATTGGCGGAAATACTTTAGGCATAATGTCAACAGATACAAAAGCTTTAAATTACAAGTATAGCCAAGTAACAGATGCAGATATGATTATATTAGTGCGTAAAGTCGAGGATTTACAACAAAAAGTTGTGGATATGTACTATGACTATATTACCGCTAGAGAACTTTATAATATGTCTGCAGAAATGGTCGCTAAATATAAGAAAAATTACGAAAATGCTCAAAATAAAAATCGAGAAGTTATTCTTATAACTGACACTTTTTATAGAAGTGCATTAGATGAACAACAAAAAGTTCAAGGAAGTTTTTTTGAAAAACGCTCTAGACTTGAACAGTTAGTAGGTAATGAAATCTTTGTTGAATTTGAAAAAAATATTGACTCCAGATACGCAAAACAGAAGTAAGTTACCTTTACTTTTAAAAGAGCCTATGCTATTTTAAACCTATAGGGAGATTAAAAAAGATATGTTTAATAAGAATTTAAAAGCGATAGATAATCCTGCCTTAAAACGCCGACTTAGTCGAATTTCTGAAATTGAGTCAAAAAGTGGCATGTCTTATTGCATGAGTAGTTCTAATGATTATGTATTATTAAAAAATAATCTGCCTATTGATGATTTAAAAAATCCGCGCCAAGCTATTCAAAAAATGTTTGAAAATACTATAAAAAATCAAATGCAAAAAAATGATATTATTATAAATTTTGGAATTGGGCTTTGTTATTTATTAGATGAAACTTTTAATAAATATCCTTCTAGAATTATGATATATGAACCCGATTTAAATTTATTGCATTTTGTATTGCAAAATGTTGATATTTCACAACATTTAACAAGTGGAAGAGTATATATTTCAAATGATTTAGACGAATTTGCAAGTAAACTTTCTTCAATTTATTTAACAAAAGATAAAGTTGAAATAGTATATATTCCAAATTATGCAATTATAAAAAATAAAGAGTTCTTAATGCTTACGCAGAAAGTTTTTGATACTTGTAAAACAAAAATGGTTGATATTAATACAATAACAAAATTCTCTCAAAAATGGTTGATGAACAGTATTTTAAACTTATCCTTTAACATTAATAATAAATCATATTTACTTTCTGAGCTTGAAAATTTATACAATGGAAAAACAGCCTTAATTGCAGGTGCTGGGCCTTCATTAGCGGATAACATAAACATTCTAAAAGAAAAACGAGAACAACTTGTCATAATTGCAGTAAACAAAGTTGCTAAGTATTTAATACAAAATGAACTTACACCGGATTTTGTTGTGTTTATGGATGCATATAATGCAACTGATACTCTAAACGAAATAAGTGGTAATTTATTTGAGACAAATTGCATATTTGATTTCCGGGCTGACAATAATGTGACAAAATTCAATTTTAAGAATTTTTATTACTACTTTTCAGAAGCTGATACGACTTTTACAAAATTAAGTTTGCATAACAAAATCAAAAGTTATGAATCTAGCGGTTCTGCATCTATTATGGCATTAATCTCTGCTATAAAAATGGGGTTTTCTCAAATTATACTTGCTGGAATCGATTTGGCTTTTAAAGATAATAAGATTTATGCAAACGGTGAAAACATAAATCGGATTTCGCAAAATCAAATTATCGTGGATAACGTAAAAAAAGATATTCAACAAGTAAAATCAGTAACAGGTGAATTGGTTTATACTAGAGCTGATTACGCAGCTTTTATAAATCATTTTGACAATATTATATCGCAGATTAAACATAACAAAATATATAATATTTCATCTTTTGGCGCTAATTTGAAAGGTGTTATAAATACAAAATTCAATGATATAAAAATAGAAAATAATAGTACTAATATTAATTTAGAAAACCTCAAACCATTCGTTTTTGAATACAAAGATTTTATGCAAGAAGAATTATCACAAATAAATAATATTATCTCGATATTATCTACCAGAATTTTTTCTCAAGCTTTGATATCTGCAATCTTGAAATCAACTTTTGTATATCAGTATATGCAAGCAGATATTTTAAATGTTTTACAAAAAAACTTTGCAAAAGAATTAGCTGAAGATTTCATAGAAAAAACAAAAAATTCTATAAAAGAAATTATTTCATTACTTCAGTCTGAAAAACTTATTTAATGAATTCTATATAAGCTATTTGTGCCTAAAATTTTATCTTTCAAGCGTTTAAAACCGCGTCCATATATATATTTCATCTGTTCGATTAAATTCTCCTCAACATCAATCAAATACATATCATGCACAATAAATTCTTTAATAATAAAAGCAATTCCACGGTTCTGCGTCCATATAATATTTGTGTCATTATTTTCATTTAATGTAGAAACTTTTCCAATAACACCAACATTGTCATCAACTGCTAAGGCTAACATTCGCCCACCTAGAGATAATTCAATATCTTTAGCAAAAGCATGTTCATAGACTAAACCAAATTTTGAATGAAAATTATCGTAACCGACAATTCTTATTTCAACATTTCTATTATACGCATTTAGCAATTCTTGTTCATAGATTTTGAAATCTTGCGACCATATTTCTAAATAAATTTCACGTTTTGCACTCTGAATAATTTCAAGAATTTTGTTTACAATATTTTGCTTTTCAGTAATAGTAATTATTGGCTCATTATAATTATCTTTAACTTGTGGCAAATGTTTTTCAAGATAAGATAATGTTGAATTAATCTTTTTTTGATAACCGGATAACAAATTTTTAGGTTTTATCGGAATATAAGAAATCGGTTTTGTATTTGTCGCAACGACAATATTTTTCTCTTCAAGAACTTTTAAAGTATCATAGGTTCTTGATTGTGGAATACCGGCTAGTTTTGTAACCTCATACCCCGTTGCCGGATATTTTTTTAATAAAGCTATATAAACTTTAGCCTCATAAGAATTAAATCCGATTTCCTTTAACTTTTCGATTAAATCTGCCATAAAAGAATTTTAGCAAAATTTTAACAAGCTTGCAAATTCTTTATTCTTTTACTTTGAAACTCATCTAAATTTTTAAATCTATCAAGCAACAATTCTTTCGTTTTGTATCCAATAGAATCTTCTTTAAAATGCATTTTAGCAATCATATTAATCATCGGAATTAAAGCGTTATAAGGTTGAAGTAATATGTTTATATCCTCTTCAATAATTTGAACAGTTTCATTAAATGTATTAGTAAATATTGATTGAAATACTGAATCGAAAACATAATCGCTTTCGTTTTTCATAAGATTTTTAGTGTAATTAATTGAACGAACTAATAATTTGACAACATCGTCGTCAATTTTGTTTGCTAACGCAATTTGTGGAATTACAGATTTCAAGTTTGATAAAGCTTTTTGTGCTGATAAATTATTTTCTGCCATATCTTTTTTAACGTTTATTATTAATTCTTTTACTTGAGCTACAAATTTATTATAATTATTTATTAGCTTACCAGCTTTTGAAATATTAGATTTTATTAAATTATAATCAATATTTTTAGAAACAAAATCAACATAATCTTCAGAAAGCCCTAATTTTTCCATAAAAAACAATGCTGTATAATCATGGTTTTCGCTTAATAACTTATTTACCATCGTAAACAAGGCTTCACCGGAATCCATGGTAATTTTATCACCATTTACTAAATCTAATTTTAAATTTTTAAATTCATTTTTAATACTTGCTTCGACACCACTTGAAATTGCATCCATTATAATCATCTGCATTTCGGCATAAGTTGCCATTTGCATTAAATAATTTAATTTATCTTTAAATAATCCAGAATAAGGGTGAAGTTTACTATCCTTTGCGCAAGATTTTATATATGTGTCCAATAAATCTTGAGGATGAGCATATAAATTTTCTTTTATTGCTAACTCCAATAATTTATTTTGAGCAACCTCTATAGCTTCATTATCATCTTTTAACAATGCTTGTTTTAATTCCTTAAGTAAAGCTCCTATTTTATTTTTTGCAGAATTTCTTATATTAGCATCAATAAAAGTTTTCATTCCGCTATTAAATTCTTCAATCATCATCTGTTTTGTTTGCATTAATTCATAAGTTGAAGTTAAGTTTTCATAATTTGAGATTTCTAATACAATTTCATTTAATTTAGGTAATTTTTTTGTCCAATTATCGTTTTCAAGTAAATTTATTGTTTCATTAATTTTATTAACTAGATTAGGATATAAACCGGTATCGGACAACACTGAAAGTTTTATTAAATTATTTTTTAAATTTTGACATTGGTTGCTTGTCAAGGCTTTTTCTTCATCTAGAATTTTAGCATATTTTAATAAATTATAATTTACTTTATACGATTCTGCTTGTAATGATATAAAGTTTATTTTTTTTACAATATCAGAAGATGTATTTATAAAATTTTCAATCTGTTCTTTTATAAAATCATTCGGTACAAAATTTATACTTGGATAAGCGGGATATATTTCTTTATCAGGAACTTGTTGTATTTTAGCATTCTTCATCAATTGAGGGAACATTAATGTTGATAAGGTATTCTTATATGAATTATAAATATTCTCTAAATTTTTCTTTTCATAAGTAACCGGAGTTCTTTGGAATTTAGAATTTTCATATTTTACAAATGTAGAATTTTTATCAACCTCGGTCAATTTATTGTCAAAATATATTGTATTCATTAAAGAATTTATCAAATTATTATCATATTTTTTTATTTTTTGTAGAACCTGATATCCGGATAAATTTTTAAATCCAAAATCTTCAGGTTTAACTTTGTTCAACACATTATTTTTGAATTCTTCTGTCGTCATATTTTGAATATCTTTATAAATTTTAACGAATTCTTTATTATCAACAGGATCATAAACTCTATCGATAAAGTTTACTAAATTTACATTTTCAGGTTTATTAATATCCATTTCTGAAAAATACAAAATATTTTCTAAAAGTTTTTTAAGTTCAATCTTTAAAGCTGCATTTTTTTCTTTATTTTTAATCAAAGCATCTACTTTTTTATTAAGATTTGCCATAATTAAATCTATTGAATGTTTTAAACTTCCATTAAATTCATTAGATTTTATTTGAAAATCTTTTTCGTTAATTAAAATAGAATTCTCTTCAATACTATTTTTATTATTAGAAGAGTTCTTTAAATATCCAGCTCTTTTAAACATATTTTTAATATCTTTATCTCTTACTAAAAACTCTTCAAAAGCATATTTTGAAATAGTTTTATCTTTTGAAAAAGCATATTTAAATTGTTTTGTCGCTAATTGTTTTTGAGATTTTACAATATTATTCAACTCCTCAACAGATTTTACTTGAACAAGTTTATCTTCACCATTTAATAGTTTATAATTTATTTTTGTAGCAACTTTTTCAAGTGCAAGCTTTAAAGGATTATCATTCGCTAATTTATCAAATTCTTCTTGCGTAATTTTAGTTTCATAAATGTAATTTAATATTTGGCTAAATTTCTTTTCCCAAGACATATCTTTGATATTGTACGATTTAATTTTGGAATCTAATTCTTTTTCAGAAAAGTTTGAAGCAAATTTTTCTAACAAATTTATATCAATCATTGGAGAAGAAAATAACAATTGTTTAATAATTTTTGCATTATTACCGGCTTCTGGGGAATATCCAGCTAAAATAGTATCTTTGTACTGTTTACTTCTTGAAATTGAATCATTTTTTAAACCTTTTAATTTTTTATAATATTTATTATCAATTGCATTTGGTTCAGTTTCTACAATCATATCATCAAGCACACGTTCTACTAAATTACCATTTTGATATTTATCATTAGTTATATAGCCTAAAGTTCCACCACGATTATCAGAATAATCAGTTCTTAATTGCCCATTAAAATCTATCCATACATTATCTTTTTCTCGCGCACCCCAAGTATTATCATGGAACATTACCTCTTTTGTTTCTTCTTTAATTTCACCTGCTTCATTTTTAGTCTTAATTTTAATCGGTTCTATATCTGAAACGTATTGCGCATGCATGCCATATCTATTATGAAATACTGAACTTGAAGTAATACCTGAATACGGCGATTTTTTCATATTTTTTATGGCAGCTTCTAAATTTTCTGTCATAAAATGAGGACGTCCGGTAATATATTCAAGAATTCTTATTTCTTGTTCTGAACGCAAACCAGAACTTCCTTCTGATACCCAATACTCACCGTTATTAACACCAATTTGACGGCTTATTTCTTCTAGAAAATTTCTTAAAATATCTCTTGTAAATGCAAATTCTTTTTTTAAATAAGAGTGCATCGGATTTATACTTTTATCAATATCCTTCAATAATTGTATTTGCTGCTTAGATAATTTCGGTAAATTCTTGTTTTTTGCTTTTTTATCAAAATTAAATTCATCTTGAGATTCAATACTGTCCAAATTTTCAAAATAATTTTGTAAATCTCTTAAATCTTGTGAAGATACTACTAATCCCTCTTTTTCATACTTTTTCATTATGAATTCTGCAGGTGTTGCAGAAAGAATAACATCACCGTTTTTATTCAATAACTTTAAATTATTAGAAATGATTGTTAAAAATTCATTATAGTTATACAACTCTTCAGAAACATCTTCAGAATTGGCATCATCCTTAATGTTGTTGTATAATGCATTTAAGTATTCTAATTGAGAAATATATCCAAGTTTCTTGAATACCTCATCGTAACTATTTGGATTATTTGTTAGTTGTTTTTCTAGCTTATTAAGAGCATTGTAAACCTCTTTAGAATAATTTTTTGTACCTAAAAGCTCTGCATAAGTATTAATTTTATCTTTATCACCATCCTGAATAAGAGTTTTTAAACCTTTTATGCAACTAATTAAACCCTCATTTTTATTTTCAATTCCAACACTTTGATAAATTGTATCAAAGCCATCTGTTAAAATTTCATTTATGCAAGATTTTAACTCGTTTAACTGTTTTATTTGTAAATCAATATTATCAGTTTCTTTAATATTATTTATAAACGCTTTTAAATCATTATTAATCAAATCATTTTTATTAATCTTTAGTTTAATATTTTTTAAACTTTGGTTTAAAGATTCTAGTAGAACTTTTTTATCACTTGATTTATTTTTTAACAAACTAATTGTATCATCAAGTGTATTTAGAATCATATTTTCATAATTTGGACAATCTGATAATTTAATTTTTTCTTGAACTAATTGTGAATCTTCTAAATAATGTTGTAATTGTAACCTAAAAGCAGCAGCTATTTCATATAAAGTTCTTGCTTTAGTATCAATACCTTTGGAAATAGATTTTGTCTTAGCTAAAATTGAGTTATTATATTCAACAAGTTCATAAATTTTATCAAGATTTTCAGAAGAAAGTTCTTTAATTTCACTGTTATTTATTAAATAATTTTTAATTTTATCTTTTTTAACTTTTTCTTCCTCATTTTTAATATATGAAAATCTATCATTTTCATTTATATCAGAAGAAGAATTTTTCTCTAATGCTAAAAGGCCTAATAATAACTCACGAGCTTTTTTAGGGGATAAATTTTTGTCTAAGTTTATTAATTTTTTATACAAAGCGTTACTTATTTCACTTATTTCTTTAACATTTTTTTTGCTATCAGCGTATTTTTCTGTACTTATCAACGTTTTTTTTATTTTTAGAGCTTTATAATCTTCAATTATATCTTTAGCTTTAAGCATTGTTTGATAAGCTTTTTGCATGCTTTTTAATTCTTTATTCTCTACATTTATATTAAACATTGTATCGGTATTAACATCAAAATTCTTTTTATCAAAAGGATGATAATCGACACAAAATTCATTATTTTCACCATTCATTTGTGCAATTTGCATCCAATGCATAGTAGAAGCATCAATAATTCTATAACCTTGTGCTAGCGCTGTTTTAAAATCAACTTGAACTTTTTTTACAGGTATTTTGATACCTGACCCTAATTTACTTCTATCATATACCATAATACTATCTGAAGAATCTAATTCAGATAATATTGCGTTTACATAATTTGGCTTGTCTTCATAAGCCAATTTTTTTCTTACAATAGAAATTGCAGCACACATACCATGATGTTTTTGGTTAATTGCCTTTATATTTGGTATTTTTTCATCAGGAACACTTATTACCATATCATTAATCATCTCTGCAACGACAATAGATTTTTTATCTTTTAATTGTTCATTAATTTTATATTTATCACTCATGAAATAATTAAGTTTTTTTAGCACATATTTTTTATGCTCGCGTGTTGTTTCTGATGACGCTATGAAATATTTTAAATTCTTTTCAAAATTTTTGATAGTACCATTTGTTTCATTTTTTATTTGTTTTAAATTAATACGACTTAGCAATATATCTGAAGCATGCGAGATCTCTTGATTTTCAATACTATTATTAAAACCTTCTTTAATCTCGTTAATTTTATCATTTGTACTCTTAAGTATGGCTCCGCCGGTTAACAAAGCTGAAGCTTTTGCAGCATTTAATAATAATGCAACCCAATTATTTTGGAGTAAGTTTTCTTTTGTAGAATTTATTATATATTTAACATTTTGAGCTATTTGTAATAAAAAGTTAACATTCTTTTCACCTTTTTGATGAGCCAATTCATCAATAGCATTTTTTATTAATCGTTGGTTAACTGGTGTAAGCGAATACGGATTATTTTGCGCCAATTGCGCTACTAAATTCCGATTTACTCTCTTTCCTTTAAAATTTATACCTGAATTACTACTAACACATATCTCATAAATGTTCATGAACTTCCCCTTTTTGCATATATTTTTTTAAAACTCCTCAAAATTTTTTTTGATGATTATTTAAATTTATATTTACAAATATTTACAATTTTGATTAAAAGAATGTAAAACTTGTAAAAAACTACAAATTATTGTTATTTTTTTATATCTAAACTGCAAATTTTAATTATTTAGATTAACTTATTTTCGATTTATCACACATATAGTTCTTTGAACTAATTAAGCTAATTTTTTAAATTTATTATATATTTTCCTTATTAATATTTCGACCTTTATCGATTAATTCGAGCATTCTTGCGACTTGCTCCTTGCGAGTCGGAAAACTTTTTATGTATTCTTCATCTTTTGGAGTAAATTTTATTTTTCTCCAATTATATATAAATGGCGCCTCTTTTAATTCTATTCGTTTACCAGCAACATCTATATAGTAATTATCTTTTTCTCGATTATAATATGCAAAAACACAACGACCGTTTTTTTCTAAATTATCAAAATATTTATCAACATAATCAGGGTCACTTGTATCAATATCTTTTACGGGTTTACCTTTAACTGCACGATGTATTTTGGCAGTATCTTCTGGAAAATATGTCGGCACTCCATCTAAAATCACTTTGCACCTATCATCAGGATATGTAGCTAAATTGGAACGACTACCTGATGAATTAGGAAAAGTTAGTTTAAAACCAGGTTTTCGCCCTGCTGCAATATCTTCTTTTCGATTTAATTTAACAATATATATTGTATATTTTACCCAGTCTATAAATCTTCCAACCAAACTATCTTTGTACATATATTTAACTTTTTTCTTAAATAAGTCTTTATGCGTGCAAATATTAATAGTTCTACGCAATTCTAAACTTTTAAATTGTACTTGATTATTCATATTAATTGGTTGGATATTCATTATTTTTCCTCATTAATATTTCGCCCTTTGTCGATTAATTCGAGCATTCTTGCGACTTGCTCTTTGCGAGTCGGAAAACTTTTTATGTACTCTTCATCTTCTGGAGTAAATTTTATTTCGCTCCATTCCATAACAAAAGGCTCTTTTTTTAATTCGATTCGTTTATTGTCAATATCTATATAATAATTTTTCTTATTAAAATCGTAATATGCTGCTACATAACGTTCATTTTTACGCAATCTATCAAAATATTTATCTACAAAATCAGGATCTTTTGTATTTATTCCTTTAACTTTTTTGCCATCTACAGCTTTGTCTATTTTTTTCATGTCTTCGGGATAATAAGTCAAAGATTTACTTGTTATATAAATAGGGATGTCGTCAGGATATGTAGCTAAATTGGAGCGACTACCTGATGAATTAGGAAACGTTAATTTAAAACCAGATTTTCGCCCTGCTGCAATATCTTCTTTTCGATTTAATTTAACAATATATATTGTATATTTTACCCAGTCTATAAATCTTCCCAATAAACTATTTTGATACATATACCTAACTTTTTTCTTAAATAAATCTTTATGTGTACAAATATTAATAGTTCTACGCAATTCTAAACTTTTAAATTGTATTTGATTGTTCATATTAATTGGTTGGATATTCATTATTTTTCCTTATTAATATTTCGACCTTTGTCAATTAATTCAAGCATTCTTGCGACTTGCTCTTTGCGAGTCGGAAAACTTTTTATGTATTCTTCATCTTTTGGAGTAAATTTTATTTTTCTCCAATTATATACAAATGGCGCCTCTTTTAATTCTATTCGTTTACCAGCAACATCTATGTAGTAATTATCTTTTTCTCGATTATAATATGCAAAAACACAACGATCGTTTTTTTCTAAATTATCAAAATATTTATCAACATAATCAGGGTCACTTGTATCAATATCTTTTACGGGTTTACCTTTAACTGCACGATGTATTTTAGCAGTATCTTCGGGAAAATATGTCGGCACTCCATCTAAAATCACTTTACATCTATCGTCAGGATACGTAGTTAAATTGGAGCGACCAGGTTTACTCCAAGAATAACCAAATCTCAATTTCGGTTTTCTACCAGCTTCAATATCTTCTAATCTATTTTGTTTTGCTGTTTTAATTAAAAAATCTACAAAATCTATAAATCTTCCCAACAAACTATTTTGATACATATATCTAACTTTTTTCTTAAATAAATCTTTATGCGTACAAATATTAATAGTTCTACGCAATTCTAAACTTTTAAATTGTACTTGATTATTTATATTAATTGGTTGGATATTCATCTTTTTTCCTTTCTGACTATATTAACACCTGTAAATATTTTTTTCAACACTTATGGCGAAATATAATCTGCCCATATTTTTTAGAATAATTTGCAAAAAATTAAAGATTCTCAAATCAATGTTAAGAATTGTAAACACAAATTTTTCTTGATATAGCTGGCTTTGAAGTATATTGCTTAATTTTACACAAGAATTTGCAGGCAATTTTTAACAATAAAAATACTTTATATATATGTAAGGTTAAATTTGATAAGGTAGGTAGAATATGACACTTCCAATCTCAACAGCAATGGCTAATACAGCAAATATGGCATACGCATTAGGCTATGATAGACCATTAACTGAAAGTGAAATTTATGGTCAATATCCAAATTCTATTTACAACAATCCATATATGAATTATGGATATAATAACTATGCTCCAGCACAATATCCTCAATATCCACAATACACACAATATCCGCAACAAAATCAACAAAATTTAATAAATCAAGCTAACAATACTGTTAATACTCAACAAAATCTCTTAACAGAACAAGATGTAAACAGCTTGACTGAAGATTATAAAAAATCTTTATCACCAAGTGAAGGATTATTCAGTTGCATATTTGGTGGTGCAGGTTTTGCAGCTCTTAGCAACCCTAGATTGTTTGCTCATCCTTATAATACATATAAAAGTCATAAAGTTGTAAAAGAAGCTTTTAAGGATGTTAAAATTGCAGATTCAAGACTTAATAGATTATGGTTACAACCTGAAAACAGCAATATTTTAAGAGAAGCATACTTAATGCTACATAAAACTGAAGCAAGAAAAATGTCTAAACTTGGTGCTTTTAGAAAAACCTACTCTGAAGAAGACGCTAAATTAATTTCTAAAATTCAAAAGGAATTAAAAATTGCACTTAAAAAGGGTAATATGGAAAAAATTACAGAATGTACTGCTAAATTAAGACATTCATACGTTTCTGATGGTTTTATTGCAAAAGGGTTTAATAAAGTAAAAGGCTTGTTTGGAGCAAAAAAACCGGCAACTGTAGCTGAAGCATTGAAAGATAAAGAAGGAATAAATAAAGTTCTCACAGGTTTAAACGAATCAAAAGCTACTAAATTTTCAAAAATATTAAAACGTGGTGGTGGCATAAAAGGTGGTGTATTATTTGCCGTAATTGAATTATTAACTAATTTTGACAAAATCAAAACAGCATTCAGCAAAGATTCTTCAACAGGAATGAAACAAACTTCACAAACTATAGTAAAAGCTACAGGAAATGCTGCCGGTTGGGCATTAGGCGAAGCAGCTAGTACATGGGCTTTCACTAAATGGGGTGCTAAAATTGGTTCAAAAATTCATCCTGTAGTTGGAACTCTAATTGGTGGCGCAGTTGGATTGGTTGGCGGTACTTTAGGTATGTGGCTTACTGGAAAATTAACCAAAGGACTTGTTGGAAACGATGTCGCAGATGACATAAAAGCAAAAGAATTGGCAAACACTTCTGAAGGACAAATGCAATTAATACAAAACACAATAGAAAGAATCCAAAGTGGTGAAAAAGTTTCTCCAGAGGCAATAGCTACAGTACAAAAATTAATTGCGGCTCAAGGTCAAATGCAACCACAAGGTTTATATGCTTAACTAAATAAGTTTTTAACAATTATAGAAATATAAAACTCAAATTTTTTAAAATTAATCCTTTTCCGTGTTATTATATAAAGAAGGGATTAATTTTAAGGTATACAAATGAGAAGTGATAATATTAAAAAAGGGATTGCGCACACACCACACAGAAGTCTTTTAATGGCGACAGGAGTTAGCAAAAAAAGTTTTGACCGTCCTTTTATCGGAATTGCCAGCTCATTTACAGATTTAGTTGCTGGGCATATAAATATGCGCGATTTAGAACGCCAAGTTGAAAAAGGCATTCATTCAGGTGGCGGACAAGCTTTTATATTTGGAGTTCCGGCTGTTTGTGATGGAATCGCAATGGGACATGATGGAATGCGCTATTCTTTGCCTTCAAGAGATTTAATTGCGGACTGTATTGAAACAATGGCAAATGCCCATCAATTAGATGGTTTAGTTTTATTATCAAATTGCGATAAAATTACTCCGGCAATGCTTATTGCATCAGCACGACTAAATATTCCAACAATTATTGTAACTGCAGGCCCAATGCTTGATGGAGAAAGCAAATGTGAAAAATTAACTATGATAAAAGGCGCTTTTGAAGCAATTGGAAAATATAGAGACGGTATTATAGATGAGCAAAGATTATTAGAATTAGAAGAAGCTTCTTGCCCTTCTGCAGGTTCTTGTCAAGGTTTATATACCGCAAATACAATGGCTTGCTTAACAGAAGTTATGGGTATGAGCTTACCATTTTGTGCAACAAGCGCGGCTGTTTCTTCTCACAAAAGAAGAATCGCTTTTGAAAGTGGAATGCAAATTGTAGAACTTGTTAAACACGATGTAAAACCTTTAGATATTATCACAAAACCTAATCTCATAAACGCAATAATTGCAGATTTAGCAATGGGAGGCTCTACTAATTCATTTTTACACCTTCTAGCTCTTGCTAATGCTGCCAATATTGATATTTCTTTAGATGATTTTGAAAAATTATCTCAAAAAATTCATCAAATAGTTAAATTAGAGCCTTCATCAAATATAACAATGAGCGGTTTTTACCAAGCTGGCGGAGTTAGCGCTTTGCTAAAAGTTTTATTAACAAATACGGATTTTACTGATATATCAGGCGTAACAAGATTGAAAACCTCTGAATTTGTTGATTCAGTATATATTGATACAAACGTAATACATAATTTTGATAACCCTTTTACTACAAAATCTGGTTTAGGAATTTTGCGTGGAAACATCGCACCTGAAGGCTCCGTAATAAAAATTTCAGCAGTAGATGAAAAATGTTATGAATTTAAGGGAAAAGCTAAGGTTTTTAATTCAGAAGAAGATGCGATGACAGCATTAGAAAATAATAAAATCAAAGCCGGTGATGTTGTTGTAATTAGATATGAAGGTCCAAAAGGCGGCCCAGGAATGCGAGAAATGCTTGCTCCGACCTCTTTGATAGTTGGAAAAGGGCTTGGCACTTCAACGGCATTGATTACAGATGGCAGATTTTCTGGCGGAACTCGTGGAATTTGCGTAGGGCATATATGTCCCGAAGCTATTGATGGCGGAGTTATTGCTTTAATTGAAGATAATGATGAAATTGAAATAAACATTAACAATCGTAGCATTAATCTTTTAGTTGAAGAAAAAATTCTAGAAGAAAGAAGAAAAAAATGGGTGCCTAAACCTCAAAAAATTAAATCAGGTTATTTAGCAAAATATGCAAGAACAGTTCAAGACGCATCACACGGAGCAATTGTTTAATGAAAACAAAAAATGAACTGCGCAATTGGGCAAAAAATTTACGTAAAAAACTTGATATGAATACAATTAGCTTGAATTTATGTCAAAAATTAATTTCTTTAAAAGAGTATAAAAACGCAAAAAATATAATGCTTTTTTATCCTTTAAAGCATGAAGTTAACTTACTAAGTTTGCTTGAAGATAAAGCAAAAACTTTTTATTTACCTAAAATTAATGGTGATAATATGCATTGTTGTTCATATTCAAAAGGTGAAAACCTTTGTATGTCGTGCTTTAAAACATTTGAGCCGATTTCAAGTCCAACATCGCCAACAAACCTAGATTTAATCATAATTCCTGCTTTAGCTTGCGATAAAAATAATTTTAGGCTTGGCTATGGCAAAGGATATTATGATAAATTTTTAAAACAACTGACTGCAACAAAAATTTGCTGTATTCCTAAAGAATTATATGTAGAAACTGTATTTCCAGAACAACACGATATAAAAATGGATATTATTATTTATTAACAATGTTTATTGCAATTCACTAAACTTTGCTACTTACACGATAACGCGATTTATAATCTTCATATCTGCTAATAAATTCTAAATCTTCATCTTTATTTCTATGATTATATTCGTGCTTATCAATAGATTTATCCTGTAATTGAATCACGCTTGTTGCAATATTTCCACAATGAGCGGCAATTCTTCGCAAATCGTTTAACAAATCTGAAAACATAAAACTTACTTCAGCTGTACAATTACCTTCTTTTAGACGTTGAATGTGGTAATTTTTAACTTTTCTTACAAGTTTTTTAATAACAGCCTCTAATGGTTCAACATCTTGCGCCAACTTAACATTATCAGTTTTATATGCTTCTAGTGTTACAGCAAATATTTCAGACACAGCACGTACAATAACCTTCAATTCATCAATAGCTTCAGGCGAAAGTTTTTTCTCCGTATCTTTCAATTTTTTTGCAATATCTAAAATATATGTTGCATGGTCTCCAATACGTTCTAAATCACCAATAACTAATAATAATTGAGAAATTCGATTATTATCTTCTTCTGTTAAATCTTTTCCAGAAAGTTTTAACAAAAATGAATTCAATTTATCTTCATACGTATCAATTTTTATTTCATTTTCTTTTATTTGTTCAGCTTTTTTTTGATGATAACTTTTTAGCATTTTAGTAGAATTTATAAAATTATACTCAACAATCTCTGCCATTTTAATTGTTTGCCTGTAGCATTCTGCAATAGCAAACCCAGGGGCTAAAAGCAATCTGTCATCAAGAAATACATGCTTACTTTTTTCTTTCTTTTCAGGAATACTAATTATAGCAAGTTTTTCTATAAACTTACCAAACGGGAACAAAATTGCAGCAGTTATTAAATTATAACCGGTATGAACAATCGCAACCCCAGCTGGTGAAATATCAGTATTCAAAAACGCAAAATGAAATATATAATTTAATATAATAAACAGTGGAAAACAAATTGCGATACTTAAAATATTATAAATTACATGCACCCCTGCGACTCTTTTAGCATTGGTATTAACGCCTATTGCAGATAAGACCGCAGAAATACAAGTCCCTACATTTTGACCTAAAATAATCGGTATAGCAACACCATAAGATACACCACCAACGAGTGTCAGTGCCTGTAAAATACCAATTGAGGCAGAAGAACTTTGAATAATCACAGTTACAACCAAACCGACTAATAAACCTAAAACAGGATTTGTGAATGCTATTAAAATTTGCCTAAAGCTTGGCATATCTGCTAACGGTGACATCGCACCAGCCATAACTTGCATGCCAAACATCAGAATTGCAAATCCCATAAAGACAGTACCAATGCTTTTTCTTTTATTACTTTTTGCAGCCATTATCATAATAACCCCAATTAATGCTAAAATTGGAGAGAAAGATTCTGGTTTGAGCATTTTTATAATAATATCTGATGTTCCTTGAATACCAGCCAAACTTAAAATCCACGCTGTCATTGTAGTACCAATGTTCGCACCGATAATAACACTGACCGTTTGTGATAAATTCATAATCCCTGAATTTACAAGCCCTACTAGCATAACGGTAACGGCTGAAGAAGATTGTATAACAGCTGTTACACCAGCACCTAAAGCTAAACTTTTAATCGGGTTAGAAGTCATTTTCTTAAGAATTTTTTCTAACTTCCCGCCAGCAATTTTTTCTAATGCAGATGACATAATAGAAATTCCGTATAGGAAAAATGCCAAACCACCGCATAGAGTAAAAATCGAAAAAATATCCATATATTTATTCCTTTGTTATCTGTTTTATAATCTTAAAATATTTATTACTAAAAATTTCTTTTTCCATACACATACAGTTTAACACAATATTTTTTTATTATGACATTAAGATTTGTAAAATTATTGAGAAAATTATTAATTTTTGTTACAATTCTTAATAATAAGACTTAAAAAAGGCAATTTTTTAAAAGTTAGATACTTTATATATATAAGAAATAAAATTACAAAAAGAGGTATTTAATATGTCTGAAAATAAGACTAAACTTAAAGTTATTAGCAATGAAAAATTGCGAGAAAAAGAGTTTAATAATAAAATTGAAAAGCATAAAGCTGAAATGTATCAAACTAATCCGTTTTATGAAAGATTAGTCAAATTTTCAAATGAGCAAAAGCATCGAAAATTCAGCGTTGAAGATTTGCTCAAATGGTAGCAGCATAGCATTAAATCAGTACTGAAAGGATTTATGTACAAAATAAAAAATCGGATATATTTAAATTTTGATAAAACACAAAAAAGTGCTATTTGCAATTATTTGCGAGCAATTGTCAAGCAAAATTTAAATTTAACATACACTGAAATTTTAGATAAATTTTTAGAGGATGAAAAATATTATCTGCTTCAAAATGCTTCAAGATTCCCTTTTTTAGAAAATATTATTGATGAAACGGATTTTATATCTGATACAACACTTTATATCAAAGAATGTATAAAATATTATCAATATAAAGAAAAACAACGTCCAATAGTAGAAGCAAACAAGCTTTTCGAAAAAAAGAAACGAAAATTTTTGCAAGAAGTAAAAATGTCAAAAGAAAAACCTACAAAAAAGCAGCTTTATTATTATGATAAACTTTGTAAAAGATATTCTATTGAAAAAAAAGATGTAGAAGAATTGTCAAAATTAGATATGAGAAACGAGATTGAAAGTATTTTAAATGAACATAAAATTGATTACACAAATGATGATTGATTCAGGTATTGAAAAAAATGAAGCTCAAAAAGAGATTGAAATTATTTTAAAACATTTTTTTAATTATACTGAAATAGATAAAATAAAAGGTAAAAAATTAAACGACACTCAGCTAAAAAAACTTGAAAACATTGTGCAAACAAGAATGTCAAAAAATTTTCCAATACAATATATAATTGGCGAAGCTTATTTTATGGGTGAATATTTTAAAGTTACGCCAGAAGTATTAATTCCACGTGATGAAACAGAAATTCTTGTAAATAAAGCCATTGAAATTATAAAAGAACATGCTTTTTCATCAGTTCTTGATATAGGAACCGGTTCCGGCTGTATAGCTTGTACAATCGCAAAACAAACTAATGCAACTATTTTAGGGGTTGATATTTCATCAGCTGCTTTAAGAATTGCGCTGGATAATGTTACAAAGTTAAATATAAACAATCATGCGGTTTTTAGAAAATCTGATTTATTTTCAAAAGTACGTTCAGATGAAAAATTTGATGTAATTGTTTCAAATCCACCTTATATACCGCATAATACAGAATTAGAAAAAGAAGTTTTAGCAGAACCTCATATTGCATTATTTGCAGATGATAATGGTTTATATTTTTATAAAAAAATAATTGCAGAAGCTCCTAATTACCTTAATTCAAAAGGATATTTAATGTTTGAACTGGGAATTAACGAAGCGAAAAGCGTCAAACAAATTATGCAAAAAGATTTTGAAAATATTGAAATCTTTAAAGATTTAGCAGACATTGAACGTGTTATAATCGGTCAATTAAAATAAAAAAACCGTACCACTACCTATCGAAATAATTCAAAACTAAACTCAAAAAATAAAAACTACTTTTAAAAGATAAAGTACCCGAAAGTTATGCCTTAGTGCTGCTATGTTTCCATCCTGACACGGTTCGACAGCTTTCGCCACAATATTTTTAAATATCAACACTTTTATAATTTTTATTTAATTTTCAATTACCCCTCACAGTAGGCTCTGCACCTCGCTAAGCGTTCGAGTCAAGAGATTCGCTAAGTCCCCATGGAGTACGGCAATATTATTTTAACATAACTAATTGAATTAAGAAACAGAGTTTATAACAAATTGTAACGAATTGTAAACAACCCCTAAAGTTTTACAAAAAAATGCCGATAATAAGTATATAAGAAACGTTAAGGAGTAAGATTAGTGTCTGACGAAAAGTCCTTAAACCTAAA
>CAKVIC010000016.1 GCA_934754655.1 uncultured Candidatus Melainabacteria bacterium | reverse complement strand
TCTTGAATTATTCGGGGTGTCGACGGAGTAACGTCCGACCGACACCTCACGGGCTAAAGCCCTACCGAAAATCCGCTACAAGCTTTGTAAGTATTCTCTTGTTGCCTGATTTGTTGTACTTTCACAAAATCTTGCAATAAATGTTTCAATATCCCTTTCCATTTTTTTGATTTCACGTTTTAATTCATTAAAACATTCTTCTTGTCTTTTTTTAATAATCATTTTTAAATTTTCAAAAGTTAAATTTCGCATATTTTATACTCCTTTTTTACACTTTCAACTTACACTTTATATATCGGCATTTTTTTATAAAACTTTAGGGTTTTATAAAAAATCTTTACAATCTGTTACATTTTGAATACAGGATGAAATCTGTTTAGAAATGAAACACCTTGAAAGTAAAATATAAAAAGAAAATCCTTATATACAAAAAAGCCGTCTTGCTTTTTGGCAAGCGACTTGTTTTTGTAAGTATAATTTCGATGTTTAGATTATTTAATCTCCGCATCATCAGTGGCTTGAAGCTGTTTTGACTTGTAATTGTGAATGACTGCGTCAACCAATAAGTCGTATGAAGCACTTTTTTCAATATTTGGAAATTCGTCCTTCAATTGTTGTCTGACCATTGCTTCCAACCTTTGTTCGTCAGATTTTATTTTAAGTTCTGTGCTTGACAGTGACTTAATATATTCTTCGTTCGCAAACTTTTGCGAATTTGAAAATGTCATCAAATTAACTTTTGGGTTGATAATTTTCTTTAATGATTCTAATATTTTAAGGTTAAACATTTTTGACCTTCTTTCGATTGTCTACACTTGTATTATATTTAAATTCTCTGAAAAAAATAAATTTACTCATTTTTTTGAATTTGTTACAAAAATTTACAATTCAACTCGAAATCTGCGTATTTATTGCATTCTAGATTTTTAACCATTGAGTTTAGAAAAATCTGTTAACATTATATACTTATTTTTTAATTCAGACAATAGTGCTAGTCTATTATTTTTGATTTTTTCATCTTTATCCATTACAAGTACATCATCAAAAAACTTAGTTACAACAGGATTTATATTAATTAAATCTTGCAAATATTTGTTATAATCTCCATTAAATTCAACACTTTTTATTGCTTTATATAATGATTTTTCTGCATCTATTACAAATAAGTTTTCATTAATATTAGCTGTAACATCCTCTTTTAAAATTCTCAAAACGCGGTTTGCATTTTCTAAAAGTTTAGAATCGTTAATTTTAGAAACTGTTTTAACTCTTTTTAAATAATCACATAAATCCGTACAAGGATTTTTTGTTGCGCATGCTTCCAATACATCTTTTGCATAATCATTATTTAAGAAAATTATCAATCTTTGTATAATAAATTCCTCAACATCGCTTCTGCAATCTGATTTTACAGGCAATAATTTTAAAGTATCGTCAATCAATTTTGACAAATCAATTTTTAAATTATGTTCCAAAATAGTTTTAATAATGCCAAGCGCTGCGCGTCTTATACCAAGCGGGTCAGAAGAGCCGGTTGGTTTTTTACCACCGACAAAAACCGCGCAAATTGTATCAATTTTATCAGCAATACCAACAATTTGACCTTCGATTGTTTTTGCAGTTTCAGAATCTGCATTTAATGGAAAATAATGTTCCTTAATTCCATCGCAAACCTCTGCGCTTTCGCCTGAAACGCGTGCATAATCTGCTCCGATAAACCCTTGTAATTCAGTAAATTCAAATACTAAGTTTGTTGCTAAATCGGCTTTACACAATTCCGCAGCGCGTTTGATTGAAACTTTGTTAACTCCGAGTTGAGCAGAAATTTTTTCGGAAAGTGCAACAATCCTTTGGGTTTTATCATAAACAGAACCCATATTTTTTTGGAAAGTCATGCCTTTTAAATTTTCGACGTAATCGCATAATGGTTTTTTAGTGTCTTCTTTAAAGAAAAATACTGCATCATCAAGTCGCGCTTTGATTACGCGCAAATTACCTGCTTTAATATTTTCAAATTCATTGCCAATATAATTTGTAATTGTTACAAATTTATTGGTTAGTTTTCCGTCTTTTGTGTAAAGCGCAAAATATCTTTGGTGCGTTTCCATAACCGTGACAGCAACTTCTTGCGGAATTGTCAAAAATTCTTCATCAAAATTACAAGTAACAGCAACCGGATATTCGCAAATAAAAGTAACTTCTTCTAATAAATCTTCAGAAATTTTTGTTATTGCGTTCAATTTATCTGCTTCAATTTTCGTTAATTCTAAAATTCTATTTTTTCTTTCATCTTGGTCTACGATAACGTATGCGTCGCGTAGTTTTGAAACATATTCATCCGGATTAGAGATAATAATATTTTGTTTTGAAAATCTATGACCGTTAGTCATATTAGAAGATTCTTTGTCGATAATTTTGATTTTAACTTCTTCATTGTCCAAAATTGACAACACCCAACGGATTGGTCTAGAAAATTTCACATCATTATTAGACCAGCGCATAAAGTGCGGACCTTGTAACTTCGCGAAAATTTGTGGAACATTATCTTGTAATAAATCTTTGGTATTTTTACCTTTTACACAAATTTTCGCGTAAAGATAATTATCTTGAACATACAAGTCCTTAGGTTCTACACCGTTTTTCTTTGCAAAACCTAAGCCAGCATTAGTAAGATTTTTATTTTCATCATAAGCAACGGTCGCGATTGGACCTTTTATTATTTTTTCAACATCAGCTTGAGAAGTTTGTAAACCGTCAATAATAACCGCCAAACGACGTGGGGTCGCCATTACATTAATATTTTTATATTCAACTTTATTATTTTCTAAAAAATTTTTAAATTCTGTTTTTAGTTGTGAAATCGCCATTGGGATAAATTTGTATGGTAATTCTTCGACACCGATTTCTAATAAATATTTACTCATTATATTCTCCAATATTCTAATTCTTTGTAAAAATTATACTATAAATAAGAATTAAAGTTAATAAAATTAAGTAGCGGAAAAATCTCAAAAATAACTGGCAGCGACGAACTAATCTACCGAACCAAAGAAACTATAGAATGTCATGAAAATCAAATATTTTTTTGCAATGGTAGGAAATGATTTATTTTGTGCTCCGCATATTGCAATTGTTTGCTTGACAATGTTTTTTAAAATACTACAATTATTATATGTGTAGTATTTTTGTAATGAAAAGGATATTTTATGATATGTGTAGTTTTAAAACCAACTGTTAATTCATTACAAGTGTGGAAGTGGATTATATGAGATTGAATTTAAATCTAACAGCTCAAGGTATAAATTTTAAGGATAAACAAAAGAGTTTGAATCCTGCTCAAAAAATGACTCTTGTAAATGCGCTTGATACTATTGATTTAGAAATTGAAAATAGTAAAAAGAAAGCAGATAAATTAAATTCGCGCAATGATACCTTGGCTACATGTCCCATTTATCCATTTTTTATATTTGTCAATTTTATTAAATTATCATCTCCAAAGTTTTTAGCGTTATTGTTCGGAATGATAGGTATTGGAGCTGCAACTTTTGGATTGTCAAACAAAAAAAAGGCACAAATAATTCTTGAAAACGAAATTTTGGCTCAAAAAAAATCCGGTATGTTTGAAACAGAAAATTCATCAAAAAATGATTTAAGTAATTCAAACTTGTTTTTACCAATTACTAATGACAAACAAAAACAAATAGATGAAATGGAAATTGTAAAAGAAATTAAGTCAAAAAAATATTCAGATAAATCTCAAAATATTGTTAATTTCCCATTTTCAAAAGAAAATCATGAATATTCACAGGAATTAAACAGTGCTAAAAAAGTATACAAAACAGAAAAACCTGTATTAACAGATGTTTCGGAAGCCGTTAAACAAATAGATGACGGTGCAAAAGATTATTCAAAAAAAGCTTTAATCGGCATAAATTCTATTCTTGCTTTAGTTAGTGCAGTCGGTATTGGTTTAACCTCATTGTTACAAAAATCAAATGAAACTTTACTAAAAAGTATCAAAAATGTGTATATCAAATCTTTTGCGACAATATTACCATTAGCACCTATGTTTGGAATAATGTGTGTTCCTGATTCAAACATAGTAAAAGATGTTGATAAAATTAGCCGGTATAAGGCAAAAGAGGATTTCTTGAAAAATTCAAGCATGTCAAATGATAAATTATCGTTTGCAAAAAAATCTATTTTTGAAACAACTATTGATTACTTTAAAACCAGAAAAGAATATAAGCAAAAAATTGGACAACAAAAAGATTTACTTTTAATAAAAAATAGCGTTTTAGCGAATTCAAAATCTTCAAAAGAAGAAATTGAAGTTGCAAAAGAATTCAAAACCAAATTCTATAATGCAATGAATTCAAAACAAAGAATAGAAAACAAATACCAAGAAAATTTAGAAAACGCTTTTTCTAATCATTATTTGTTATGGTTACTAGTTGCACCAATTTGTATCATGCTTGTAAGAGGTTTAGTACTAAATAAAAACAAAATGATTTATACAGCAGGCGGAATTTTAAGCGGAACATTCGCAACGCAAGCATTACTTAATCGGAACGTAAAGGATAAATAATAAAGGATGCGGAAAAACCCCAAAATTGACAGGCGGGAGCGGGAGTTGCGTAGCAACTCATTCCCGCAATTTTTCGAACAATTCTTGGTTATCGGCGTTAAACGAGTTTTGGATTGCTTTCGCAATCCTACCACTCTCTGCCGATAATCCGCTTTTTCAAATCCGACCTTAGGTGTGTGAGAATAAGGCTAGTCGCGAGATAGCGTCTAGCCTTATTCGAAACCGTACCCAAGAGTTTGCGGAAAAATTTTAATTTTTCCGCAAACTCAATACTTGACATTTTATAATTATTGTATACAATTAACAATTATACAGTGAAGTTGTGTTTATTATAGTAATAGAGGTAAGAACTATTTTGTTTTTACTTGATAAAGGAGGTAAATTATGAGAGTTTCAGCGATTTCGACATCTACTTATCATGTAGCAAAAGGGAAAGAACTAAAAAGACAGGTTGTGAAAACACCAACAACCGAAGAACAAGAAGAAATAAACGGTGTAAGCTTTAAAGGGTATAAAAGAGGGAAGATTAGTTTCGGGACAGCTGGTGCTGTTATAGGATTTATTTTGGGTGGACCTCTTGGAGCGTTCGCAGGAGCCGTTATAGGCGGAGGAACAGGACATGCTATTGATAAAGCTGGAGATTCTGTAGAGGAAGAGCTGAAACCTTATAAAGATATAGAATCTATCGATGATACCGAATCTGTTACAGACCGCCTGACTCATTACGATTAATAATATAAGATTAAACTTTGTAAAATAAAGTGGATAAAGTCAATGCTTTACCCACTTTTTGATTTATGCTAATATTCCGAACAAGGAGCAAAATTAAAACGTAAAAATTTGTAACAAACTGTGGAAAATTTTTTGTTTATTAACTACAATATTAATTGTACCGAAGAAAAAAGAGGGGATTTTTCAAATATGAATACCAATCAGAGTAAAATACTTTTACCTAACGATGTAAGAAAATTATTGAATGTTGATAATAAAGAGATTGTAGAACTATGCAAAAAAAGTTCTGTTAATCCTAAAAAAGATAATAATGGTCAAATTTATTTTTCGGTAGACGAGGTTAAAAAATTGCGTAGCGCAAAATATTCAACTATTAATGAAATGTCTGATAAAAAAGCTTTGTCAGTTGTTACTAAACCTCAATCACAAGCGGTTGTTAACAATTTACTTGACACTTTGAATAAAATGGAAAACAATATTACATCATCTATGACAAAATTGATTGATGAAAAACTTGAAGGCATGGATGATGTTGTTTTAGAACTTGTTAGATGTAAAACAGAAAACGAAAATTTGAAAAATAAAGTTAATGAATTAAACAAAGAAAATTTCAAATTAAGAAACGAAATCAATAGTTACAAGCCTTTGATGTGTGGTTTTTATATCAAAAAACAAGATGAAGTTAGCTTTATGTTATAAATAGAATTATTGGAAAGAAAATTATGGCAGTAAAAGAAGAAACATCAGTAACAACTAATGAAGCGCGTAGTAAAGCGTTAAAATTAGCTATCGAAAAAATTGAAAAAGATTTTGGTAAAGGTTCAATAATGAAGCTTGGTGACAAGCCGGCAGTCAATGTTGAAACAATCCCAACCGGTGCTTTAGCATTGGATGTTGCACTTGGAGTCGGTGGGATTCCGCGTGGACGTATTATAGAAATATATGGCCCAGAATCTTCTGGTAAAACAACTTTGGCGCAACATATTGTTGCAGAATGTCAAAAAAAAGGTGGCATTGCAGCGTTTGTTGATGCAGAACACGCGCTTGACCCTGAATATGCAAGAAATCTTGGTGTTAATATTGATGAGTTGTTGATTTCGCAACCTGATACAGGTGAGCAAGCTCTTGATATTACAGAAGAATTGGTTCGTTCTGGCGCGGTTGATATTATTGTTGTCGATTCAGTTGCGGCGCTTGTTCCAAAGGCTGAAATTGAAGGCTCAATGGAAGATCAGCAGATGGGCTTGCAGGCAAGATTGATGTCAAAAGCTTTAAGAAAATTAACAGGTATAATTGGAAAAACTAATACTACAGTTATATTTATTAACCAATTAAGACAAAAAATTGGTGTTATGTACGGAAATCCGGAAACAACAACCGGTGGTAATGCTTTGAAGTATTACGCATCTGTACGTTTAGAAATTAGAAGAACCGAAGGGTTGAAAGGTGAAGGCGAAGATATTGGTAATCATGTTCGCGTTCGTATTTTGAAAAACAAAGTAGCTCCACCTTTTAGAACTGCTGAATTTGATATTATTTTTGGTAAAGGTATTTGCAAAATCGGTAATATTTTGGATGTTGCAGTAAACTTGGATATTGTTAAAAAAGCAGGCTCTTGGTTTAGTTATAAAGATGAAAAACTCGGTCAAGGACGTGATAAAGCGAAAGAATATTTAGGTGCTAATCCTGATATTCTTGCTGAAATTGAAGGACTTGTTCGAGAGAAATTAGCTGAATGAGTATAGAAAGATTTAGTTATGCTCGCTGGCATAAATGCCAGCCTTTTTTTGCTTAAAATTATAAACTTTCCTGTCATCCTGAATTTATTTCAGGATCTGACAAGTAAACAAAGGGATATTCAAGCAGATTGTTTGCTTAACGCAAAGTTCAACACCGGTAAGATGCTGAAACGAGTTCAGCATGACAAATAACTTAATATTTTTAATTTTTATTTTTTTATGATATAAAAGAAATAACTAAGGGGGTGTGTATGAAAATAGTTAGTGTAAATAATGAAAAATATATGCAGATTTAGATGTTTATAAGGTTGATTATTAATTATGAATATATCAAGATTTAATATTCAAAATTCTAATTACACAAAGTTTAAGTCAAATTTAAAAGAACAAAAAAGTTCTAAAACAGTTGAAAAACATTCAACTGTTAAAAAACATGTGTTAATTTGTGCGGGGGCATTGGTTACAGCAGGTCTGGGGTTTGCAATTTATAACAAATCTTTTATAAAAACAAAACACTTAACTACGGCACAAAAAGATTTTTTTAAACTTTGCAAAAATTCAAAGCTAGAAAATTATAAATCTTCGGCACAAAATATTAATTCTGGAATTTTTAATATTGATTTGCACTCGCATTCAAATTATTCGGACGGTTACGCAAGTGTTCCAAATTTATTAGAGCAAGCGGCTTCTTATGCTGATAAAGTATTCGCAAAAACCGGTAAAAAATTCACATTTGCGCTAACTGACCATGATAGAGTTGGCGGAGTGCGTGAAGCTTTAAAAATTATTAAATCAAATCCTGATAAATACAAAAATTTAAATTTTATACCTGCTGTTGAATTAAGTTTTTCTTTTATTTCAAACGGGAAAATCAGGGCTGGCGAATTATTAGCGTATTTTATTAATCCGGATTCAAAAGAAATCAAAATTTTAGTCGAAAATCTTAACAAAAATCGTTATGAAATGATTGATAATGCTATAAACAAGCTTGGCAAAGGTTTTTCAAGAAGTGAAATGGAGAATTATTTTATTAATAAAGATGGTGAAACATTTGCTTACAATTTGCATTATAGAATAAGAAATTATGCGCAAATTAAGAATCGCATAAACAAAATGGCTAAAGAATCTAATGAAAATCCGGATTTATTATATAGAAAAATTATGCAAAATTATGTGTTTTCTTATAAAAGAGTTCCCAAACCTTATGTTTCGCCAGAAGGTTTAGAAAATTATCTGAAACATAATAATATAAAAACAAAAACAGAAATTTATGATAAAAAAATTGATGAAATTTGTGAGGAATTTTTTCCAAAAATTGTAGATGGAAAAATCGTTTCAAATACTGAAAATAGTTTTGAAAAAATTATTGAAACATTTAAGAATGATGAAAATGTAGTTTTAGCTTTTGCCCATCCATATTTTACAGCTCAAGAAATGGCTAATTATAAAAAAGAGTTCGATAGTTTAATAAAATTATCTAATGGAAAAATCAAAATGGCTGAAATTTATCATCAAAGTTATCCACAAAACATACCAATTGATAAAATCAATGAAATTAACCAATATTTATTAAAGAAAAATTTAATACCTCTGGGCGGTCGGGATAACCATAGTTCAAATTTAATTTGATATTAGTTAAATATCAACATTCGCCATCATATTTATTAGCGTGTCAATTGTGTTTTGCATATTAACGCTGTCAGAAGTTCGTTGTTGCAAAAATGCATTAATTTGTGGCATCATTTCAATTGCAATATCAAGTTTAGGGTTTGTACCTTGTTGATACATACCAACATCAATAAGGTCTTTGTTTTCGCGATACATTGCCATGATTTTTCTTAATTTTGCAGCTGCTTCTTTGTGCTCAGGTGAAGCTATTGCAGACATTAACCTCGAAATACTTCCCAAAATATCAATTGCCGGATAATGGTTTGCTTCCGCGACTTTTCTTGATAAAAATATGTGACCGTCTGTAATACCACGCACAGTATCTACAATTGGGTCATTAATATCGTCACCTTCCATCAAAACTGTGTAAAAAGCTGTAATAGAGCCTTTTGGACTGTTTCCTGCGCGTTCCAAAGCTTTTTGTAACCAAGAAAATATTGATGGCGGATAACCTTTCATTGTTGGCGGTTCACCAATTGACAAGCCAACTTCACGTCCTGCCATTGCACAACGGGTAATTGTATCTGTCATTAAGAAAACTTTTTTTCCTTGGTCTCGAAAATATTCGCAAACGGCAGTTGCCGTTAATAAACATTTTTGTCTAATTAATGGTGGCTGGTCACCGGTAGAGCATACAAGGACTGATTTTTTCATGCCTTCAGGCCCTAAAGCGTCCTCAACAAATTCTTTTACTTCTCTACCACGTTCGCCTATCAGCGCAACTACGTTAACATCAGCATCAGAATTTCGCGCAATCATACCAAGCAAGGTACTTTTACCGACTCCGGAACCTGCAAACAAGCCCATACGCTGACCGCAACCAAAAGTTAAGCAAGAATCAATTGCTCTTACACCGGTAGAAAACATTTCTGTGATGATAGGGCGCTCAAACGGCCCTGGGGGTGGACCTTCAACATTTCGCCATATTGCACCCTCAAGGTTTAATGGTTTTCCATCGATTGGTTCGCCCATTGGATTTATTAATCTACCTAATAAAAAATCACCAACAGGGATTGTAATTGGCCCACCGGTTGTTGTAACTAAACTTCCTTGACCAATTCCCGCGCCATCATATAATAGTAAAAGTTGAGCCACATCACCTTTAAAAGCAACAACTTCAGCTGGTTTTTTTTCACCGGTTGCTGCTTCTATATAACATAAATCGCCAATTTTTAACCCTGGAAGTTTGACTTCAACGGTTAAACCTAAAAGCTTTGATACACTTCCTTTAAACTGATATAAATCAATTTCATTCAGTTTTTTTCGCGATTTTTGTTTAAGCTCTTCTAAATATTCTTGATTAACGCCTTCCATATTTTTGATTTTAGCATATTTTTTAACAATTTTAAATAGCGCGTAATTTTTCAAAAATCAAATTTGTACTTTTTCATAAGTTATTTATTTAAATATTTTCTTAATACTGAATTTTGTTTTGAACAAATCATATATATGTATGATGTTTGTTTTAATAAATATTGTATGATATTAATGGGGAAATTCTATTACTGGGAGATTGTATTATGTTAAATTGCGTTATTACAGAAAAAGCTACACCAGCATTTTCAGATTCCATCACGAGAAATTGGACGGAACAAGCACTTGAATGTTACAAATTAAACGGAAATTGCGCAGAATGTTCAATTACAAGTGGGCATTATTCTTTTGAATGTCAAATGCCTAAAGTAGTTGAAATTCTTAAAGCAATCAATGGCGAACCAAATATTAAATAAATTTGTTACCTAATTTTTCTGCAAAAATGACTTCGTCAAAATCTTTTCTTTTTTTAGAAGTTGGTGTTTTTTCATCTTCATAACCTAAAGTTATTATTGAAGAGATAATATGATTATCAGCCAAATTCAATGCGTGTTTTGCTTTTTGTGAAACTTCTGGCAAAATTCCTGTAATCTCATTTCCCAAAGCTCCGATAATACAAGATTTTACATCAAGCGATTCAGCCTCTAGCATCATATAAGATATCGGATAAATTAATTGTTCCAAAGTTCTTCTAATCAAACCGTCTTGACCTTGCAAAGCAGGATTTAATGCCGGATTATTAATTTCACTTATTTTAGCTTCAGACCAAGCGTTTAAGTCTGCGACACAAACAATCAGAGCGTCAGCGTTTTTAACGTGTTGTTGCCCAATTGATAATTCTGATAACAAATCTTTGTTTTCTTGTGATTTTACAAGAATAAATTTCCAAGATTGAACATTCATCCAAGATGGCGCTAATCTTCCGGCTTCAAGAATTTTTCTTAAATCCGCGTTAGGAATATGTTTTGATGAATATTTTCTTACACTTTTTCTTGTTTCAATCAAATCTAGCAAATCTTTCATTGAAAAGCTCCTTTTAATTTATTCTTCTGCTAACACCAAAGTGAAATCACTACCTACAGAAAAAGTTTCTGTTGGGTCAAACACAAATTGTGTACTTTGCAATTCCGGCAATTTTTTCTGTAACCAATTAAAGAAATCTAAAGTAACAGCATTTTTGTTTGCAATAAATTGTGTATGCGATAAATGCGTAATTTTTAGCATATTAACTTCAAAGCCAAGTTCATTAAACGCTTCTTTTAGTTTTATTGCGTCCTCTTCGCGTTTTGGTGAATACATTATGCCACCTTTGAAATTTTGATTATCATAGTTAGGAATTTCACGATAAATCATTCTATTAATCATTTCTTGAGTTTTTTCCGGATCCAAAATCCAATAACTTATATAACCTTTTTGGTTTGGTACGCCCGGAAGAGTCGCGATTTCAATTTTGTTTTTATCTATACTATTTGCCATTGCTGCATATTGCGATAAATCATAGAAACTCATGTCAGTTTTTATATAATTATTTGCAACATTTAATATTTCCGGAATTTTAGTAATAGTTTGTGGTGAATGCAATTTTTCAAATAAACTCTTCATAAACCATTGTTGACGTTGGGTTCTACCAATATCGCCAAGCCCATCTTTTCTATATCTTAAATATCCGACAGCTTGTTTGCCGTTCAACACGGTATTTCCTTTATCAAGATTTATATGAAGATTGCCGGCATTATCGTTATAATACATTCGTTTTTCAATATATATAGGGATTCCGCCAAGCGCGTCAACAATTTTTTCTACTGCTTCATCATGAACAATAATATATTTATCAATTTTTATACCAAAAGATTCTTTTAAAGTTCGTTTAACGAGATTGATTCCGCCAAACGCGTGTGCTGAATTAATTTTTTGTATAGAATGTTCCGGTAAACATACTTTGCTATCACGTGGAATTGAGATAGCTTTTATAGAACGTGTTTTAGGGTCAATATTAACAACCACGATGGTATCAGAACGTGTACCTTTCCACATGTCAGTTCCTGCGCCGTTTGAATCGATTCCTAGTAACAGGATATTTTGTCTTTTATGAGAAAATGGTACGTTAAAATTTCGTCCGTTTTTGCGTGAAAACTTAAAGATTCCGTTTGAATCAACGCCTGTTTCTTGGTTTGTTTGGTTAAAAATAATGTTATTTTCAACCAAAATAACGCAAACAATTATAGCAAGCAAAATTGCCATTACAATTGTAAAAATCAGTTTGATAATATTTGGATTTTCCTCGCGTTCTTCACGAATATTTTTTAAAAACGCTTTATATTCTTCTTGTTGACTATTACTTATTTTCATAACTAAATTTCTCTCCTACTAAATTATATTATAAATAAGATTTTTTATCAGTAAGTTTGTATAAATTAAATTTTTTAAATATTTTAATTCAATCAAACAGAGGATTTAATGAAAAATTATTTAAATAATTTCAAATTTATGTCGATATATAATGCATAAGGAAATTAATACATGCAACAATTATTACCCCAAAGTGACGTACTTGTACCGCAAGGCGCGTCAAGAGATGATATTGTAAAATTTATAAATAATTATATTGACAACTATCATTGCGAAGATTTGAATGTAGATATATCTTGGCTAAACATTATGGATTCTTGTTTTGTGTCGAATCTATGTTCAACACATCATTATATTAAATATCCAACAGGAAAAATTACTTGGAATGTGATTTCTGAAAGCGTCAAAAATTTATCAAATGCTTTGATTCTTGGCAATTCATCATTTGTAAAACGTTAGTTTTTATAAGTTAAGTTTGTGGCGTTATTTGTACAAAAGTTTTGATTGTTGTAAAATTAATTATTATGGAAAAGACTTTTGTACAAAAATGTAATACTATTGAGGATACAAAAACACTTGCTGAAAAATTTGCAAAATTAGTTTCTGCTCAAGGTGCTTTTGTTAATCTTTATGGTGAAATTGGCGCCGGTAAAACTGCTTTTGCGCGTTTGGTTGCCGAAGCTATGGGAGTAAAAGAAAAAGTAACAAGTCCGAGTTTTGTTATTCTTAATGAATACCATAGCGCAATTATTCCGATTTATCATTTTGACCTTTATCGTTTAGAAAATGTTGGAATAAAAACTATTACTGATGAATTGAGAGAATATTCTGATGGCAAAAAGCTGACATTTGTAGAATGGGCTGAGTTTTCACAAGGCGAATTACCTTTTGACAGAATTGAAGTAAACGTAACTTACGATGATGATGATTCCAGAATTTATACTTTTAAATCAATCGGACAAAAAAATGATTACATAATAGAAGGGCTAAAAAATTGAATTTACTGGCTTTTGATACTTGTCTTGATAAAACTTACATAACACTTTATGTAAATGAAAAATTCGTTAATAGGGTTATTGTTTCAAATAGCGAAAATTATCATTCCGCATATTTAATTTCTACAATCGTTAAGATTTTGAAAGAGAATAATTTAACACCTCGTGATTTGGATTGCCTTGCAACAGATATTGGCCCAGGAAGTTTTACCGGAATACGAGCTTGTACTACGGTTGCGCGCATGTTGGCTCAACAGCTTGAAATTAAAGTTATTGGCGTTTCTTCTCTTGAAATTTTATCAAAAATTTTGGGCGAAAATGATTTAGTAGCGCTTGATGCAAGAAAAAACAAAGCTTATGTTTATGATAAAAAAATTCTTGGCGCTGTTGAACTTGAAAAAGTTGATGAAATAGTAAAAAATCGTACGCTTATTACTGATAACAGTCTTTTTGAGCGTTTTCAAACATTATCTGGAACCTGTGTTTCTTATCAGCAAAAAGATTATGAATTAGGTGAAATTTTAGCAAAAATCGCGCTTGATAAACTTAAAATGGGTGTTGATACTGATTGGCGAAAACTTAAGCCACTTTATATTCAACCACCACCGGTTTTTGGACGTTAATTAATCTAAAATTCTTACTCCCGTTCCGTATCCGTAATCATTTCCAAACTGATGATAGCCTCTGCCGAAGATTCCGTTGGAATAACTTTCTGCGTAACCGTTATTGTATGCAGGATAAAATGCTGAATTGCGGTTATAAAAGCTGTTTGGAGTTATACTTGGAGTAAATCCGGTCGGATTTCCAATAAAAAAGTTACTGATTTTATCTAAAATTGAGCCGTTATTGTAAGTCATTTGTGGGCGCGCTAAAATGGCTTTTTCAACATTTTCATAGCGTGAATTTATATCACCCTCTTGAACTGAACCAAAAGCAAGCTCTTCAAGTCTTTCCAGTCTTGTAATATCGTTTTGGCGATTATAATTTCGTCGAAGTGCATATTGTTCTAAAGCTGATAAATTACTGTTATCTAATCTGTTGTACGTGTTTTGATATCCGTTATAATTATTTCTAAAATTATTATATTGTCGTGCTGAATTTCTTGTAGAAATCGTGTTTCGTGGTAAATATGAATTTGAATACCTGTTATAAGGTCTTGTGGTAATTATTTCTGCAAACGCCGGTGTAATAATTAAAATTGATAACAAAAAAACGACAAATTTCTTCATAAATAAACCCTCATATAAATAGAGTTTATAACTAACAATATTTTTTTTATTCGCCAGTCGGATAATTTTTAATGATATTTATATTTGAAAATCTAAAATGGTTAATTTTTTTGAATCAATAAAAATGTTTTCGCAATTTAGTTTTGCAAGCGGAATGTCTTTATTTTTTCCGTGATAATCACTACCGCCAGAGATAAGTAAATTATTTGAATTTGCGCAATTTATTAAGAAATTTATTTCATCAAAATTATATCTTGAATAATAGCATTCAAGTCCTTTTATCCCAAGGGTTTTCATTGTTTTAAGATTTTTAAGAAAAACTTCTCCGCCAATATGAACTTCGCCTTCACCGCCTAACGGATGCGCCCAAACAGGAATTCCACCTGATTCTTTGATTGCAAAAATGGCTTCTTCAATACTAAATTTAGTGTTTTCTACTTTACAATCATCTAAATATTTCTTCATTGCGCTAACATTATCGGGTGCTAAACCTCTTTTTACAATAAGATTTGCAAGATGTGTTTTTACAACACTTGCGCGTGAATATAGCCAATCCAATTCTTTTTGTTCAAAAATAATCCCCCAAGTTTCTTTTAAATAATTTATGCGAACTTCAAGTTTTTTTCGTCTTAATTTTTTACCTTTTTCAATCAAATCCAACAAAATTTGTGAATTTGGATTACAATTATATCCTAAAATATGGCATTTAATGTTGTTACTTTCGCAGGTTAATTCTGTTGAAGGCAAGAATTTAATATCTGCTGGCAAAAATTTTATAATTTGTTTTACTCCTTCAACTGTGTCATGGTCTGTTAATGCAAAAATTTTTATGCCTGCTTCAATAATTTTTTTTGCTAAAACCTCGACAGAATCACTGCCGTCAGAAAAATCACTATGTAAATGTAAATCAACTTTTGCCATAAAAAAATTTTAGCATAAAAAGAGGGTAAAAAATTTGTGATTTAATATAGATTTGATATTTTTCGACTTTTTTACATCCTTTATTTGTTAATTTTCACAATTTAGGTTATACTAAATATAGTTTTGGTGGCAAATATGTTTAATAAAAACACATATAAGAAGAGAATACTTTTTGTCGGAATTCCCGATATGGCATATATTGGGCTTGATGGGCTTTTGATGTCAGGTGTGAATATAGTTGGTGTTTTAGGGCCTAAAAAAAATCATTCAATGTATGAAAATTTCAAAGAATTCGTTTTTTCAAGGCATTTAAATTATATTGAATACGACGAGCTTGATGAACCTCAATTAATCAAAAAGATTCAAGATTTGGACGTAGATATTGCTGTGGTTTGCTCTTTCAATTATAAAATTCCAAAAGTATTGATGAATGCTACAAAGGATGGATTTATTAACGTTCATCCGTCATTACTTCCAAAATATCGTGGTGGAAATCCTTATTCGCGCGTAATTATGAACGGCGAAACTGAAACCGGCGTTACTGTTCATTTTATGGATGAAGGGTTTGATACTGGTGATATTATTGCGCAAAAAGCTTATCACATACATTCAAAAGCCACAATGGGAACGATTTTTAATGAATTAAATGTTTTGGGGATAGAACTTTTATTAAAAGTTTTACAACTTTATGAAACACAACCGCTACAAAGGATTCAACAACCGGTGGGCGATTTTATTTCAGGAAAAGGTCTTTCAGATAGTGATACTTATATTAATTATAATCAAACCGCAGAAGAGATTGAAAGATTTGTACGCGCTTTGAATCCTTTCATTGTTGCAAATACAACTTTTCGCGGAAATTTAATAAAAGTGATGAAAGTTGAAATTGCTTCAGACGCTTTTTGTATACCACATCCTGCCGGTTCTGTTGCAAAGATTGAGGATGAAAAATTCTTTATTGCAACTTCTAAAGGTTTGATTGCGCCAACAGTTTTACAGTTTGGTAGCTTTTTTATTGGTGATTCAAAAGATTTTATACGAATTGTTAATCCAAAAATTGGGGAAGAGTTTAAATAAATGGAAAAATTATATTTTTTAACTGCCGGAATTCCGCTTAGAGCCGGAACTAAAGGGTACAAACGTGGATTTGAAATTCATGATGAAATGAATCTCGATGGCTTAGAATTAGAATTTGTTCATGGCGTAAGAATAAGTGATGATAGCAAATTAGCGGTGAAAGCTTCCGGTAAAATAATAACTGCACATGCTCCATTTTATATAAATTTGAATGCGCGAGAAGAAGAAAAAATTGAAGCAAGTGTTCAAAGAATTATTGAAACAGCGCAAGTTGCAAATGAATTGGGCGGTTATAGTATAACTTATCATGCCGGATTTTATCTTAGCCAAGATAAAGAATTTGTTT
Source organism: uncultured Candidatus Melainabacteria bacterium (assembly GCA_934754655.1). Classification (GTDB taxonomy): domain Bacteria; phylum Cyanobacteriota; class Vampirovibrionia; order Gastranaerophilales; family Gastranaerophilaceae; genus CAG-196. The sequence goes on along the minus strand of CAKVIC010000016.1, from coordinate 14,945 downwards.
CAGAAAAAATTAAAGCACAAACGAAAATAATAACAGAGGCTCTAAATAAAGTTGGTAATAAAATTTGGATTAGACCTGAAACAACAGGGAAAGCAACTCAATGGGGCGATTTGGAAGAAATTATTAATTTATCAAAAGAATTTGAAACAGTTTTGCCGTGCGTAGATTTTTCGCATTTGCATGCAAGATATAATGGTATAATTAATACTTATGATGAATTTGCGCAAATTTTTGAAAAAATAGGTAAAGAATTAGGTCAAATTGCTTTAGATAATTTTCATGCACATATTGCAGGAATTGATTACTCAAGTAAAGGCGAGAAAAAACATTTGAATCTTGAAGAATCAGATTTTAATTATAAAGATTTATTGAAAGCGTTCAAAGATTTTTCAGTTAAAGGTGCAATTGTATGCGAAAGCCCAAATATCGAAGATGATGCGAAATTATTGAAGGATTATTATTTAAGTTTATAAATCAACTTAAAAGAATGCAGAAAAATTATTATTTTTTCTGCAAATTTATTTTTTAAATATTGATTCTAAAAAAGCTTATGCAATATCCCATTTGCCACAAGTTCCGCCCCAACGTGCGATAATATTGCCTTTTATATCACCGATTTTTTCGACATGTCCAACAGGTTCTGCCCCTTCTAAAATTGTTATTACTTCACAATTGTTTGAACATCCGCTACATTGACAAGTTACTGATTGGAAATTCATATTACCGACTTCCCAACCTTTGAAGGTTGTTGGTTTTTCAGTGTATTGGTGATTTTCCATTGCAAGTAATGCCGCGCCAATTGCGCCCATTGTTTGGTGATTTTCCGGTACAATAATTTTTGTATTAAGCGCTTCCTCAAAAGCTTTTACCATGCCTGAATTAGTTGCAACACCGCCTTGGAATGAAATTGTTGGTAACAATTCTTTGCCTAGTGCTAAATTGCTTAAATAGTTTCTAACAAGTGCTTGACAAAGTCCGTAAAGTAAATCTTCAACGGGATAGCCCAATTGTTGCTTGTGGATTAAATCAGATTCTGCAAAAACACCGCAACGACCTGCAATACGTGCCGGATTTTCTGATTTTAAAGCTGTTGCGCCAAATTCTTCTATCGGTACGTTTAATCTTTGCGCTTGGTGGTCAAGAAAACTACCTGTTCCGGCTGCGCAAACCGTGTTCATTGCAAAATCTGTAACAATTCCATCGCGCAAAATAATAATTTTGCTATCTTGTCCGCCGATTTCTAAAATAGTTTGTACATTTGGAATATTGGTGCTCGCTGCAACCGCGTGTGCTGTGATTTCATTTTTAACAACATCTGCGCCAACTAATGCACCAGCTAAGTTTCTACCTGAACCTGTTGTTCCGACTCCTTGTACGGAATATTCTTGTAACGCTTGACTCAAGATTTGTTTCATGCCGTTTTGAACCGCATCAACCGGTTTACCGGCTGTTTTCAACATATATGAATCAACATACTTACCTTTCTCATTTACCAAAGCAAGTTTTGTTGTTACTGAACCTACATCTATTCCTAAATATACATTTAAACTCATTTTTAATTCCCTTTTAATTGTTTATAAATATTATACCGCAAATCTGAAGTGTACAATATCTCCGTCTTGAATGACATAATCTTTACCTTCTAAACGAGTTACACCTTTTTCTTTGCAAGCAGTATAAGAAGCGCATTCTACAAAATCTTTGTAAGAAGTTACTTCCGCTCTTATAAATCCTTTTTCAAAATCTGTGTGAATTACACCGGCAGCTTGAGGTGCTTTTGTGCCGGCAATGCATGTCCAAGCGCGGGTTTCCTTTTCTCCTGCTGTGATAAAAGTAATCAAGTTTAATAATTTGTAAACTGATTTAATCATTTTATCAATACCGCTATTTTCAACACCTAATTCTTCAAGATATTCTTTAGCACCTTCTTCGCCAAGTTCAACAAGTTCTTCTTCGATTCTTGCACAAATAATAACGGTTTGTGCGCCACTTTTTGACGCGTATTCTTCAACAAGTTTTGTATAATTATTACCATCTTTTAAATCAAATTCTGAAACATTTGCGCAATAAATTACTGGTTTTACAGACATTAGATTCAATTGTTTAATAACAGCAATTTCATCTTCGTTAAAATGTTCTTTAAGATTAATAAAATGTCCTGCACCCAAAAGTTCTGTTAATTTTGTCAAAGCGTTATTTTCTAAAACAGCTTCTTTATCTCCGCCTTTTGCTTGTTTAGAAATTCTTTGAATTCTTTTTTCTACAGACGCTAAATCGGCAAGCGCAAGTTCTGTGTTTATGGTTTCAATATCACTAATCGGATCTACCTTGCCAGATACGTGAATTGTGTTTTCATCATCAAAACAACGCACAACTTGGATTATTGCATCAACTTCTCTAATATTGTGTAAAAATTGGTTACCTAAACCCTCACCCTGACTTGCGCCTTTTACAAGTCCTGCGATATCAACAAACTCAATAACAGTTGGTATAATTTCCTTTGATTTGCATAAATCAGCAAGAATTTTTAATCTTTCATCCGGAACGGTAACAATACCGACATTTGGTTCTATTGTGCAAAATGGATAATTAGCGCTCTGTGCGTTTTTGGTAGCAGTTAAAGCGTTAAATAAAGTTGATTTTCCAACATTTGGAAGTCCTACAATCCCAGCTCTAAGCATTTTATTTCCTTTCAATTTTACTGATTATTATTAAGTTTAACACAAATAAACTTCCTCGCGTTGTTTTGCTTGAAAATAAAATTTTGAAGAAGCAATATATTGATTGTAAGTGTAACCAAAAGAAACACTATTTCTTACATGTTCATGATACGCTTATGAAGTAAAAGGAGTGGATATTGCGTTTTAACGAATACAAGAATCGTAATTGTTATAGAGCTACGCAAAACTTATACTGGGCTGTTTACTAAGATAGTAGTAAATATTGAGAATATTAACTTATATTTCTGCTATAATATCATATAGATATTTTATAGCTAGAGAAATTAAAATGTATAAACCGCCATTTGAAATTACATCAAAAATAATTGAACTTATCTCTAATATTTCGGAAAAAATTGGAGAAATTAATTATCTTCAAAATACCCCCTATCATATAAAGTTGCGAAAAGAAAACCGTATAAAAACTATTCATTCTTCGCTTGCTATTGAAAACAATAGTTTAAGCTTACAACAAATTACGGCAATAATTGACGGCAAACACGTACTTGGAAACCCTAATGAAATTAAAGAGGTAAAAAATTCTATTCAGGCTTATGATTTGCTTTTATCCCTTAATCCATACGACGAAAAAGATTTACTAAAAGCTCACAAGCTTATGATGCAGGATTTAGTTGATAGAAACGGTAAATACAGAACAGGCGGAGTTGGAATATTTGACGGAGAAAAAGTTGTTCACCTTGCACCACCTGCTGATAGAGTTCCAGAGCTTATGTTTGATTTATTCAAATGGTTAAAAGAAAGTGATGTTCATCCTCTTATAAAAAGCTGTGTTTTTCACTACGAATTTGAGTTTATCCACCCTTTTCAGGACGGCAACGGCAGAATGGGACGTTTGTGGCAAACTGCAATTTTAAAAGAATGGAAAGAAATTTTTGCTTGGCTTCCAGTTGAAACTTTAATTAAAGAAAATCAGAAAGAATATTATAATGTTCTTGGGGCAAGTGACAGCGATGCAAATAGTACAAAATTTATTGAATTTATGCTTGTTTTAATTTTGAATACAATAGAAGAAATTATCTCAACAGAAAAAAAGGTTACTCAAAAGGTGACTGTAAAAGTTACTGTAAATCAACAAAAAATTATTGATGCAATTAAAGACAATCCATACGTTACACAAGAAGAACTTTCTAAAATTATTGGAATTACAAGAAAAAGTATAATTTTAAATATGAAAAAACTTCAAGAAGCCGGATTAATAAAACGTATTGGCGCAGATAAAAATGGTCATTGGCAGGTCGAGGAATAAATTTCTAGGGTCTAAAATATTATTGAAAAATATTTTCATACGCATAAAAAAACACAATCTTTAAAAAGATTGCGTTTTTTATTTAAATTGCCGATGGTCGGGGTCGAACCGACACGTAGTTGCCTACACCAGATTTTGAGTCTGACACGTCTACCAATTCCATCACATCGGCTTATTTATTTGTCAAAAACAATCTAAATTATTAGCTTAAATTGTTTACAAATAAGATTAAACCAAAAACAAAATAAAATTTCAATTATTATTTTTACTTTTTTTTAAATAACCTTATATTATATGTAGTAGCTAATTTTATCTCTTATAATATAGTGAATAATTAATTTATGAAAAAAGTTTTATCAATAATTTTAATATTAAATTTCATATCTATGTCTGTTTTTGCCAGTCCTATTCAAGGCAAAGTAAGCGAGCAAGGTAGCGGTTATTCAAATCGTATTATTGATAAAGCGACGGGTGATGGAGTTGATGGCGCAAAAATCATGTTACCAAAGCAAAAATATTCCACCAAAACTGATTCTGACGGATATTTTGAACTTGACACTTATGTAGATGGTACAAGTATTATGTCTGTGCAAAAAAAGAATTACAAGCCTTTTTCTATGACAGTAAATGACATGACTTTGTCAAAACCTTTGGTAATAGGGATTGAAAAATCAAATGCTGATGAAATGGTGCTTGATTCAAGTATGTATCATTTAGGTGATGGAAATTTTTCTGATTTGTCCGCTAATGCCGGAGATTTTAGAATGCAGACAATCGGTCCTTTTTATACAAAAAGATTTATACTAAAAAATATAAAAACTAATAAACCGTTATTTTTAGTAATAGGTTCAATCATAGGTATAGATACTCAAATGGCGCACTCAATCGGACAAAATCGTATAATGAATGCTTATGCTTCGCCACCGGAAGTTTTTTTTAACGGTAATAAAATTTCAGAAATTCAAATTAATGGTGATGGGCAAAAAATAAAGATTCCATCGGGACTTATCAAGAAAAACCAAGTAAATGAAGTTACAATAAAAACCGGACATAATTTAATGCAAACTGCTTATGTTGACTACGATGATATTGAATTTATGAATTTGTTTATAGAAAATTAATTTTTCCTCAAACTTTGGTTGCAAAAAATCTCTTTGTGTTAAAATTCATGTATGGATATTATCAAGGACTTACATAAAAAAATTGTTGTATCATCTCAAGCTATGCCAAATGAGCCGTTTTATGATGAAAATTGTATGATAGCAATGATGAAATCTGTTGTAAATGGTGGCGCTGGAGCGTTAAGAGTTGCCGGAGCAAGAGATGTTAAAAACGCAAAATCGCTTTTTAAGATTCCGGTTATTGGGTTAACAAAGCCTCAAGAGCTTCCGTCAAATTGGCGAAGAGTGGTATATATAACACCAACTCTTAAAGAGGTTCAGGAATTGATTGATGCAAATGCGGATATAATTGCTTTTGATGGAACTTCTCGTCTAAGGGGTGAAGGTTGTTCTTTGAAAGATATTATTGATAAAATTCATTCAGCAAAAAAGCTTGCTATGGCTGATATTTCTACATTAGAAGAAGGAATCAATTGCGAAAAGCTTGGCGTTGATATTGTTTCTACAACATTAGCCGGATATACAGAAGAATCAGGCGAAGCGACGGAGATGCCGGATTTTGAACTTTTAGAAGGTTTGGTTAAAAATGTTTCAATCCCTGTGATATTAGAAGGACGTATTTGGAGTCCGGAAGATGTGAAAAAAGGGTTTGAATTGGGTGCGCATTGCGTTGTAATCGGCTCTGCAATAACTCGTCCGCAATTGATTACAAAAAGATTTATTAATTATTAAGAGGGTTGTGTAAAATATGAAAAAAGCGTTAGCTATTGATATTGGCGGAACAAAAATTTTTAATACTATTATTGATGAATCCGGAAAGATTTTAACAGAGGTTGAAAAATCTTCAACTCCTAAGACGGCAGAAGAGATTCAAGATACTTTAAAAAATATAATAAAAAAATATGAAAAAGAGGTTGATGTTATTGCAATTGCAACTGCAGGCGATGTGAATTTAAGTAATAATGCGGTAATTGGCTCTACCGGTAATTTACCTAAAGGTTATAGTAAAATCGATTTTTCTAAACTAAGTTCAAAAAGAGTTTTTTTAGAAAATGATGCAAATGCTGCGGCTTGGGCAGAATACAAATTAGGTGCTTCAAAAAACACAACTGTATCAATACTTTTAACGCTTGGGACAGGTGTTGGCGGTGGAATTATTATTAATGATAAATTATTAAAAGGAAGGGATGGTTCCGCCGGCGAAGTTCATTTCAAGATGTTTTTGGATAAACGTCGTAAATGTACCTGTGGAAGTTGGGATTGTTTTGAAATATATGCTTCCGGAAAAGCTTTGGCGCTTGACGCGCAGGAAATGCTTAATAATAAAGATTTGACAAGTTATGACGTAATTAATGGTGTACAAACAGGTAATCAAGAAATGATAAAGGTTTGGGAGCGTTGGCAAAAAGATATTGCAAGCGGAATCGTTGGTTTAACAAATATTTTTAATCCTGATTGTTTTGTTTTATCAGGTTCAATGGCTGATTTTGTTGATATTAAAAAACTAGAAGCTGCTGTTAATGCAGATATTTTGGCTTCAAGTGTCGAAATTAGAAAAGCGATAACGGGAAATTATTCCGGCATGGTGGGCATTGCACTTTTGGCTTTACAGGAGATAATATAAGTATGGGTAAAGCGAAAAGACGTAGTTTACAATTAGGGACAAAAAACAAATTTCAATATATGACGCGTGAATCAGCGCTTAATAATGTTATAAAAAATATGGATAACAAAGCTGAAGTTATAGATACAATCACGCTTTTTGATTTTACGGCAGAAGAAATGCTTGAAGCTGGTGCAGATTATGAAGATGTGCTTGCATTTGGCGGTTTAGTAAAATAAATGTGTAAAAATTTTTGATTTTTGTTTAAGTTTATTAAAATAAAAAAGCGTTATCCTTTTAATTAAATTTTTGTTTCAAGATAACGCTTTTTAGTTTTAGTTATTTAGAATAATTACTTATAATTAACTGTATTATTATCAGCTAAGAATTGAGTAACTTTTTCGTTCAAAGCTTGTTGTGACAATGCATTTATTGCACCAGGAGTTTGAGATAATTGTCCGACAAGGGCTTTTGTATCCATTTGATACATTCTTGATAGTTCAACTAATTTTGAAGTAAAATCAGCTTGCTCAACATTAATGTTTTCAGCTTTTGCAATTGCATCAATAATTAGTGAATTTTTAACTCTAACTTGAGCGTCTTCTCTCAAACCATTTCTAATTTCATCATAGCTTTGTGCTTGAAGAGCTTGCTCCCAAGTGAATCCTTGCATTTGAAGTTTTTGTTTGTATTCTTCAATCAACATATCTGTTTCTCTGTCAATCATTGTTGGTTGAATATCAACTTTTGCATTTTCTACAACTTTTTCAAAAATCGCTTTTTCTGAACGAGTTCTGTTTGCATCTTCTTTTTGGCTATCCAAATATTTTTGAATATCTTCTTTTAATTCATCAACTGTTTTGAAAGGTCCTACTTTTTGAACAAATTCATCATTTAATTCTGGTAAAACTTTTGTTTTAATTTCGTTGATTTTGCATTTGAAAACAGCCGGCTGACCTGCTAATTTTTCTTCGTGATATTCTTTAGGGAAAGTTACGTTGATTTCGAATTCTTCGCCTAAAGTTTTGTCAACTAATTGTTCTGCAAAACCAGGAATAAAACTTGAATTAGCCAAATCTAATCTATAATTTTTAGCATCGCCATGTTCGATTTTTTCACCATTTACGTAACCTTCAAAATCGAAAACAATAACGTCGTCAGCTTTTGTTTTTCTATCAGTAACAACAACTTCTGTTGCGTGTTGGCTCAAAAGTCCGTCAATTGATTTTTGCATAGCATCTTCTGGAGTTTTATATTCTTCAACATCAACTTTCAAGTTTTTGTATTCGCCAAGAGTAACTTCAGGGCGCAATTCTAATTTAGCAGTAATTTTTAAATCTTCACCAACTTTGAAATCATAACTTTCAACATTCGGTTGAGTTACTAAATCAAATTTATTTTCTCTGATAACTTCTGAAAAAATTTGTGGTAAAGCACGTTCTAATGCTTCTTGTTTAATTCTTTCTTCACCAACGTGTTGCTCTACAATATTTCTAGGAGCTTTTCCTTTTCTAAAGCCAGGAATATTGACATATTGTGCAAATCTTTTAGCCGCTTCATTATAATATTTTACAGCCTCTTGTGCAGGAATTTCTATGTCAACTTTCACAATATTTTCAGGAAGTTTTTCAATTTTTGTATTCATATTAATCCTCTTTCTATACATATTTCCCTAATACAAAGCTACAACAAAACAGCTTAAATGTAAATAGTAAACGAAGAATTTAAAATAAACAAAGGCAAAAGTGCTACTCAAAATCAAGTAAATCTTTTGGCTTAACTCCGATTACATCTGCAATAATTTTGATTTTTGATAAAGTAATATCAGTTTTTGCAGTTTCAACCATCGCTATTGTTGAGCGCGAAATTCCATCTATATTTAAAAAATCGTCTTGCTTAATTCCATTTTGTTTTCTTAATTCTTTTAAATTTTTTGCAAATTTTTGTAAATATTCATTGTTCATTTTTAAATTATCAGTTACACTGATATTATCAACAATCAATCTGATTGACATTTGTGTGAATATAATTATAAATAGAAAGATAATAAATGAAGAAGAAAAAGTTGAAAAATAGCGACGAAAAAAAAGTTAAAAAAGAAAAATCAAAAGATTTTTCAAAAGATGATATTTATGTTGATTGTACTAATAATTTAAGCGAGATTTTTGAAATATTTAATAAACATGATTAGTAAGTTTTTTGTTTGATTCAAAAATTGACGTTGATTAGATACTTGAACAAGTGACTTATGACAAAAAATGCGTCCGCAAATCCGCCCTCTTGGATTATTCGGGGTGTCGGCGGAGTAACGTCCGACCGACACCTTACGGGCTAAAGCCCTACCGAAAATCCGCCTCTTGGATTTGCTCCGCGCGCCCGTACCCGCCATCGGCGGGGCGGGAGTTTCGCCTTTGTGGCTCCGCCACAGTCAGCTCAATTCCTTCGCTATCCGGAATTCCTTCACTGTCGTTCATTCATTCCGTCCGCAAATCCGCGTCTTGGATTATTCGGGGTGTCGGCGGAGTAACGTCCCGCTCGACCTTACGGGCTAAAGCCCTACCGAAAATCCGCCCTAAATCCTTTGTCGTTAGAAATTGTACGTCCGATTGATTTGATTTTATTTTTTATACAATTTGAGCATAAATCCGGAGATTCATCCGTGCAAATCTTATTAGGATAAATTTCATAATCTTTGCGATAATTACCTTGTGTGATATTTGGCATAACAACATTTGCGCCTGAATTCAACGCTATAATTCTACCATTTGGGTTTATTGTCTCCATAGCAGTTGTTGCAGGAATATTAATATTTTTCAAAATAATTCGAGTCAAAGCCATAACTTTTAAAGCAAGTTCAAAATTGTGATTTAAATCAACTTTAACCTCGCCCAATGGTGTATTTGGATGAGGAATAAAAGGACCTATGCCTATCATATCCGCATCAAGATTTTTGAAAAATAAAATGTCATCAGCTAAAGATTCAATCGTTTGTTCTGGCAATCCAACCAAACAACCGGTGCCGGTTTCAAATCCCAAAGATTTTAAATTATATAAGCATTCAACCCTATTTTCATAAGACATATTAGGATGAAGTTTTTTATAAAGCTTTTTATCAGTGGTTTCTATTCTCAAAAGATATCTATCAGCGCCCGCGTCTTTGAATCTTTTGTATTCATCATAAGTTTTTTCACCTATACTTAAAGTCAAAGCAACATCATATTTTTTGACATTTTCTATAATTCTACAAAGCTTATCAGAAGTATAATATAAATCTTCACCTGATTGCAAAACAATCGTTTTATAACCTAAATCTACGCCATGTTTTACAAATTTGAGAATCTCTTCTTCTGAAAGCCTATATCTGTTAATATTTTTGTTTTTACATCGTAAACCACAATAATAGCAAGTACGTGTGCATATATTTGAAAATTCAATAAGTCCACGTAAATGTACTGAATCCCCGACGTATTTTTTCCTGATTTCATTTGCTTTCTGGAACAAAAAACTTTCAGTCGGGTTTTCTATTAATTTTTGCGCTATAAAATTCTTATCCAAAATTTTTCCTCAAGGTTAAGTGTATTATAGTATAACTTTGATATTTTGCATAATTATTTGTTAAAAATTGCAAGAACAATCCTATATATCAACTTCAAATCTTCATCTTTTGCCACTTGTAAAAGCGCACTTAATTCTTTACGAATATTTTGTATTTCTTCATGATGCTTGTAAAAATAAAGTTGATAAGTTTCAACACCTAATGCTTCTGAAATTTTTTCTAAGTTCTCGGCAGTAGGGTGAAAATGACCACTCTCAATCTTACTGATACTTGAATTACCAATACCAGTATATTCTGAAAGCTCCTCTTGCGTCATGTTCTTAGCAATTCTAAGCTCTTTAATACGTTTTCCTAGTAATTTTTTTATATCCGGCATAAAAACACCTCTAATACTATTTTGACAAAATAATTTAAAAATGGAATTGACCTAAGCCACAAATTTTGTTGACAAATTTGGACTTCTATGCAATATTTGACCATGTGACGTTTTTTTTGAAATTTTTCACGTTTTATTGTCAAAAATTGAAACTTTTTTTATCAATGTACACAAAGGTTTGAGAGTTTTTTATAGGTAACATGGGGGATTTTTTTAACAACGTCTAAAAAAGGTTTTAAAATTGGAAAATAAAACTACTAATGTATTGAATTTATTGAGTTCTAGAGAATTAGAAATTGCAAAATTATTGGCATGCGGAAGCACAAATATCATGATTGCAAAAGAACTATCTATCTCAAAATCAACCGTTAAAGCTCATGTTTTATCTATTTATTTAAAATTAAATGTCAAAACAAGAGCACAACTTGCTTATATCATTGGGTATAAAAATTAAATAATTTAAGTGTTTTTAGATTTGGATTTGCTCCGCGCGCCCGTACCCGCCATCGGCGGGGCGGGAGTTTCGCCTTTGTGGCTCCGCCACAGTCAGCTCAATATGTTCGCTATCCGGAATTCCTTCACTTCGTTCACTCATTCCGTCCGCAAATTCCGTGGTTATTTTTTCTGTCATCCTGAATTTATTTCAGGATCTGACAAGTGAACTGGGGTTAATATAAGTAAGAAGCCTAATTAACGCAAGGTTCTATGTTGGTGAGATGCTGAAACGAGTTCAGCATGACAAATAAAACTCATCCGAGAATCCACCTAAATCCGCTGTCTTGGATTATTCGGGGTGTCGTCGGAGTAACGTCCGACCGACACCTTACGGGCTAAAGCCCTACCGAAAATCCGCTTTGTAAATTTTTGTAAAGGCACATGTTGTTATTTTTATATCATTAATCTATAATAGATTTATACAAGGGTATGTGAAGATATATAGGCGTTATATGGATTTATAGGTCTTTGTAGATTAAGGAAAATTTATTTAAATAAGGGATAGGGTATATGGCACTTACTATTAATACGAACATTTCGTCAATCATTGCGCAACGCAACTTGAACAAGGCAACTAACACACTAAACGATTCTATTGAAAGAATGTCTACTGGTTACAAAATTAACCACGCATCAGATAACGCTGCGGGGTATTCAATTTCAAATATGTGGGTTACGCAACTTGGCTCTTTAGATGTCGCTTCTGACAATGCTTCTACTGGTGCTGATATGTTAACAACTGCCGAAGAAACCTATTCATTATTGACTTCGCATTTGCAACGTGTTCGTGACTTGACTGAGCAAGCTGCAAACGGAACTTATGGCTCACAATCTTTAAGAGCAATTCAATCTGAAATTGCTGCTAGATTAATGGAAGTCGATAGAATTTCTGCTAATGCTGAATTTAATGGTATTAAATTAATGAAATATAGTTCAGAAGCAGGTGCTGATAATTCTGATGTTGGTATGACTGCTAACGGAATTGATTTGCAAGTTGGTTTATATGCAAAAAGTGAAAGCCAAATTCATTTAGATGTTGATTTATTTAAAGATGCATCTTGCTTTGGTTTGTTTAATAAGTTTAAAGATGCGCCAACTACTGCTGAAGGTAAAAAATTGTCAGAATTGATGACACAAGCTGGTGGTACATTAGCAAATCTTGGAAGTGCAGATGCTGATGAAAAAAATAAAGCAATTCAAGCTTTTGCTGCTATGTGTTCTGGTTTAAAATATAATGCGGCTGATTCTTCATTCGTTTTACAAACTGAAACTTGGGCAGTACCTAAAGAAACTCTACAATACATTGATGCTGCTATTAACGAAATTTCAGATAGAGTTGTTAAAATCGGTTCAGCTCAAAACAGAGTTTTATCAGCTATTGATGCTTTAGATGTTCAGTCTCAAAACTTGACATCATCATTATCAACTTTACGTGATACTGATATTGCGACTGAATCTTCAAGCTTTATTCAAGCTCAAATATTACAACAAGCGTCAGCAACCTTGTTGTCAACGGCTAACCAAACGCCAAGTATAGCTTTGAACTTGTTATAATAAATTTGTTGTTGATTGGGATATGTACTTATATGTGGGATTGGGTTTGTTCAATCCCTTTATTTTTATAATTCCCCGTGGCGCGGGCATTCGCCCGCGCCACGAAAGAAAACAAAATTTTTCCGCCCATTCAAAAACTTTATGCTAAAATTTATTTATGGGAAGAAAGAGAAAGAAAAATTATACTGCAAGAATTGTTACAAGCCTTATTACATTTGTGTTAATGGCTTGTGGCATATATTATTTAGGCTTAAATAATGTTCCTCAAAAATGGTATGATATTCAAACAATGCGCCCAAATCAAGTAGAATCATATTATGTAAACCAGTGGTGCACATCGGATTTTGGCAGAAAAGAAGTTGTATTATGGGATATGACGCGCGTAGATTGCGTTACAAAAGATTATGCAATAGAATTTGATTTTGCAAAAAAATGGGCTGAAAGCATTGGACAATCACTTTATTATGCCAAAATGACAGGAAAAAAGCCTGCAGTTGTACTTATTTTAAAAGCAGAATCTGATTATCGTTATGTTAAACGTATCGAGCGACTTGATAATGGCATAAAAATTTTTCTTGTAAAAGCTTATTAAAGAAATTGAGGCGAATATGAAATTAAGTGAGATTATAAACGCAACTGGTGCAAATGTTATAAATAATTATTCAGAAGATTTTGATGTTAATATCTCAACTGATACTCGGACTTTAACTGCCGGTGATTTTTATTTGCCGTTAAAAGGGGAATCATTTGATGGCGAAAAATTTGTTTTTCAAGCTTTGCAAAAAGGTGCAATTGGTGCATTCGTTACATCAGATAAAATTGATATTAAAGAATACCAAAATAAATGTATTTTAAAAGTTGAAAATACTTTGGTAGCATATTTAAAATTAGCAAATTATAGACGTAATAAATTAAATTTCAAAGTGGTTGCAATAACCGGAAGTTCAGGCAAAACAACAACAAAAGAGATTGTTGCAGCTACTTTGGGCGAAAAATTCAAAACTTTTAAAACACCTCTTAATCATAATAATGAAATAGGTTTTTGCCAAACTATTTTTGAAACACCTGATGATACTGAAGTTTTAGTATTGGAAATGGGGATGCGCGGGTTTGGTGAAATTGAATTGTTATCAAAATATTCAGAACCGGATATTACTGTTATTTCTAATGTTGGAACAGCGCACATTGGGCGCTTGGGTTCAAGAGAAAATATTGCAAAAGCAAAATGTGAAATTACTAAATATCAACGTGGAAATATTTTTATAGCTCATAATGATGATTTAATAAAAAAAACAGTTGAATTTGAAGGTGAAAAAATTTTTTATTCAATAAATGATGTTAAGATTTTAGAAAAAAACGCGAATTATTCAAAATTTGAATACAAAAATAATATTTATGAACTAAATGTTGGTGGTGATTACAATATAGAAAACGCTTTAGCGGCAATAAATGTTGGGTTTGCGCTTAAAATGTCGGCGGATGAAATTGCGAAGGGCTTGAAAAATTATAAAAATATCGAAAAACGTTGGGAAGTTGTTACTGTCGGTGATTTTAAAGTAATTAATGATAGTTATAATGCTAATCCTGATTCAATGAAAGCATTTGTGGATACGGTTTTTGAACTTTATAAAAATTATATTTTGGTTTTGGGCGATATGGGTGAACTTGGTGCTGATGAGGTTTATTATCATCAACAACTTGGAGAATATATCAATTCTGACAAAAATTTAGATAAAAATGCTGTTGTTATTACGGTTGGGGATTTGTCAAAAAATATTTCTGATAAAATTACAAATTGTTATTCAAAACATTTTGATAAACTTGAAAAAGCAGGTGAATTTATTAAGAATAATTTAGATAAAAAATCAACGATTTTTTTGAAAGCTTCTCGTTCTATGAAATTTGAAAGGATTTTGGATTATTTGCAAAAATAATAGCTGTAAACGATTGCGCCAAAACAAAAAATAATTTACAATAAATTTAACTCCTCGTAGCTCAGCTGGATAGAGCGTAGGTCTCCGAAGCCTAAGATCATGGGTTCAACTCCCATCGAGGGGATTTATTGTATTTTGTTAACAGTTATTGCTTACACGTTTTGCTCTGACAATTTGTTTTGTTTTCAAATCCGCCTCTTGAATTTGCTCCGCGCGCCCGTACCCGCCATCGGCGGGGCGGGAGTTTCGCTTTCGAACCTGCGGTTCTTGTCAGCTCAATTCCTTCGCTATCCGGAATTCCTTCACTACCGTTCACTCA
>CAKVIC010000015.1 GCA_934754655.1 uncultured Candidatus Melainabacteria bacterium | reverse complement strand
AAAACCATTACATCCCCACATTTAATTTTTGTTCAAGTTTAAGACGGCTCCGCTCGAAAAACCTGCTCGTATTGCTCACGCAACACGACACCGTTTTTCTCGACTCCACCTCGCAGACCGAATCTGCGGTACGATACCTTTTGGAAATAATGTAAACTCCGTATATTCAAGTTTTCAATGTTCACAATAACAGTATAACTGTTTACAATTATTTTTCAAGCACTTATAATCAGAGGATTCAAAAAATGTAGAAAATGATAATTTTTTGAACTTGCTTGGAATTTGCAAAGAAAAGTTTAATTTTCGTTTTTTTTTCGAATCCTTTTTTTGTGCAAATTCTTTATTTTTCAGAATTATTAACATTTATATTTAATGATTTTTTGATTATACTTACATTTCCATCCGCATCGGTAACGGTTAATGTTAATGGGATTTTGTGCTCGCCATTTTCAAGCTCATTTGATTTTATAGTTAAGCTACCATTGTGATAACTAATCATACTGTTATATTTAGGCGATGTTGTTATTTTACATTTTGCGCCTCTAGGCAATGTTACAAAACCATTACGTGTTACGCTTTCGCTATCTGTAATATCAAAATTTAAATTTCCAAAATTAACTAATGGGTTGCCGGTTGACGAATTGTCTGTGTCTTCCTCATCAGTATCAGTGTCTGTATTTCTACCAAACAAATTGCCTACTCCATTCGGAAGCTCTTTTTCATAAGTTCCATTGCTTGGTAAAGTTATATTGCCCAAATCGAATTGGTTGCCAGAGTTATTATTGTCAGAATCGTTTGAATCACCAAATAAATTTCCTACTCCATTCGGAAGCTCTTTTTCATAAGTTCCATCGCTTGGCAAAGTTATATCTCCAAAATTAAATCTATTGCCAGAACCATTTGAGTTACCAGGGTTTCTACCACTAGAGCCATTTTCATTAACGAATGGTCCCCTGTCATCTACTCTGCCTGTATCATCAAAATTTGGTGGGCTTACTACTGTTGAATAATCGCCATCATCTCTTCCAATAGTGCCATCTCCAAGAGGTTCTCCTGGAAGTTGAACATTTAGTTCTTCGAGCATTCTTGTAAATTCGTCAGAAGAAGTAAAGTTTTGAGCTTCTTGTAAAAGATTTTGGTATGTATTTCCACTTGAATAAAGTCTGTTCAAGAACATATTTAAATATTTTTTGAATGTTGTTGGATATCCAGTAGCAATGCCGGTTGAAGCAGCACTATCTTGTGCAACAACTTTCAAATTCGCTCTTTGAACATCATTTAATGTAGTAGAAGTATTATCAGTTGCTAAAGATGTATTCATATATTCGTTGATAATATGGTCATTCATTGCAATAATTGTTTTAACATCGCTTTCAAGCATAAAATATTTTTCGCCATCTAATAACGTATTTATTATTGCATTTTTAATGGTTTCAAGCATTGATTTTATGTTTGAATCATCATTATATCTGTAACCGCCTTCATTGATTAGTTTTGCATAATTATCTTGATCGAAAAATTCTTGCAAAAATTTATCTAAATATAAATCAGCCATGCAACTATTACTAATTTCTATTATTGTTTGTTCTGTACAAATTGCATTAATATCGTCAACGGTTTCGCAATTTTCAATTCTAGAATGTAACTCTTTTGAAACATTTTGGAACACTTCAGGCGGAATTTGTGACGCATATTGATTTAGCATTTCATCAACTTTTTGGTACGCTCTAACCATGCTATCAATTCGCGCAAGTTCATTAGAATCAAGCGTTCCTTTATTAGAAGCTGTTGTTTCTGTGCCATTATTTTTTGCACAACCCTTTGCAACATTAGTATCTATTTTATTAAAAAATTCTGAAAGCTCGCTGTATCCGGGTTTGCCGGTTCCAGTCCAATTATCATCAACAAATGCCATAAATTCATATAATGAAACAACGCCGTCTTTTTTGTCGTAAGAATCGGCTTTTTCTTTCCAATTGCTATTAAATTTTGCTAAAAAATCATAAATTTTTCCTGAAATACCATTAACTGACATTTTTGTTCTCCAATTTTTCCCTATTTTACATGTATATCGGCATTTTTTTGAAAAACTTTAGGGTTTTAAAATTAATTGTTACAAAACTTTATATTTTAGCAACTTTCTGTATTTTTAATTTTTTATATAATATATAGTTAGAAAATTAGAAAAAGGGATTTTATTTATGATGCGCATTACAAGTAACCAGAATTTTCCGATTGCAAATTTTAAGGCTACAGATGAAACCGGCATGGCTTCTCAATATTCATATAGACCGCCGGAACCTAGTGCTAGAGAGGTGTTCATTAAAGAACATAAAAAGAATGGGTTGTTTGAAAGATTGTATAATGCGCTTAAAAACGTAACCGGCTTAGGGATTGGTTCTAAAAAAGCATTAAAAGCTGTTGAAATGGCTGAAAATGGTGAAATTTCAGAAAAAGAAGCTAATGACGTTATTAAAAAATATAGAAATTCTCAAGCAAATTCAGAACAAATTGCCGGTGATGCTATTTCTATAGCCGCGGCAGCTCCTTTTTATTTTAAAATTAGAAAAGCGTTAAAATATCATCTTGGACTAAATAAATTAAATGAAAAAGCAAATCAAAGTATGAGTAATGGTCTAGATGCTTACGATAAAATTTTTAAATTTATTGGAAAAAGTAAATTTAGATTCTTTATAGTAACAGCCGGTTTGGCAGGGGCTGCTGCTGGTAGCGTAAAAAGTATTTTTTCTATGTTTAATGGAATTGGTTCGACAAAATATAAAGTTAATAAAAAAGATTACAACAATTTGGAAACCTCTTATGATAAAAGAATGTATAAAATAGATAAAAAAATCATGCGCAATGAGCGTATCAAAAACTATTTTAGAGATATTTTTTCTGGTACAATTAACGGACTTATGCTTCCGCTTACTTTAATAGGTGGTGGTTTTATCGGTGCCCCACTATATGCTATCGGTAATAGTTTGAACAGGTATTTTGTTGGTAATAAAACTGGTGAAGATAAAAACTTTAATGCATATTTAACAGATATAAAAAATGATGCAGTTTTAACTACAGCGCTTGGAGTTGGCGCAGCAATTCCTCTTGCTAAAAAAGGTAATTTTTTAGGTATTTATGAAAAGAATTTAGGTTCTGCGGTAGAAAAATTGTCTAAAGCACATCTTAAACCTGCCAATTTGCAAGGAAAAACTGCTTATGATGAATTAAATGATATTTTAATGGATTCAGATTCTATTCGTGAGATTATATGGCGTGGTGGATATGGATATGATTCAAGTAAATTGCAAGATACGATTAAAAAATTAACTGAAGAAAATATTTTTGCAGTAAAAATGGAACAAATCAAAGGTAATGGCAATATTGCAATGGAATTAAAAGAAAATTGTCCTGCAAGTAGAACGTTAGATCAAGCTGTAGACAAAATTAAAAACACATTTGGCAATAGATATGATTGTTCATCTATAAAATGTTTGGGTGTCGGAACTGTTGCTGAAACTTATTTAGTCAAAGGCTCTGATGGTAAAGAAGCTTGTATTAAAATGATTAAAGAAGGTATTACGCAAGAAAAAATTATTACAGACTATAATAAATTTAAGACTCTTATTGAAAATTCTAATAAAACTCAAGACCAAAAAGAATATTTGAAGAAAAACCTTGTGGATTTAAAAGACGGTATTTTAAAAGAAATTGATTTGGCGAATGAAAAAGCTGCGGCAGAAAAGCTTGCAAAATATACTCATACTGCAAATGTAGTAAAACCAATTGAAGTTAAAGATGGTTTATATGTTATGGAAAAAGCTAATGGTATTAGCTTAGAATCTTTTATGAATTTACATACAGCTCAAATGTATTTGAATGCATTAGAAAGTGGCGGGCTACTTTCTAAAATGTTAACAAGAAATGTTGGTGGAACTCGATTGCGTAAGCTTTTAGGCAACTGCAAGACTAAATCTGACAAAATAAAAGTACTTAACGAAGAAATTGAAAGAATTAAAGCTAAAACGCCACAGTTCAAAGATATGGAGCTTTCTGATGGTGAAACAAGGTATATGTTAAATGAGTATGCACAAGTTATAACAGAACAATTAAATAAATTTGAAAAAGGTGGTAGAGTTCTTCATGCTGATATACACCCAGGAAATATTTTCATTGACATTGATGCAGTAAAAAAACATGCAGGAAAGACAAATGTATTAACAAAAACAATGGATTTGGCAAAAATCTCAAGAATTAGAAATAATAAAGTGTTTACCTTGATTGATACTGGTAACGTTATTGAACTTTCGCCAGAAATTTCTGCAAAATTCATTAAATTAAGTTCATTTATTGATAGAGGAAGTTATAAAGATATTGCAGAATATTTTGTAGAAGGTGCAACTTTACCTAAAAATTTAACGAAGGAAGCTGCAATTGAGAAAATTGGAAATGAATTAAAAGAGATTTTCTTGGGTATGGAATTGAAACCTGATAAAATAACAAATGAATCTCTTGGTACGATGGTTAATAATATCATGAGAAAATTAGATATTTTGCCTGCTGATACACAATTGAATTTAAATAAGGCAAGAGTTTCTGCTAATGGTTCTTATGAACAATTAGAGGATGCTTTAGTGTTAACTAGAACTGCTAAAATGAAAGGTGGTTTACCAGGTCTCTTGGGTGGAGTTGCAAATGTCGTGACAGATCACACTTCATCACAAAGTTATTTAAATATTGTAAAAGCGCGTCAAGAAAAGGCTAATTTAAGACAAATGACAAAAGAAGAAGCTCGCAAATATAAAAAGAATCCAAATTTATTAGTACCAAATAGTGAAGATTATTTGGTTTATAAACTTAAGCAAGATATGAAATTGCCAAAAAAATCAGACCTTGATGGATTAAACTTTATTGATTCGCTCTAGTAATTTGGTAATACTTTCTTTTTCTTCTTCCGGAATATCAAATGCAATATAATCTTCAAAGTATTCAATTGCATCTTCCATATCGCCACGCGCCATGAATAATATTGCAACTTTTTTATAAGCTAGTGGAAATTTGTCATTGACCGCAATTGATTTTAAATAATTAGAAATCGCTTTGTCAATTTCATTATTTGCTTCATAAGCTTGAGCCAAGCAATAGTAAAGCAATTCATTATTTTCTTTATATTGAACAACAGTTTCAAAATTTGAAATAGCAGCGTCATAATCGCCTAATTCAAAATAAACATGACCTAAATCATAATATGCGTCATAGTTTTCGGGTTCGCCGTCTAAAACTCTGTCTAATTCATCAATTGCATCTTCCCAGCGTTGGTCTTCAATATAAATTTTTGCCAATAAATGTGCTAAAGTTAAATTTTGTGGCAGTTCATAAGTACCTTTTTGTAAAGTGCCCAATGCAGATGCGATATCATCTGCTTTATAATATAAATCTGACAGATTTATGTAAGCTTGCGCTAATTCAGGATTTAGTGCTAAAGCTTTGGTATAACAATCTTCTGCGTGGTCAAAGTTTCCGATACAAGAATATACTACTCCCATATTATTAAATATTTCAGGATTGTCAGGTTCAGTTTCTAAAATAGAGCTAAATACGTCAATTGCATCATTATATTTTTTTTCTTTAAAAAGTTGAAGCGCTTTTTCTATTTTTTCTGACATCTATAGTTCCTCGTTTTCTTTATTTGTTTCAATATTATGAATAATTGTTCTTACATTTCCTTCTGCAACAAAATCTTTTGGCTCCATTGTCATTTTGATTTTGTCTGCAATTATGTCTTTATCTGTTTGTACAATTTTTGAACGTCCAATAAAGTAAACTTCATTAGGCTTTCCGGTTGTTGCATCTGGAAAAACAGAAACTTTTGGACCTTGTGCATAATAATCATCAAACCAAACTTTTACATGACCATTTCCTATATATGAATTTTGATTTTTGTTGTACTGTTGATAATCAGCATGGATTATGAGTTTTTTGCCATCGTCAGTAATTGCAACAGTTTTTGTATTTCCGCTAACGCTTGATTCTTCAGTAATAGGGTTATAAATAAAATGGTGTCCTTCAGAAGTATTGTTTTGCTGTTTCACTTTTGCATTGCCAATTAAATCAATTTTCTTTAACCCACCTTTTGTATCTGCTATAATAACCGCTTTGTCTGAAAAACTTTCAATATCTTTGTATTTGATTCCAACAGAGCCTGTTGCTACCATAACATTACTTTTTGTATCATATTCTTGATCGTCGGCATTTATGATAACAATTGGTGTTGCCCCTTCGGTAATTACTGATTGAGTGTCACCTTCAGCTCTTACAACTTTATTTATTAAAGAAACCTGTAAAATATTTGCTTTTACTTCACGTTTTTTGTTTGCATTGATTTCGTATGCGTGTGGTTTGTCATAAAAAGTTGCCGTATCAAGCTTGTTATTTCTTCTAATAGAAACATCGGCGCGCGGACTTTCTACTGTAAGATTATCAATTTTAACTTTAACACCGCCATCAAGTTTAATCTTTTTTTCTTTATCAGAGTAAGTTTGAGTTTTTGATTCAATAATCAAATCACTTGCTAGAACAGCAATTCCGGATAATATTATTAAAAGAAATACTAAAAACTTTTTCATTAATTTCCCTCTTTTCCATAAATCTTAGTTTGTGTTTTTCCAACAATTTTAAATTTATCATACCCTGCGCTAATAATACATTTATCAGCAAGAGCAACCATATCTTTATCTTTTTTGATTTTAACATTGCCTTCTGCGATAGTATCTTTGTCTGAACCCGACCATACAAGGCTATTTGCAGAAAGCGAAGTCCCATTTTCTAGCACAATATAAGTGTTTTCGTGCAAAGTTACTGTACCCTTTTCTTCATCATAAGTTCCTTTTGAGGATTGAAAACTCATAGATACTTTGTTATCTTTGTAGAAATTTCCTATGACATTGTTTAATACGGCGACACGTTCATTACTATTATAATTTCCATCTTCGCCGTAAATTTCAAAATATTTATTTCCGTCCTTTGTTTCTGTAATAATTATCCCGACAGCATCAACTTTTTGATCGTCTTGTCCGGTTTTTGCTTGTTCTCGACTAAATTTAGCTGTAATGAAAGATGCTGAAAGAAATGCCCAGAGCATAACAACAAGAAAAACAAAAGCTATAATAAAATAAACTCGCTTTTTTTTATCAATATTTTTAATTTTTTCTAAAAATTTTTTAAATTTCTCCATAAAAGCATTTTAGCACATAATTATTTTTTAATAAAATATATTTGAGGTTTAGTTCACAAATTTTATAATTTAAAAAACTGTTTTTTTAATAATTTCTTTTTACCATGCTAAAATTCTCTGTTTTTGTTATACTTTACTTAAAGAGGTATTTATTATGAAAGATATGTTAGATAAAATTATTCAGATTGAAAAAAAATATATAGAACTAGGCGAAAAACTTTCAGATCCGGCTGTTATTCAAGATTATAATAAATTTCGTGATTTATCAAAACAAAGAAAATCAATGGAAGATACTGTAAACTTGTATTATGAGTGGAAAAAAGCCGTTGATGCAATTGAAGAGGCTAAACAATTGATTCATGAAGAAAAAGATGAAGAGATGAAAGCATTTTTGAAAGCAGAAATGGAAGAAAATGAGGCCAAACTTCCTAAATATGAAGAAAGAATGAAGGTTTTGTTACTTCCTCGTGACCCGATGGATGATAAAGATATTATGCTTGAAATTAGAGGTGGTGCAGGCGGTGATGAAGCGAATATTTTTGCCGGTGATTTGGCGAGAATGTATTTGAAATATGCGGATAAGCAAGGTTGGAGTACTCAAATTTTGAGTAAAACCGAATGCGAAGCTGGTGGATATTCTGAAATAATTATTTCAATAAAAGGTGATGCGGTTTATTCACGTTTAAAATATGAATCAGGTGTTCATAGAGTTCAAAGAGTTCCTGAGACTGAATCTCAAGGCAGGGTTCATACTTCAACTGCAACTGTTGCCGTAATGCCTGAAGTTGATGATGTGGAAATCGAAATTAAGCCGGAAGATATTGAGATGTCAACGGCGCGTTCAGGTGGTGCCGGCGGGCAAAACGTTAATAAAGTAGAAACTGCAGCTAGATTGTTCCACAAACCAACCGGTATAATGATTTTCTGTACAGAAGAACGTTCACAGCTTCAAAACAAAGAAAGAGCTTTACAAATATTAAAAGCTAAACTTTATGATATGGAAGTTCAAAAACAAATGCAAGAAATCACGGATTTAAGACGTTCTCAAGTTGGTACCGGTGATAGAAGTGAAAGAATTAGAACGTATAATTTTCCACAAGGTCGTTTAACTGACCATAGAATTGGACAAAATTTGAATGTTTGGACGGCAATTGATGGTGATTTGGATGAATTAATTAATTTGTTAATTGAATATGATCAAAAATTAAAGTTAGAAAAATTGGCTCAAACTGATTAGTTTTAGGATATTTTATGAATTTTGAAAATATTTCTATAGGAACTGACATAGAAGAAATTAAGCGTTTTGCGGATAAAACGTTAGAGAAGGATTCTGCTTTTCTTAATAGAATTTTTACTTCAAAAGAGCTTGAATATTCTTTTAAAACAAAAACTTCTGCTCATCATCTTTGTGCAAGATTTTGTGCAAAAGAAGCTGTAGTAAAAGCTTTATCGGAGTTTAATGTTACAGATGTTTATTATAAAGATATTGAAATATTGAATAAACTTAACGGGCAACCTTTTGTAATTATTGAAAAATACCCTCAATTAAAAATTAAATTGACATTATCGCATGATAAAAATTCTGCGGTAGCAATGGTCATGATTTTTAATTTTTCTAATTAAAATAAAATTTTTTGAGGTGGTGATTTAATTATTTATTTTTAACACCTTACAAGCTTCGTAAGCGCAATTTTGTTGAGCTTCTTTTTTTGATTTTCCGCACGCTCTAGCAATTATTTTGCCTTGCCATTCAACTTGAACCTCAAAAACCGGTTTATGCGCAGGGCCTGTTACTGAAATTGTTGTGTAAATCGGCAAAGTCTTGTCATGACCTTGAGTATATTGTTGCAAAATATCTTTAGCATTATATTTTTCAAAATGTTCATTTATGTCATCAACATATATAAATAAATATTTTTTTATAAAATCTTCGATTTCTTCAAATTTGTTATTTAAAAAATATGCACCAAGTAAGGCTTCTAAAGAGCAGGCTAAATTAGATTCACGGTTTCTGCCACCTTGTTTTTCTTCAGCTGGACCTAATTTTATTAATTTATCTACTCCAATTTCTTTTGACACTTTTGCCAAAATATTATCTGAAATCAAAATTGAGCGAATTTTTGATAACTCGCCTTCAGGGTATTCTTTAAACATATTATATAAAAGTTTTGAACTTACAAGTTTTAAAACAGAATCTCCTAAAAATTCTAACCGTTCATAATTCATCAAAGAATCTATGTTATTTTCCTTAGTAAATGATGGATGAGTTAGTGCTTTTTGGACTAATTCCTGATTTTCTACATTGCCAAAAATTTCTTCTAACATTAAAACAAACCTTTGAATAAATCAATAATATTGTTATTAACAAAATAGAATAAATAATAATAAACAACAGGGATTGTTAAAATATAACTGTCTACTCTATCTAAAAATCCGCCGTGTCCCGGAAGAATATTGCTAGAATCTTTAACACCTGCATCACGCTTAATCATTGATTCGCATAAATCACCTAATTGTGCAAATGTGGCAATTAAAATTCCTAATACTACTGCATGATACCAAACAAGTCCAATTGCAATGCCAATTACAGTTGCAATTATAACGCACATTACTGTACCGCCAATAGCTCCTTCTATAGTTTTATTAGGGCTTATAACGGTTGAAAGTTTGTGTTTGCCAAATTTTGAACCGATAAAATAACAGAAAGTATCGGTTGCGACCACGGATAATAAAATTAAAATAGTATAGCAAGCGCCTTCAGGGTAAGAAACTCCGCCGACAGTTTCAGTTCCCATATCTCTAATAAGGATTAAATGAAGTGGAAACCAAGCGCAATAAACGATTCCTAACATGTTTGTTGCAACATTTGCAATGTATGGTTGGCGTCCTTTGAACAAGACGCACATAAATGCCATTAGCGTAGATATAGTAAATACTAATGGTGTTAAACTAAGTTTATTTGTGCAAAAAATGATTGCAAACATAATTGCAGAAATGGAGATTACTTTCATACTTGGCAAAAAGCCTTTGTTTTTAAGGATTTGCGTATATTCTTTTGCTCCAAAAAATATTATAAGCATAACCCCAGCTAAAAACCAAAGTCCGCCAGCAAGTAATATAAATAATGCAGAAAAACCTACAATTAAACCTGTTAAGAATCTTTTTGTATCCATTATACAGTCATAACCTCTTTTTCTTTTTCACTTACAAGTGAATCAATAATGCCAACATATTTATCTGTCAATTTTTGAACTTTATCTTGGTTATCTTTTACCATATCTTCCGGTAAATTTTCAGTTTTTTCGATTTTTTTGATTTCATCAACCATATCTCGGCGAATATTTCTCACTGCAATCTTTGCATCTTCACCATATTTGCGAACATCTTTTGTTGTTTCGCGACGTCTTTCCTCTGTTAGAGGTGGGAAATTTAATCTAATGCAAGTGCCATCGCTGTTTGGAGCAACTCCAATTTCAGCTTTAATAATCGCTTTTTCAATATCTTTTAAAATAGTTTTGTCATAAGGAGTTATAACTAAAGTAGTTCCTTCACTTACAGTAACTTGTGACATTTGTCTTAGTTGAGTAGGGACTCCATAATAATCAACAATTACTTTGTCTAAAACAGCAGGATTTGCTCTTCCTGTGCGAACTGAGGCAAACTCTTTTTTCATTTGAGTAAGAGCTTTTTCCATTTTTTCTTCTCCGAATAAAAACATTTCTTCAAGAGCTTCTGACATTGTTTATTTCTCCTTTATTTAAATAATATTAACTTACGTATGTTCCAACAGTGCGTCCATCCATGATTTCAACAAGACTGCCTGTTGCTTTAAAATCAAAAACTATTATAGGAATATTATTTTGCTTGCACAAGGCACAAGCAGACATATCCATTATTCTTAAATCTTTGCGAATTATATCAGCATAAGAGATTGAGTCTAATTTTTTAGCATTTGGATTAATGTTAGGGTCATCATCATAAATTCCGTCAACTCCATTTTTCGCCATAAGCATAACTTCTGCATTAATTTCAGATGCTCTTAATGCAGACGCTGTATCGGTTGTGAAGAATGGGTTACCGGTTCCGGCTGCAAATATTACAACTCGACCTTTTTCCAAATGTCTTATAGCTCTATGTCGAACGTAAGGTTCTGCTATTTGGTTCATAGCAATTGCAGTTTGTACTCGACATTCGACATTAATTTTTTTTAAAGCACATTGTAGACAAACAGCATTCATAACGGTAGCAAGCATTCCGACATAATCACCTGATGCTTGGTCCATGCCTAATTTAGCGCTGTTTTTCATTCCGCGGAAAATGTTACCGCCACCAACAACAACTGCAACTTCAACTCCACGTTCATAAATTGATTTAATTTCTTTTGCAATCATTTCAACCGGATTAGGGTCGATTCCAAATTGTTGCTCACCTAGCAAGGCTTCGCCGCTTATTTTTAATAATACACGCTTGTACTTATTATTAACCATTAGTTAATCTCTCCTTTTTTCTTATAGTATAAAAAAATTGGTTAAAAGTAAAGCTTTTTTTACATTAAACATGGTGTAAAAGTTGATAGAACAATAATTTATAATAATATTGTGTTGAAATTTGGTTGTTTAGCGTAAAATGTTAATGTTAGCTTAAATTTTTAGGTCTAAGTTGTAATAATTTTACAATTTCCGTTTTCAATTAAATAAATCTGAACATCTTTTAAAAATTCTTCTTCAAACAAAAGTGTATCAACTGACGTTATAATAGTTTGAACGTCATCATCAATAGATTTTAAAAGATAATTTTGGCGGACTTCGTCAAGTTCTGCTAAAACATCATCTAATAGTAAAATAGGAGAATAGCTTGTTTTTTCTTTAATAATTTGTAATTCTCCTAATTTTAAGGCTAAAACTAAAGTTCGTTGCTGACCTTGAGAGGCAAATTTTACTGCATCAATTCCATTGATTTTAAATTCAATATCATCACGGTGAGGACCTACGCAAGATTGGTGACGAGCGATTTCTTCATTTTTACGTTGTTCTAATTCATTTTTTAAATATTCGCAAATTTCGTTAATTTCTTCTTTCGGGCAGGTATAATTTAGAGAAAATTCTTCAGAATCACTAATGATTTTGTGTTTTGATGACGCAATTTGTTGAATTTCTTTCAAAAATTTTTGACGTAACAAAATTATATTCGCACCGGTTATAACAAGTTGTTCATTATAAATATCAAGCAAAGTATTATCTATGCAATCATTTTTGAGTAAATTATTTTTTTGCACTCTGATTTTGTCGTATTTTGATAGTCTTTCATCATAAGCCGGATAGATTTGCGAAATTGCTCTATCAAGCCAATCTCTTCTATCTTGAGGAGTTCCGCGGAGTAATAATAAATCTTTTGTTGAAAATAAAACAGTTTTTAAACACTGTTTAAAATCTCTTGGCTGAGATTTTACTTTATTAATTTTTAATTCACGTTTTTTTTCGATATTGTACCAAAAATCAAGCTCAATTTCAGTATTATTTCGTTCTAAATTTGCATTAATCTCACAAGAATTTGTTCCAAATTTAATCAAGTCTGAAACGACAGAGGTTCTCGGAGTTTTTAAACCTGACAGAAAATAGATACTTTCTAAAATGTTGGTTTTTCCTTGTGCGTTTTTTCCAATTATTAAAGTTTTTCGCTTCGGAAAATCAAGACTTACGTTTTCGCAATTTCTATAATTTTTCAAATTTAAGCTTAAGATTTTCATTTCTAAAGTATAGCATAATAAAATAAGTAAGATAACTTAGAATTTTGCAACTTTTATTTTTTGTTTAACGCATTTTTCATAGCTTTAATAATTAAGTCGCGAGCCTTTATTGCATCGTTATGTGAAAGTGGCGGAGTGTCTTTTAATTTATAATCAATTCCTAAACGTTCATACTTAGAAATAGCCATATTATGATAAGGTAAAATATCCAAAGCTTTTACATTTTTTAGGGTTGATAAAAATTCGCCGAGTTCTATTAAATATTTTTCATTATCTGTAATATTTGGAACTACAACATGTCTTATCCACATTGGAATGTTTTTTGATGATAAATATTTTGCAAAATCTAAAACATTTTTGTTTGAAAAATTGGTTAATTTTTTGTGCTCTATCTCGTTAATGTGTTTTATATCCAGCATTACAAGTTCTGTATATTTTAATAATTCATCAATTTTTTTAGTATTATCTTTATCAAATAAAATTCCTGACGTATCAAGCGCGGTATGAATATTATTTTCTTTAAATTTTTTAAATAATTCCGTGACAAAATCTATTTGTGCTAAGGGTTCTCCCCCTGTTACAGTTAAACCACCAGTACAAAATTCTTGTAAATTAGTATACTCATCAAAAATCTCGTCAATTGTAACTTTTTTATTTTCGTTAAAATTCCAACTATCCGGATTGTGACAATATGCGCAACGCATAGGGCAGCCTTGCATAAAAACGACAAAACGGACTCCGGGACCATCAACTGTTCCGCAACTTTCTATAGAATGTATATTTCCTAATACTGTCATTAATTGCATGCTTTATCAGTTAATGAAGAGTGGAATGTTCTTGATATGACGTCATCCTGTTGTTCTTTTGTTAATTTGTTAAAATTTACGGCATAGCCAGAAACTCTTACTGTTAATTGAGGGTATTTTTCAGGGTGAGCTTGTGCATCTTTTAAAGTTTCTCTATTAAAAACATTCACATTTAAATGATGACCGCCTTTTTTTACGTAACCATCTATTAAGTTAATCAAATTTTCTTCTTGTTGAGTCGTCATTTTAACCTCCATATATTTTGCTTGCGCAACCGCAAT
Source organism: uncultured Candidatus Melainabacteria bacterium (assembly GCA_934754655.1). Lineage (GTDB taxonomy): Bacteria > Cyanobacteriota > Vampirovibrionia > Gastranaerophilales > Gastranaerophilaceae > CAG-196. Next base: position 35,519 of record CAKVIC010000015.1, on the reverse strand, counting down.
TTAATTGAATATCTAAATCACCAACAAATAATTCATCTTTACCTAATGCGTTCGGAATTATTGTAAATGTGTTTGAAATTCCGTCTTGAGCGTCCGCAAATGGTAATTTCGCAACTGATGCTAATGAAGCAACCGCACCGTGTGAATCTCTTCCGTGCATAGGGTTTGCGCCCGGTGCTAAAGGAATGCCGGCTTTTCTGCCATCAGGTGTGTTGCCGGTTTTCTTTCCATAAACAACATTTGAAGTGATTGTTAAAATTGACATTGTTGGTATAGAATCACGATAAGTTTTGTGGCTTCTAATCATGTTCATGAATTTTTTAACTATATCAACGGCAATTTTGTCAACTCTGTCGTCATTATTTCCATATTTAGGAAAATCTCCTTCAATTTCGTAATCAATAACAAGCCCATTTTCATCACGAATTGTTTTAACTTTTGCATATTTAATCGCAGAAAGGGAATCTGCAACAACTGATAAACCAGCAATGCCCGTTGCAAAATAACGTTTTACATCTCTATCGTGTAAAGCCATTTGAGCTTTTTCATAACAATACTTGTCATGCATATAATGAATAACGTTAAGCGTGTTAACATAAAGCCCAGCAAGCCATTCAAGCATTGCATCGTATTTCGCAACGACTTCTTTGTAATCTAAATATTCGCTTGTTATTGGTTCAGATTTTGGTGCAACTTGAGTTTTTAAACGTTCATCGATTCCACCATTAATTGCGTATAACAAACATTTTGCAAGATTTGCGCGCGCTCCAAAAAATTGCATTTCTTTTCCTACTACCATAGAAGAAACACAGCAGGCAATTGCATAATCATCACCGTGCATTTTTCTCATCATATCATCATTTTCATATTGAATAGATGAAGTTGTAATAGAAATATGAGCGGCATATTCTTTAAAGTTTTGTGGCAAATCAACAGACCATAATACTGTTAAATTAGGTTCAGGTGCTGTTCCTAAATTCTCTAAAGTATGTAAATATCTGAAAGAATTTTTGGTAACTAAAGGACGCCCATCGACTCCCATGCCTGCTATAGATTCCGTTACCCAAACAGGGTCGCCTGAAAATAATTCATTGTATTCAGGTGTTCTAGCAAATCTAACTAATCGTAATTTCATTATAAAATGATCGATAAGTTCTTGTGCTTCAGATTCAGTTAATAAACCACGTTTTAAATCTCTTTCGATATAAATATCTAAAAATGTTGAAGTTCTGCCGATACTCATTGCTGCGCCATTTTGTTCTTTAATTGCTGCAAGATATCCAAAATACAGCCACTGTACGGCTTCTTTTGCATTTTGTGCCGGTTTTGAAATATCAAAACCATAAATTTCGCCCAATTTTTTCATATCATTAAGCGCATGAATTTGGTCGGTGATTTCTTCGCGCAATCTTATTGTGTCAGATGTCATTTCACCTTCTAATGATGCAAATTGTGCGCATTTATCTTCAATTAATCTATCAATACCATATAAGGCTACACGTCTGTAATCACCAATGATACGACCTCGACCGTAAGCATCAGGCAAACCGGTAATTATTGCGGCATGCCTTGCGGCTTTCATTTCTGGTGTATAAACATCAAAAACTCCTTGGTTATGTGTCTTGCGATATTTTGTAAAGATTTCAGAAATTTCTGAATCAACAAGATAACCATATAAATTGCATGCTGATTGCGCCATTCTTATTCCGCCAAAAGGTTGCATTGAGCGTTTAAGCGGTTTGTCTGTTTGTAAACCTACAATTTTTTCTAAATTTTTGTCAATATAACCTGCTTCGTGTGAAATTATAGTAGATACAACATGGGTATCCATGTCGAGAACACCACCGGCTTCACGCTCTTTTTTGAATAAATCGCAACATTCAGACCAAAGCTTTTGTGTTGCGCTAGTCGGTTTAGCTAAAAATTCGGAATTGCCATAATATGGAGTATAATTTTTTTGAATAAAATCGCGAACGTCAATTTCTGTTTGCCATTTACCGCCAATGAAATCTGAAGTTTGGCTTGTGTTCACATAATTATTTATAAAATTGGGATTCGTCATAGAATCTTTCTTTAAGTTATTTGTTTTTTGAGCATAATTATTTGTTTTGGAAGTTTTTTCTTCCTCACATAAATTTAACATACCTATTCCCCTTATATATATAATTTCTTATTCTTGATAATGGATAATCAAATTTTATACAGTAACAAATATTATACCATTAAAATTTTTAATTGTATAGAATTTATTATATTTTTAAAATTTAAAGTGAAAACATTAGAATCTTGGAATTTTTCTTACATTTTTGAATTGTAACATTTTGTTAAGATTTAAGAAAATAATAGCAAAAAAAAAATTGTTTGGTTTTTTAAATAGACATATATAAAGCTCTCTCTTCTTATTTAAACGGACAGGCCTTGGTTTTTTATACAAGGTCTTTTTTTTATTATTGGGTACTCAGATTAAAAATTTTTTGTCCCCAATTTTTAAATATAGGTAACATTTAAGCATGATATTTAATAATAATATACAAAAGCGGTTATGTTTTAGTTGGTATCTTGTATTTTTTGTTGTTTGTTAGTTAATATTATTTTTCAATTTTCCAGATAAAAACATTTTTGCCGTTAATTTTTTCTGATAAAATTTGTGCAAATTCTTTTAAATCAGCAAGAACCAAGTTTTCAGGAACCGTAAACACAAATTCTTTTCCTTTGTTTTTTATTAAGTATTCATAAAGCTCTTTGTATGCGTGGCAAGATTGCGAAATTCTAAGATTTGAATCATTTTTTTTAATAAGCGCAGATAAACATTTTGAATATAAATTATCACTAGAAATTATTGCGGCATAGCTAGATTTTTTGATATCAGCAGGTTTTTCTCGTAGGATATTATAATAATTCAGTATTTGTGCTTTTTTATTTGTACTTTGACTTTTGCAGACAAATAAATTTGTACAAACAAGTCCTTTTTTTATGTATTCTTTTCTCGTAATGCCTAAATTTTTTGAACCTTGTTCAATTGTATCTTCAAGATGTTCCGGAGTATAAAAAATTAAACGTGGGGCATTCATTGTTACTTTTACTGTTGTTTTAAAATTTTTATCTAAAATTATTGCTAAGTTTTCTATTCTTTTTTTTATTGTTTCAGGAGCGCGACAAAAAAGTGCTGGCATTGCAAGCGCAGCTTTTAAGTAGCTTTTTGTATCAACTTTTAGAAATTTTGCGGACTTTTTTACATTTTCATACAATGTTTGAGGATTTTTGTATAAAATTTCTGGGTAAACAAATAACTTTTTTGCCACATCATCATCTAAATTAAATAATCTTTTTATTTCATCATAATTTTCTTTTAAAGTTTCGCTTTTGTATACTAAAAGATCTGGATGGCTTAATCCCATTTTGATAAATTTTTCTTTTGAAATATTTAAAAGTTTTGGTGACAATTCCAATTTTTGGGCAATTAAATCTGGTTCGATTTTTAGAATATTTAAATTCTTAATTGCAGTATTTGCCATTTTGATTTCATCTGTTTTAAGCATATTTGCTAAAATTGAGATTTTTGATTCAATTGTTTTAATATCGTAATTATCCACTAGTTGAGAATTTCTTATTAATGAATTTGTCATTGATTCTAAAGAAATTTTAACTTTATATTTTTCTTTAAGTATTTTGGCGATATTGTGGTATTCTTCGGGTAAAATATTATTGGCTTTTTGAATTTTTAAGCATATTCGTCTTTGGTATCGAAAGCAATCCGTTAATAATATTCCGGCTTTTTTTAAATTTTCTTTGTTAGAATTTCCTTTAAAATTTTCAATTAAAACTAATTGCTCTTTGGGGGTAAGTGTTGCAAAACCTTCTAATTTTTGAGCTTTCTCAATAGCTTTTTGTCGTGAAATAGTTGGAGCAGGTGTTGCATAAACCGGCAAATTTTTTTCGGTTATTTTTTCAGCTAGTGAACGTTTAAATTCATCAGTCACTTTATCAATACTAATATTAAAAAAGGGGCTGCCATCTTCTTTTATATTTGGTTTTAATTTGTCTAATGCTCTTAAAATGCTAATAAGCGGATTTTTATTTGGTTTATATTTTTCAACCAATTCAAATAATGTAGAATACATTTTTTGCAAAAGATCTTCATAAATATAAGTTTTAGAATGTTCATATTTAGAAACTTCTTTTTTTATGTGTTTATCGAAAAGATTAAATATTTCAGTTTTAATTTTTTGTTGTTTAAATTCGTTTACTTCACCATTTAATTGCGATAATAAACTTTTAGCTGTAGCTTTTTCAACTTTAGATAAATTTATAGATTTGAAATTAGGGTTTTGCGTTTGTAAATTTGAAATTTGCATATTAACATAAACCTTGTAAAAATATTTTTTGTCAGTTATACTATTTTTACAATGCCAGACTTAATCACAACAAAATTTCAATCAACGAATCAGAATTACCCTAAAAATACATATTTAGGTAATACTTTGACGTCAGTTAAAACTTTAAGAAACAAAGCTTACGAAAAAGATGTCACAACAGATGACAAAATTCGCTCCGCATTTGGCTCGCTTGTTGGTACGATTATTCCTTTATTTATGATTATGAAAAAACAAAAAAGTAGCAGTATTTTTAAACTAGAATATGGTTTAAAAGAAATGTTAATTTTGTCATCAACTTCAATTCTTGGTGCTGTTAGTTTTGGTATGATTGGAGAAAATAAAAACGCTAAGCAAAACAAGGTTAAAGAAGGTGTTTTTCAATTTTTAAACGCATCGTTACCTACAACTCTTGTTGGGCTTGGGCTTGAGGGATGTAAAAACACAAAAAAATTTAATACTCCTTTTGTTAAAATTATGACAACTTTAGTTGGCATAATTGGTGGCATGTATATTTCTACAGCCTTGGCAAATATAATTTGTGACCCTAAAGATTTAGAACCAGATAGAAAACTTACGTTTAAGGATTCTATTGTTAATGTTGATGATATTTTAGGTGCTCTAGTTCTTGCTCGTGTTCCATTTATCAATAAATTAAAAGTTGAAAAAGTTTTACCGTTTTTATATGCATATTGCGGATATCGTGCCGGTAAATGTAATTAATTTAGTTTAAAATATTGATATCAAATTTTGTTTATCTTAAAATAAAAAAAATAAAGGTTTTTTTTATGTTTATCACAAATCTTAAATCAAATTTTTTTAAAGCTTCGGCATTTGCTACAATGTTAGGTTTAGGAGTTTCTTCTTGTCAAAAATCTCAAATAAAAGAGGTTTCGTCAAATCAAGTTCCTGAAAGAATTAGAGCAGAAATTAGTGCAATATCTAAAACGCAAGAAAGATTTGCAAATAATCATAAATATAAAAATTTTGATAAAGATACAATAAAAATTGATGAAAAAATTTTAAGTAATAAAGATGAGTTTATTAAAAATATCACCAAATCAGCAGAAGATAAAATAGATAAGTTTGTATATGATACGATGAATATAATAGTTTCAAGCAATGGGCGAGTTTATAGTCGAGTAGCAAAAAGTTATGCTCCATGTTATATTGATGCCAAGTCTGTAATAAATAAAGATAAATATTACAAAAACAAAGATGGGGATGTTTTTATTATTGTTGATTATTATGGAATACCAAATCCTTTAAAAGCGCAAAAAAAGTGAACTAAACTTTTTTAGTGAATTTAAGGCATGTTGTTCAGTTCACTCAGAGGTTTGTGTTAATGTATTGTAACTAGTACTTTTTGAATACTAAAACTGCGTTGCATCCGCCAAATCCAAAAGAGTTTGACAATGCATAATTTACTTTGTGTTTGCGCGCTGTATGTGGCACGTAATCCAAATTTCCGACTTCTTCATCTTGATTATCAAGATTTATTGTAGGTGGGACTATATCTTCTTGGGCTGATTTCATTGTAAAAAACGCTTCAATCGCACCGGCAGCTCCTAAAAGGTGACCGGTCATTGATTTTGTTGAACTTACTAATAATTTTTTGTTTTGATTTTTGTCTCCAAAAACACGTTCTACAACTTGTGATTCTGCAATGTCGCCGGCATGAGTACTTGTTCCATGCATATTAATATAATCAATATCATTTATAGTGATATTAGCATCAGACAAAGCTTTTTTTATAGCATGTTCAGCACCTAATCCGTTAGGGTCAGGCGCAACTATATCATAAGCATCGCCACTTTGACCGTAACCGACAATTTCGCCTAAAATGTTTGCTCCGCGTTTTTTAGCGTGTTCTAATTCTTCTAATACAAGAATCGCAGCGCCTTCAGACATTACAAAACCATCTCGGTCTTTATCATAAGGTCTTGATGCTTTTTCTGGTTCATCATTGCGAGTAGAAAGAGCTTTAGCGCTTGTAAAAGCACCAATGCTAAAGTGTGTTAAACTTTTTTCTGTACCGCCGGCAAAAACAATATCTGCATCACTACATTGAATTGCACGGAAAGCATCGCCAATTGCGTGTGCGCCTGTTGCGCAAGCTGAAGCAACCGATTTATTCAACCCTTTAGCGCCTAATAATATTGATACTTTTCCTGAAGCCATGTTAGGAATCATCATTGGTACTGTAAATGGAGAGCATTTGTAATATTCTCTTTTATTCATTGTATGGAGATTTTCGATAATTGTTTCAATTCCACCTTGTCCTGAGCCGATTAGAACTCCAACTTCATAAGGGTTTTCTTTTTCAATATTAAAATTTGCAGATTTTGCAGCTTCAAGCGCTGCAACACAGGCATAAGTAATAAACTTATCTGTGCGCTTCGCTTCTTTTGGGGTCATATATTGAGTTATATCAAATTCTGGAATTTCACCACCAATTTTAACTAATTGTTCATCGTTAACAAATGTTAAAGGTTTGATTCCGCTTTTACCGTTAATCACAGAATCCCAAGCCAAGTTTGCGCCTATGCCATAAGGGGTTACGCAACCGACACCTGTAATTACTACTCGTCTTTTTAACATAATAAGCTATCCTTTTTAACAACTACATCGAGTTCAAATTTGTATCCATATTATCTTGAATTAAAATCTATGTCAAGTTGTTTTTAATTTTAATTGACAAATTAATTATAATATGGCATATTTTTAATATGGTATTAGAACTTACAGAAGAACAAATTATAGAAAATTCTAAAATTGCAAATTATCATTGTCCACGCTATGAGGAATTACCTAAAATGTATGTGTATATGGATCAATTATTAACAATTTTAGATGAATATCTTTCTCCTTTCGATATTGAATCGGAAGATAAAAATATGACTGCAACAATGATTAATAGTTATGTCAAAAAAGGGATTATACCATCTCCTACAAACAAAAAATATTCAACTGTTCATATTGTATATTTGATAGTTTTAGGAACATTAAAAAATGTTTTAAGTCTTTCTACAATTGAAAAATTAATAAAAATGCAAAAAGAACAATATCCGCTTGTGCGAGCGTATAATTTTTTTGCAATGGAAATGGAGAATGCGCTTAAAGCAACTTTTCATTCACGTGATTTTTCAGAAACAAATAGTGAGCGTGAGCGTACTCCTCTTTCAATGGTCGTACATTCAGCGCTTTTAGCTTTTGCAAACAATGTTTATGTTCGAAAAAATGTTTGTTTAGTTGTTTAAATTGGTTTTTAAGATAAGTGTGGCGCGGATTTTGAAAAAATCCGCGCCACACTTATTAATACAACAGCGCGGAAAAATTTTTAATTTTTCCGCGCTGTTAATATTTTTATTCAAAAATTAATCATCTAAAGCTGCAACACCTGGAAGGATTTTACCTTCAATAAATTCAAGAGATGCGCCACCACCGGTTGATACATGAGTGAAATCTTCAGCTTTACAGAATTTTTTAGCTGCAGAAACAGAATCTCCACCACCGATAACAGAAGTTGCTCCATTTTTTGTTGCTTCAACAATAGCTTCTAGAACAGCTTTTGTGCCTTCTGCAAATTTAGGATTTTCGAATGCGCCAACAGGGCCGTTCATCAAAATTGTTTTAGAATTTTTAAGAACTTCTGCAAACGCAATGCGAGATTCTAAACCAGCGTCAACGCCTTCAAAACCGTCAGGAATTTCATTGATTTTAACAAATTTGTTTGTACCATTGCCTGAAAAATCGTCAGTAACAAGTACATCTGTTGCCATAACTAATTTAACGCCTTTTTCTTGAGCTTTCTTTTCGATTGCTCTTGCAACATCAAGTTGATCGTCTTCACAAATTGAATTACCGATTTTACCACCGTTAGCTTTTACAAAAGTGTAAGCCATGCCACCGCCAATAATCATGTTATCAACTTTGTCAAGCAAGTTTTCTAAAACTCCGATTTTTGAAGAAACTTTTGCGCCTCCAACAACAGCGGTGAAAGGTCTTGTTGGGTTATCAAGTGCTTGAGATAAGCATCTTAATTCTTTTTCCATTAATAAACCAGAAACTGCCGGTTTAAGAATTTTTGCTAATTTAGCAGTTGAAGTATGATTTCTGTGAGCAGCGCCAAAAGCATCATTTACGTAAAAGTCACCAAGTTTTGCAAGCTCTTGAGCAAATGTCATATCATCATCCTTTGCTTCTTCTGCTTTGTAGAAACGGATATTTTCTAATAAAGCAATTTGACCATCTTTTAATTTCGCAACATATTCAGGAGCTTCTTCAACTGATGGAATAAACATAATTTCTTCGCCAAAAACTTTTGACATGTATTTTGCAACAGGCTCAAGAGAAAATTCCATATTTCTTTCGCCTTTTGGTCTGCCTAAATGTGCCATAAGAATGATTTTAGCGCCTTTTTCTTTCAAAAAGTTAACAGTAGGAACAATCGCTTGAATACGAGTATCATCTGTAACGTTTTTGTTTTCGTCCAAAGGAACATTCACGTCAACTCTAACTAATGCTCTTTTGCCTTTAACATCACCTAAATCTTTGATTGATTTTTTCATAGTTAATTCCTTTCTTGTAAATCTCTCTTCACATTGCACGAGTATTATAACACAAAAAAATCAACATAAATTAGAATAATATGATGCAATTAATAATCTAAAATTTTTTTATAAATTTTATTATATTTTTCAATTGTTTCAAAATTCCAATCAAAATTTTGAGTTAGACAATTTTTAATAAGCAAATTCCAACCAGACGGATTATTTTGATACAAATTCAACGCTTTTAGTAAAGTGTTTGTGTACAATTCGTTGGTATCTTCGTTGACGAGTAAGCTTTTTTTTGTTTTAAATCCGCAACCAGAGGTTATGTTATCAAAAATATCATCAATTGTATCATTTAAAATTCCGGAACGAGCAGCCACCGGCACACAGCCATAATGCATTGCAATAAAATGTTCAGTTGATACCATATTTGTTCGTCTTGGTAATAGTATCATATCAGCTGCGCTCATATATTTTTTTGGATTAATTTCTCCATCTATAAAAAGCCATTTTCCGTTTAAATATTTGTTTTTAGATAAAAATTCAACCCAAGATTTTATATAAGAATTATTTAATCCTTCATTGATTGCAACAATTATTTGAATATTTTTATGGAGTTCAAACAATTTAAGAAGAGAATTGAATAAAATATCAATTCCGTTTGAAAATATTTCGTTAGAAGGATTTGCAAAAAGTAAAGGAGCTTCAAAAAAAGAGTCCAAATAACCTGCAATCATTGAATTTGTACTAACAAATAATGATTCATCAATAAAATTAGTTTTTATTCTATCTGCGCTAAATTCTTTTAAAAGTTGAAGTTTATTTTTTCTTCTTAAATCTCGAAAATCTGATGGTGTAAAACATTGATAAATTTCTCGAGTATCAACAAGCGGATAATTTTCAAGATTTTTACCAAAAGTTATATAAGTACTTTTTTCTTTTGTGGATTCAATTAAATTGTACATTGAGCCTGAAATGTTTGGTTTTTCAAAAATATCAATGTAATAAGTTTTGGAATCAGTAGCCCAAAAATCAGCGCGTTTAATAGAAAATGTCATTTGATTGTAATAAATATCATTTTCGTAAGCCATTTGTGGGAAAAGTTTTAAAGTACGAGCATTTAATTTTTTGAAAATAATATTTTCTTCAATATCATCCCCTTTGTCTACATATTTTCTGAATTTATAATAATTTTTATAAATAAATTCAATGCAATCGCGCATTTTGTAGAAGCGACGAGCGTTATGTAGGTTGAATAGTTGTGCAACGAGTTTTTTAATCGTTGAATCTCTGCAAATTTTGCGCATTGAAAATTCATCAACAAGATTTATTGCAGCCCAAAATGGTTCGATTTTTGACATTTCAATTTGTGTAAAATCTTTTATTGTTTGAAAAACTTTTATTGGCGAAAATAAATTAGTTTCAAATTCATTTCCTAAAAAATATGGAATATGTTCGCAATGTATAAGATTTGGGTTGAAATTTTCTTTTTTATTTAAAAACATCTTTTTTGTGCAAATTCTAACTGATTTGATAAATGGCGCTAAATACTGAAGTTTGTTAAGTTCTATCGCTTTTTTGCAGTAAGAAAATGCTGGAGAGTAAATTCCATATATTTGAATATTTTGTTCATTTTGTGGAAATTTGTATAGAATTGCTTTATTTTTTCGATTTTGTAAAAAGAAGTCAAAACTGATAGAAGTTTTTTCAAGAAGATAGTCTTTGTTATCAATTTCGATTGATAAATTTTTGCCGGTAATGGTTGTAGTAGGCTTGACATTAATGATTGGGATTAAAATTCTGATGTCATTATCCGGATATTGTTTGCGCATATTTAACAAATATTCGATTGCAGAGCTTCTCTGAGAATTTTTGTTAAATGGAAGGTTGATTGTAACATACAAAATATTAGTAAAATTCTTTTGCAATTTTTCGCGTAAAAGCATAGAAATTTTGCGCCTTAATAATCGTTTGTATATTTTTAAATCTCGAAAAAAGTTATTATCAGATTGTTTTGTGCTTTCTGAAATATTTTTTGTAACATCAAGCTCTTGATTAAAAATAAAATCAAGTTCTTCGTCGTGAGATTCAGTATGATAGCACATTTTTTCCATAAAACCCATAAGTTAAAGTTATCATGCAAACTCACTTAAATCAAGTTATTTTGATAAATTCTACCGTAAATTTTTATAAGTTAGTTGAGATATATATTTTAGAATATTCAAATATATTTCAAGCTCTGTGTCATTGAGTAAATATATTGATTGAATTAAATCTTCACGTATTTTATCTGATTTTTCTTTTTGGTTAACTCCAAAATCTTCAACAGATAAATTCAGTACTTCAAGGATTCTGAAAAAATTATTTATTTGCGGAAATTGTTTTCCGTTTTCTATATTTCCAAGGTTTTTTTCAGACATATCAATTTTTTCAGCCAATTCTGCTTGGGTTAATTTAGCAGATTTTCTAGCATTTTTAATTATTTTCCCTATAAATTTTTTATCATCATAAATCATATATTACCTACTCTTTTTTTTAAAATACCTTATATATAACGACTTTTTAACTATATATATAAGTGTTTTTTTATAAATCCCACACATGTTTACTTTTGCAATTCTTTGATGTAGAATAGGCATGCTGTATTACTTTTTCTAAAAAAGTAATACATGTTTCTTAAACTATGATGCAAGAGGTGTAATGATTAATATTGTAATTCCAATGGCTGGAGCAGGAAGTCGATTTGCAATTGCAGGTTATAAAGTTCTCAAACCTTTTATTGAATTTGAAAATAAAATGATGATTGAACATGTAATTTCTTCATTCTCTGCTCTTGATGCAAATTTTATTTTAGTTTTGCAAGAAAAATTTTTGACAGAACAAAAAGATGAATTGAAAAATTTAAAAATAAAATATAATTTTAATTATGTGACAGTGCCTAAATTAACGATGGGAGCTGCAATTACGGCATTGGCTGCTCATAAAATTATTGATAAAAATCATGACATAATTTTTGCAGATTCTGATAATATTTTTAATTCAAATGACATTAAAAATTTTGTTAATTTTTCAAGAAAAAATAATCTAGAAGGAGCGTTACTTACGATAAATTCTAATAATGTGAATTATTCTTATGCAAAATGTGACGAAAATGATTTTTTAATAGAAACAAAAGAAAAAGAAGTTATTTCTAACCATGCAATTACAGGAGTCTATTATTTTAAAAGTTTAAATAATTTTAGAGATTCTGTTATAGATTTGGTTGTCGAGAGTGATTTGTCAAAAGGCGAATTTTATATGTCAAATGTGTTTAATCATTTAAAAAAAATTTCGAATAAGATAAAAGTTTTTGATATTAAACATTTTGATTGTGTTGGAACTCCAGAGCAACTTGAAAAATATATAAAGGAGAGATGTTTTGCAAAAGTTTAACAATATTCTTTTATTTGGCGGAAAAACAAAAAATGAAAATTTGCCATTAGGGTTTTATTCTTCGCTAGCAATGTTGCCATTACGCGGTAAGCCTGTTATTTGGTGGCAAATTCAGAATTTGCAAGAACATGGTTTAGAAAATGTTATTTTAGTAATAAGTAAAAATAATAAAAAATTGATAGAATATGCAAAAAATATTTTGTCTGAAAATTTTAAAATAAAAATCGTACTAATAAGCAGTCAAAAAAATATTTTATCCTCTTTGAAATATGGACTTCAAACTGCAAATCTAGAATTACCAACACGCGTAATACTTGGTGATACAATGCTTTGTGAAAGTTTGAATAATGAGCTTGTCGATATTATTTATACTTCTAATGAAATTTCAACTTCTGAAAATTGGTGTTTAGTAGAAAAGCAAAAAAATAAGAATTTGTATTTTTATGATAAACAAAAGAATATTAATATAAAAAATAAATCTGCGTTAATTGGTTATTATTCGTTTTCAGATACAAAATTTCTTTTATCCTGTTGTGTTAAAGCTCGCTTATTATTAAAAAAAGAAATTTCTGACGCATTAATAATGTATCAAGAAAAACATTCACTTTTGACAAAACACGCTAAGGATTGGATTGATTTGGGTCATACTTCCGGATTAATTAAAGCTAAAAACAATTTATTTAGCGCAAGAAGTTTTAATTCTATATCTGTAGATATTCAAAAGGGGCTTTTGATAAAATCTAGTACAAAAATTCAAAAACTAGAAGATGAAGCTTTGTGGTATTTGAATTTGCCGGAAGATTTAAAAATTTATGCTCCGCGTTTAATTAATTTTTCTAAAAATAATCAAAAAGCGTGTTTGGTTCAAGAATTGTATGGCTACCCAACTTTGCAGGAATTATATTTGTCAGGCGAAGTGAATCTTGAAGATTGGCGATGTATAATTGAAAAATTATTTATTTTGCACAAGGATTTTGAACGGTATAAAAAATCTGCTAACAAAAAATTGTTGTTATGGCTTTATTTTGATAAAACTTGTGAACGTTTAGCAGAATTGAAGACACAAAATATTTATTGGGAAAAAATTTTAACGCACGGATTTGAAAAAATTAATGGTAAAAAATATTTATCAATTTTATCTTTAAAAAAAGATATTAAAAATTTTGTCGATTTACTTTGTGAAAATGGTGAAGAAACAATAATTCATGGCGATTATTGTTTTTCAAATATTTTGTTTGATTCAAGTAATTATGTGTTTAAATTAATTGACCCACGTGGTCGTTTAAATTCAGAAGCAACGATTTATGGTGACCCTCGTTATGATATCGCTAAATTGCGTCATAGTATTGTAGGGTTTTATGATTTTATAGTGCAAGATTTGTTTAAGTTGGAAGAGTCACAAGAGGGATTTGTGTATAAAATTTTTACAACAAGTGATTATAATACTTTAACTGAAATTTTTGATAAATATACAAAAATAAACGGTTTTGAGCCAAAAGAAATTAAATTTATTGAGGGGCTTTTATTTTTGTCAATGATACCTTTACATAAAGATAATTTCAACCGGCAAAAGATGTTTTATATAAGAGCTTTAGAATTATTGAATGAAACGTTAAGAGATACAAACAGAGGGAATGTTGAATGGAAAAAAAGAAGCTTAGAATATGTATAGATTTAGATGGAACTATTTGTACTTTAAAAAAGCCGGATGAAACTTATGCTGATGTAAAAGTTCAACCGGGAGCGAAGGAATTTATAGATAGTTTGAAAGCTGATGGACATACAATCATTATAAACACAGCAAGAAATATGCAAACGCAAGGTCATAATGTTGGGAAGGTTTTAAAAAATGTTGGAAAAATTACGCTCGATTGGCTAGAGAAAAATGAAATTCAGTATGATGAAATATTTTTTGGCAAGCCAAATGCTGATATAACAATTGATGATAGAGTTATAAGATTTGAAGATTGGCGCAAAATGGATAAGGAAGAACTAGTAAAATGGGGAAGAGAAAGATGAAAAGAGGTATAATAATCCCAACTTATAGCGGGCATTTTGGATATGTTAAAGATTTTTTATATTCATATAAAAAATTTGTGTATGATTCAAAAAATGTTGAAATTAATTTCATCTTAAGTGATGCTGAGGAAATGCAGATTTTAGAAAAAATTATTGCGCAACATAAAATAGAAAATGTTCATTGTTGGAATATAATTGATATTTTGGGTTCGTACGGTATTCATATAAATGTAGATAATTTACTTAACGTTTTGGGAAAATTTAGTTATCAAACTATTAAGAAATTATATGCTATACATTATTTAAAATACGAGCAGTCTTTAGTTTTGGATTCAGAATCGTTAATCTGTTCTAGAGTTAATATTAATAATTTATTTGATAATTATTTTAAAGCTCCTTATGTTTTTTATTCAAAAATGCCTCTTGATGAGGAATATAAAAAAGGATTGGATTATATTACAAGTATAAATGTTTCAATGTTATTAAATATAACATTTGATAATTGTTGGTATCTAGAAGGTTTTCATTGGTTTTATGATATTAAAATTGTTAATGATTTATTTAAAAAATTTCAAAACAATTTATATAATATAATTTTTGATTTTTCTCTCAAGAATGAAAATTATTCAAAAGCTATTTTTGAATGTATTTTATATTATCAATTTATTAAAAATGAAAATAAATATCACTATAATTTTATTAATTCAACAGAATATTTACAAAAAAGAATAACTAATAAGGAAAAACAAAAAATCAATAATAAAATGATAGAACGAAATTGTAAATATTTACCGTTTACTATTCATGGTTTTGAATTTGGTGGTACAAAAAATATTAAAATTTGGGCAAAATTTTTAAAAAATTATCATTGTCAAATTGTTAGATTATATCCTATTAAAAATAAGAAAAAGATGTATATAATAAAAAATATTTTACAAAATTTTGATACAAAAATAATTTGTTCAACAGATGAAGTTGGTATGTATAAAAAAATTGAGATAAAAAAATTCTTTTTAAATTTACCGTTAATATTTAATGAAAGGTGTAATCAATGGTAAATTTAGATGATATATCCGTTGTTGTTCAAGGACAAATTGTGCCTAAGGTAACATTGTTATGTTTTAAAAGTATTCGCAAATATCTTCCTAATGCAGAAATTATTTTTTCAACTTGGGAAAACTCGGACGTGTCAAATTTAGGTGGACTTTATGATGTTTTGGTTTTTAATAAAGCTCCAAAGGCAGTTATTTTTGATGATGTAAAAAATAAATATAATAATATAAATCGTATTTTAATTTCAAGCCAAAGTGGGCTTGAGCATGCAAGGCGTAAATATATTTTAAGAATAAGAAGTGATTTAATATTAAAAAATGATAATTTGTTGTATTTATTTGATGATTTAAGTAAAAGAAATTTTAAAAGTTCGTTGTTTAAAGAGAAAATTTTTGCATACGAGAAGTTTTCTATAAAATATGATGAAAAAAATGAGATTAAGCAAAGAATGTTGTTTCATATCTCTGATTGGTGTTATTTGGGATTAAAAGAAGATTTAGTTGAATTATTTAATATTCCCCTTGTTAAAGAACCTGATTTTTCAAGATATTTTGAAACACATGCTAAATCTGTAAATGATATTCACAAAACTCGTCTTTGGAAAATGTCACCTGAACAGTATATTATTTCAGAGAATGCAAAAAAAGTTTTTAAAAAATTAAATTTTGAAAATTATCTAGATATCACTGAGGAAAATATTCAAATTTCTGAAGATTTTATAATTAATAATTTTAGGATTTTTTCAGAAAAAGAGTGGGGATTTTCATCTTATAAAAAAGAATATAAAAATATAAAAATGTTTTTGCGTGCACCTTATGTTTATTATTCAAAATTTGAACAATTAAAAGATTATAAAAAATATTGTGATAAAAATGCAAACATTAAAGATGAAAATTTATTTTTGTACAGAATACCATATTATGAAAAATTAAGAAAGCATTTTTTACAAATATTTTTTTGTCCTTTTTGCAAAAAGTTTTCTGAAATGGTTTCAATTTTTTATTATTTATTAAAATTTACGTTTACGTTTTTTAAGGGGCGAGTATGCAAGAAAAAATAAGTTCAAGTGAGATTTCAGTTATTGTTCAAGGGGTGATTCATCTAAAGAGAACAAAAATTGCGCTTAAAAGTATCCGCAAATATCTTCCGCAGGCAGAAATTATTCTTTCAACTTGGGAGAACTCGGATGTATCAAATTTAGTTGGACTTTATGATGTTTTGATTTTTAATAAAGAGCCTCAAGCTTTTTTGCAAAAGAAATTTAAAACAAAAAAAGTCTATAATAATCTTAACCGTATGATTATTTCAACAAATAGTGCGTTGGGGAAAGTTTCAAGAAAATACGTTCTTAAATTAAGATCTGATAATTGCATTGATAATCTTAATTTTCTTGATTTTTTTAACAAATATAATTTTCGAAATAGTAAATATCAACTTTTTGAGCATAGAATTTTAGCATCAACTTTATTTTCTAAATTTGCTCAAAGACAACGTGATAAGAGTGAAGAAATACCTTTTCATGTTTCAGATTGGTGGTTTTTCGGATTAACTTCAGATGTAAAAAAATATCTTTTAGCTTCAGAAACGGTTGAAGAGCCATATTTTTCAAATTATTTCGAATTACCTGAAAATCAAAATAAAAAATGTGTGTTTGAAAAATTTGATTGGAGATTCGCTCCTGAACAATATCTTGCTTATTCTTGTTTTTCAAAATATTTTGATGATATATATATGAAGGATTGTTCTGATATTTCTGATGAAATCAACAAAAAATCTCAAATTTGTTTAGCTAATAATTTTATTTTTTTAGAATATAAGCAATCAGGGATTTGGAACCAAAAATATTTTTATAGTAAAAATGAACGGCTAATTGGTTCACAATATTTAGATTTATATTCGCATTATATTTTTCAAAAAGAATACAAAAAATATTGCGAGAACGATTTCATTTTACCAAATAAGGAATTTATTTTTGAAAATAATAAAATCGGAAGAAACATTTTAAAATTTTACAAACATTTAGGTAAGCTTTTTGACACAGAGGTTTCTTTATTAGAAAAATTTGAGCAAATCTTTATCGGTATACCATTTTCTGCAATTTCATTAATTTTAGTTTTATTTTTTGATTACAAAAAATAAAGAGGATTGAATTTGCATTATTTTTCAGGAGCAATTCCCCAATGCATTTTGTCGCGCAAGACTGAATAAAATTTATATTTATCAATAAATGCTAAGTTTGCCTTGATTTCTGATTTTTCAATAAGGATTTCGTCTTTGCATTCTTTTGTGCAATATCCATCTGCTGAAAGTGATAAATTTTTGTCTGCAGTTTTTATCAAAATCTTTTCATCACTTGGTACAATAAGCGGACGAGCATTTAGCGTATGTGGGCAAATTGGCACAATTGAAATTGCTTCCAAGGTTGGGTATACAACAGGGCCACCGGCAGACAATCCATAAGCGGTTGAGCCAGTTGGGGTTGAAATAATTAGTCCGTCTGCTATATATTTACAAACACATTCTCCATTGATTTCTAGATAAAACTTTGAAGCTCTGTAAGAGTCACAGCCTTTAATTACAAAATCATTAAGTGCAAGTTCGTTTTCACTTTTTAACATTAATCGTTTTTCTGTGTAAAAATCTTTGTGAACGATTGCATTAATCAATTGTTCAAGATTTTTTACTCCGGCTTGCGCTAAAAAGCCAAGTCTACCTTGATTTATACCTAATACAGGAATTGAATATTTTGAATAAAATTTTGCAATTCTTAAAAAAGTCCCATCACCGCCGATTACTAAAACAAAATCACCCTGATTAGAAACGTTTTCCATTTCTTGAATTGTGTAATTAATGTTTTTTGCATTTAAAATTTCAACAACTTTGTCAAGAGTTTCTGAATAATTATTAATATATTTATTGTAAATTAAATTTATTTTCATATTGTAATTATAACAGATTTTATTAAAAATTAAAATTTAGAGTTTATACAGAATTTTATATTATTGGCATTTTTCAAATGGTTCTGCATTTTCTATATGTAAATTTTTTCTAAAAAATAATATTATATGTTATTATAATTAAAGAATTGGAGTTTGATATGACAGATTTTAAAAATGTTTTAGCAATAATACCGGCGCGTGGCGGTTCAAAACGTTTACCAAATAAAAATGTTAGATTATTAGCTGGCAAACCATTGATTGCGCATTCAATAGAATTTGCAAAAAAATCGCCGAAAATAAATAAAATTGTACTTTCGACAGATAGCAAGCTTATTGCTGATATTGGAAAAGAATACGGTGCTGAAATTATTATGCGACCTGATGAATTGGCTCAAGATACAACAAAAACAGCTCCGGTTCTTGTTCATGCAGTTGATGAACTCGAGAAACAAGGGTATATTCCGGATGTAGTAGTATTATTGCAGGCTACTTGTCCTATAAGAGAAGAAAATCTTTGTGAAAATGCAATTTCTATATTAGAAAATAATTTGAAATATGATAGTGTTTTTGCAGGTTTTCAAAAATCTTATACAATGGCTTTGTGGACAAAAGATAAGGATGACAATGCTTGTGCTTTATACGATTATCATTTAAGACCTCGTTGGCAGGATGTTGAGGTTAATAATAAGTTGATGGCAGAGCAAGGAAGTTTTTATGCAATAAAATATGATGCTTTTAAAAAATACAAAGATTTTATCGGGGCAAATCCTTATATTTATGAAGTTTCTAAAACAGTTGATATTGATACTTTAGAAGATTTTGAAATTGCAGAAACGTTGATTAAAGAAAAATAATTTTGCGTAATTTGAATTAAAATTTTATCATCAATTTTAATTATCTTTAATAATAGCTTAATTAGGGTTATAAAATTTTATAAAATCACTTATCTTATTTTTAACGAAAATAAAGAGGTGAGAATTATGAAACATTCAGTTCAAGAAAAAAGCTCTGATAAAGTTGCAAATTTTTTAAAAAAACAATCATTACATAAGCGTGATTTTGCGGAAATGATAGGTGTTACCTTGTCTTATGTTTATAACCTTATTGATGAAACCGTCCCTTTTTCAACCAGAGGAACTACGATTGAGCGTATTGCAACAGTTATGGATGTGAATCCTGAGTATTTTGAAGAATATAAAATACCTCAAGAACCTATTTTAATTGACGAATCTGTTGAGATGTTAAAGGATTATTTAAAGGAAAATTCAATGACTGTTGTGTCTTTTTTGAAAGCTTTCCCTCGCAAGAAACGTGTGGATATTGTAGACATTTTGCGTGGTGCTTTACCTTTGCCAATTGATTTTAAAGAATTAAACTTAATAACGAAAACGCTTAATATTCCCAAAGAGGAAATGTATTCTTTGTGGGAAAAACGCATGAAACAAGTATTGGAATCTTCCGGTATGAATATTTATTCAAATTCAGAGCTTGTAAATGCAATGTTTGAATGCGCAAAAAATTATATTGAAAAAAATAATACCTTTTAAATTGATGTAAAAACATCAGCCCAAAATTTTTGCAAAACTATTATAACAATAGAATTAAAGTGACATGCTTGTAATTTCGCTATAAGCATTCAAAATTCTATTTCTTATTTGAACAGCCATTTGCATGCTTAAATCTGCTTTTTCAGCAGCAATCATTGCATCATGAATACTTGTCGGTCCCCCTGTTGCTAAATCTTCTTGTAATCTTTCAGCCTCTAATTTTGTTGCGTTTACTGAATTTAGCGCGCCACCAAAGCTCATTCCTATTTTATCTGCGAAATTTCCTAAGCCGTCCGGCGTGTTTTTATCATGCAAAGGTGTTGATTTAGAAGCTTGTTCTAAAGCTTGCGTAAAATCATTTGTTTCGATTCCAATATTGAACGAAGCTTGACCTTGTAAATACTTATTGTAATCGCTTATTGCGTTTAAATTAAATTCTCTATTAAATCCGTCAATACCTGTTGAAATTTCCATTTTAATCACCTAATTAAATATTCATTGCACTTTGCATCATTGTTTTAACGTTTTCTGCAACAGTTGCGTTGGCTTCATAAGCACGTGATGCAGCAATCATGTCTACCATTTCTTCTACTACATTAACATTTGGTAAATCTACATAACCTTCTTCATCTGCATCCGGATGTGATGGGTCATATACTGTTTTAACTCCATCCGCTCTTTCATAAATTTGTTCGACCTGTACACCGCCTGTCACCATACCATTATTCAAGGCAACATTAGCGTTAATAAGCATATTGCCTGTTTTAGGGTCAAATTGTGCATCCGGAGAATTGTTTGAAAAATTAGAGAATCCACGATTTATATTATCTTCGTAAATAGTTCTAAAAGATACATCTTTTTTTACATATACACCTTTTGAGCCGTCAGGACGACGCGTAGTATGAACATTTGCAATGTTACTTGCAATTGTGTCCATTTTTACTCTTTGAGCAGTCATTCCTGAGCCTGCTATATCAAATATGTTAAAACTCATTTAGCGTCTCCTCTATAATTATTGACCTCTTATAACTGTTGATATGTTTGAATATTCACGTCTAAGCAGGTTTGATAATACAAGATATTTTGTGCCTGTTTTTGATAAATCCATCATTTCGCGCTCAAGCTCAACGTTATTTCCATCTGAATTTGAGCCACTATAAACATCTGTCACGTATTGAGGCTTAAAATCCTCATATACATTTGATTTCAAATAAGCTTTTTCTTGCAAACTTGGCGTTCTGTATTGATGAACTTCTCCTGTAAAAACATCTACATTTGGTGGTCGGTATTCAATACTATTTTGCCCTTTTATATAATCTTTTAGATTTTCTTTTTCAATAATTTCAGAAAGTTGACTTTCAAATGCAACTTCTTTACGTTGATAATCCGGAGTCATAACATTGGCAATGTTAGATGAAATCGCTTGTTGCCTATCCATTAAGCCATTCATTCCAAGATGAGATATTTCCATTGTTCTTGATGTTATCAAATCCATAGTTTACCTACAATCTTATTGTAAATTCTGTGAAATCTTCGCTTGAGCGTTCAAGTTTAAGTTCTCCGCCCATACTTTCAATATATTTTTTGCAAATCCAAAGTCCCAAACCGCTTCCAAAACTTTTTGTTGTATAACCTTCATCAAACACTTTTTGAGGCTCTTTTATGCCGTGTGCATTGTTTGAAATACTGATTAAAACATGATTTTCTGCTTCTTTTTCTGTTTTAATTTTAACATACTTACCATTAACGTCGTCCGTTAAATCAAACGCTTCTGCGGCGTTTTTTACGAGATTTATTATTATTGCTGAAAATTTTTCTGCATCAATATTGACAACAACATCTTCGTCTATTTCTGTTAGAAAATCAACATCTTTTTCTTCAAGGTAGACTTTTGAAAGTTCAATGGCATTTTCTAAAGCATCTTTTAGAGAAATTTCATTTAGATGAATTTTATCACCGAGTTTTAAGGATAGCAAAGAGTTGTTTGCAAGTTTTAATGCTTTTGATATTGTATTAAGTGATTTTTTTACATTTTCTTTATTAATTTCATCTTTTTCAGAATACTTTTTAATAATTTCTGTATGTAAATCACATATAGAAAGCTGATTTCTAAGTTCATGTGCCACAACACGAGATTTTTTGTCAATATAATCATTATTAGCTAAAGTTCCGGCATTTTGTTCTGCATATCCTAAGACTGCGTCTGAAGTTGATTCTTCAAGGTTTTGTAAAAGTTTTCTGATTGAAGAATTTAGCAAAATATTATCACGTCTATCTGGATTGAATTTTTCAGCATAAGAAGTTATATCAATTTTAGAATTTCTTTTGATAATATCAAGCGGTTCGTATTGTAATTTTGAGTTGTACAATGAATAATATTTAACAAAATTTGGAGTTGAAACATTCGTTTCCCAAATAATAATTGCAACATACCTATGTGTCATAACACAGATAAATTCAGTATTTGCCCAAACTTTTTCAATTAAATTGCCGGCATCATCGGAATAATCGATTGAGTCAATTTCAGATGAAAATTCTAAACGCTTTAGTAAGCCTTTCATTCCCAATTTTTCAGGAGCATTAATCCTATATAAAACAGCTCCTTCTTCCGGTGAATCAAGCAATGGCTCAAGTGTAGATTTTACAAGACAACTTAACGCTTGAAATGAGAGCAGGCGATTAGCTTGACCTTCTATCAATTCTTTCAAATAATTTTGTTGTCTTACGATTTTTTTCATCTTAAAATTCCGTCTAAAATTAAATTCCGACTTTAGTTTTTGCTAAAAATCCATTGTTTATTGCATATAAAACTGCTTGTGTTCTGTCGTTAACTTGTAATTTTTGAAAAATATTGTTAACGTGTGTTTTAACAGTTGTTTCTGAAATAAACAATTTATTTGCAACACCTTTGTATGTGATGCCTTGAGTTAACAGTTTAAGCACTTCTTCTTCTCTTTGAGTAAGGTATGACAACAAGTTTTCTTCTTCCGATTCTTGTTTTGAGGTTTCTTCTCTGAATGATTGTTGAAAATATTCAAAGAATCTTGATGATAAAGCAAGTGGCAAGTAAATTTTACCATTTAGAACTTCTTCAATTGCATAAATCAATTGAGCTGAAGCCATAGTTTTTAGGACATAGCCTTTTGCACCGATTTTCATTGCTCTAAAAATTAAATCTGCATCATCGTAGCCTGATAGTGCTAAAACTTTTGTGCCGAGTTCAAGTTTTTCAATATCAAGGATTCCTTGTAATCCATCTTTTTCAGGCATGTTCATGTCTAATAAAACAATCTCTGGTTGATATTTTTTGATTAGATTCAATCCAACACTAACACTGGTTGCAATACCAACAACATCAAAAGTCCCTTCTAAATTTAGTAATTCTCTAATCCCAACTAAATGTTCATAGTTGTCATCAATTAATAATACTTTTGATTTCTTTTTAAATTCGCGTCTCATACTCACTTTCTCTCCCCATATATTAAATTTTTTATAAATTCTCATCTACATTATGTATATTACCTTCTTTTAGAGGAGCTTTTCATCAATATAAAGATTTATTTTCTTTAAAAATTTATTATCTATTAGATATAGACCATTTGGTCTAAAAAAAGTTAGAATTCAATTATATTAACAAAATTCAAAAAAAATGGGCATGCTTAATTTCTACAATAAAAGTAGTAAATAATCCGAATGAGAATCAACTAAATAGATTAATATTTTTGAAGGTTTTTATAATAAAAATTGTTGGAAAATTTATTTGATATAACATAGAAAATACTGAAAAGTGATAATTTTTCAGACAATGTTTTTGTGCTAATATTAGTAAAATTATTATTAGCATTTAAAGGAATTTAATTTTATGAATGTAATTGAATATTTAATAACAAATCTTGAAAATCTCGGTATTACTGATGTTTTTGGAGTTGCGGGAGATTACAATTTTGATATTTTGTACGCGATTGAAAATAATCCTAAAATAAAATTTTATAATTGTACAAATGAGCTTAATGCCGGTTATGCAGCTGACGGTTATGCGCGTCAAAAAGGTTATGGAGCTTTAGTTATGACTTATGGCGTCGGCGAATTAAGTGCAATTAATGCAATAGCAGGAGCAATGGCAGAAAATGTGCCGATATTTAATATTGTGGGTGCGCCGTCTACTAATGCGCAAAAAGCAAAAAAAGTACTTCATCATACTATTGAGAATCAAAGTTTTCAAATTTTTGAAAATTCTTTTGAGCCAATCGTTGAAACGACTGCTTTTTTGAATCGTGATAATGCAAAAATTGAAATAGATAGACTTTTAAAAGTTTTTGTTAAAGAAAAAAAACCTGTTTATTTAGCAATTCCAAGCGATATTGCTTTAATGGAAATAAGTGCTAAGTGCGTAGATTATTTTTGGAGCAGTAATGTTGATACACTTAATTTAGCTGTTGAAAAAATTCTGAATAAAATTAATAAAGCCTATAAACCCGTAATTTTGGCGGATATTTTAATAAAACGCTATGATTCTGTTTTAGAATTCAAAGAATTTGTAGAAAAATCTGCAATCCCCGTAACAAATTTATTGATGGGTGCAAATATTGTTGATTATGATTGCAAAACTTATTTAGGTGGATATTTTGCAGAATTTGAAAATCCACTGGCTGAAAAATATATTAATAATACGGATTGCTTAATTTCTGTCGGAGTTATATATAGTGATTTAAACTCTTGTGGTAATAAAATTCCGTTTGATTTAAAATCTCATATTTATATAGCAGGAAATTATACTATAGTAGAAAATGAGCGATTTGAAAATATCAAAATGCAGGATGTGTTAAATGAGCTTTCAAAAAAATTTGAACCAAAAGAATTTCAAGTCGAAAAATTAGATATAGGTTATAATACACCGACTTCTATTCAACAAGAATTTAATTCAGAATATATTTATGCAAGATTGCAAGAATTTTTAAAAGATAATGATAATTTTGTTGTGGAAACCGGAACTGCAATTCAGGGTGTTGCAAAGATGAAATTTCCTAAAAATGTCAATATCTTTACTCAAAATCTTTGGGCGTCAATTGGTTGGGCGACTCCTGCGACATTAGGTGTTTGTGTTGCGGCTTCTGACAAAAGAACGATTTTAGTAACAGGAGATGGTGCTCATCAAATGACTGCGATGGAATTAGGAACTATTTTAAGATACAATTTTAAACCAATAATTATTGTAATTAATAATGACGGATATTTAACAGAACGTTTGTTATGTATAAACGATAATGATGAATTTAATAATATTAATAAGCTCAATTATTCTAAGTTTTCGCGCACATTTGAATCAGATATTTGGTCAACACGTGTAAATAATTCTGATGACTTTGATAAAGCTTTGAGAGTAACACAAATTATGGATAAATTGTGTTATATAGAAGTTTGTACTCAAAAAGATGATTCTCCAGAATTAAGTAAAAAAATATTGGGTTCTTTTAATAAATATAAAAATCCTTCTCAAAAAAGTTCTTCAGACATAAAAATTAAAGAAGAATCAAGTTTTAATTACAGCACAACGATTCATGAAAGTTTGAGGGAAGATTAATTATGGGCAAACTTTTTGTAATATCAGGTTCTTCGGGTGTAGGTAAAGGTACTGTTTTAAAAGAGTTTTTAGCTCGACATCCTGAATTTGAATTATCCATTTCTTGTACAACGCGCAAACCCCGTGTCGGTGAACAACACGGAATAAATTACTTTTTCTTATCAGAAGAAGAATTCAAAAAGGTTATAGAAGATGGTGATTTTTTAGAATGGGCGGAATTTTCAGGGAATAAATACGGAACAAAGAAATCTTATGTTGAAAAATGTTTGAACGAGAATAAAAATATTATCTTGGAACTTGATACGAAAGGTGCGCTTAATGTAAAATCTTTAAACCCTAATGCTGTGTTGATTTTTATAGCGCCACCTTCGATAGAAGAGCTTGAAGCTCGTTTAAGAGGACGTAACACTGAAAATGAAGAAAATATTCAAAAAAGATTAAATTCAATTGCTTATGAAATTGAAAATTCAAAACAGTATGATTTTAGTATTATAAATGATGATGTAGAAAATACCGTAAATCAACTTGAAAAAATAATGTGTGAAATTTAAAAATTTGATAAAAAGCGCAGTGCTGTATAAGTCTTAGGTTAAAAGGTTATTCTTTTATTAGGCTAACAATTTTTTCAGTTGCATCAAATTTTGCTAATGCGCTTGAATTTTGTTTTAAATATTTTATCTTAATAGGATTTTCCAGCATTTCTATCAAAATCTCGCGTAATGTATTTGGTTCAAAATCTTTGTCCTCAATATAAATGCATGCTCCCATTTCTTCATAATATTTTGCATTTATTCGTTGATGATTTGCTGCAGCATAAGGATATGGAACCAAGATTGGCGCAACTTCTGCTGCGCTTATTTCAGACAAACTCAACGAACCTGCGCGTGAAATTGCTATATCAGAAGCTTTTAAGACAGATACCATATCTGTAAAATAAGGTTTTAATACAAGATTTTTATCTTGCGCCCAGTTGGGATAAATTAAGCTTAATTTTTCAATAACCTCGTTATAATTTTTTTTGCCGGTTTGAAAAATTACTTGAACTCCAAAATCTTGTACTAATTCTTTTAATATTTCAACGACAGCGCTATTTATTGTTTTTGCGCCTTGCGAACCGCCCATCACGCAAAGCGTAAGCTTGTTTGACAAATTCAAGTTTGCT
The DNA here is from genome assembly GCA_934754655.1 of uncultured Candidatus Melainabacteria bacterium. Taxonomy (GTDB): domain Bacteria; phylum Cyanobacteriota; class Vampirovibrionia; order Gastranaerophilales; family Gastranaerophilaceae; genus CAG-196. The sequence goes on along the minus strand of CAKVIC010000015.1, from coordinate 8,857 downwards.
TGTGCTTCAGCTTCTGTCATTGTTGAGAATTCTTTTCTGATTGGATTTCCTGTTACGACAGCGTGTTTATTAAAAATATATCGTTTCGCTTTTTCAAAAGCTAAAGTTACATATTTTGCTTTTAATGAAAGTTTACGAGTTACAAGCCCTGGCATGGCATCGCAATCGTGCATAACATAAGGAGTTTTTGTAATTCTGCACGCAAAAATCATTGGTGCTGAAACATAGCCTCCTGTTGCAAAAACGGCTTTGGGTTTGTATTTTTTTATGTATCTTATTGAATATAAAATTGCTTTAACAAGTTTTATTGTCCATAAGAAAAATTTAGGGTTTAACTTTCTTGGCATCCCAGTAATACTGACATGCAGAAATTTGTATTTTTTTTGAGTTGCTAACTCAAATTCCATGTTTCTTTTGTTTCCAACATAAAAAACTTTAGCATTCTCTCTAAGCGCATCCGCAACTGCGATTGCAGGGTAAATATGACCGCCAGTTCCGCCGCCAGTGACGAAATAGACGTTATTGCACGACTCTGACATTTTTATAATTCCTTATTCGTTTAATGTTATCTTTTGAAATATTTAATAATATACCAACCATCCATAATGAAGCTATTACAGAAGAGCCACCATAACTTATAAATGGCATTGGTACGCCGGTTGCCGGAACAAAAGAGCTTGCAACCCACATGTTTAAAAATCCTTGAAAACAGATTGAAAAAGTTAATCCAAGTGCAAGTAATTTGCCATACATATTTTGGCATTTTGTTGCAATGATAAATCCTCTTTGTAAAACTGTCCAAAATAAAATTATTACAAACAAACATCCGATAAATCCGTGTTCTTCGCCAATTACTGCATAAATAAAATCGGTATGAGCTTCCGGTAGCCAAGCTAGTTTTTGTCGTGAACTTCCGTAGCCGACACCATAAAGTCCACCTGATGCAAATGCAACAAGTGATTGAATTACGTTATAGCCTGCACCTAGTGGGTCTGCCTCAGGGTGAAGCCAAGTCGTAATTCTTTCAGACTGATATCCTCTTAAACCTTTTAATAAAAGGAGAGGCACAAAGCAACAAGCACCATATACAAGCAGTTTTAAATCTCCGCCGGCACAAATAAAAATTGCTACAGATGTAAAAACAAGAAGTAACAACATACTTAAATTTGGTTGAAAATAAATTAAAATTAGCATTAATAAAATTGGCAAAAATGCGGTTATAAATTTTGTTTGGTCAAAAATATTTACATCTTTATGAAAAACTCCAGCTAATAATAATACAACAGCAGGTTTTGCAAACTCTGACGGTTGTAAATTTATTGGCCCGATATTTATCCATCTTTGCGCTCCGTTAACGGTTACACCAGCTATTTTTACAATAAAAAGCATTGCAATTACAAGCAGCGCAAATGGCAAAGTATAATTGATTAAGCGTTTATAATTGAAATTAGAAAAAAATCTTAATCCTAATAAGCCGATTACAACACCAATTAATTGTTGCAAGAAAAATTTTGTAGGATTAGCTCCCATTTCAATACATTTTGGAGCACTTGCTGAGAAAATTGACATCAAGCCAAAAACAACAAGGAATATAACAGCCACCAACAAAGGTCTGTCGGACTGCATATTTTTTGCAGGAATTTCTTCATTATATCTTTGATTATTATTTTGATAAGACATATTTTTTGAAAACATCTCCTCTGTGTTCATAGCTATTGAACATATCAAAACTTGCGCATGCCGGCGATAAAAGAACAACATCAGGGTTTAAACTAATTGCCTTATCAATAGCGTTCTCCATTGTTTTTTCTTTTATTATATGGTTAAAACCATTTTTCTCCAAATTTTCTTCAAATCTTTCGGTAGCTTCACCTATTAAAAGAACAGTTTTTATATGTTTATTGATAGATTCGCACATTTGTGTTAAATCAGTGTTTTTGTCGCGTCCGCCTAAAATAAGCGCGACATCAACATCGTTAAAGGAATCAATTGCAACAATTGACGCTTCAGGGTTAGTCGCTTTAGAATCATTGTAAAAAGTGATTCCATTTAGAGTTCGGACTTTTTCTAAACGATGTTCTGGAGCTTTGAAAGACAAGATTTTTTCTCTAATTACGTCATTATTAAGTCCGACTAGTTTAGCACAAATTATTCCGCACATAATATTTTGATAATTATGATGACCAACTAAAGGACAATCCAGTAATGAAATTATTTCCTCTTCTTCATTGTTTGATTTGAACCATATAGAGTGGTTTTTAATATAGCAAGCGTTTGGCGAATTTTCAGTATCAAACAAAAATACTTTTGATTTTTTGCATTTTTTAGAAAACTCTAACAACTTTTCATCTTTAGCATTTAAAATTGCATACTCCGGAGCTTGTTTATCCAAAAATAATTTAGCTTTAGCGTTAAAATAATTTTCTAATCCACCATGCCAGTCAATATGGTCAGGTGTAAAATTTGTCCAAACGGAAATAAAAGGTTTGAAGTTTTTTGTCATTTCTGCTTGAAAAGAGCTAACTTCGCATACCAAAAAATCAAGGTCTTTTTCAATAAACTCTGTTGAAGGAATTCCTATATTTCCGCAAGCCGGAGCATCGAATTTTTCTGATAAAATATGAGAAATTAAAGCAGTTGTGGTTGTTTTGCCATTAGTTCCGGTTATAGCAATAAAAGGTATATCAGAATTTTGCCAAGCAAATTCGACTTCTGAAATTACCGGAATATTACGTTTGCTTAACATTTTAAAGATTTCAGCTTTTGGTGGAATACCCGGACTTGTAATTGCATAACTTGCGTTATCAATGAATTTTGGTGTATGAGCGCCATATTCAACATTGATTCCTTCCTGCTCTAATTCTTTAACTTTTTTTACATCAACCTCTTTTTTATTTTCAGTTAAATAAACGTCATAACCGTGATGTTTTAAATATTTAGCAACCGCAATTCCGCTTTTTGACAAACCTAAAACTAAAACTTTTTCTGCCATTTTTTAATTCTCCAATTAGTTTTATTCTATCCCAAAAATTAAATATAAAAAAGTAGCAAATTAATTTTTTTTTGAGTATTATAATAATCAAGAATCAACTAATATTTTTTAAGGGAATAGAATTTTGGCTAAACAAATTAAACAATTAAAACAATATACAAATCTTGCAGATTCACAAAAAGTTTGCGCCCCAATTGTTGAAGCACTTAAAAAAGCTTGCGACAATCCAACTTATCAATTTCATATTCCTGGGCATACAAAAGGGCGTGCAATATACAAGGATTTTAAAAAATTAGTTGGTGAAAAAGTTTTAAATATTGATACAACTGATGAATTTGATAATTTAGGCACTCTTCATCCGGCAACAGGGCCGATTAAAGAAGCTCAGGAACTCGCTGCAAAAGCTTTTGGTGCTCAAAAAACTTTCTTCTTGTTAAATGGCTCAACGGCCGGTAATTTAGCAATCGGTATGGCTTTAACTAAAAAAGGACAAAAAGTTATAATAAACAGAAATTGTCACCGTTCAGCGCTTACCGGATTGATGATTTCAGGTGCAGAGCCTATTTGGATTTGCCCGAATCGAATTGAGGATTGGTCTGTTTGGGGAAATATTCAAGCATCTGATATTGAACAGGCTATAAAAAATAATGATAATGTAGGTTTAGTGTGGATAACAAATCCGACTTATGAAGGTGTTGTATCTGATATAAAATCAATTAGCGCAGTTTGCAAAAAATATAATATTCCTTTAGTAGTTGATGAAGCTCATGGTTGTTTGTGGAATTTTAATAAACATTTACCTGAAACAGCATTAAAACTTGGTGCAGACGCGGTTGTACATTCATTACATAAAACTGGTGGAAGCATGAGTCAAAGTTCAATGTTGCATATTGCAAAAAATTCTTTGATAAACCCTGATGATGTAGAAAAAGCGTTAAAACTTTTGCATACTACAAGCCCATCATTATTGTTGTTAGCAAGTTTAGATTCTGCAAGAGCAACTTTAGAATCTAAATCAGGTCAAGCATTATTAGAAAGAATGATTAAAAATGCTAAGTATTTAAGAACAAGACTTGATTCTATTCCAAATCTTCATCAATTAAAATCAGACTTTGGTTACAAAACTGATGTAACAAAAGTTTTTATAAAAATAGATGGACTTTCAGGCAAACGTTTGGAATCTATTTTGGAAATAGATTTTGGCATAGAAGTTGAATCAGCATCTGATATCGGAGTTTTAATATTATGTAATATGGGAAATAAGCGCTCTGATTTTGTTTATTTGGCTGATGCTTTGGAAAAAATTGCAACAAATAATTATACAGATATTTGTTATTTAGAAAATCGTAAACACATGCCAATGCTCACCCCAATTATTGAAATGAGCTTGCGTGAGGCGTATTATGCAGAAAAAGAAACTGTTGCAAAAGAAGATGCTGTAGGAAGAATTTCTGCAGAAGTTATTGCAGAATGTCCTCCGGGAATTTCAATCTTATTACCTGGAGAATTAATAACAGAAGAACATTTGCCATATTTGAATGATTATACGACTCTAGAAGTTGTAAAATAATCTGGATTATTTTGAACTTCCTACTTTTTAATATTTGTAGTATGCACAATAAATTTATTTACCAATCTTGATTGTAGAACCGCTGCCACGTGATGGTCGTGATGGAGTTGTTGTGGTAGTTTCTGTTGAACTTTGGTTATTTTTTTGAACCTCTTTACCTATTCCATCATCGGTTCCTGTTTGAGTACGGTCATTGTTAAGTTTGCCGAAAGTTCCGCTTCCTTGTGGGTTATCTGAACCGTCGCTATTTTCATCAGGTATAAATTCTTCCGCTGTAGCGCTTTTTGTTTTGATTTCATTAACGGTTTCTGTTAAATTTAAATCATTTAAAGCATAACTAATATCTTCCATTGTTTTGTATACTTTTTCGCTAGAATCAATTGTCATGTCTTTTTTCTTGACACTTGTTTGATTGTTATAATAATAACGTCCGACCGGATCTGCTATATAAACTTCTGCATCTCTAGATACAATTAATTTGAATCTGTCAGGAGTTTTGCAACCTGTTGCGTGGTAATAACAATTAGGTGATGCACTTCCATTAACGTCAAAATAAATTACGGTAAAATAATCTTTTCTTGCTGCATCAGCGCTAAAAACCTCATAAAATTCGCTATATTCAGGGAATTTTGTAGTTACCCAAACATCAACTCCGCCTTTAATAGTAAAAGATTTGTCAAATTCACTTGGAGATTTAGTTGTATTATCAGTACTACTGCAACCAGAACCCGATACCCCAAAAGCGGACGCTAAAACATTACAAATCTTATTTTTTTGAACTGCATTTGTTAAGACATCCCCATTAGGTAAAGTAATATCAGGGCCATATACACTTAATAATGGATGTTTAATTTGCGTGATATATTGCGCTCCACCGTTTTTTTCATATTCATAAGTTGGTTGATAAATCGCGGTATTATAAGCGCTTTCTTGAATAGCTTTGACCATTTCTTGATAAGTTTTTAAAAACATTATTTTAGTATTATCAGGTTTTGCCTTATTTACTAAAGGTAAAGTAACGGCAACAACTATCCCAATGATACCTAATGTAACCAAAATTTCTGCTAAAGTAAACGCTTTGTTTTTCATATATAAACTCCCATTTTATTTATTATGATAACAGATTTTTTATCAAAAATAAAGTGAAGAGTTTTAATTATATAATAGAATTTAATTTTTTATGTCAATAAATAAATCCCCAAAACTGATTAAATACTGGTTTTAGGGATTTATTTTAGTTTGTATTTATTTTTAACAAATTATTCTTTTAAGAATGATTCATAATTTCTTGCAAGTAAATGAGTTTTTACTTGGTTAATCAAATCAAGTGCAACACCGACCATGATTATTAAAGAGGTTGCTCCTATACCTTGGAAGGTTGTTATACGTGTTACGTAACTTGCAAATGCAGGTATTAATGCTATCAAACCTAATGCTAAAGCGCCGATAAAAGTCGTTTTTGTTAAAATTTTATCAAGAGCTTCCGCCGTTGGTTTTCCAGGTTTAATCCCAGGAATTGATGAACCATATTTTTTCAAATTATCAGCAATTTCTTTTGGTTGCATATTAGGCATAATTGATGCATAGAAGAAGGTTAATAAAACAATCATCAAGAAATAAATTACGTAATATGACAAACCGCTAGGGCTAAATAATTTGTTCAAAAAGCTTACTACGTTAGCAATATTACCAGCCGGTAAACTTGTTCCTAACAAACTTAAGACGGTTGAAGGAAATAATAATATTGCAACCGCGAAGATGATTGGCATTACACCACCTGGGTTTAGCTTAAACGGAATAAATGTATTAACTCCGCCGTAAACTTTATTACCAACTTGTCTTTTTGGATTAACTATAATAACTTTTCTAATAGCTTCTTGCATTATAACTATGAAAATCATAGTAACAAAGAATATTGTTAATAATAATACCAACCCCCAAGCTAATGACGAATCATTAGATACCATTTGCGCGGTTCTTGATGAATAAATAGGTATACCTGATAAAATACCGGCAAAGATGATTAAAGAACCACCGTTACCAATACCTTTTTCTGTAATAAGTTCAGATAACCACATTACTAAAACAGAACCTGCTGTTAATGATAGGATTGATGAGATATAAAACATTACATGACTAACTGACGCAGTAATAGAATTTGGCATGTGCGCCATATAAGCCATGAATATTATAGATTGAAATACCGCTAACACAACTGTGAATAATCTTGTATATTGTGAAAGCTTTCTTCTGCCAGCTTCACCATCTTCTTTTTGCAATTTTTCTAATGATGGAATAATAACCGCCATTAATTGCATAATAATTGATGATGTGATGTAAGGTCCAATACCTAAAGCAAATATTGAAACTTTACCTAAAGCGCCACCGGTAAACAAATCTAGAAAACCTAGTAAATTGTTTTGTGATGCCAAGTTAGCAAACATTTCATTGTTTATGCCATACACAGGCATGTGTATGCCGAATCTAAACGCAACTAACATTAAAAAAGTAAAAATGATTTTTTCTTTAAGTCCTGATGCGTTCCACATTGAAACTAAATCTGCCGTTGTCGGCATTCTCATTCCTTGTGCCATTATACTAATTCAACCTTTCCGCCTGCTGCTTCAATTTTTTCTTTAGCTGATGGTGTTACATAGTTTGCAACAACGTTAATAGCTTTTTTGATTTCGCCATTACCTAAAATTCTCAAACCATCACAAGAAGGATGAGCTTTTCTGATTTCTTTCAAAGTTGCTAAAGAAACTTCTGAAAGACCTAATTGTTCAAGTCTGCCAACATTGATTTCTGCATAATTGCGTTGATTAATGATTTGGAAGCCTTTTAATTTAGGTAATCTTCTGTAAGCAGGCATTTGACCACCTTCGAAACCTCTTTTAGAAGTTCTTCCAGAACGTTGTCCTTCACCATTATGACCACGGCAAGAAGTTTTACCATGACCTGAAGAACGACCACGTCCTACTCTTTTTGATTTTGATGTAGCACCTTCAGCAGGAGCTAAATCTTCTAATAAAATTTTATCTGCCATAATTTTTATCCTTTACTAAAATACTTGTACTACTATTAACTATTATTCAGATACTTCAACTAAATGAGAAATTTTCTTAGCCATACCCATAATAGTTGCGCTGTTGTTATGTTCAACAACTTGGTTAAGCTTCCTTAGTCCTAAAGCTTGTGCAACTTTGCGTTGAGCTTCTGAACATCCGATTAAGCTTCTTACAAGTTTAATTTTTACTTTTGTTTCTTTTGTCTTTGCCATTTTTATAATCCTTATTATTTCATTTCAAACTATAACTTAAATAGCCTACTAGTTTAATAATTCAGCCATTGTTAAACCACGTTTTTTTGCAACTTCAGAGAATGGTCTAAGTGATTTTAAAGCTTCCATAGTTGCATTAGCAGCGTTAAGCGGTGATTTTGAACCTAATGATTTTGAAAGAATATTTTCAATACCAGCAAGTTCTAGAACTGAACGAACAGCACCACCTGCAATAATACCAGTACCTTGAGAAGCTGGTCTTAGCATAACTGCGCCAGCGCCTGAACGACCTGTGATTGGGTGTGGAATTGTTGTTTTGAAAATAGGAACAGTGATTAAGTTCTTTCTACCATCAGCAATAGCTTTTTGGATAGCAATGATAACTTCAGCTGCTTTAGCACAACCAACACCAACTTGTCCTTTTTTGTTTCCAACGATAACAATTGCTCTGAAGCTTAATTTTTTACCACCTTTAACAACTTTTGTTACACGGCTGATTTGAACAACTTGTTCTTTCCATTCAGATTCCGGTTTTGTTTCTTGAGTTTCAACTTTCTTTCTTCTAGAACGTTGTTTTTTTGCCGGAAGTTCAGTGATAACTTCTTCAACAGCAACTTCTTCTGCCACTTCAGCTGTTTCTTCAACAGTTTCTTGGGTAATTTCGTCTACCATTTCTTTTTTTTCTTCTGACATGTTAAACCTTTCTTGTTTTCTAACATATTTTAACTACTTGTAAACATTTTTAAACAATTAAATATCAAACAAAACAAATCACCAAAACTTGGTAATTAAAGAATATTTAATTGTGGGTTTTTCTGACAAGAATATGTTAATATAAATATTCTTTAATTGCAACATGTGCTTTACAAAATTTAAAATAAATGAGAACGTGAAAAAATTCAAAAAAAATGGCAAGTTTTCGAAATTTTTCTTTGTTATTGTAACATTTTCTTAACATTTATTTTAAAACAAGCAATTTTTATTGAGTCAATTACTTTATAAATATAAGGTTAAA
>CAKVIC010000014.1 GCA_934754655.1 uncultured Candidatus Melainabacteria bacterium | reverse complement strand
ATGCTTTTTAGCATTAAGTTTGTTAAATCGGTGGTAATGCTAATCATGCACACCTCCGAAAAGTTTTGAGTGATAAGCTAAAACCCTTGCTATGAGCGGTTTTACCCCCCCCCCCGAGAGCGCAAAGACAGTCTTGACAGTGATTTTTGTCATGTATGATTTGTGATTTCTTATATAAAAGTTTCGTGATGTAAGTATTATAAAAAGCCACGTCAAATAAGCTTTTTGCGCAGATAAAATCAATTTTATTAAATTGTGGTTTAGAGCATACATCCATCATCGACGACACATCCTATGCCTTTATTATATTACATATATATTCTTAATTCCACATGTTTACATATTTATAACATCTTTTTTAAATATTGTTACAAATATTCATATTTTGAACCTATTTTTTTTGAATCCAGTCGGGCTTGCGGATAAGCTTTATTTGTCATGAGTCACTCGTTTCAGCATCTTACTGGTGCAAAACCTTGCGCTAAGCAACTTTCTTACTTATATTAACTTCAGCCAACTTGTCAGATCCTGAAATAAATTCAGGATGACAGGGAAAGTGTAAGTGAACAGTCAGAATAAGGCATGTATTTCTATTATGCTTGACTACTATATATATGTATTTTATCATTATATAAAAATGAATAGAGGAAACTTTGGTGGAAATCCAAGACTGTGCCGCAACCGTTAAAGCCGGAATACTCAAATATTTTAACAATACTTCGGGTCAAAGTATTGAGAGCTTTCCCGAGTTAAATATGGGGAAGTTTTTTAATATATGTCTAAAGCTGTTCAAGAAATATCTAAAATGAAAGCCGGTACTTGTCCTCACGGTTTGCCCGCAGGAACATGCCCTATTTGCTCCGGCGGTGGCTCAATGAGAAAATCTGATAGAAATCGCAAAATCGGCGAAATGACGTATCACGAATGTGTCATGATGGGAAATATTTTAAAAGCAAGAGCTTTAGCTAAAAAAAATCACCAAATTGCACAAAAAAGTTATCTTGAAAGTATTAAAAATTTTGAAAATCAATTGATAAATTTAATACAAAAAATGCAAAATTTTCAAAAACAAATTTCTTCAAGTATTTTGTTAAAACCTATTGCTTTTTGTGTAAAAAATCTTGCTATACCATTAGTAAAAGTGCTTAAGTCGACTGTAAATATAGTGATTAATACTATAAACAAAATCGTTGAAATAAAGCAAAAAATCGTAGATATTACAGAAAAATTAACGGCAGTTTTAGGTGAAGCTAAAGCTTTTATTAATAAAAAAATTGCCGACATAATGAGTAATTTAAAAAATAAATTTAAAAACTTATTTAAAATAGGTAAAAAAAATAATACTGATGAAGAAGAAACTGAAATAGATGAGGATAAAAAGATTTTTAATTTAAAAAGTGTTATAAAAAATTTTCAAATAAAAATTTTAAAGAAAGATAAAAACAATGGCAATAGTTCAAAAAATCAACAATGATGCTGAATCAAAGCGATATCAGCGTAATATGACAAATACACAAATCAAAAATTCTAACAATATCAAAGAAGGGATTATTGTAAATTCTTTTGTCAAAGATCCTTTGTTATCTCTTGATGAAACTCTTGATACTCTTTTGATATCAGAATCCGAAGTTGATTTGCCACAAAAAGTTTTTGAAAAAGAAACTAAAAAAAGTAATGCGCCTTTAATAGTCGCCGGAGCTTCTGTTTTATCTATGGGAATACTAGGTATTTTTACTGCTATGATAAAACGTTCTTCCAAAAAACATTTAGATTCAACTGAAGAATTTTTGTTGCCCGGAATCACTCGCAATCATTGTATAAATAACGAAATTCATCAAAGTATTTTTAGCATGATTCAAACTCCAAACAGAAAAACGATACTTTCTGCAATTGGTATAATTACGCTTAGCGCAACGGTTTTTGTTTGTAAAAATATAATTGATGCTTACAAAGATATTTGGATAAAAAAACGTGAAGCTGATATTCAAAAGAATTTGCAAGAGAATTTAATACAAGTCGAAACACAATCTTTTTCGGGCAAAATTCAAATTATCAGAAGTATGTTATCATCTAATGCAAAGGTTTTTGCGCAAAATTTAAAAAATACATATTCACCAGCTTTTAAAACAAAAAAACAAAATAAAAAAGATGCTTTAAACAAGGATTATTTAACGTGGTTTGTTGGTGGTTCTTCAATTCTTGCAACACTTTTATTAGGCTTAATTTCTGCAAAAAATATAAGAAAAAGTGATGAGTTAATTAAAAAAAGTGCTGAAAATACAAGGAAAGGGCTTGATAATATTATAAAATCTTTTAACGAAAAAGAAAAAATTATTCCAGTAAAAGACCATGATGGTAATGTTTTAAAAGGAATTGATGCATATAAATATGTGATAGAATCAATGTTAGAAAAACTTTATGCAAAGCCTGAAGATATTGAAGATGTCGTAAGTAAAATGAATTTAAGCAAAGAAGAAAAAGAAATTTTTGCAAAAGAATTAAAAAAATCAATGAATCGTGCGACAGAAAAAGTTAACGGGGCAATTGGCGGTTCCGGTAGAAATAAAATTACATATTTTTCGCATGTAAATGATTATTTATCTTTTTTCTATGATTGGCTTATGAATCCCAAAAATCCGCAATTTAAAAATTTGTTTTTAGGTATTGCTGGAATTTCAGCATTAGGTTATTGTGGAAAAAGCTCTGTAGAAGCGATTAAAGATGTTCAAGTGAAAAAATACAATGCGCAAACAGAATTGAATTTGCAAAAAAGGTTAGTAGCTACAGAATTAAAAAATTTTAAAGCAAAAAAGGAATCCGCAATAAATCCTTTGTGTGAAGAATTTCAAATTCAGCTTAAAAGCGGTAAGCCTGTTGAAGAGTTAAAAATTATGGCTGATAATATTTTGTTTGAAATTAAAAATGGGCCACCTTTTGTTTATAGTTAGTGCAAATCTATTTCGCTTTAGCACTGCAAATTGTTTTTTATTATGCTAAAATGTTTTTATGAAGTTAAGAATATTTATTTTATTAGTTTTAATTTTTTGTCCGTTGGTTAATGCTGAATCTAATTCTAATTCGGCTTCTGTGCAAACAACAGTTTCGAACTCACAATCTGTGGCAAATTTAACAACTCCGCAAAATATTTCTTATGAAAATTGTTCAAAAATGTTTGCAATTAATAAAGAAAAGTTATTTTATTTAACCATTGCGGCAATTGGCGCAAATCGTTTTAGTACTGATGAAATTCAGACAGAAAACGGATATGTTATTTTTGCTGTTGGTAAAGATAAATATCTAGCAACTGTTGCGGGAATCGATAGTAAAAATTCTATTTTAAAAATTACGCCTTGTAATAATAAATATTTTTTTCCGGCAGGCATTTTATTGAATATGTATAAATATATTGAAGTAAATCAAAATATTCAGTATTAGTTTTCTTTATTTGAGGCAATAAATTTTTATCCCCAAATCTCATCGTCATAGTATGCAAACTCAAGGTGGGCTAGTACTACTGTGTCGCCGTTTTTAAGACCTCGTTTTTTGAGTTCATCAAAAACTCCCATGCTTTTCATGATGTTTTGCAATCTAACAACTTGTTCGGTATTTCTAGCATCTGTAACTTTTGCTAATCTATTAAGTTTTCCGCCAGAAACTAGATAAGCACCTTTTGCAAATTTTGTGATTTCAAAATCGCTATCATCATTATCAAAAGCTCCTAAATCCTCGTCAACGACGTCAATATCAAATTCTGGTTTTGGTATTTCATCAACTTTTTTCTCAATAAAATATAGTAATTTTTCAAGATTTTCTTTTGTTACAGCTGATATTAAAAATACGTCATCAGAAAAATTTTTGAATTGTTTTTCGAAATTCTCTTGATCTTCTTTTGAAATAGAGTCAATTTTATTTAGTACAATAATTTGATAAAGATTTGCGAGCCCTGTGGAATGTTTTCTTAACTCTTCATTAATAATTTTAAAATTATTTACAGGGTTCTCTGCTGTTAAATCTACGATATGAATCAAAAATCTGCAACGCTCTACGTGACGTAAAAATTCATGTCCTAAGCCGACTCCTTCAGAGGCGCCTTCTATCAAACCGGGAATATCAGCTATTACATAAGCACCTTCATCAGATTTTTTTACAACACCTAAATTTGGAATTAGTGTGGTAAAAGGGTAATCTGCAATTTTAGGTTTGGCAGAACTTACAGCGCTTATAAATGTTGATTTACCGGCATTTGGCATACCTAATAAACCAATGTCTGCAATAAGTTTTAATTCTAATTCCAAAACTCTTTCAATCCCTGGTTCTCCGGGTTCGCAAAATTGAGGTGCTCTTTTTTGAGCTGTTGCAAATCGTGCGTTACCACGTCCACCGCGTCCGCCTTTTGCTACAATTACTGATTGGGCATCTTCTGTGATGTCTGCAATGATATTTCCGGTTTTTGTATCGCGCACAACTGTTCCCAATGGCACTCTTATATACAAATTCTTTGCACAAGCTCCATGCATTCCTTTGATACCACCATTTTCTCCAGCTTGAGCTTTATAAACAGATTTTATTTTAAAATCAAGTAAGGTTGACATATTTTTATCTCCGATAAAATATATATCACCACCTCGACCTCCATCACCACCTGCTGGGCCACCTTTATCCACAAATTTTTCTCTACGCCAAGCGACCATACCGTTACCGCCATGACCTGATATTATTCTAATTTTTGCTTTGTCTAAAAATTTCATTTTTTATTACCTATATTTGTATTATAATGCTACTATGAACAAGATTAAAAATACATTATTCAGTAACAAACCTGTTACAATTGATGAAAATTCTTTAATATTAGCGCTTGAATCCAGTTGTGATGAAACAGCTTGTGCAATTGTTAAGGGCGGAAGAGAAGTTTTAGCTAATGTTGTTGCTTCGCAAATAAAAATTCATGAAGAATTTGGTGGAGTTATTCCTGAAATTGCTGCTCGTGAACACCTTGAAGCTGTAAACATTGTTGTAGAAGAAGCTTTTAAGCAGGCTAACGTTAAACCTGATAACATTACAGCATTTGCAGGTACTGTTGGTCCTGGACTTGTCGGTTGTTTATTAGTCGGACTAAACGCAACAAAATCGTTGGCTTTAGCTTATGATAAACCTTTTATCGGTGTAAATCATTTAATCGGGCATATAAGTGCTAATTTTATTGATACAAATCTTGAACCACCATTTATTGCGTTATTAGTTAGTGGCGGGCATACACAAATTATTGATGTTAAATCTTATAGCGAATTAGAAATTATCGGCGAAACTATTGATGATGCAGTGGGTGAAGCTTATGATAAAGTTGCTCGTTTAATTGGTTTGCCTTATCCTGGTGGACCAAAACTTGATAAATTGGCACAATTAGGAAATCCTTTTGCGTTTAAATTGCCTGAAGCTAAGGTAGAAGGTTATAATTTTAGTTTTAGCGGATTAAAAACTGCAGTGTTACGTTTGGTTAAAAGTTTTGATGGTAAAGAGATGCCGACAAATGACATTTGTGCAAGTTTTCAAGAATGTGTTTCTTCAACATTATTAAAAAAGGTAAAAAAAGCACTCGAAGAAAAACAATATAAACAGGTTGTGTTAGCCGGTGGTGTTGCTGCTAATTCTGAAATAAGAAAAAAAATATTTAATTTGAAAAATGAGGGGTATGAAGTTTTTGCTCCTCAAATGAAATATTGTACTGATAATGCTGCTATGATTGCAAGTAGTGCATATTTCTTTGATAAAACTTATGATAATATAGATGTAGAAGTCTTTTCAAGATTATAATTAAGAATTTCTCTGGAGGGAAAATGACAATAGCATTAGAACAAAAACAAGGTTTAATAGCAGGTGATGGATTGCTTCCTGTGATTATGGCTCAACAGGCAAAAGAAAATGGGCTTGAAGTCGTAGCTATTTCTTTATCAAATGATAATTATTCTCAATTGAAAAAATATTGTTCTAAGGTTTATTCTTTTGGCCCCGGTGAAGTTTTGAAGATTGAAGAAGTTTTAAAAAAGGAAGGTATAAAGCAATTAACTTTTTTGGGTAAAGTTAGTAAAACAATTTTATTAAAACGTCCCAAATTTGATATAAAAGCTCTTGATATGATAAAAAAAGCAATTAGGTTGAATGATGATAAAGTAATGTTATATATAATTGAAGAGCTTGAAAAAATTGGTATTACGATTCTTGATCAAACTTTATTTATAAAAAATTTAATGATTCCATCTGGCGTTTTGGGTAAAATACAACCAACCCAAGAACAGGTTGATGATGTAAATTATGGTTATTGGTTAGCCAAAGAAAGCGGTAAACTTGATATTGGTCAATCAGTTATTATAAAAGATAAAATGATTATGGCTGTTGAAGCTATAGAAGGTACTGATAGATGTATTAGACGCGGTGGAAAATTGGCAAAAAGACATGCAAGGGTTATAAAAGTTGCAAAACCATCTCAAGATAAAAGATTTGATATCCCTGCAATAGGGTTAAGAACTTTAAAAACAATGCAAAAATATAAACTCGATTTAATAGCCGTTGAAGCTGGTGAAACTATTATTGTTGATAAAGAAGAAGTTATAAAATTTGCAGATAAACATAACATTGTTGTAATGGCAGTTTAATATGAAGAAAGTTTTTATTATAACAGGTGAATATTCAGGCGATATGCATGCCGGTAAAGTTGTGGAAATATTAAAATCACAATTTTCAGATGTCGAGGTTGAGGGTATTGGCGGTGAAAATTTAAAAAAAGCAGGTGCAAAATTGTTTTGCGATCATTCAAAAATGTCTGCTTTTGGTATTAGTTTTAAAATTATAAAAGAACATTTAGCTTTAGAAAAGCGCGTTAGTGATTATATTCTTAATGAATATAAACCGGATTTAGTTTTGTTAATTGATTATGGCACCTTCAATTTGCGTGTCGCAAAGCATTTAAAAGGTAAAGGTATCAAAGTATTTCATTATATTCCACCTCAAATATGGGCAAGTCGCAAATGGCGAATTAATGGGATAAAAAAATATGTTGATAAGGTTTTGTGCATATTCCCGTTTGAAGTGGAAATGTATAAAAAAGCCGGTATTGATGTCCATTATTGTGGTCATCCATTAGTAAAACAGTTACCACAAAAAGCTAACAAAGAAGAATTTTTTCAAAAACACGGTTTAGATATTAATAAGCCACTTGTTTCAGTGTTTTCAGGCTCGCGACCTTTAGAATTATATTTTTTAGCAAAAACTTTTTTGAAATCTGCTGATATTTTAAAGAAAAAGCATCCCGAATTGCAAATTTGTTTTTCACAAGCTCCAAATTTATCAGATGAGGTTTTTAATAAATATTTTAACGACATTGATTATAAAATTATTAAGGGCGAAAATCAAGCTTTATTGAGCGTTTCTGATTCATTAATTTTAGCATCAGGAACTGTTGCTTTAGAAGCGGCTTTGTATAAAACCCCAATGGTTATTGGCTATAAAGGGCCCTACCTTTTATATTTAATATACTTAATGGTAAGATGCATTAAAAGAGTTTGTTTACCTAATATTATTGCAAATAAAGATATTGTACCTGAACTTGTGCAGTCAAAATTTACAGTTAAAAATATTTGTTATGAAACAGAAAAATTATTGTATGATAAAAATGCGCGTGAAATGATGATTAATGAACTAGGAGAGGTTAAATCAAAGCTTTCTGACAAATATTCGGCACAAGAAGTTGCAGATTGTATAATTAAAGCTTTGAATGAATAATTTTTATTTGTGTTTTAAAACTCTTCCAACAAGTTCTTGGGCATAATCCATTTTAAATAAAAGATTTAAGCCAACATATATTATTAAACATGTAGGTATCACAACAAGAATTTTGGTTAATTCAAAGAGGTATTTTGTTAAATGAACATTGTTGAATTCTAAGCATATTAATATACAAGCAACAAAAGTTATAAAGCCTGCTAATAGCATTTTTGCAAAATTAAAGAACAAAGTTTTATAATCAAGTTTAATTTTTTTAGAAATTAATAAACCTAAACATGTTGCATTAAATAAAGTTATAAAAGAGGTTGAAAGCGTAATACCTGCGATGCCCATATTTAATTTGATTATCAAGATGTAATTCAAAATGGCTTTTAGTAAAATAGATGTCATTGCTATAATAAAAGGTGTTTTTGAATCATTAAATGCATAATATACGCGAGTTATAGAATCTCTAAATACATAAGGCAATATTGAAAATGATAGAAAACACAAGGCCTCTGATACCATAACAACAGCGTTAGAATCAAAAGCTCCTCTTTCAAATACTAACGATATGCCGTCTTGTGCGAGGGTCAATATTAAAATTATCATAGGTATTGCCGTAAAAAATAAAACGCCGACACCTTTATTAAAATATGTTTTTATATCATCAAATTTTTGTTCTCCAGCTAGCCTTGAAAAAATTGGAAATAATGGAACCAAAAATGCTGTTACTAATATCCCAACCGGAAATTGAAAAATTCTATTAGCAAATACAACGGAAGTCCAAGCTCCTTCTTTTAAAATAGAGGCAAAAAACATATCAATATATATTGTAATTTGTCCCATTGTTGAACTTAAAATGGCAGGAAATAATAATTCCATAAGATTTTTTAGATTCTGATTATTAGTAATGTCTAAATTAGGTTTAATTCGATAACCTATATTTCTAATTGCTGGAAATTGTAATAATAATTGGCAAATTGCACCTACTGTCGTTGCTATAGCTAATACCATACCGGTATTATCATTACGAGCTAGTGAAATAGACACTATTACTACTAAACTTAAAACCATTGGTGATAAATTAGGTAAAATGTATTTGTTATGACAAATTAATAAGCCATAATAAATACCGATAATTCCTCCGATTAAAATTATTGGTGACATAATTTTAAAATGCTGTGTGGCTAAGTTTATTAACTCCGGTGAGCCTGCAGAAATTATTAAACCCATGATTTTATCGGCAAAGAAATAACCTATAATCGCAAGTATTGCAAAAAATATAAAAGTTATTGTTAAAAAAGTGCTATATAATTTATTTACAACTTCCGTAGGCTTAGAATTGATATTTGGAATTAGTTTTGAAAATACTGCAACCGTTGCACTATGAAATGGGCCGCCAACTCCACCTAAAATGATTATTGCTAATGATGGAATTTGAAGAGCATAAAAATATGCGTCAGAAACTAATGTTGCACCGTAAAAATTTGCAACTACCATATCTCTTACAAAGCCTATAAGTTTACTGGCTATTGTAACTAATGCTATAAGCCAAGCTGCTTTTAAGACTCCCATTGTTTCGTTTTTTGTATTTTCCACTTGTAAACTATCCTTAATCGACGTTTAGTTTTTCAACTAATTCTACATACATTTTTAGAGGACAAATTGACGGTTGAAAAATAATATTGTTTTCCCCATCTTCAATAAATCTTGAAATATCAATTTTTGCATCGCGTTGGAATAAACCTTTTTCAATTGTGAATTCTTGTCGTTTGCCATTAATTATTACGCTAATTTTGGGAACCGATTGACCTACTATAACAATTTGTGCACGCCCAATTGGAGCCCAAAAATTTTGTTTAACTTCGTTATTTGATACTAAAACAGGCATTGTGCCTAATGTAATATTTTTATAATAATGTCTTAAAATGTTATAATAAGGTTGATTTAATTTAGTTGCCATATATCCGGCTCCATATTGGCTCATACCGACCCCATGTCCAAAGCCTCCGCCGTATGCTATTATGTCAGTAATATTGCCTTCATTATCTGATTTTTTTTCAAAAACGACATTTGCACTAGGTAAAGAAATTCCATTTTTTTGAAAAACTCTTCTTATCACAAGTTCTTTTGAAATTCTATAGCAACCTTTTGTTGTCATTAAATCTAATTCGACAACCTTACCAGAAGCGCCTCTCTTCATTACTTTAATATCTTTTATCCTACCCAAATCATCATTTTGTGTAAATATAGGATTAATAAAACCTGTTTTTGATTGAGCAACTAGTGTCTTTTTTAAAACATTTTCCAATTCGCCAACCGCCCATTGTTTTTGCCAGCGATAATATGGCGAATCAACATCATAAGATGGAATTTTATTTGTATAAAATTCTTTGGCTTTTTCCTCATTATCAAGTTTTTCAAATTCTTCTTTATCAGGAACCGCTACTAAATAAGGTTTGTGAGCTGCAGGAAAAGCTTTTGTTAATGGATCTGAAAATGAGAATGCATAACTTTCTGTATATCCGCCAGCAGTAGAACTGTACAAGGTTAAAATCGGCATATTATCATATAATGCTAAAACTCCATCTGTTTCTAATACTGCGCGTGTAGATAAATCTTCTTCTGTGTTTGCTCCAAAATAAACTTGGCTTGATACGCTATCGACAACATTGAATTCACTATAAGCTTGTGTCCGTGGTGTTAAAACATAGTTTCTTGCCGCAACCGCTTGAGCTTTTAAAGCTTCAAGCCCAAATTTAATAGGCATTTCGTTTGGAACAACCCCTTTTAAATAATC
The DNA here is from genome assembly GCA_934754655.1 of uncultured Candidatus Melainabacteria bacterium. Classification (GTDB taxonomy): domain Bacteria; phylum Cyanobacteriota; class Vampirovibrionia; order Gastranaerophilales; family Gastranaerophilaceae; genus CAG-196. The sequence continues at coordinate 61,382 of CAKVIC010000014.1, read as the reverse complement.
TTGAATTTCAATAAGATTAATTAAATAAAAGCCTTTATGGTCTTTTGACTGTGTAACTTCAAATGCACCATGATATAAAGCTTGTTTGCCTTTTCGTTTTAAATCTTTTACACCTAACAAGCCAGAAGGGCAAATAATAACAAAATCTCTAAGCGTAGCTACAGAAACATTATATGTGACTGTTAGTCCTGAAAGTCCATTTTTTATATTAATTTCTGAGTTAGCAGGAATATGAATTAAAACTTTACGAGAAATTTTGTCGCATATATCGCATTCTGCAGTTCCAAAAATTGTAATATCTTGTTTTAGTACATTTTGAAAATTATTGTCTGTTAAGCCGACTCTTACAATATCACCAACTTCTCCGGCAAAAGCACAATTTTGCCAGCTAAAACACAATAAAATATATAAAAATATTGTTAATATTTTTTTTACTATTTTAATTCCCAAGCAGTGCCTTCCTTTGAATCTTTTAATACAATTCCGGCTTTATCTAAGCTAATTCTGATTTTATCAGCAACTTCCCAGTTTTTTTCAGCGCGCGCATCGTTTCTGATTTTAATTAAATCTTCCATACTTTTAAATTCAAGTCCAGTTTCTTTTGAAACATTTGATAAAACAGTGCTTAACTCTGTCACTGACAATTGGGCTTTTTCAAAAGTTAACCCTAAAACTGTTGCTAATTTAAATAATAATGTATATGCATAATCCACATCTTTATTAGCTTTTGTTGTTAAATCAAATAATACTGCTAACGCTTTTGATGTGTTTAAATCTTCATCCATTGCGTTTACAAATTCTTTGTATTCTTCAAATTTTGTGATATCCAAGTTCTCGTCAATTTTAGTTTGTTTTGCGTTGGTAATTCTTTTAACGCCATTTGCAGCAGCTTGCAACGCTTCATCTGAAAATTCAACAGGCATTCTATAATGATTGGTTAATATGAAAAAGCGAATCGTATTTGCATCATAATTTTTTAAAATATCATCAATTGTTAAAAAGTTACCTAATGATTTAGACATTTTTTCTTTGTTTATTGTTACAAAACCGTTATGTAACCAATAATTAACAAATTTACAGCCATTTGCACATTCTGATTGCGCAATTTCATTTTCATGATGTGGGAATATTAAATCAGCACCACCGGCGTGGATATCTAGAGTTTTGCCTAAATATTTTCTGCTCATAGCTGAACATTCAATGTGCCAACCAGGACGTCCAACTCCCCAAGGAGATTTGTAACCGAATTTTTCATCCTTTTTCCACAATGCAAAATCTAGTGGATCTTCTTTATGTTCTCCAACTTCAATTCTTGCTCCGCTTTCTAGTTGGTCAATGGGTTGTTTAGATAAATAACCATATTTAGGAAATTTTTTTACTCTAAAATAAACATCACCGTTTGATTCGTATGCGAAGCCTTTTTCTATTAATACTTTAACCATTGCTATCATTTCACCTAATGTTTTTGTAGCAAAAGGTTCTATATCTGGTTTTAAATTATTTAAAGCTTTCATGCTATCAGAAAATCTTTTGTACCAATAAGTTGAAACTTCTTCTGGAGTTTTACCCTCTTGAGCAGATTTTTTTAAAATTTTATCATCAACATCTGTAACATTTCTGCAATATGTAACGTCATAACCTTTAAATTTTAAATATCTGTATAAAACATCCCAAGTTATGTAACATCTTGCATGACCAAGATGTGCGTTATCATAAACAGTTGGACCGCAAACGTACATTTTAACTTTATTTTCTTCAATAGGGGTAAACTCTTCCAATTGATTTGTATATGAATTATGTAATTTCATTTAACCTCACTCCTCTATAATAAAATTATAGCCCTAAATTATAAAGAGCTCCTACAATTAAAGCTGAAATTATTTGTAAAACAATTAATGCAATAATGGGTGAGATGTCTAGCATTCCACCAATTGGCGGTATAATACCTCTAAACGCATTTAAAACTGGGTCTACAATGTTAGCCATGAATTTAAAAGGTTGTTGTTCCATATCAATAGAAGGTATCCAAGTTAAAAACACTCTCACAATTACTATGTAAAAATAGAATTGAAAAATTTGACTTACAACCCAAGAAATTGACATATTGTTTTGCATAATTAACCTCTTGAATTAATACTTGTTTTTGCACATTCGCAGTTACTATTTTCAGCAGGAATTCTCTCTATCATTGTGAATAAAAGCTTTTTCAAATTTTCCAAATTGCCATTGAAAACTTTTATTACTTCTTGATGTGAAACCGGTGGTACATCACCAACTAAACCTGCATCATAATCAGTTATTAAAGAAATGTTCAATGGGCACATATCCATTTCTTTAACTAAATATGCTTCCGGAAAAGCTGTCATGTTAATAACTTCCCAACCTTGGTTTGTGAAAAATTTAGATTCTGCTTTTGTAGAAAATCTTGGACCGTTTATAACAACAACTGTACCGGTTTCGTGTACATTAATATTTAATTCTTTAGCAGTATCTATAGCTAATTTTCGAAGTTCAGGACAATATGGTTCTGCTGCTGACGGGTGAGTAGCTACAGGACCTTCGTAAATCGTTGATTTTCGACCATCTGTCCAATCTACAAATTGATCGCAGATTACAAAATGTCCAGGTTCAACATGTTTTTGCAAACTTCCGGCTGCGCAAGGTGAAATGACTCTTTTGCAACCAACTTCTTTCATTGCCCATACGTTAGCTCTATAATTTATTAAATGTGGTAAAATTGAATGATTACGACCATGACGTGGCATAAAAGCAACATTGTGGTTGCCAATCTTTCCTATAAAAAGATTATCAGATGGCATGCCATAAGGTGTTTCAACTTTAACTTCTTTTACATTTTCTAAAAATTTATAAAAACCAGAACCTCCGAAAACTCCGATGTCTGCTAATTTTTCCATATTACCTGCTCCTTTTACAAAATTTAATCTATTTAACGATTCCAAATCCTAAAACAAAAACTGTTACAACAAAAATTATCGCAATGATTGCGGTTAATTTGTTTAAGCCTTTTTCTGCGCTTTTTTGAGATGAAAACATTTGTGCCGCATTTCCAATGCCGGCAATACCATCACCTTTGGGCGAATGCATTAATACTAAAACTATCAACAAAATTGCTGAAATTACTTGTATTGACCATAAAAATTTTAACAAAATTATTCTCCTTTTTTTATAAAATGAGCTCTTTTTGAGTTCAACTTAATATTATCAAATGTATATAATCTCGCAGGTCTTTTAGATGAAGATTTTGAAAATTCATCTAATTCTCGTAGACCTTCTGTTGTTATAACTTTTTTTCTAAAGTTACGTTTATCAAATGTTCTTTCCATTATCATTTCATAGGCTTTTTGCATTTCAGTTAACGTAAATTTTTCATTAAGTAATTGATACGCAACTGGACACATTTCTAAACGTTCCCGAGTTCGTTTTAATGAATATTGGATAATCTCTTTGTGGTCAAATGCTAAAGGCGGTAAATCAAAAACCTTATGCCAAGCTAAATCAGGTGATGTTACTACTTCAACATCTTCAGCTCTTATTAATGCAAAATAAGCACATGTTATAACCCTTGAAACCGGATGTCTAAGAGGGTTTCCAAAAGTATACAATTGTTCAAGATAGATGTTTTCGACATTAGTTTTTTCTTTCAAAACACGCATAGCAGCTTCGTCTAAATTCTCAGACATTCTAATGTATCCACCAGGAATAGCCCATTTATTTTTGAAAGGTTCGTTATTACGTTTGACTAGCAAAACTTGTAAAGCATTATTTTTTATTGTTAAAATAACTATGTCGACCGTTATCTCGTGAGTTTTTATTTCATTAAACATAAATTACCTCATGATTAATTGTATTATAAAGATACGAAAAATAAAGTATACAACTAGTGTTTGTGTTAACAAATGTAACAATTTGAATTTAATATAGCAATTTTTCAATAAAAAAGTTTTTTATATATATGTTAGTTAGTTAGTAAAAAGTGAAGGGTTCACGGATGGGAATCGGACAAATAGGTTTAATAGCACCAGTTGTTTTGACTCAAGGTATCTTTTCTTTCCGAAGAGCAGAGAAAGGGTGCAAAAATTTTGACCAAAATCCTTTTTATTCATTAGGTAATATTATGATTGGCATTGCTCAAAGTTTTAAAGGTATACAAGTTTTTAATGCTATAAATAAAGAAAATATTATATCAGAAGGTGCTGCTAATATGATAAAAAATAGTAATCCTAAAATTGCAGACACCGCTAAAAGTATAAAGAACTCTCCTATTACAAAGAAATTTTTAGATTTGATTAAAAGAGTTGGAAGAAATGTCAATACATGTATTTTAGGTGTAGAGCTATTTAATGCATTTACAAAAGACGATCCATTTAGAGAAGCCGCATCCGCAGTTATAGCTTTCGGAGGAATGAGAGCAGGTGAAATAGCTACTGAAAGGATAATTGGTTTACCTAAAACCGATTTTATGGAAGGAAAATTCTCTGTAAAACGTTCTGATAAGCCTGCATTGTTCTGGAATGTTGAAAAAATAAGTAAAAAGGCAAACAGATTTAAAGCTTATTGTCGTAAAGGTAAGATTTTAGGCAAGGATGTTAAGTTACTTAGATATTTACCAGGTTCTTTAAAAAGTTTAGCATTTGTTAGTGCTTCAATTGGAAGTTATGCTATTTCTAAAAAAGTTGCAAATAAACTTTTAGATTTGTAATTAATAAAAGTTTTTTAAATTTGTTGGTTTTTGTAAACTTTAAAGATAAAAGGAACATCTCATTTTAGCCAAATGAAATGTTCCTTTTATCTTAATTTTTAACAATAATTATACAGCGTAAACTGAAACTTGTTTTCTATCACGTCTGTGAGGTTCAAATTTAACTTCACCATCAATTAAAGCAAACAAAGTATCATCAGAGCCGATGCCAACATTGTTACCTGGGTGAATTTTTGTTCCTCTTTGGCGAACTAAAATATTACCAGCTTTAACAGCTTCGCCACCGAATTTTTTTACGCCTAAACGTTTAGCTTCCGAATCACGACCGTTACGGGTTGATCCCATACCTTTCTTATGTGCCATTTTTTATTTCTCCTTTATTAATTATTTTGTCAATTATTCAGCAACAGTTTCTGTTTCTGTAGCCTTTTTAGTTGCAGTCGTTCTAATCTTACTAATCATTACACGAGCAAAATCTTGTCTATGACCGTATTTTCTTCTGTAACCTTTTTTAGGTCTTTGTTTGTATACTATAATTTTCTTTGCTCTGTCAGTTTTAATGATTGTACCTTCAACTTTTGCATTAGCAACATAAGGTTGACCTACTTTTGATTTTTTGCCGTTTACAATCATAACGACTTTGTCAAAAATGACTTTAGAATCAACATCTTCACCTAATAATTCAACGTCTACGTAACGTCCTTCTTCTACTTGGTATTGTTTACCACCAGTTTCTACAATAGCGTACATTGTATTTTCCTTTCTTTTTGAGGAATCGTAATCCTTTTATCTAATGATAATGGATTTTTGAGCACGATTAACCTATCTAATACTATTTATATGTCTTTATTCTCGCATAATCGATATCTTACTGTCAAGATAAATTTAAAATTTTATTTTCTTATATTAAAAAACTGTAATAATTTTTACAATTATTACAGTTTTTTATTTGGATTTTATGCAAAGCTTAAGCTTTAACTAATTCTTTAACTTCTAATCTTTTAACTTTTCTTGTAGTAGTCCTTGGTAATGGTAATTTGCTTACTGTAACATTAACAGGACGTTTATAAGAAGCTAATTGTTGAGACAATTTTTTGACTTCATCGCGAACCATTTTTTCAACAGTTGGCATATCATTTTGTGCAAGAATATTATCATGTGGTACAACGACAGCAGCTACTTCTTCCGCTCCATCTTTAGCTCCAAAAGTTTTTGTAACACCTAGCACGCATACCTCTGCAAACATTGGACTTTTTTCTAATACAGCTTCAACTTCTTCTGGGAATACTTTTTTACCGCCAGGTAAAACAATCATGTTTTTTATTCGACCAGTTATATATATATGTCCATCATTTGAAATTCTTGCAATATCTCCAGTATGGAACCAACCGTCAGAATCTATTACTTCTGCTGTTAATTCTGGTTGATTATGATAACCTTTCATAACAGAAGGCCCACGTAACAATAATTCTCCTGACTCTGCTTCAACACGCGCTTCATAACATCTTAGCGGTCTGCCTACAGATGAGATATCATGGCGTTTGTCATAGTTAACTGAAACTACTGGGCTTGTTTCTGTCAAACCATAACCTTGAAATACTTTTATACCGATTCGTTCAAAAAATCTTGCGACATCTATGTCTAACGGTGCTCCACCTGCAATACAGCCCAAAAAGTGCCCACCAAATTTTGCATGAATTTTCTTAAACATTAATTGTTTAATGCAATAAAATGGGATAAATTTAGCTGAATGATACATAAATTTAAAAGCTAGCTGAACTATTTTAGGTGAATTTGACAATTCTGATTCAATACCGGCTTTTAAAAGTTTTAAAAATGCTGGAACTACAAGCATAAATTGAACTTGTTTTTCGCGCATAATACTTAAAATATCTTTAGGTTTTAAGCTTCTTGCGTAATATACTGAAAAACCATAACTTAAGAAGGTTGAAAAACCTACAGTCATTTCAAATAAGTGATTCATTGGCAAAATTGAAAGAACTGTTGTATGAGGGTTTTCAATAAGTTTTGGTAAAATTTCGTCAAAAGAATCTAATTGAGCAAAGACATTTCTAAAAGAAATTTCAACACCCTTAGGTGAACCAGTTGTGCCAGAAGTGTAAATAATTAAAGCTGTTGCTTTAGAGCTTCTGTGACGCCATTTGCAAGTATAATTATCAGGTAAAATATAGATACTTGTTAAATCTATATCGTAAGCCGGCTCATCCATAACTAATATGGTTTTAATAGATTCAATTTTTTCTTGAAGTTTTTTAGCTTTTGCAATATTGCTTCTTGAAACAAATAGAACTGAAGGTGTGCAGTCTGTCAAAATTGATTCTAGTTCGTATTCCGTTAACTTTACATCTAAAGGAACTGTTATCATTCCCGAAAGCACTGATGCAAAAACGCAAGCTCCATATTCAGGTTTTGATTCTGATAAAATTGCGCAACGCTCACCTTTTTTTACTCCAACAGTATTTATTAAATAATGTCCGATTTTTCTAGACATTATGCCAAGTCCAGAGTATGTAAATTCTTCCCAGCCTAAAGCCGTTTTCATTCCAACAGCAACGCGTTCTGCGTAATCACTAGTTTTATCCTCTAACAAAGAAAGGATATTATGTCGTCTTAAACCCATTAGTTCTCCCCCAACTTAATTCCTAATTAAATAATAATATTAGAATAAGTGCTACATGGCAAAAAGTCAAGAAAAATCTTGTAACTATGGGAACAAAATAGAAAATTTTAATTTTTATTAATCTTGTGTAAAATATAAAATAAATGTATAATTGCTTTATTAAATTTGGAGAATAAATATGTTAAAAAAGTTTTTATTGTTATCTTTAGTATGTAGCTCTTTTGCTTTTACTCAAGTTTTTGCTGAGTCAGGAAAAATTGCTGTTGTTGATATGGCACAGCTAATTAATAAATCTAGTCAAATACAAGCTCTTAATAAGGAAGAAAACACTAGAAAAACTGAAATTATTAATATTATAAATAAAGCTAATACAGAGATTCAAAATCAGAATAATGATGCTAAGAAAAAAGAAATTGCAACAAAATATGAAAAGCAAATTAACGCAAAACGTGATGCGATGGCGAAAAATAGAAAAGCGAAATTGGAAGCTATAAATAAAAATATTTCAGATACAATTGCACAACAAGCAAAAATGTTGGGTTATGACTTGGTTGTTGTTAAAGGTGTGGTTTTGTACGGTGGAGATGATATTACTGATAAAGTTTTAAAAAATTTAAAATAAATTTTGTTGTTTTTTATAATGTGGCGCAAAATGCAATGCATTTTGCGCCACATCAATAAAAATATTATTTGTACATTCCACCAATTAAATCTTTATATTTTTCAAAAACTTTATTACGTTTTATTTTTTGAGTCATGCTCATTGTTCCATTTTCAACAGAGAAGGAATCTTTTAACAATTCAAATTTTTTAACTTTTTCAAACATTCTCAAGTTTGGTTTATTAACAATATTTGTATTGATTTCATTTTTTATTAAGTTTTCAAGTTTTTCGTTTTTGAAATTACCATCTTTATAACTTTGAACATTTTTCATATTGATGCCGCATTTTTCTAAAGCTTCTTTTGAAGGTACGATTAATGCCCCGATTCCGCTTTGATCTTGACCTACAAGCACAATTTGTTCAATGTACGGACTTAATAGTATAGCTTCTTCAATTGGAACTGGTTCTACGTTTTCCCCACTTGAAAGAACGATAGTTTCTTTTAATCTTCCGACAAGTACAAGGTTCATTTCATTTGTTAACCAACCTAAATCACCAGTTATAAAATATCCGTCTTTTGTCATCACTTCAGAGGTTGCTTTAGAATCTTTGTAATATTTTAACATTATTTGCGGACCTTTTACTATAACTAAGCCTTTTGTAAATTTAGGTAATTCTTCAAAAGTTTTGGGGTCAACAATTTTTATGTCAGTATCGCGAACGGGTTTTCCGGCAGAACCCAAGAAATTTTTATCTTGAATTCCTCTTAATGTAAGTACAGGTGCTGTTTCTGTTAAACCATATCCGATTCTTAAATTGATACCAATTGCATCATAAAATAATTCATCTTGCATTGATAAAGCGCCGCCACCAGAAATTGAAACGCGCATTTTATCAAGTCCAACAGCTTTTTTGATCTTTTTATATAAAGTATTTAAGAATAATATATGGAGAGGTTTAATAAATGAGCGAATAATTCTGTGCATAACTGTTGAATATGCATTGTAGCTTAATTTATTTGTAATTCTGCGCTCACCATACATTTTGTGAGTTTTATAAGTTATAGAAACTTTGACAGCAAAAGTAAATACTTTGTATAAAATAGGCGAGGTTTGTTTTAGTTTTTGATAAACTCCATTTTTTAAAGCTTCCCAAATTCTAGGTACTGACATAAAACAACCAACTTCATATTTGATTAAATCATTTTTTAAACCTGATAATGTTGTATAATGCATGTGGCAACCTACTGAAACAAAGTAATATTGAGCGATTCTTTCATAAGCATGCCAAATTGGAAGTACTTGAAGAGTTTTTTCGCCAGCTTTAGACAAAATTCCCTCGTATGCAATGCCTAATTGATGTAACATATTTCCATGAGAAAGTAATACTCCTTTAGGATTGCCCGTTGTTCCTGATGTATATAAAATAGACATGCCATCATTTTTTGAAATCTCTACTGGCGCAAATTCTTTTTGTTTACCAAGTTCTAAAATTTCTTGGTGAGTATATATTTTAGAAGATATTCCTCTTGAATCAATTTCTCCGTTAGGATAAGTTATAATTATAAATTCAAGATTATAGTTTGCTAAAAATGGTTTTAGTGAATTAAATAATTTAACATCACGCAAAATTAAGCCTTTGTAATCACCATGGATTGTAATGTATTTAAGCTCATCAATTGGCGCATTAGACCCTCTTATGACATCAATTGCACCACATTTTTCAATCCCTAAAGCATTTGCCATCCATAAACCATTGCTTTCGGCAAATAAACCGACCTTGTCTCCTTTTTTGATACCTAAAGCTTGTAAGGCGCTTGCGATTAAAGTTGCTTGTTGCTTTAATTCACCATAAGTCATTTCAATTTTGTTGTATTCATCTGTTATGGCTTTAAGCGATGAATATTCATCAAATTTAGAATCTAAAAGCTCTGCAACAGAATTAAACGATGCATACGAAATTGTTTTAAGATTTTGTACTTTTTCCATAATCCCACCTAATTTTAATAAACTAATAGTTATATTATAAGAAAAAGTTTAAAAAATATGTGCTTAATGTTACAAAGATTTACAAAATTTGAATGTAACATTTTTTTAATATTTATTTTAAAACAAGCAATTTTTATTGAGTCAATTACTTTATTAATATAAGGTTAAAATATGTTTGAAAGGTTAAAATATGTATTCAATGAACAGCAGTTATTTGCTTTACCCACAAAATTATCAAACAATTGCTCAAAGCCAATACCCATTTGCATTTCGGGGAAGCAATTTTAAACCGCAATTAGAAACGCCTGTTCAGCCAAATGGTATTAATCAAACCACACTTTTGACCGCGCAAAGCGTGCCGAGTTTTCAAAGTGCAGCAAATACGATAAAAACTTTACCAAATGACACTATTGAAATTGGTAAAAATTCCTCTGAAAAAGTTAATAAAAAGAAAAAATCATCTATTAAGAAAAAAGTTATTTTAGGCGCTACAGGTTTGCTTCTTGTAGGTTTTTCAATATTCGCTGTTAAGAGTCGTAACGTTAGACTTAAAGATTTTCGTGAAATTTTTATGCGAGAAGACATGACAAAAAAAGAAGCTCGTGAAATTTATAAACGTTATTTAGACCTTAATAAAATTAAGGACGATAAAGAATATGCAAAAGCTGTTTTTGAAGAAGCGAAAAAGAATTACGGATTAGAAAAATCCAAAATTAGGTTTGAAATAGTAGATGTTCTAAAAGAACATGATAAAAATTGTATAGGCTATTTTTTTCAACTCACTAATAGTATCAAGTTAAAATCTGGATTGTCACGAAAAGACATTGTTGATACCATTCATCATGAATTACGTCATGCTTTACAATATAAATACGCATTAAGTGTTAATGATGAGTTAGCAAAACAATCTATTCAAATGCATGTGATAGGTTTCTTAGGAAATAAAAGACAAACATTTGATGAATATGAAAAATCTTTATTAACTATGGATGATATGACAAGGAATCTATTCTGTTCTCTTTTAAAAAAAGATCCTATACCGCAAAGAATTATTGAAAAATATAGAAGTTGCATATGTGGCAAAGATTTTGTAGTACCTGAAAAATATCGAGATTTTGCAAATAAATGTGCAAAAGGAAATTTAAATTATAAATCTGGTGAAGGGCATAGGCTAGAATATTTTGATAATTTTCTTGAAAAAGATGCTCGTAATGCTGGTTTTAAAATGAAAGAATATTTATTAGGATGGGGAGCTTCTTTTGAAAAAGCGGAAGCTAGGTTGAGGGCTGCGTTTGAAAAATTAGATACTAAAGAAAAGAAATCATAAATTTTAAGAGCTTGTTATAAAATTATTGTTTCTCTATTATATTTTATTAATACTGCATATTATCAATAAAAGCTGGGACTTTTGTGCTTGAATTCGGTACACTTATTTGTTTTAGCGCTTTTTGTGTGTATGAAATCCAGTTAAATTCAAGTACAGAACTTGGTTTTTCAATATTACCATTTATTATAGCTCTAAATTCCTTTGTATTTCTGCAATTTAGTTGAGGAATTTTTTCAAAATCTTCAACATGAATATTATACTTGTTTTCATCTCCTGTTAGCATTATCATTAATTTTTGGAATGAAAATTCTCCAAAAGCACCTAAGCCGGAAACTATTTCATCAGAAAGTCGTCCCAGCACTGTTAAGCGAGCATAATCATCCATTGGGTTGTAATATCCTTTTATAAACATTGACATTAAAGGTCCTTGTGATTGTAACATTTTTATATTTGCAATACCGTCTTTTAATGTTACGTCGCCTCGTAAATATTTAAATAAGCCGGTATCTTTTAAGGTGATTGCTTTTGTAATAACGCTCAATGAAGTTCTAAGCATATTATCGGCGACAACATTTTGCGCATACAACAAATGCTCAAGTTTTCCTAAAGATGACATTCTGCCATTATGTACAATAAATTTGATATCGCCATTTAATGATTGTTTTGATGATAAATTACCTTTTATTTTTGTATCAAAATCAAGCACGCCACTTATATTATCTTTTCGGTTTGAAATAATATTAAAGATTGGTAGCGCGCTGACACCTCGTGCCATAATTTTTGAATCAAAGTTTTCGTCAAATAAATTGTAGTTAACTGTACCAGTAATTTTGCCATTAAACATTTCGCCGGAAATATTTTTTAAGTTAACAATATTATTGTGCATATCAAAATCAGTTGTTAAAGATGTTATATAGAGTGGCGCTCCATAAACATTTGATGCGACTCTTTCTGAATATAATTTGCCTTCATTAATTACTATAGGATAATTATTTTTTGCTGGAAAATCTTTGTACATCAACAGTGTATCTGAATTTAGATATTTTGATTTTATATTAATATTTTTAATGTTTATAGCTTTGTTAAAATCATTACTTATTGAAGCATTAAAGCCTAGAGCAGTGTCTGCAATTTTTAAATTTGGAGTATTTATATTTATTGTATTATTGTTAAAATCAACTATGCTATTTGAAACAACTAGTTGTAGTTGAGGACTTACGATGTTTTTTATATTTAATTGTCCCATTATTTCAGGTTTCATAGGATTACCATTAATAAAGAGATCCCCTTTGCTTTGTATAATAGTATCAAAAGCATTAATATTAATAAACTGTGGTATATTTAATCGAATATTTTTTAGTTTAGGTTTATTTATATCCTCTACGGTTCCTGTTAAAGTAATTTTTTTATTTCCTTTTAAATTATTTTTTAATTCGTCACTAAATTTTCCGTTAAAATTCAAAATACTAAAATCTTCAATTTTAAGATTATTATTTTCGAGTTTGACAGATAAATTGGCTATTGACGGTTCGTCAAAGACTTCAGGTTTTTCAAGAACAGTTTGACCTAATAGATTAATAATATTTTTGTTTCCGTTAATATTAATTTTTAAAGGATACTTGTTTATGGATTTATTTAAAATTTTAATATCACGTGAGCTTACATTTCCTACTATGTTTGAAGAAAATCCTAAATTGTTTGTATCATTATAGTTACTGATATCAGCATTAAATTTTAAAACTGAATTTGGCATATAAATCTGCGCGGTTGGCACATGAATATAATCTTTTTCAATATCAAGTTTTAAAGTTGGGATTTTTACTTGTGAGATATTTGAATTATTATACAAAATGTTTTTAATAATAGCTGTATTATCTTTGTTCGTGTCAAATTTTAAAGATTCAAGCGAAATTTTATCGTTTTTTAAAGCCATTAAAAAATTCTCAATCTGAATGTTTTCTTTGTGATTAATTTTATCAAGCGTACCTGATAAATTTACAACTAAAGATAAAACACCTTTTTTAATACCATAAGCTTTTGGCAAAAGTTTATTTAATTCAACTTTGCTCATCAAAATTTCTAGGTCAAGATTTTTGTTAATATTACCTTTAACCATAATCGGTGCAGAATTAACGTAGCCAATAGCATTTGTTATGTTTATATTGTTGTTTTGAAAATCAATATTTGAATTAATATTTTCAACAAGCAAATTGTCTGCTTTTATACTTGCATCTTTAAGTTTTAAATAACCGCTTGATTTTATTTTATTTATATCGCCTTTTAATACAAAATTTGCATTTAATTTACCTTTTAAAGATTCAATATTTTTTAGTTTAGACATATCCATAAAAAATCGTAATTTCGGATACAAATCTTCTAATGCGATTTCTTCTGCTTTTACTTTTAAATCAATATTTGCTTTTTTTGAATTTGTAATTTTACCTTCTATATAAACATTTTTATTATAAGAAGTGTAAATATTTGACAAAATACTTGCTTTGTCGCCAAGCAAAGTTAAGTAAATATAGCTTTTTTGAACTTTTTTGTCTTTATCTAATACTGAAATGTTGTCAACATTAACAAAACCTGATGACATTATTTGTTCATCATTATTTTTATATAATTTTAAAGCCGCAATGATATTTGCATAAAAATCTAAATCTTTGATTTTTTCAAAATATTTAATTGTATCTTCAAGACTATATGTTTTGTTGAATTCAAATAATGGTGTTAAAGATAAATCAACACTAATATGTTTATTTCCGTTTATTGAAAAATCGCCAAGAGTTGAAACTTTATAATTTTTTGCGCTTATAATTTTGTCGAGTTTCAAATCTTTGCCACTAAATACATATTTATTATTTTTTTCTAAATCATTATATGAAATGCTATAATCTTTTATTCGCAAATTAGGACGAGCAGAAAATTCAATTTCATTTGTTTTATTGATTAAATCTTGTAAATATTTATCATCAGAAGAAATTCTTATTATCATTTTTTTTGCGTTAATACTGTCAATTGACGTGCTTTTTTTCAATAAAGCACTCCAACTTACATAAAACTTAACTGCTTCTAATTGACCAAATTTTTGCCCATCACTATACATTACATGTACAATTGGAGCTTTTACTTTCACTAATGGGCCAAATCTTAACACTAATTTCTCAATATGTATTTTTGCGCCCAAATCGTTTTCAACTTGTTTTTCTATTACTGGAATTAGGCTTGTTGCATTAAAAGGTATAAAACAAATTGTTACAAAAAAAGTAACAATTGATAATAATATTATTATATATTTAAAATATCGTTTATATTTTTTCATATTTACCTACTCTTAATTTTTATATATAAGGTTTTCACCAGAATTTTTATCGAAGAAATACATATCGTTAATTGATAAATTTAATTTTATCTCCTCGTTTAGCGGATATTCTGGCGGAACTTTTGCTATGCAATCTGCGTTATTTAGTTTAAAATAAACATTTTTTTCATAACCGCCAAGTTCAATAATTCCAGTTTTTGCAAGCAATGGTGTATTTCCTGTAATCATTTTCTCCGCTCTTATTCCAACTGTTAAATTAGTTCGTTCATTGATTTTTTCTAATATATCATCATTAAGTTCAAAAATTACATTTTCTATTTTAAATTTGTTTCTATCAAAAATTTCGATGTCAATGAAATTAGTTTGTCCAATAAAACCTGCAACAAATTTATTTTTAGGATTATTATATATTTTTTCGGGAGAATCAACCTGTTGAATTTTTCCTTCATTTAAAACTACAATTCTATCTCCCATTGTTAAAGCTTCAGTTTGATCGTGAGTTACATACAAAAATGTTGTTTTAAGCTCGTTGTGTAATTTTTTTATTTCAGCTCGCATGTGCACTCTTAAATTTGCATCTAAATTAGAAAGTGGTTCGTCCATCAAAAAGACTTGCGGTTCTCTAACAATGGCTCTTCCAAGTGCAACACGTTGTCTTTGTCCGCCTGACAGTTGTTTTGGCTTTCTATCCAGTAAAGTTTCTAAATTTAAAATTTTTGCCACTGATTTTACTTTTTTATCAATGACATCTTTAGAGTATTTTCGCATTTTTAACCCAAAAGCCATATTATCATAAACTGATAAATGCGGATAAAGAGCATAGCTTTGAAAAACAAAAGCGATATCTCTATCTTTTGGGTGCAAATTGTTTACAAGTTTTTCGCCAATATAAATTTCGCCTTTGGTAATATTTTCTAATCCGGATATTAAGCGCAAGATTGTTGATTTGCCACAACCGGAAGAACCAACTAAAACGATAAATTCCCCGTCTTTTATCTCTAAATCAATATTATCTATGACATTTTTCTTTGAATCATAGCTTTTTACAAGATTTTTTAAGATAACTTTACTCATACTTCTTCTTTCTTTATACAGATTCTAATGGCAATAAAACATTAAAACAAGTACTTTTTAAAATCTTTGATTCAACCCATATATAACCATTAAGTTGCTCAACAAAATTCTTTACACTTGCTAAAGTTATTGCCCTAATTAAATTCTTCTTATTTGAAGAATTTAGTATTTTATATGGTTCAAACAAGTTCTCTAAATCATTTTCTGACAGTAGCAATGATGTTGTAGAAATTGATACAAGCAGATAATTTCCAATAATATTTTTGTTATGTAAAATTTCTTCATCCGGTAATGAAATTGATATATTAATATCGCCCATTTCAATTGATTTTAGGATAACTTCAAGTATTCCTTGAAAAATATTTTTAAAAATTGTTTCATCCGAATTTATTCTGCAAGTAATATTTTCTGCAATTTCAGTGTTAAATTTAACTTCTTTGCCTTTATACAAGTGTTCATTATATTTTACAATTGTATTTATACTGTTTGATAAATCAAAAATCTTATGTTCACAGTTGTTATTATTGCATTCTGAAGCTGATAATTCTAACATCTTTTCAATTAAATACATTAAGTCAGAAGCGTTTTTCTTTATAATTTTAATATATTTATCCTGTTGTTCAGTCATTTGTCCGCCAAGCCCATCAGCCATTGCTTGAGAAAATCCGACGATAGATTGTAAAGGTGATTTTAAATCGTTTGATAAATTTAGTAAAAATTCGTTTTTATTCAGATTAACTTCATCATTAGATTTTTTATTATTTTTGTTTTCGTCAAAAGCTAGTGGGTCGCAATCTCGAAAATCTAAAACAAAACCTTCATCGATTTCATTAGAGGTCATGTTAAAATAAACTTCTTTAGAAATTAATTTTGAAATAATCTGCATTGAATTAGAAATAGAATTTTCAATTAAATTCATTGCATTTTCAATAAAATCTTTTATATTAGAGGTTAAAAGATGCATTTTTGAGGTTTCAAACATTTCTGCGGTTTTATCATTAACCCACAAAATTTTGCCTTCTTTATTACAAAATACAACTGCATCCGGTAATGCTTTTTCAACATCAAATTCTTTAGTTTTAAACAATACTTTTTTAAAATCCATAATAAATATCCTTGTCCTTATTCTCTGTATTTTATCACAAAACATAAAAATCATCATAATTAAAAAAAAGTTAATTTTTTTTAATTTTTAGAAATTTTGTATTAATATTTATATATAAAGATAGGAAATATAGATAATGAAATATAAAGATTATTACGAAACATTAGGTGTATCAAGAACCGCAACCGAAGCAGAGATAAAATCTGCTTATAGAAAACTTGCGCGTAAATATCATCCGGATGTAAATAAAACAAAAGAAGCAGAAGAAAAATTTAAAGATATTAATGAAGCTTACGAAGTTTTATCTGATAAAAATAAGCGTTCTCGTTATGATAGTTTAGGCTCAAATTGGCAAGGTGGAGCTGACTATACCCCACCTCCTGGTTATGAGAATTTTAGTTTTAATTTTAATCAAGGTGGTGCACAAAGTTTTGATTTTGGTGGAAGTGGTTTTTCAGATTTCTTTGCATCATTGTTTGGTGATATGATGTCTGGTCAAGGTCGTCGCGCAAATTCAAACTTTGGCGGATTTGATTTTTCTCAAGCTAATTATGGTGGAGCTCAAACTCGTCAAACAAGACGTGAAAAACAAGCGCCTAAAGAAGACTTGGATATAACTAAAACTCTTAATTTAACAGCAAAAGAGCTATTTGAGAGAAAGCCAGTATCAATAACGTTTAATGATTTAGCTAAATGTAAATATTGTAGTGGGGGCGGATACTGTTCACATTGTGGCGGAACAGGTATTGTATCAACTCCTAAAACTTTGAAGGTAAAATTGCCAAAAGATATTTCTGAAGGTAAAAAAATTCGTTTAAAAGGTGAAGGTAAAAAAGATGAATATGGGCGCGTAGGTGATTTATATTTGATTGTTCATATAAAAGATAATGAATATGAAGTTGATGGTGAAAATTTAACAAAAGAAATAGAAATTACTCCACCTGAAGCCGTTTTAGGTACTAATAAGGAACTTTTGACTTTGCATGGTAAAATAAATATTAAAATTCCTGCAGGAGTTTCTTCTGGACAATCTTTGAGGCTGAAAAAGCTTGGATTACCTTCTGCAAATGGTTTTGGAGATTTAAACGTAAAGATTAAAATAATTGTACCTAAAAATTACTCAAAAGAGATTTTAGAACTTTATAAAAAAATCAAAGATTTATCATCGTAAAAATTTGATGATTATTTATCAGAAGATGCCATGCTTTGTTTGTAGATTTTATTTTTATTATATCCAAATAAAGTTGCGAGAATGGTGGCAATTTCTTTATCTTTGAAACCATTTTCTTTAAGCATGTTAATTTTTGATTCGACGTTTTTTTCTTCGAAATTGTTTTCTGCATAAATCATGCAAACAATTTCGCCTTTAATACCGTCTTTAAAGTATTCTAAAATTTCTGAAATTTTACCATATTTTATTTCTTCAAATAGTTTTGTTAATTCTCGACCAAGTGCAATTGTAATATCTCCACGACAAGATTTAATAATTTCAAGAGTTTTTAATATGCGTTCCGGCGAATCGTAAAACACAAAATTTGAATTTATATAATTTAGCGCAACTTCTTTAATTTGCTTTTCTGCACGTGGAATAAAACCGACAAATGTAAATTCTTCACCATTTCGTGGTATTTCAGATAAGAAGGTTGTTATAGCACAAGCTCCTGCTAACGATGTAAATGTCAAGCCTCTTGCTAAAAGCTCTTGCACAATAACATTTCCAGGATCGCAAATCATTGGCGTGCCGGCATCTGAAACCAGTGCAATGCGATTACCTTTTTCAAGCTCAGATATTAAAAAGTTAACTCGTTCTTTTTCGTTATATTTATGATAAGAAATGCATTTAGTTTTTATATCATAATGATTTAATAATTTTTGAGTAACTCTCGTGTCTTCGCAAGCTATTAAATCCACATTCTTAAGAATTTGAACTGCTCGATAAGTTATATCATCAATATTACCAATTGGCGTTGGTACGATGTAGAATTGAAACTCTCTAGTCATTTATTTTTTCCAATCAGTAATTTCTAAAAACGTTTTAACAGCATTGCGCATATTATTTGGAGTTTGCAACGAAACTTCATCTTCCGGTGTTCGAATTTTGTTTGAAAATCCATCACGTAATTTGTTATATAAGCTTAAAATTGCAAATATTAAAAAGGATGAAATTGCAACTCCAAACATCGCTAACAAGAATTTTTTTGCGACTTTACGTTTACTTATTGGTTGTTTAAAATCTGTGTTTACGGCATTTTGAACGGTATTTTCTGGTAATAGTTCATTTTCTCTGCTTTGTTCTTCTGTTGCATAGCTAATGCCGTTTTGCGCTTCAACAGCTGGTCTTTCAACTAAAGGTTGTTCACCGTCAAGTTCTGCAAACGAAATTTGCGGTATAAATATTAACATCAATAATAGTAAACTTATTTGTTTTTTAAGCTTCTTCATCTTTTTTGGCACTTCTTTTTGTTGTACGAGTTCGTTTTTGAGAATTTCTATTTGGACGTCTTGAGCGAGTTGGTTTCTTTTCTTTTTTTATGTCCTCTACTTGCTCTTCTTTTTCATTAGTGTCATTAATTACTGGTTCTTCGTTAACTTGCTCTTCTTGTATTGCTTGATTAGCATTTTCAGCAATAATTGGTTCAATTTGCGAAGCTTCATTAATTACTGTTTGTGCTAATTTTTCATCTAGAACTTCTTGTTTAACCTTCTTTTTGTCATAACGAGATTTTCTTGTATTTTTCTTTTTGGTTTCTTTTTCTTGATTAATTTCAACAACCTCTTGTTGAGCTTCTACAGAAGGATTTGATATTTGTTCTATTTTTTCTTCTTGAAGAATTTCAGTTTCTTTAATTTCTGTTTCGACTTTTTGATTTTGGTTGTTAAATTTGTTGAATTTATTATTTCTGCGGTTTCCCATTGGAAGTTTAATTTTTGCGGCTTTTGCGCGATATTCACCTTCTGCTGAAGATGATGCAAATTTAATATCTTCCATAATGTAACCGTTGCCTTGGCAATGCGGACATCTTTTGGCAAAAATTTCGCTGACGGCTTGACCTTGTCTATGACGAGTCATTTCGACTAGACCTAAATCTGATAGTTGACCAATTTGTGGTTTTGCTTTGTCAGATTCTATAGCAAGCTCAAGTTCTTCCATCATTGTTAATTTATCAAGGCGATTAGTCATATCAATAAAATCAATGATAATCATTCCGCCAATGTTGCGCAAACGCAATTGACGCGCTATTTCATGAACGGCTTCGATATTTGTTTTTAGAATAGTTTCATCTTGAGTCGAAGAGTTTGTAAATTTACCACTGTTAACATCAATGACGGTAAGTGCTTCTGTAGTTTGTATAAATAAATATCCGCCAGAAGGCAAATTAACTTTCATTTGTAAAGCAGCTTTTATTTCTTTGTGAATATCCATAGCCATTAATAAAGGCTCAGAACCTTTGTATAAAGTGACATTGATATTTTTGTTCATGTGCCAAGTTTGCAAAATATTTTGTACACGATTTAGCGCAAAACCTGTATCAACAATAATTTCTTCTGTATCTTCGGTACAAGCTTCACGAATTACTCTATATAATAAATCTTGGTCTCTATATAAAAGACTTGGTGGAGTCATGCTTTCTGCAGAAGTTACAATATTATTCCATTTTTCTAAAAGTATTTCTAAATCTTCTTGTATATCGTTTTCAGTTTGCCCTTCAGCTTCTGTTCTAACGATAACTCCGATTCCGACAGGTTTTAAAAGGTTTACGACAGATTTTAAACGGGCTCTTTCTTTTGCAGAAGTAATTTTTTTACTTACGTTAACTCCTACTTCATTTGGCATTAATACCAAAAAACGACCCGGAAGAGAAATTTCTGTTGTAACTCGAGGTCCTTTATGTCCGGTTGGTTCTTTAACTACTTGCACAACGATTTTTTGTTTTGGTTTTAATTTATCTTGCAACGAGCCTTTGCCGGTAACATCTTGAGCATGTAAAAATCCCATTTTATCAGAGCCAACATTTACAAATGCTGCTTCAATACTTGGTAATACATTTTCTACTTGTGCTAAATAAACATCGCCTAAAATATTTTCGCCACGATTTACGAAAAATTCTGCAACTTTACCATTTTCTAATACAACTGCAATATTATCACGTTCTGCAATAATAATCTTATTTGCTAATGTTTCTTTCATTTGTTAAATCCTTTGCTCTATAACTCTCTTAACTTTTCGTCAAAAAATCTCAGTCTTGTTATATCAAAAATTTGATTTTTACATACAAGTTCCATTAAATTATCGGCACGTAAAGCCGGAATATCTGAGCCTTGACCTATTTTTAGGTGTATGAACAAATTACCATCATCAAATCTATATATACCAATAGATTTTTTATAATTCGTTATTTTTTCAATACCTTTTTTGTTTATCTTCTTGATTAAAATCTCATCAGAAGATAAAATATTTTCTACATCATACCTAAATTTTTCAAAATTGTAAAGAGGGTAAGGCTCATTCTCTTTATTTTCAATACTTTTAGAGTAAGGTGTAATTTTATATTCAGCCCATTGTGCAACAACATCAATTGCATCGCAATATCTTTCAACAGCTTTTATCTCAATGATTTTAGCTCCAATTGGTAAATTTTTATTAATTCTATCAATTATTTCTTGCTCTGGTAAATTGTCTAAAATTTCTATATCAACAAGCTCACCTTCGCTTTGAGCAAAAAGAGGCAGTGCAACACCCATTGATACCTTCATTGTAGGATTAAATCCCAGAGAATACGCAATATTTATGCCACTTCTTGCAAGAGCTTTATGAAAAGTGTTTTGCCAATCAAGGTGTGAAAAATATTTTAACAACCCTTTTTTTGTAACTTTTAAACGATATTTATAAACGGGGATATTTGGATCAGGATGTGCCCGCGTTGGATCAGGTGGTGCTATTTGAACTATTTTTTGCGCAGCATCTGTTGCAGTGTATTTAGGTGCAAGAATTTTTTTTGTGTTTAAATTTTTACATACTCCGCAATTAACGCAATTTTGTTCACAAGTTTTTTGTAAGTTAAATTCACAGCCTTGTTCAAAAGCTTGTTTATATTCATTTTGTAGCCAAGCTTTGTTTAATCCGACATTGACAAAATCCCAAGGTAATTTTTCCTCTAGTTTGTAAGTTTTTTGAGCAAGCTCTTTTAATGATAAATCACACTCTAGAGCGGTTTCTTGCCAAGTATTTTTATCAAAATGCTCTCCCCAAGCGTCTAAGTAACAACCTTTTTTATAAAGTGTTTCAATTAATTTGCAAAGATTTTTATTGCCTCTGGTTAATACAGCTTCAATTTGAGAAACAAATTTTTCATGATAATTGATTTTTAAACCTTTAATATGCTTTGTTTTTTCTTTCAAATAGTGAATATGCTCTGTGACTTCGTCTAAATCCATTTGACCGCACCATTGAAATGGTGTAAATGGTTTAGGTACAAAAATTGAAAGTGTACAAGTAATTTCAAATCCGTGGTTTAAATTTTTTTCACGCTTTAAAAGTTTTGCTCGATATTTGATTTTATTTAGTAATTCAGCCATTTCATCCATATCTTCAAGTGTTTCGGTTGGCAATCCGCAAATAAAATAAAATTTGATTTTTGACCAACCATTTTCATATAATGTTAAAGCTGTATTAATTATTTGTTCTTCTGAAATATTTTTTTTGATGACATTTCTTAATCTTTGGCTACCTGCTTCCGGAGCAAGTGTTATCGTTGATTTTCTTACAGATTGAGTAAGTTTTGCAAGTTCTAAATTAAAACCGTCTATGCGTTGGCTTGGTAGTGATACTGAAATCTTTTTTTTATTAAAATCTAATGCAAGCTCTTTTATAACTTCATTTATATTTGAATAATCATTTGAAGAAAGCGAAAGCAATGAATACTCTTCATAACCGGTATTTTTTACAAGTTTTTTTGTAATAGTAATAATATCTTCAGCAGAGCGTTCTCGTATAGGTAAAGTTACGTGTCCTGGTTGACAAAATCTACACATACGTCCGCAACCACGACGAATTTCAACAACCGCTCTATCTTGCACAGAACTTGAAAAAGGTATTGGATAAGAAGTTGTAGCTGTATCTAACGTAAGTTGTGCAATACTTTTTTGAACGGCATTTTCTTTTACGCCATTTATTTCATAGTTCCAACAACCTTTAATTTTGCAAAGCTCTGTAATGCGTTCTTTTCGAGGTTTCCCTTTTGTTTGCTCTAAAACTTTGCAAACCTCTACCATCATATCTTCACCATCTCCGATACAGAAAACATCAATAAATTCAGACATCGGTAAAGGATTAAATGTGCATGGTCCCCCTGCAAATATTATGGGTTCGTTTTCTTTTCGTTCATCATTTCTAATAGAAATCTTTGACATTTCAAGCATTTTTAAAACTGTTGGGTAAGAAAGTTCATACTGGAGTGAAAACCCGATACCGTCAAAATCTTTAAGGGCACGTTTCGATTCAACAGCATATAAAACTTCCGGGGTGAAATCTGTTTCTGGAGCGTATGCTCTATCAGCCATAAATGGTGATATTTCTTTGTTTTTAGCTGTATCAAAATATTTATATTCGTTAACTCTATCATAAATGATTCTGACACCTAAATTGCTGATGCCTATTTCATATTTATCAGGAAAAACAAAGGCAAAACGAACGCTTGAATTATCAAAATTTTTATTTCTTGATAAAAATTCTCCGCCAACGTATTGATAAGGTTTCGTCGCCTTATACAATGCTTCGTGTTGATTTCTAAAAAAACAATTCATATTCCCCCCGCTTCTTTAAAATAATTTTAACATAAAGTAAGAGCATGAATGTGTTAAATTAAGTAAAAAAATGATTTATTCTTTCTCGGCTTTTAGCATTACAATTGTAGTATTAAGTTCTTCTAGTAAATATTGTAATTGTTCGTTGATATTTTCAGGATTATAAATTGAGCCTGTTGTTTGATAAGCTAAGTACCTTTGATAAATTTGAGCTTCTTTTCTTAATTGAGAAATACTTTTTACATACCCATTTACCTGCATCATTTTCTTAAAAGAAAGATAATTGCCTTCCGGTTGATTTGCATATTTTTCTGCTAAATTATCAAGATTCATTGATAGAACATTGGCTCTTGTAACAAAAAGTTGTACAGTTCCTTCATCTTCAATACAATCAACAAGTTTTTCCATTATTGATATTATTTCATTTGCATCATTTACATATTCAGAAGTTTTATCTTTTTTTTGAATAATATTTAAAAATGCAGGGTTATCTTTTGGGACGGGTTTTAGTTTTGAAGAATCCTTAAAATCTTTTTCTGCTTCAAAAATAGGCGTTGTTATTTTTTGTTCTTTAGGTGCAAATTTTGATTTTATATCAGGTAGTGTGCCGGCATAACCTTTTCCTTCGCATTCTAATTCTAATGCTTTATCTTTTTTGTTCCAAAAAGCAGCATTGGCAGGCAATGTCAGAATAATAGCTAAAAAAATAATTAAAATTCTCTTCATAACTATATTATATTAAAATTTTATAAAAAGGCAATGTTAATAACTTAATGTGACGAGAAAGGCGTGAAAAAATCTTTTGTATAAATTTGAGGTATAATATTATTATGGATTTATTTACGCAATTAGAAGAATCAAATAAACAAGTACCTTTGGCAGAAATTATGCGTCCAAAAACATTAGAGGATTTTTTAGGTCAATCAAATGTTGTTGCGATGAATTCTCCTTTGTTAAATTTGTTAAAATCACAACGTTTGTTTTCACTCATCCTGTGGGGCACTCCAGGGTGTGGAAAAACAACTTTGGCAAGGCTTATAGCAACAAAGGTTAATGCGCAATTTATTGAACTTTCAGCAGTCTCTTCTGGAATTAAAGATATAAAAGAAACCGTTGAAAAAGCAAAAGAAGCTTTACGTTATGGTCAAAAAACGATTTTATTTATTGATGAAATTCATCGTTATTCAAAAACTCAACAGGATGCATTACTTCCACATATTGAAAATGGAACATTGTTTTTTATAGGTTCAACTACGGAAAACCCGTCTTTTCAGGTTGTTCCGGCTTTATTATCAAGAGTTCAGGTTATAAGACTTAATCCTATTAATGATGTAAGCATGGCTAAAATCATTAATAAAGGTTTTAAATATTTAGAAGAAAATTATCAGCCAATTCAATATGAAGATGAGGTTGTAAAGTTTATTGTAAATAATGCTCGAGGTGATGCTCGCTGTGCACTTAATTTGGTTGAAAATTCCTATTTTGCAAGCAATTTCTCAAATGATTCAAGGTTGTTAACTGTTGAAATTTTAGAAAATATAACACAAAAGAGAAATACAAGGTATTCGACTCAAGAACATTATGATTGCGCTTCTGCTTTTCAAAAGAGTTTAAGAGGTTCAGATGCTAACGCTGCAATTTATTATTTGGCTAAAATGATTGAAGCGGGTGAGGATCCAAGATTTATTGCAAGAAGGTTAATTGTTTGTGCTGCTGAAGATGTTGGAATTGCAGATCCTAATGCAATGAATATAGCAATAAATGCTTATAAAGCAGTAGAGTTAATAGGTTTGCCAGAAGGTAGAATACCGCTTGCAAATGCTGTTATATATGTAGCTAATGCTCCAAAATCAAACAAAGCGTATGTCGCTATTGATTCTGCGCTTGCTGATATTGAAAATGGTAATGATTATCCCCCACCAATGCATTTAAGAGATACGCATTACAAGGATGCAAAAAAATATGGATTTGGCGTGGGGTATGTTTATTCGCATGATAATCCTGACTATGAACAACAATTCATGCCTGATGAGTTGATTAATCGCAAGTATATTGATTAATTAGATAATATTGTATTTTTTTTCGTAGCCAATCGTTGAACTTTGTCCGTGCCCAGGATAAATAATAGTATCATCAGGTAGTGTAAATAATTTTGTTTGGATATTTTGTACAAGTTGTGCGTAATCTCCGCCTTCTAAATCATATCTTCCAATAGAACCTTTAAATAAAGTATCGCCTGTAAATAAAACGTTATTAATTAAATAACAAACGCCGCCTTGAGTATGACCAGCTGTTTGAAGCACTTTTATTTTTAAATCTCCTAAATTAATTTCATCTCCGTCTTTAATAAATTCATCAATGCGAGGAATTGCAATTTCTGACATGCCAAACATCGGAAGGTATGTGTTAACATTTTTTACCCAGTTTAAATCTGCATTATTCATAAATACTTTTATTTCTGGATTATTGCGGATTCCTGCAATATGGTCAAAATGCCCGTGCGTAAGTAAAATATACTTTAATTCAGCATTATATTCCTGCAATGTTTTAGTAATTTGTAAATCAACTGCAGAACAATCAATTAATAGTGCTTGCTTAGATTTTTCATCAATAATTAAATAATTATTGTTATCAATAGGTGGTTCTACAAAAGTTTTTATAATCATAAAATTATCTTACTATAATTAATAAATATAAGCAATAAATGTAAAAAAAGCCCCGAAAACAATAGTTTTTCTAAAAAATCTTTAAAATTCTGTTTTTACAAGCTAGAATTATCATGTAGATTTTTCGTAATTTATATGATATTATACTTTTGAATGAGGGAGAGTGTTTACGTGAACGATAGTTTTATAATTGATGAAGCTGATATAGAGCAGGCAGAGAAAGTTTGCTATGATATAGAGGAAGCTGAAGTAAGAAAAAGAGCATTTGCAAATGTTTTGTTAGCGCACCTTGCGCAGAAATTCTTTGATTCTTCTAGCGTCGATGTAGAATCAGGCATACATAATGTTTCTAGTATATTGGAAAAATATGAAATTTCTGATATATATTATAATGGTGCTTATATTGATGTTAGATTTTGTTTTGATGACTCAAATTTATGCATACCATGTGAGCAAAAAGATTTTGATTTATTACCCCAAGCGTATATGTTTATAAAAATAGATAAACAGTTAACAGAAGCTGAAGTTTTAGGTTTTGTTTATGCTGAAGATATTGATTTCAGTAATTGTAAAAATGGGTATTATTGGCTAAAATCGGAAGATTTAAAGTCGTTTTATGATATAGAAAAATATCTTCACAATTCTAATGTCGATTTTGAAAATGATTTGGAATCAGAGATTATAGATTATAATGATTCAGAAATAGATTTAAAAAGTTTTCTAGCCCGTTTATTAAATGATCACGAAGCACGTTTAATGTTGCAAGAAGCTGAAAGTGCCAAACAAATTCTTAAAAATATTTCGTATGACGAGCTTATTGTGGATGGAAAAGAACCAGAACAAGAACAAGAACAAGAACAAGAACAAGAACAAGAACAAGATTCTTCTGGCGCATTAGATGATTTATTACAAGAACAAACTGAATCTTTAGAAACAGCTAATACCGAGATTACAGAACATTTAGATACATTGTTTGATGAAACTTCTGAAATACAAACGCTGGATTATGATGATACATTTTCAGATATTGAACCAATTGAAAATGAAACTTCTTTAGAAGAAATTGAACAAATTGACAATTCTTTAACAATTGATGGTGATAATTTGTTAGAAGAACCGGAAGCTGGTTCTATAGAAGATTTCACAACACAAACAACACCGAGTTTAAATTCTATAACAGAAGATTTTTCAACAGAAGATTCGGTAGAACCTTTAGAAATAAATGCTTCTGATGAGCATGATACGAATCTGTTATCCGTGGCTGATGATACGGATTTAGAATTTGAACATGTTGAGGATTCAGATTTAAAATCAACAAACGAAGAAGCTAATTTTGTTAATGAAGTTTTTGATGATAATGTATCAGATACGTTAGAAATTCAAGAAGATGAAGTATCTGGTGATAATTCTACTGTGGAGAATGAAACGACTATGGAAGAAAATTCCAGCGCGTTAATTGAAGATAATAATTTGGAACCTGAAGAGGATTCTTTTGCTCTAGATGAAGGAGAATACAAAGAGCCGGAAAATGAAATGATTGAACCTGTTTTTGATGAAATAGTAGAGCAATCTCATACTGAGCAAGAAAATTCTGAAAATGATTCTTTAGATAATTTGTTTGGTGAGAATAATGAAGTAGTTGATGATGAATATAATATTTCATCTAATACAAATCGCACTTCTTCTAGTAAAAGAAATAAAATTTTATTAATGACTGCTATTGTTGCGTTATTGGGTGTTGGTGGATATTTTGGATTCCAAAAATTTTCTAATAATACATTACCAGAATCTCCAAATAAAGATAAAGATTTGCAAGTGGCACAAAAGGTTGATAATAATGTAGCAATGCCAAAAGAAACCGTTGAAACTGTCGATAATGTAGATTCATTACAAGATACAGATTTGGAATCGGTCAACGCTATTGAAAAAGATATTGATGCAACGGTTTTAGTTTCAAATTTATCAATAAATTGGGAAGTCCCAGCGGGGTATTTAACTAATAATTCAGCGAAGAGGTATTTTACGAAACTTGGTAAAATTTTGCAATTGAATTTAAAATCAGAGTTGCTTCTTATAAGTAAAGCTCCGATAACAAATAAAATTACTGTAGAATTAGAATTTAATAATGCAGAAAGTAAATTTAAAGTTAAAGGTATTCAGCTAGGTAGTGGTGTAAAAGCTATTGACGATGCTGTATTAAGCACCGTAAATGATGTACTGAATATGAAACAAAGTACTAATATGAATATTTTCAAAAATATTCCGGGCAATCCGATTTTGGTAATCCATTTATAAGGAAATTTAAAGTATGGAAAATTTAGTTGAAGAAAAATATTACGATTTGATATTAAACCTTGTAAGACAACATAGACGTTACGAAAGTTGTAAAACTATAGAAAATGATATAGTTGACGATGTTTTAAAACGATTACAGCCTGTTTTAAAAGATATTCATGATGAAGCAATTATTGAATCTTATTTGCAAAAGCTTGTTTCAAATTCAATAATTACAATGTCGCATAAAAATAATATACCAAGAAGAAATATTTCAAAGCCGGCATTGTTTGATAATATAGTTAATCAAGAAAAGCCGGTTGAAGTTACGCAAAAACAAGAAGAACATTTAGAGCTTGAAAATGAACTGAATGAACCGAATGAATTAAATGAATCAGTTCTTGATTTGACGGAAGATAATCTTGAAGAAAATTCTGAAATTTCAGAAAAAGCTGAGGAATTTATTGAAGTACCACAAAGTGAAGAAAGTATTCAGCCAGAAGTTGGTTTGTCAGAAGAAAAGCTTGTATTAGATGAAATTTCTGATAATGTTGAAGAACAAAACGATAATGACGAAGAAGGTTTTTCTGAAAATGAAGTAATGATGCCTGAACAAGATTTGGGTGATAGTAATAATATTGAGTCTTTAAATGAAGCTTCTGATGTTATTATTGAAAATAACCCTGATAATATTGTTGAAGATGAAAAAAATGAGTTTTCGTTAGATTTTTCAGAAAATAAAGATAATAATGATAATAGCGATGAATTATTTGAGTTAAATAATGAAATCAATTCTGATTTTGATTTAGCTTCAGTTGATGATTTAACATTAGATTTTAATGATGATAATGTAGATGAAATAAAAAATATAGATGAACATGAAGAAGTTAGTTATTCAGATATTTTTGAAGTTGATAATAATGAAGAAGAAAATATTTTGCTTAAAGAAAATCCGATAAAGTCTATAAATTATGATTGTTTTGATATAAAATTAGCACATGAAGATTTTTCGATTAATGACAAAGAAGCCATAATTGCTGATATTATTAATGTAAATAAATCTCATCCGGAATTAAATTTAATTGAAATTTTTAAATTAAAATATAATGAGCATAAAACTGTTAAAGAAATTGCTCAAGAATTAAATATGTCAGAAGATGATGTAATTATAGGAATAAATAAATTAATTGATATATCAAAAGGTTAAACAATAAATGCAGTGTCCAAAATGCAAAACTGAAGTTGAAAATAATTCTTTGCGTTGTTCTAATTGCGGTGCAAAGGTTGCCAGTTATTGCAAAAAATGTGGAGCTTATAATCCTATAAATGCTTTGGAGTGCAAAAATTGTGGTGAAGTTTTATTAAAAATTTGTCCTGAATGTGGAGCTGCAAATTTACCTAATGCTTTGGTTTGTAGAAAATGTGCTGTAAAATTTAATGTAAATCAAACTCATCCAGAGGTTTCTATTCCTAAATATAACCCTGCATCAATATCTCAACAAAGAGCAAAAACATTATTGTTAGCTGGAATAAAATCCGGTGATATAAAAGTAATCACAGTGTCAGGTGATAGTGGTATTGGTAAAAATATTGTATTAAAATGTTGTATTAATGAATTAAAAAATGCTAAATTAATTTGGCTTTGGGGAACTTGTACACAGATTAGTCAATTATCACCTTTTGGATATTTTCAAGATTTGTTATTGACATTTTTTAATATTAACAATTTTTGTCCCGATACTTTGCAATTAAAAAAGAATTCTATTAAATTTTTTAAACAAGATTTTCCAACTCTTACGAATAATGAAATATTAGATTTACTTAATTTGCTTTATCCTGAAACGACTGATATTTATGAAAATATTTATTATAATAAGGCTAAAATGTTTCAGATAATGAAAAAAGTTTTATTAACAATTGTTGAAAAAATGAAAGTTATTTTTGTTATCGATAAATTTGAAAATATTGATGGCATGTCTTATGATTTTTTGAAAGAGCTTGTTAATGATGAATTAATTTTATCAAGATGCAAATTTATTTTTACAACAATAGAAAAACGCCCTGCTATGGGAATTTTGGCAAATTCTGAGTTTAATGAAAATAATTATTTAGATATAAATATCGCACCTTATTCTGATATGCAAATTGATTTATTTATCAAACAATATAAAGAATCGGGTTATAGTAATGAATTTTTATCACATGTTAAAAAATTATCAAAAGGTAATCCTGCTATAATTGAGCAATTAACTTTTTTAGAAAAAGAATGTCCCAATTTAGCTTCCAAAATTATTAATATAAAAGATATTGAATCTATAATGTCACAACGTTTGGCAATTTTAAAACAAAATGATTGGCAAGCATATAGATTTTTAATCGCAATGTCGATTTTAGGTATAAAATTTTATCCTGCAATGTTAGAAAACTTTGATAATCATTCTCAAGAAGATTTCTTAAAAATTGTTGAAAGACTTGTTAATTTAGGATTTTTAGGACGTATAAATAATTTAACTCTTGAATTTAGTAGTGAAATTGTATGGAAAGCAATTGTGGCTTATGTAAAAAATGAAGATTGTTTTGAAGAAATTTTAAATATTTTGCAAGATAATCTTTCTTTGTATCGTCAATCATCTTTAGCGCTTTTAGCTTATATTGTTCAAAAGTTAAATAATCATGATGAAGCTTTTGGGCTTTGGACGTTGTTAATGAAACAAGCTACATACATTGGGGATATTGGACTTTATATAATATCTCAAAAGCAAGCTTTTAAATTAATAGAAAATAAAACTGGTGAGCATTATATAAAAATAAAGAAAAATATTTATACCAGAGTAGGTAAGCTCTTAGAACCTATAGATTATAATCAGGCGTTTGATTATTTACAGCATGCAATTATGATGCTTAATGATAATGAAGATGCCTTACACATAGAATTGTTGGGGTATTTATCAACTTGTGCAATGAAGGCCGGCAATTATAATGGTGCTATTGAATGCGTTGAAAGCGCTCTAAATTTAATGCCACAAACAATGTTAAATGAAAAACTTTTAACTAAAACTAGAATGATTGAACCGCTTTTAAAACTGGGAAATTATGGACAATTAAAAGTTTTGGCAGAAACTGAAATTTTACCTGATATAGAAAAATTGTTGCATAAAAGAAAAAATACCGAGCTAATTCCTTTAAAGTCTTTGTTTGAATTATGGGTAAATGTCTATTTTGATTATGCAGAGGCTTTGATTT
Organism: uncultured Candidatus Melainabacteria bacterium; assembly: GCA_934754655.1. Classification (GTDB taxonomy): domain Bacteria; phylum Cyanobacteriota; class Vampirovibrionia; order Gastranaerophilales; family Gastranaerophilaceae; genus CAG-196. The sequence goes on along the minus strand of CAKVIC010000014.1, from coordinate 29,615 downwards.
CGCAAGGTAATGCAAAAATGTTTGAAGTAATTCAAATTATATATAAAATTCTTGATGATAATAAAATTACAGATACAAATTTAGTATGTAGAGCAATAGTTTTGGAAGCCTTAGCTTATACTATCAGCGGAAACTTTAAACAATCTTCTAAAATGCTAGCGGATTTACTAAATGAATATACTTTTGACAATTTAAATACGACAATAATTTCAAAATGGAATTTTGTTGATATTTTAAATAAAATTTTTAGCAAGGATTATTCTAATATAAATTCAGAATTGTTTAATGTTGTTGCTTATGCAAATAATGTTAATGATGTTTTTTCTAAAAATATTTTAAAAACTTTGTTAGCTAAGGTGTTAATAGATAGTAATCAGCATAAACAAGCTTTAGCGATATTAGAAGAACAAGTAACATATTTTGCAAATGAAAAAATTGCAACTGGTGTTTTACTTTGTTGGTACTTGATAGCAAGGGTTAAACTAGTTACAAAAGGAACGCAGTTCGCATTAGATATTGCAGTAAAAGCATTAGATATTGCGCAAGGTGTTAATATTAATAATTATTATTTTATTACCTTGTTTAATATGTTGATTGGTGAAATTTATTTAGCAAAACAAGATTTTGATTCTGCAAAAGTATATTTAGAAAAAACGACAATGCTTGCAAAACAATTTAATTTGAAATTTATTTTGATTCAGAATTATATTTTATGTGCAAAGCTTTATCAGGAATTGGCTTTACCTAAAACAAATTCTAGAATAAAGTATGTAAAACAAGCTTTAAAGATTTTTCAAATTGCAAAATCAGATGAAATTGTAACTTCGCAACCTAAATTGCAAAAATTTATTGATGATGAATTAAATATTTTACTATCTTTTTGTAAATTAAATGGTATTGTCTTTAAAACAGAGCAAACTCTTGAATAATTTTTAAGAATTTTCGACGTTTGTTTTTTCTTCAATAAAACTTTCGCCTTCAACCGGCGCATTTTCTCCTGAAATTTTTTTATAAGCAATAGCACGCTTATTCAATTCATCTATTGCGCTAGGTCCTGTTAAAACTTCAATTATTTCACCATCTGTATCTAGAATTTTTAAACGCGGAATTTCGACTCCTAATGGAGATTTGAATCCCATTAAAAGTATAGGACCATAATCTGCAAAGCCATCTTTAATTTTAAAATATATTTCTTTTAAATCTTCATTTTCAAGACAATTTAAGGCAACCTTGTTTGATGTTTCGCGTTGAATCCAATCTTGTATTGTAACTGTTTCATTTAAAAGCTCAATTAACTGTTCTTTTGAAGCCCTTATTCTTCTAAATAAAGGATCTCCACCTTCACCAATTGCTGTTGGTCCATTAGTTCTTTGTGGAATTTTTTTTTGCGCAGGCTGTTGCTGTGCATTATTCGGCACATTAGGTTCTTTTTTAGGTTGATTATTTTCTTCTTGCATAATACATAGCTCCTTATATTTTATATATCGGCATTTTTTTTATAAACTTTAGCTTTTATGCAAGAATGTTTACAAATATTTACAAAACTATTAAATTAATGTATTATACAAAGGTATGTTACCAAAGAATTTTAGATTGAAAAAAAGAAGTGCATTTTCAGCAACGTATAAAAGTGGTAAAAGTTTTCATAAAAATGGTATCACTGTTTTTTGTGGTAAACCAAAAACTGGTGATTTTACGACAAAGATAGGGTTTGTTGTAAGTAAAAAAATTCACAAACGTGCTGTTAAGCGTAATCGTATTAAACGGATAATGCGCGAATGTGTTCGATTGTATATAAAATCAAATAATAATTTTGATACAAAATACATATCGTTAATTTTTGTAGCTTCATCAAAATTGTTAAATAAAAATTTTTCAGAAATAAATCCAAGTATGATGCAAATATTGGAGTGTTTATAAATGATTGACGGAATCGTTACTCCGGCAATTCGTGATATTGATTACTTGGCGCCAACAGCACCATATCCTCGTTATCCATCCGGCATAACGATACATGAAAATTCAATCTATAGATATTCAATTCCTACTGATGAACAACCGGTACTTGCTATTGTTGATCCAATTCCGGATTTTAACGGAAACTTTCTTCCGTCAGGTTATTATCAATTGGCGCTTTCAGACGATAAAGAATTTTTATATTTAATAGAATCAAAAAATTTAATTGCAGTTTTGCCTGTATTTAAACTTGCTGAAAATAAATCAAAATTAAAAAAATATCGTGCTGATTTAACTAAAGGAGAAAAAAAACAACTAAAAAAAGAAGAGCGCGAAGCAAAACACAAAGCGAAGTTTCAGGAAATTATTGATAGGAAATATGCAGAAAGCAGAGTTACTCCGCCACCTAAAAAATACGAGCATTTGGAAGCCACTATTGAGTATGAAAAAGAAGGTGGATATTATTTAATTAAATACGAAAAAGGGTTTATAAGAGCTTGGAGTGCTGTTAAAGCTGTAAAATAAATCAAATAATATGGGAATACTTTATAAATTCAGTATTCCCATTTGAAATTCAGTATTATCAATTAAGTTATAATGTAAAAATACTATCAAGATAACTTTTTATTGAATCTTTATTTTTAGTTGCTTCGGCTTCATTTTTTCCAGCTGATTCAATATAAAATTTAACTAAAGGTTCTGTTCCACTTTTTCTTACTAATACTGTAGAACCATCTGTTAGTACGAATTTTACGCCATCGCCACCCTCGCGGTAATTCTCCATTGATTGCTTTGTATTAATAGTTTTTTCCGCATCAATTTTATGTACTCCAAAATCAATGTTACCGTTTAATACATTTTCATAGATATTTTCTGCTTTTGAAATTAATTTCGCTTTAGCTTCTTCATCTGTTAATCTGACGCTGTAATTATCAGAAATCACGTTCATTGGCATTTTTGATTTTAGATCTTTTAAAATTTCAGAAATAGGTTTCTTTTCTGTTGCAACCAAATCCATTATTAGCGAAATCGCAATGATTCCATCTTTTTCAGGAATATGCCCATTTACTGTTAAACCGCCAGATTCTTCACCGGCCACCAAAATATCTTTACCTTCTTCTCTTAATTCAATAATATCCTCTCCAATATATTTAAACCCGACAGGTGTTTCAATGGTTTGTACATTATACATTTGTGCTAAATAATCTAATTGCTTAGATGTCGCTTGAGAACGAATTATAGCACCTGATTTTCCTTTATTTTTGGCTAAATGATAACCGACAAGTAAAATTACATCATTAGGGCTGATAAAATTGCCTTTTTCGTCGACAACTCCAAATCTATCAGCATCACCATCATTTGCTAAGCCAATTTTTAGGTTGTCATTGCTATTTATAATTTCATTTTTCAAGTTTTTTAAATTGCTTGAAGTTGGATTTGGTCCTACTAAATCACTTGTTGCAAAAGTTTTAGCTTTGATTCCATACTCTTTTAGCATTTTGGGCACAAAATATTGTCCTGTACCATTTAAAGAATCATAATAAACAGAAAGTCCGGAATTTTTAATATTATTCCAATCAATCAAACCATATTTATTAATATTATTTTTGTATAAGTCGTATAAATCAATATTTTTAACTTTGCCTTTACCTTTAGGACTATCATAATAGTAGCCATGCATAACAATGTTCATTACTTCTTTTGCGACATCTTGTGTAACTTCTGTAGAGGCAATTGCACCTGCTGAAGTTACCAAGTTAAAACCGCCATCTGCCCAAGGGTTGTGACTCGCTGTCATTAAAATTGCTAAATCAACATTATAATCTCTTGAAGCCATAGCATGGTGTGGTGTTGGAACCGGAGTTTTGGCGTATAGAACATTAATGCCATAATCTTTTAAAATTCTACTTATCATCGGTAAGCATTTACGCGAAGCTTTTCGTGTATCACCACCTATCAATACGGTTGGTTCGTGTCCTTCGTGCCTTGCTTTATTCATCGCATAAGATGCAACCCCAAGCGTAAATAAGCTTACGATTTTTTTATTAAAAACTTCGCTTCCAAAAACACCACGATGTCCAGAAGTTGAAGTTGATAAGCTTTTTGTAACTTTTGCCGCTAAATCAATATCAAACTTAAAGTTATGTTTTAAGCCAGCTTTAAAAGCTACGGTGTCATTTTGTAATTCTGGTATAGTATTGTATAAATTGGCTCGCGCATTTTGTGCTTTTAAGTTTTTTGCATAAGATAAATGTGCGTTTGAAATTTGATAAATTTTCATTTTTATATCTCCTTAAACTTAACCTCTGGTACACACCTCATATATATTGTCGCATATCGTTGTTATATGGTATAACAAATATATTGATTTTTCCATATTTTTAGCATAAATTTTAAGTTTTGTAAATAAGTTTGTTATATAATTAATATTTTTATTTTTAAATCTTAACTAAAAATTAACAATTCAATTCTTGCTAAAGATTTGTGTTTGAATTACGATATAGTGGTGAAAAAATTGTACTACAATATAAGAAGGAGTGAAAACTTATGGTAAAAGTAGCAATTAACGGATTCGGTAGAATCGGACGTAACACATTGAGAGCAGCTATCAAAGAAGGTATCTTCAATGAAATCGAATATGTTGCAATCAATGACCCAGGTTTAAAACCAGCTGATGCTGCAAGATTATTCAAATATGACTCTGTAATGGGTAAATTTGATGGTGAAGTAGAAGCTTATGAAGAAGGTATTATTGTAAACGGTAAAAAGATTAAATTCTTTGCAGAAAAAGATCCTGCACAATTACCTTGGAAAGATTTAGGCGTTGAAGTTGTTGTTGAATCAACAGGTTTCTTTACAGATGCAACAAAAGCTCATGCTCATATTGATGCAGGCGCTAAGAAAGTTATTATTTCTGCTCCAGCTTCAAATGAAGATATTACAATCGTTTTAGGTGTAAATGATGATCAATATGATCCAGCTAAACACAATGTAATTTCAATGGCTTCTTGTACAACAAACTGCTTGGCTCCTGTAGCTAAAGTTATTAAAGAAAAATTTGGTATCGTTAAAGGTTTGATGACAACTGTTCACTCATACACTGGCGACCAAAGAATTCTTGATGCTGGACATAAAGATCCTCGCCGTGCAAGAGCTGGCGCTTTGAACATTGTTCCTACAAAAACTGGTGCTGCTAAAGCTGTTGCTCTAGTTATTCCAGAATTAAAAGGAAAATTGGATGGTTTCGCAATGAGAGTTCCTACTCCGGACGTTTCTTTAGTTGACGTTGTATTTGAAACTGAAAAGAAAGTTACGGTTGAAGAAGTTAATGCAGCATTAAAAGAAGGTGCTGACGGACATGTTCTTTGCTATACAGAAGAACCTCTTGTTTCAACTGACTATATTGGTTCTTCACAATCTTCAACTGTTGATGCTTTATTAACTCGTGTAATGGGTGACAATATGGTTAAGATTATTTCTTGGTATGATAACGAAATGGGTTATTCAACAAGATTAGCAGAAACAACAAAAATGGTTGCTTCTAAATTATAATCTTTGATTATATAATTTTAGAGAGTGTTCAAGCAATTGAGCACTCTCTTTTTAATATAAAAAGGTTGACATTTTGCTAACCTTTTTTGTTTAAAATTTAAAAATCTATACGGAATAACTAAATGACGATTTTATTGCATTACCAACTGCTGTTGTACATGATTGTAATTCAGCATCAACCATACTTAAACGAGTTTGATATTCCTGCATTTGTAAATCTAATTTCTTTTCTAACATTGTTAAGCGCTCTCTTCGTCGTTCTAATTGTTTTACAGCGGGATTTTCCGGATCTAAGTCATTACCTAATGCCATGATTTCATCAGAAGATGCTACCAGCTCCATTTTTGCTGTTGAAATCCACTGTATTTTATTCTCCAATGTTAGCCTGTATGCTTTAAGGTACATTGCACGATAACTTGACGATATTAAACCCATAACACAGTCCTTCTTTTTTAGATTTTTTAAATCTTTTGAGGTAACTTATCTTGTTTCATTCAAGTTTTTACCTTTAAGGAATGTATGCTCATTGTTTTCTGCAATTAGACTTTCCATTTTGTAAAGTTGATGTTTGTGATAATTCACCCGATACTTTGCCATTTTCAACTTTTGTCTTATGGTTAACATTCCTTTCAGACTTGAAAGAATCGACAACGCTAAAGCTTTTAATGGATTGTTACGCTTAAAAAATGATTGCGCAAAATTCATAAAATTCTTAAAACGTTGTATATTTTGTTGTAGTTCTTCACGCATGGGGTTGGTCTCCTATACATAAAGTGCCTACATATAATATAAAACATTTTTGGGTAAAAAATTGCTTTTTGAGTACGTTTTTATGAAAAATTGTTACATTTGTTAACATTACTGACGAAAAGCTCCATTATTGTTATCAACCATAAATATAAATTTTTTAGAATAAATATCCGGTTCCTTCTTTTTAAATTGTAAAGTGTTTGAAAAAGTTAAATTATTGCCTCTAAAATCTTGTTGTTCACGGAAATACTTAATAATAGCTCTAAGCGTTTTGCATAAAGCATTATTTACAAATAAATTATCAAACATTATTCTAAAGAAAGTTCTTTTTAACATTTTTTCCTACACTTACAAAAACTCTAATCAAAAATCTATAATTAATATTATAAATCTTGAACTTGTTTTGCTGTATCTTCAATATCGTTTTTGAGCATTTTTCTAACAACATCGCTTTGTGCACTAAGCATTTTGCAAACAGTTTCAATGTTTGCAACTTTTTGTGACAAAATTGTATCAGCATTAGATAAAACATTTGCGGAAACGCTTTGATAAGCAGATAATGCGGCTGAAGTTGTCCCTTGCATTAAATTACCCATTACAACAGCAGGCAAACCAAATTCCCCTAAATAAGGCGCAGCTGCAGTCATTATACCACCCCAACCAGAAACTATACCAGCAAGAGGTAATAAAATTCCAGAAGCACCTAAGCCATAGCCATTAGCTGTTCCGACACCGTAAGCTGCTGTGCTTGCGATATCAGCAATACTTCCAATACCTGAAGCAAAACCAGTTGGAGAACCAGCAGAAGAACCGTATCCATATAATAAATTTCCAATACCAGAGGCTCCGCCTGTCGTATAACCACTTAATCTTGATGCGTATCCGCTTGGAAAACCTGAATAATTGCCTAAACTATTTACGCCAAAAGAGGAGTATGTACCTGTTAAACCACCAGTTCCACCAGTGTACTTTGTCCAATAAGAGGTCCCCGGTATGTTCATTGCTGTAGTACCGCCTAAAGCAGTCATAAAAGCAGAAGGGGCAAACAAACTTGCTAATTGATATAAGAATCCGCCGGCAGCTTCGAAACCAGTACCAGAAGAAGCTGAACCTGCAACTGTTAAATCACGCAATCTGTCGTAGGTTTCGTACAGCATCGCTTTTGCATCTGATGATGCAGAGCCATATCTGTTTGCTATTACTAAATATCCATCGTTTTTGTATGCCATTTGTTCCTCTTATTATTTTATTAACCGCCAAATGTTTTGAATGTATCTTTAACATTTTCTTCAACAACTTTTTTAACTGCATCCATTTCTGTTTTAAGGGCAAGTTGTTCTGTGTCAAGTTGTTTTAATCTTAATTCTAAAGTTCTATCTTGTTGTTGAATTAAAGATGTTTTTGCATTTATATCTTGAACAGTTTTATCATATTGAGCATTTTCATAATAATATTTGTTCATTGCATCTTCATAAGCAGCTTCGTCAGTGATGGTTTCAGTTTTCAAATCATAACATGCAGAATCATCTTCAAACCTTATGCTAGAGAATCTTCCTGAACTATCAGTTTCAAGTAAGGCTCTTTTTGTATCTTCAATATTTTTTGTAATGTAAGATGCACTATAATAAGGAAGCTTTAATTGTGCATCTATATCATTATTATAGCCTTTTTGAGCAGCTATCGTTGTTAAATCATTATAAGTTGTATAATAAGTTTTGCCGTTCATTGTAAAGGTGTATAATGATGCTCCAATATAGTTACCATTTATATCAAAACAGTTTATTATATCAGCATTAATGCCTTGAGCCTTCATATCTTCAACGATTTGTTGAACTTCAGCTTCTTGCTCAGCTGTTAGACTTAATATTGGGGTTAATTTACAGTTACCTAAGTAAGTAGGAACGCTTAATTGTCCATAAGCAGCTTCCGCTGCTTGAAGCGCAATTTCAGCTTGTCTTACAGCATCCTCTAAAGCAGCCAAATTGCCTGTATCTGGCGCTAATTCGGATAAGATAGTATTTGTATTATAAACCGTAAGCGAAGTACTATTGCCTGCAATACCACGTAAATTTGATAAATCTGATATGAATGCAATATTACCGTCTTGATCTACATAAACACTATTCATATCTGTATCAGCTGGAATTGCACCAATATTTATTAATTCTTGTATAGCACTTTCAACTGCGGCTGGAGTTGCAGGGTTTGCTGCAGGGGTGGCATTTAAAGATGCTAATAAATCAGCTTGTTCTTGTGCAAGCGAAATATTTGTTGCTCCAGGAGTCGGGTCATAATTTCCCGCTAAATAATAATTTCCGTTAACTAAAATATAACTGTCACCATTAGTGCCGTTATTGCCATAATATGATGGATAGCCCATAATTGATTCTGCTGTTAAATTAGCAGGTGTTATAATATCTTCTAACGCAACTGAAGTCGGTGTTGAAGGATATAAATAATTCTTACCATTAATTTGAACATATTGATTACCATCAATAGAAGTGCTAATTATATTTCCGTTGGAATCTGTATAACCAGTAACAGAAAAACTTGTAACGGCATCTACAAGAGCTGTATTAGCAGATGTTGTGTGCGTTGTGTTATTATAATTCCAACAATCAGTGCCATTATAAGCGTAGTAATTTGTTCCATCAAAATAGACATCTGTGCCGTTTGCATCAACTAAACCGCTTAACGCTCCGGCTGGCAATGGTAATGGTTGAGGTGTTGTCGTATCTATAGTTATACCATCGTATAAATAATAATTAGTACCATCATCAATGTAATTTTGACCTGCAATATGCGAAATATTATATGTAACGCCATTGTTTTCTATTGTTGTTACAGGAGTTGAGGTTGCTAAAATTGACATCAAGTTTGCGTAATCATTTTCAATTGATCCGCTTGCAGCAGGGTTAGTTGGGTCAAAAGAATCAGAGTAATAATAATGATTACCATCCGGCATTTGGATTACATTTAATCCATTACCATTATTGTATATTGGATTGCCATTTCCATCATCGGCTATTTGAGTCAACCCTGCTATAATATTTTCGATTGAATTTTGTGCCAAATTACCATCAGCATCAATTAAATAATGATTACCACCAACACTTGCGTAACGATTACCGTCTATTGAGATTTCAACCGGTGATAGAGATGAGTTTAAGTTTGCAAAATATGTATTAACATCCGGTGAATATTGACTAGTACCTACTGGAGTAAAGTTTGTACTTTGACCAACTTGTGGGCTATCACCTACAAATAAATTGCCATTCGCATCTTGATAGATAATATTACCACTGCCATCTGTTAAATATGGTTGGTTAGGATCTAAATTACCGAAACGAGTGAAATTTCTAACGCCCATATTGCTTGTCGTAACACTAACTGTTGAGCCATCAGAGCTCATCGCAGCATTAGTAATATTATAATTATAAATATTATTTGTAGCATAATGGCTTAGTTGTTTAGCTTTTGTTAGTTCAGCCATATATGCTTTATAAGCAGCATTATAGGTATTTTGAGCATTTTCAATATTTTGTAAAGCTTGACTTATTGCAGAAATTTGTGCTGCTGTTGGCGTAGCTGGAACAGTTCCTGCAAACTGAATTTGCGGATCTTTCATTTGTTTTTGCGAGCCTGTGTAAACTTCTGCTGTATAATGATAATTAACAACGTAGTTAGAATCAGGGTTTGGACTAGCTAACTGATTCCAAGAATCAATCGTATAAGAATTCATTCCGTCACTAAATGAATACTGCACTTTTGTGAACTCTTGAGTACTAGGTGGAACCGGAACTTGCAAACCTAGCATTTGATTAAAAAGATTCGCACTTTGATTGCTCAAGGCTGTTCTTGCTTGATTTATTTGTTGTCCTTCGAATTCACAATTTGATTTTCTTGCTACAAGGGCTAAATACCTTGCTTGAGAAGCTGCCATTCCCATAATGGTTATCTCCTGTTAGTATTTTATTAGTTTTATTAATTAATCTTTTAAGAATATTTAACAAAAAGTCAATTTTCCTATTCCTATTATATATTATTGTTAATTGTTTTAGTTAAATCTAAATAAAAAATCATACTCTTAGAGGAGTATGATTTTAAAAATTCATCTATTTAAATTAGATGTTATTTATTTTATTCCAAAAAACTTTTTGTTTGCATCCATTTTTTCAAACATGTTTAAATTTAACCAAGCAGTAGCTTCTTTTTCGATATTATTTCTTTTTGCAGATTCAATATTATGTTGAATATTTTCCTTTAAGCTTTTAACTAAATTTAATTGTCCTTCTTCAATAGCAGAGCGTGTTGATAAAAGGTTATCATATTTTTTCTTATCTTTGCCACCAAGTTTGACGCTTACATTTGATAAATTTTTAATTTTATTATCAACTTCAGCTTTTAAAGTTGCGGCTTCAAAAATTCTTTCACAATCTTTTCTGATATCATAAAATTCTCCATTATTAAATGTAGCAATAATGCTTGATAACCACTCACGACCTTTAAGCAATACATTATTAATTATGTCAACACGTTCTTTTGGTTTAATTTTTTTTATAGATTCTAAATCATTTAGCATGATTTTTTTTATTTCGCCAATTGTTACATAAGTTTCCGCTTCTGTTCCAAAAATATCCAAATTGTTTAACATATAATTTTTGTACTTTTCCATCAATTTTGGTTCAATATGACGAGTGTTGTTTTTAAACAAGTTTAAACCTTTAAATGATGCTACAGAATTTTGTTGTGATGAAATTTGCATAATTTTTTCCCTTTATTTAAATTATAATACTTATTTATAATTATTCTAAAACGCGTAAAAATATTTTTTGCTAATTTAATTATTTAAAATTGTACAAAAAGAGAATAAAATTTTTTATAATTTGTTGTAAATTTACCCAAAAAGGAGATAATATGCCAGAAAAAAAATTTTTAAATTTTGTATTAACAGAAGGTTGTTTGCTTTTTGTTGCAGGACTTTTAATGCTTATATTACCCAAATTTACATCAATAACAATAGGTGTTTTATTTTGTATTTCAATATTTGTTTATGGAATCTATAAAATAGTAAGCGCGATAAACACTAGAAATTTTTCAAAACACTATCCATTAAATTTGGTATTAGGAATATTACTTGCTATTTTGGGACTTGTATTATTCTTTAAACCAATGATTAATTTTTGGATAATTTTAAGTTTTTTAGGCCTATATTTCATCCTTGAAAGTATTTCAACAACAGCATTTGCGATTCAAACACGCAAATTATTATATCTTTGGTGGGTAAATTTATTTGTTGCTTTATTCCAATTACTTACAGGAATTTTGTTTATTCTTACAATACCAACCGGTTCGTTTTGGATAATAGGAATATTTGTAGGATTAAATTTCTTATTTGCAGGCATCGTTTTAATTAACATGTTTATATCAAACAAATACTATATTTAAAACTTATTTTCCAGTAAGTAAATATGCTTGAGGGTAACAATAATCTTCCCTAAAACCGACTTTTCGATACATTTTTAACGCGCGGTAATTATTAGTTTCAGTTGTTACATTTATTTCTGAAAAATCTTTTACGCCAAGTTTTACCCAATCTACAATGGTTTTAACAGTTCGGCTTAAAAGCCATTCAGAAAGATGTAGTCCTCTATGCTCGGTATTAATTGCCACTAATGGAATATTGGAGATTTTACCACCGGTAACATTTGCGAATGCAACACCACATGGTTTGTCCTCGTACAATAAAATCGAAGTTGCCTCTGGTAAAAATTCTCCATAAACATCTTCTACAATTTTATTAATAATATCCGTGACACCCTCTTTAGTTTTAAATCTAGAATCAAAAAGTGCATCTTGAGCATCTTTAAATGATGAATGAATAATTTTAATTATTTCATCTTTATATTCTGATGAATAATTAACAATTTTATATTTTTCATCCTTAGTCGGTAATTTAATATTTTCTAAAACTCTTTCAGAAGAAGCATTACCCATAACAAATCTTAGAATTGCTTGACCTACAAATTTAAACCCGTATTTTGCATAATCTGCTGTATAAACAGATTGATTGCCAAGCATAGGGTAAGATACAACTTTGCTTTGTCTTTCATATTTAGTTTCTTCTAAAAATTTTTCCATTAATAATTTTTGTTTTGTAATTTTATCTTCAATTCCCAAACAGTGAATTAAATTTAACTCGATTGATTCTGAAATAGAAGTTGTATAAACTAAAAATGCAGTAGGAATTTCATTTTCTTTTAACACAATAACTTTTAAATAGCCTTTTTCAACAGCATTTATAAAATCTTCGTATTCTAAAGGTGCAAGTTCAAATTTATATTCACTTACAGCTTTTGATTTAAAATCGTTATACACACCTTTAAAAATTTTAAAAGTTTCAGTTTTTAGCGTTTCAATTACATAATTCATTTCCGACATAAAAAATCCTTTACATTATATGATGCATTTTTTCGCATTTTGTACTTATATATTTTTCATTATATTTAGTTATTTCAGATTTAATATTTATATTTTCGTGAATAGTAAGTCCATATCCCTTTAATCCTACAATTTTACGAGGGTTATTTGTTATCAAATTAAAATTATTAAATCCTAAATCTAAAATTATTTGAGCTCCGACTCCATAATTTCTTAAATCAGGAGCAAATCCTAGTGAAACGTTAGCTTCTACTGTATCTTGGCCTTCTTCCTGCAATTTATATGCTTTTAGTTTATTTATCAAACCAATACCACGTCCTTCATGGTCGCGCAAATATATTACAGCACCCTTTCCATGTTCATTGACCATTTTTAAAGCGTTGTGTAGCTGCCAATTACAATCACATTTCAAGCTGTGAAAAACATCGCCCGTTAAGCATTCAGAATGAACTCTTATTAATGGAATTTTATCAGAGCCATCATCTTTTACAAGCGCAACATGTTCACAATTAGTAATTGTATCACGATAACCAATTATATTAAAATCTCCAAATTGAGTTGGTAAAAAGACTTCAACTTCGCGATTTACAAACTTTTCTCGCTTTAATCTATATGCTATTAAATCAGCTACTGTAATAAATTTTATATTATGTTTTTGTGCAAATTTATATAAATCATCACGTCGTGCCATGTGACCGTCATCATTTAAAATTTCACACATAACGCCAGCTGGGCGATGATTACATAAAGTTGCTAAATCTACAACTGCCTCTGTATGGCCACACCGTTTTAAAACTCCACCTTTTCTTGCAACGCAAGGGAAAATATGTCCAGGACGTAATAAATCAGAAGGTAAAGCATCCGGAGCGGTTGCAACTTCAATTGTCTTAGCTCTATCAAAAGCAGAAATACCGGTTGTTACTCCAAATTTAGGATGTGCATCAATACTTAGTGAAAATGCTGTTTTCATTGATTCTGTATTTTTTTGAACCATTTGTGGTAATTCTAATTTATCAGCAATAGTTGATGAAATTGCAAGACAAACTAAACCACGACATTCTTTTGTCATAAAATTTATTAATTCAGGAGTAATGCATTGTGCTGAAACGATTAAATCTCCTTCGTTTTCTCTATCCTCATCATCAGCCACAATAAGAGGTTTACCTTGCTTAAAATCTTCTAGAGCTTCTTCAATTGTATTAAATTTTACTGCATTTAACATTATAAATAACCTCAAATTGTTCTACTAATTAAAACCCATTTTCCTTTAAAAAATCCATATCAACCCTTGTTTTATTATCACTTGATAATAAAAATTTTTCAATATATTTAGCAAAGATGTCAAATTCTATATTTACAATATCACCAATAGAGAGTTTTGATAAATTTGTATTTAAATATGTATGTGGAATTATTGCTACTGTAACAATATTGTCCATAATTTCAGCCACGGTTAAGCTTATTCCATTTATTGTAATTGAGCCTTTATGGATAACATATTTTGATAAATCTTTTGGTAGCTCTATTTTAAAGGTATAAAAATCTTCACATTTTTTAATATTAATAATTGGTGAACAAGTATCAATATGTCCACTTACAATATGCCCACCAAAACGTCCATTGGCAAGCATAGCACGCTCTAAATTTACTGAATCGCCGGTTTTTAAAGTTTTAAAATTTGTTACTGCTAACGTCGTTGGCGAAATAGAAGCTTCAAAAAAATCTTTACCAAAAGTTTCCACGGTTAAGCAAACGCCATTGCAGGCAACACTGTCCCCTATTTTCATGTCAGAAACCACATTTTTGCAACCAACATTAAGTTTGTTAGAGGTTATATGGTTAATTTTTCCTACTTCTTCGACGATACCCGTAAACATAGTTTAATTTTAACACAAAAAATAAATTAAAAATTATATATAAAAAGTTGTAAATTTAAGTATAATATTGTATACTTAATCTGTTGATTAAATTTTAATTATACTACGTCGAATATATAAAGAAAAGGTGTAGATGTTACTGAATACAATAAATCCCAATAATCAAGTAAGTTTTGGCTCGTTTTATGATAAATTTTTCAAATCTTTACCAGACAAAGATTTAAAAAATCCTGTTCATTATACGAAACTTGGTCATGCGCTTGCAAGTCCACATATTAATAGAACAGTGCTTGGCGTTGCAGCTTTTGCAACACAACCCTGGATGGATTTATTAAATCCGAAAGTCGATAAAGATACTGCAATAACATCTATGTTAAGAACAATTGCAAAAATTTTAGTATGTTCTTCTGTCGGCTTTATTGTACGTGGTAGTTCTTATTATATAGTTGATAAATTTGCAAAAGCTTCAAAAGAAGAAGGTTCCACTTTATTAACACCTGATGCAATATTGAAGAAAAATGATGTAGAATTAAGACGTAGAATGTTAAAAATTCATAAAAATTCATTATCTACTGTTTTAGCACTTAGCGTAATGGTATTTACAAATTTTTTAGCTGACGCTCCACTTACAACAAAACTTTCTAATTTCTTAATAATGCATTATAAAAAACGTTTTCAAGCTAATAATAATGAGGTTTTAGCATGAAGCGTGGAATGGAAAAATTTATAAAAAAAGTTGTTAATAAAGTTCATGTACTTTTTGGTGAAAATTCCGGTAAAATGCTTCTATTAACAGGTATTATAGGTATGGCATTATCTAGTTTAGCGCAGACTTTAACTGTCGTTAACAATAAACATTATACTCTTTCGCAAAAAATGTTTATGGTGCCACAAGAATTAATAGATGGTGCCGTTTCAATATTTTCTTTGGTTTTAATAACAACACCTTTACAAAATTTAGCTAAAAAATATGTTAAGAATGGAAAATTATTAACAAAAGATTTGCGAAATTATTTAAACAAAACAGGTATAATGGAGAAAAGAAACGAAAAACATTTTGATATAGAAAAATCTTTAGAAAATCTTATTAATAATATTAAAAAATCTGAAGATTATATAAAGGCTACTGAATTAGAAAAAAATAAACTTTTAAAAGAACCAATAGAAAACATGCATAAATTTGAAGCAATTGTAGATTCAACTTCAGCTATTGTGACAACAGCAGGCAGTGCTTTTTCAATTGCATTATTAGCTCCTATTTTAAGAAATACCGTCGCATCTCAATATCAAAAAATTATGCTTGAGCATTTTTCGGAAAAAAATAATGAGGAAAAACAAACCATCGCGCCTGATATAAAAGAGGCTTTGCAAAAGCAAACAACTTTTAAATCTCATTCTCAAATATTTTTAAATAAATTTAGACCTTATACGTCAAGTTATAGAATATAATTATATTAATATATAAACACAAAAAATGGATGATTAAATAAATTCTAATCATCCATTTAAATGTTTTTAGCTTATAAACTATTTGTTTAATTGGCTCATAACTTCATCAGCAAAGTTATCATTTCTTTTTTCAAGACCTTCACCTAAAACATATCTTTCAAATTTAACGATTTGCATTTTGCCAGAAATTAATTGTTCAATTGTTTGTTCAGGGTTTTTAACAAATGGTTGTTCTAACAAACATCTATGTGACATAAGTTTGTTTACACGACCTTCAACAATTTTTGCTCTAATTTGTTCAGGTTTATTTGCTAAATCTTCTTTACCCATTTCAATACGAGTTTCTTCTTCAATAACAGAAGCAGGTATTTCGTTTCTTGAAACAAATTCTGGAGCAGAAGATGCAATATGTAAACAAATATCTTTTGCTAAAGCTTCATTAGCAACATCAGTTGATAAAAGAACACCAATTTTACCATTGTGAATATAAGTAGCAGTGTTGCCTTCATATCTAACAAATCTTCTAACAGTAATTTTTTCACCGATAGATGCGATTTTTTCTTTGATAACATCAGCAATCTTTTTACCGCAACTTTCACAAGTCATATCTAATAAAGCTTCAACGCTTTCAGGATTTGATTCTGCGACTTTTTTAGCTAAACAATTTGTCAATTCGATGAATTCATTGTTTTTTGCAACAAAGTCTGTTTCACAGTTAACTTCAATCATAGCTCCAGCATTATCTGAAACATAAGAGCCAACTCTACCCTCTGCTGCAATTCTGCCCATTTTCTTGTCTGCAGATGCAATACCTTTTTGGCGAAGAATTTCCATAGCTTTTTCCATGTCGCCATCAACTTCTACTAAAGCTTTTTTAGCATCCATCATGCCGGCACCAGTTTTATCACGAAGTTCTTTTACCATTGTAGCTGTAATATTCATAAAACATTCTCCTTATTTAATTATACATTAGCAGGCTCTTCAACACCTGCATCAGCGGCAGTTACAGCCTCTACTTTACCTTTTTTATTAGCATTGTTTTCTCTTAATTGTTTTCCTTCTAAAACAGCATCAGCTAATTTTGAAGTAATCAATTGAATTGAACGAATAGCATCATCATTACCAGGAATGATATAATTAATACCGTCTGGATTAGCATTTGTATCTGCTAAACAAATTACAGGAATACCTAATTTGTTTGCTTCAGCAATAGCAATATCTTCTTTTGCTTGGTCAATGATAAAGATGATATCAGGTAAACCGCGCATTTCTTTAATACCGCCAAGAGTCTTGCTCAATTTTGAAAGTTGTCTATTCAATTGAGCTTGTTCTTTTTTAGGTAATTTTTCGGCATGACCAGAAGCGATAAAATCTTCAATTTCTCTAAGTTTGTTAACTCTACCACGAATAGTTTCAAAGTTAGTTAACATACCACCTAGCCATCTTCTATTAATGTAGTATGCGCCAGCTCTTTTCGCTTCTTCTGCAACAACTTCTGCAGCTTGTTTTTTTGTACCTACAAATAAAACATTTCTGCCTTTTGCAGCATATTCTCTAACTGCATCATAAGCCGTGTCTAATAATTCTGTAGTTTTTCTTAAATCAAGAATATAAATTCCGTTTCTGGCACCATAAATGTATTGTTTCATTTTAGGGTTCCAATGTTGTGTTTGGTGTCCAAAGTGAACACCTGCTTCTAATAATTCAATAAGTGATGCTACTGACATCTGTGTCTCCTTTATTTTTTTGTTGTACTACGGATATAACTTCTTCATCGAGCAACGAATTGGATTTTTACTTCCTTTTACCCTCGACTAGGGCTAACCTATCAAGAAATTAAATCAAAATTATAATAGTATAAACAAAAAATAAAAACAAGTGCTAGGTAATTTTCGTCAAATATATGATTTAATTATATTTTGATGATAATTATGTATTATTTTTTTGATTATAAACATAAGCTAAAATTTCTGCAACAGCAACATATAAATCTGATGGTATAGCTCCGTCAACCGGAACTGTATTATATAAAGCCCTTGCAACCGGACGATTTTCGACAATTGGAACGTTATTTTCTTTAGCTATTTCTCTAATGTGAAAAGCCAAGTAATCTACACCTTTTGCTACAACAATTGGCACAGGAGCTTTATTTTTATCATACTGTATAGCAACAGCATAGTGAGTAGGGTTGGTAACAACAACATCAGCATTCGGAACAGAAGACATCATTCTTTGGCGAGCCATTTGCATTTGAATAGATTTAATTCTTGCTTTAACCTTTGGATCTCCTTCCAAGTCCTTGTGTTCATCTTTAACTTCTTGTTTTGTCATTTTAATTGATTTTTCATATTCATAATTTTGATATTTTTTATCTAAAAAACCTAAAACAAGCATTGCTAAGCACATATTAATAATCATATTAATTAAAATTGAGCATATAACATTAAGCGCAATGGGCGTTTCTAATCCTATAAGCCCTATTAAATCAGCTTTTCTGTTATTTACAGCTGAATAACCACACGCTGCGACTACAACTATTTTTATAATAGATTTAGCAAATTCAACTAATGAGCGTGGCTGTAATGGATTAAAAATTCGTTTAGCATTATTTAACATTTTTTGTGGACTTAAATTTTTGAAATCGATTTTAGCTTTAGATAATGCAAAGACTTGCCCTACATCCATTCTAACAACAATAATTGCAAGTATAAACATAAAAATAAAAAATGGCAGAACAATCAAGCCAAGTTCTTTAAAATAAGGATACATTAAGCCTGAAATATTTGAACTATCAATGTTTGTATAATCTAAATTTGAAAAAGTATCACGAAGCATGCTTGTTATTTCATTGAACATGTGTTTTGAAAAAACTCCAAGCAGAGCAATACTACCTAACATAATCCAAGCAGATTCATAGTCTTTACTTTTTGAGACATTACCTCGCTCACGTTCTTTCGAACGCCGCCGAGAGGTCGCTTCTTCCGTTTTTTCAGCTGCTTCGTTACTCATTTTTTATAAAATCCTTAAGTGATTATATAATTTTATTTTACCATATATATAAATTTAGAAAATTGCAACAATTTTAGTTAAGAATTGTTCAATTAATACACCCATATATTCTGCCATTGGACGCATAAATATTAATGATAACAATAATCCTAAATAAATTTTAAGAGGTAATGAAACCATGAAAATGTTCATTTGTGGCATCATTTTTGAGGTAAAACCAAGTAACACATCAGTAATAAAAAGAACACCAAAAATCGGTAACGCAATTTCTAAACCGACTTTAAAAATTTGTCCTGAAATTATAACTACTTGTTCTATAAATTGTGGTGAAATATTAAAAGTATAACCAATAGGCATGCTATGAAAACTATTATATAATGCTGCAAAAAGCCAACGATGAGCTCCTGTTGCAATAAATAACATGCTTGCAAGATACGTATAAGCTTGCGTGATAACGGGTGATTGTCCCCCAGAAGTTGGGTTTAAAGCTTGATCAGCTGAAAGTCCCATTTGTATTGCAAAAGTATTAACACCAAGTTCTATCCCTACAAACATGATATTTGCACAAAAACCTATTGCATATCCTATTAAGAATTCTTTAAATAAAATAAGACTTAATGCTGGCACATTGGTAGGAGCAACAAAAGTCGTATTATATTGAACGATAGGGAATAGTATAAATGCGATTAATGCTGCAAGCCAAACTTTGACCTGTGCTGGTATTGGATAAGTCGAAAATAATGGTGCTGATGTAAACAAACCAGACAATCTTGTAAAGATTGCCATAAATAAAATTATATTTGCTGTAGAAAATAAAACATCTAAATTAAACATTACATTGCGCTCACCAATTGAGGAATAATATCCATAAATTCATTTACTGTTGTTACAAAAACATTCATCATCCAAGGTAATAAAAAGATTAATAAAATTACGCAGCCAACAATTTTGGGTACAAAAGTCAAAGTAGATTCTTGAATTTGAGTAACTGTTTGAAAAATACTTACCATTAAACCTATAATTACACCAACAACAAGAATTGGTACTGACATCTGCAAGGTAAGCATGAACATTTTTTGTAATAAAGTTATAACGATTTCTTGCATTATCTACCTCACAAAACTTTCGACTAAAGATTTTACAACTAAATACCAACCATCAACCATTACAAACATAATTAATTTAAAAGGTAACGCAATCATTGTAGGTGGTAAGAACATCATACCCATTGAAACTAATACTGATGAAACAACAATATCAATTACAAGGAAAGGTAGATAAATAACAAAACCGATTGTAAAAGCAGTTTTTAGTTCACTCAAAACAAAAGACGGTAATAATACATAAGTAGGAACATCATCTTTGTTTTTGGGTTTTTCAATTTTTGCCATTCTTACAAATAACGCAAGCTCTTTTTCATGAGTTTGTTTAAACATAAAATTCCGAATAGGTTCAATCCCTCTATCCAATGCAGCTTGTTGAGTTATTTGATTATTCATATATGGTTGAAGAGCTTTTTCATTAATTTCATTAAAAGTTGGTGCCATTATAAAAAATGTTAAAATTAAAGCTAAGCTTGTAATAACTTGATTTGGTGGTAAACTCCCTGCCCCTAAAGCTTGACGAGTAAGAGATAAAACAACAACAAGTCTGATAAAACAGGTTGTCATTATTAAAATACTTGGAGCGAGTGTTAAAATTGTTAACCAAATAAGAATTTGTAAACCATTTGTAAAATCTTGCGGTGTATTTGCCGTTTGCATTCCAATGTTTATATTGGGAAATGATAAAGCCGCGTTTACTGGTAATGACGTCAATACCAAACAGCAAAAAGCCAGTGCAAAAGTTTTAAACTTATTAAAAAACATTATATATCCTCAAAAATCTCTGAACGATACAAATCGCTCCCTAGTTTATTCTATATGAATTATTTATTTCGTGCAAAATATTAAATTTTGTTACATAAAATAAAAAAGTGGTGATTTTTTATCAAATCACCACCTAATTTTTTCAAAACCATTTATTATTCATCAATGTTTTCAGTATTTATGTTTTTGGGAAATTCCATAAATTTAACTAACTTGCCATCTTTTGAATAAACAGCTGTTTTATTAATTTCCGGAGAATTGTAATCAACTAAAATTTCATTATCAGTATATACCGTTGTATTACAAGATTCTCCATCGCACTTTTCAACTCTAACCGTATCTAGATTATTATACCAAATTCTCGTATCAGGAGATTCTGATTCAATGATTTCGCCGTTAGGCGCATAAGTTACTTTATAAGATTTATCATTAATATTGAATGTTGTTGATTCTAGTGCACCGTTTGAGTAATAAGTGTTATCACCTTCAACTTCTGATAAAACTTTTTGAAGTTCTTCTCTCGGTATAAAATCTAAAGGTTTTAAATTCGCAAGTTTTTCACTTGAAATATTTTTCACGTTTTGACTTTTAAAGAATTTATTTTCTGATATATCAGTAACCATGCCATTGTCAAATTTGATATTTTTAAAGAATCCTTTATTATCGCTGTTTGCATCAAGCGTTATGTTCTTTATATCGTTGTTTTTGTCAAAATAGGCATTTGTAGTTATGCTTCCATAATCTCTTTCAATTGTTATGCCATAAGAACTTTCATTTTTAGAATTATCAAAATGTTTGATTATTTTTCCGTTATCATAATCTTTTTCAATTTTTTCCATGTTTTGTAAATTTCCATTTACATAAATTGCATTTGAAACAGATTGATTGTCTGAATATTCAACAACATTTGATATTTGATAATCTGAAGCTAAAGAATTATTTTGTTGTTTCAAAATTTTATTAGATTTATTATCTATAATTTGAATGTTTTCAATTTTATCTTTTTGGTACCAGTCAGGATAATATAAAGTTTTTGTACCATCATTATTGTTTTGTTCTATACAATATAAATCACCATTTGATTTGTAGATTTTTTCGCCTTCAATTTTATCAATATCTCTAATATCTGAAATTAAAGGTGCAGCTTCATTTTTCATAGTTCTATTCAAGCCAACAAGTGCCATACCGTATGCATTTAATAGGTCGCTTGAATTCGCTAATTTTTCCATGTCTTTAAAATTGTTGTTTTTTAAATCTTTTTCAAACTTCATTTTTTTATCAGAATGAAAATTTACACTTGATACATTGTTTACTGACGTTACATTCATAATGTGCTCCTTAATCTTAACTATAATACACTATCATAGTTATCATATACTAAATAAATCATAAAAAAAAGATTTTTTGCTAAAATGTGTAGTTTTGTAAATGAAATTTTTCAAGCGATGACTTAATGAGTTTGCATTAAAATTAATCTTATAACAAAAAATCATTCAATCTATTTTTATAGTATAATAGTCCTTGCAAAATAAAGAAAGAGGTATGGAATATGCAAATTTCATTAAATTGGTTAAATAATTTAGTTGATTTAAAAGATATTGATGTTAAACAAATTGCTCATGAGCTTACTATGAGCGGTTTGGAAATTGAAGAAATAACAGAAGTCAAGCCACAATTTACAAATATAATAACTGTAAAAATTGAAAAAATTGATAATCATCCAAATTCAGATCATTTGCATTTAGTTGGAGTAAACACAGGTTCTGAAATAAAAACGGTTGTTTGTGGGGCTCAAAATATTCAAATCGGACAAGTTGTACCATACGCATCGGTTGGAAGTAAAGTTCTTGATAGAAAAACAGGAGAACAATTTCAACTTACGCCTGCTGTGATAAGAGGGGTTGAATCTCAAGGCATGCTATGTTCTGCAGATGAACTTGGTGTTAGTGATAGAAATTATCAGGAAGAAGATGGAATCCTTGTTTTAAACCGAATTTTTCCTAATGTAGGTTTAGGTTTGAATGTAGAAAATGTTTTAGGTTTTGAAAAGGATTTTATAATTAATACTGCTCCAACTGCAAATCGTGGTGACCAAATGTCAGTAATAGGTGTTGCTAGGGAATTATCTGCTCTTTTTAATCGCCCAATGAAATTTGAATATGCAAAACGCGAAAATGTTACACTAGCCGATTTTAAAGTTGAAATTAAAAATCCTGAAGTTTGTAAATATTATTCAATTGGTGTTGTAAAAGATATTACTATAAAACCATCACCAGAGTGGATGCAAAAGCGTCTTTTAGCATCAGGAATACGAGTTATCAATAACGTCGTAGATATTTCAAATTACGTTTTGTTAGAGTATGGAACTCCATTGCATACTTTTGATTATGATAAGTTAAACAAATATTTGTGTGTTCGTCGTGCTGAACAAGGCGAAAAATTAGTTACATTAGATGAAGTTGAACGTGAATTAAGCCATGAAACAATAGTTATTTCAACTGAAAGTATGCCGGTTTGTTTAGGTGGTGTTTTTGGAGGTGCGAACTCTGAAATTGATGATAACACAAAAAACATAGCAATTGAGGCTGCATATTTTGTACCATCTGCAATTCGTAAAAGTGCAAGAAGCGTAGGTTATCGTTCTGAAGCTTGTGCACGTTATGAACGTGGAGTCGATATAGAAGCAATAAAACCGGCTTTATTTAGAGCTATTGAGCTTTTGGAAAAATATGCTGATGCAAAATTTGAAGGTTGTGTAGAAACTGGAAATAATAAACTTGAACCAATTGATATAACATTAAGATATGCACAATTAAAAAGGATTTTAGGTTGTGAAATTGAACAAGCAAAATGTCTTGAAATACTTGAGAAATTAGGATTTGAAATCCTTGGAAAAAATGAAATGGCTTGCAAGGTACGCGTACCTTCTTATCGTGCAGATGATGTTACAAGGGAAGTTGATTTAATTGAAGAAATTTCGCGTATAAATGGTTATGATAAAATCACGCCAACGTTGCCATGTATAACAACACCTGCAGAAATTTCTTTAACAGAGAAGGTTACAACAAAGCTTCGTGAAATAATGTCAGGTTGTGGATTAAATGAGCTTCAAACTTCTTCTTTAATTGGGGAACCACTGCTTAAACAATTCAATATGACGTATGAAAAAGATAAAGCTGTATTTGTTGAAAATCCGGCTTCAGAAGATTATGCAATGCTTCGTCAAACTATGATTGCAAGCTTGTTAAATTGCTTTAAGTATAATTATGATAATGGTCAAAAAGATTTTTGGGGTTATGAAATTGGCAGAACTTATTTAAAAGTTGATGAAACAACAGAAAAATATTCTGGTGTTCGTGAAAATCAAGTTCTTGCAGGTATAATTTCAGGTAATATTCAAAATTCACATTGGCAAAATACAGGCGAAGTTGATTTTTACACAGTAAAAGGTATCATTGATAAAATTATCTCAGAATTTGGATTATCAAGACGTATAAAAGTTGCTTTGCTTGCAGATACTAAGCTTGTTGAAAATCATCAAAGTTTACATCCTTATAAAACAGCCGTATTAACATTATTAGGTAAACAACCTGAAGTTATCGGATATTATGGGGAAATTCATCCAGAATTGAAAAATAAAATGAAACTTAAACAAAATGCATTTATTTTTAAACTAGATTTAAATATGTTACTTGGTGCAATAAATGAATCAGTTGTTAAATTTAAAAAGCTTCCTCAATATCCAGAAGTTCAAAGAGATTTAGCAATTATTATTCCAGAAACTATTTCTTGGGAAGAAGTTGAAAAAAATGTCAAAAAAGGTGTCGCAAATAATATGTTTAAGGGCTGTGAAGTTTTTGATGTTTATAAAGGTGAACATGTTAATACCGGATTTAAATCTTTAGCATTTAGAATAAAAATGCAAGATGAAAATGCAACCTTGACAGATGATGTTATAGAAAGTCAAATGGCAAATGTTCGTTCTGTTTTGAAAAAGAATATTTCAGAACTTTCATTTAGGGAATAATTATGAAACATTTTTTAGAACAAAAAGTTTATTATGCAGATACGGATGCCTATGCGGTAACTTGGCATGGCTCATATTTAAGGTGGATGGAAATCGGCCGTGTCGAATTTTGCGAAAAACTAGGTTTAAATCTTGTTAAATTAAAAGAATTAAATATGGTTTTTGCAGTATCAAATCTTAATATTCGTTACAAGGCTCCTGCAAGAATAAATGAAGAAATTATCGTTGAAACTGAAATCGAAAAGATTACTCCAATAACAATAACATTTTTACAAACGATTAAAAATAAAAAGACAGAAAGTGTTTATACAAGAGCTGAAGTACAGGTGGTCGCAATAACTAACGATGGTAAACTTTATAAAAGAATACCTGACGAAGTAAAAAATGCTCTTGAAAGAGGTATGATATGCAGCGATTAAATAAATTTATTGCATCCTCAGGACTCTGCTCAAGAAGAAAAGCCGATGAATTGATAGAAGCCGGTAAAGTTAACGTAAACGGAAAAATTGTTAAAGAACTCGGTTTTCAAGTTGCGCCAAAAGATAAAGTGGTTATTAATGGGCAATTGATTAAACCAGAAAAATTACAATATTACAAATTTTATAAACCAGCCGGATATATTACGACTAGTGCTGATGAAAAAGGTCGAAAAACAATCTATGATATAATTCCTGAAGAATTAAATAATTTGAAGCCTGTTGGTCGCTTGGACAAAGATTCTACCGGATTATTGATTATGACAAATGACGGAGAATTAATAAATCAATTGGCGCATCCATCTATTAAGGTAACAAAGGTTTATATAGTAACAATTAATGGTAAACTTTTGCCAGAACATGGCGAAAAAATGTATAATGGTTTTGAAATTGAAACTGATACTGGCGATAAAAAGATGGCTTATGCACAAGTTTTACCGATTGAAATTGCGTCTAAACAATCAACTCTTCAAGTTGTTTTACAACAAGGATTAAATAGACAAATTCGTAAAATGTTTGCTGCACTTGGGTTTGAAGTTAAATCTTTAAAACGTATTCAACAAGGTACGATTACGTTAGAAGGATTAAAACGTGGGCAAATAAAACCTATGAAACCAAAGCAGATTAAAGATTTAAAAAATTATTTAAATAAATTGTTAAAAGAAGAAAAGAACTTATGATAAAAATCGCTTTAGTGGGAAACATTGCTTCTGGCAAATCTACGGTTGAAAAATTTTTAGCTCAAAATAATTTTAAAGTTTTTGATTGCGATAAAATTGCACATAAAATTCTTGAAGAAAATATTGAAATAAAAGAATTTTTTAGAACTTATGATGTTTTTGATTCAGATAAAATTAATCGAGAAAAGCTTGGAAAACTTGTGTTTGGAAATAAAAACTTATTAAAAAATCTAGAAAATATAATTTACCCATTAGTTAAAATAGAATTAAAAAGAATTTTTGAAAAATATAAAAATGAAAAGTACATTTTTATTTCAATACCTCAACTTTTTGAGGCAGGTTTTGAAAAACTTTTCGATAAAATAGTTTTTATATCAGCAAAAGAAGAAATTCGTTTAGAGCGTTTAATGCAAAGAAATACCTATAGTAAAGAATACGCAATGACAAGAATTTTAGCACAAAATTGTGAAGATGAAAAAATAAAAAAATCAGATTTTATAATTTATAATAATTCAGACATTGATAATTTAAAATTACAAATTAATAATTTACTTAGTCTTTTACAATAGATTCAACCCTCACATTATTAAAATATTTATTTGCAACACGAATAATATCAGAGGCCGTGACTTCATCTATCAATTTAATATAAGAATCATAAAAATCGAACCCAAAGCCCATTGTTTCGAATTGAGCAACTACAGCCGCTTTATCTGAATTTTTTTCAAGTGCAATTACAAAACCACCTTTGAGTCTATCTTTTGCGGCTTGAAGTTCGCTATCTGATACAAATTCCATTTTTAGTTTTTCAATTTCTTCTAAGATTTTGGTCTTAGAATAGTTTAAAGTATTTGGATTTGTACCGATGTATGTAACAAAACTACTGGCAAGCATTTTAGGATTGTATGAAGAGCCTAATTGATATGCTAAACCATCTTGCTCTCGTAAATTTCTATATAATCTGGAACTTAGACCTGAACCTAAAATTGTGTTGATAACTTTTAAAGTTACAAAATCTTTTTTATTAGTAACACCAGAGGTTTGCCAAGCTAAAATTAACCAAGCTGTTTTTAAATCCTTAATATTTTGTTGAGCAATTTTAGAGGTTTTTAATTTAGTTACGTTATAATTTGAATAATTGAATTTTGGTTTATTAGACTTTTTAAAGATTTTGCTAAATTCATTAACGATATAATCTTTATCTGCATTACCGTTAATTGAAATTATAATATTTTGTGGATTAATTATTTTATTATGATAATTTAATAAATCTTCTCGTTCAATTTTAGGCAAGTTTTTTTCTAAAATACTGTTTGAATTAGAATAAACACTATTTTCAAAAATCAAAGTCTTATAATTATCTAAAGCAATATTCATAGGAATATCGCGTTGCTGCTTAATTTTAGATAAGATTTCAGAACGCTTTTTTTCAAGTTCATAATCATCAAAAAGAGGGTTATTAATAATTTCATTCAAAATATCAAATGTTAGGGCAATTTGAGAAGTTGTCGTTTGCACATTTATTGCAAAATAATCTTCTTTAGAGGTTGGTGTAATATATATTCCCTTTTCTTCCATTATTTGCGCTAATTCCTGTGCTGAATATTTTTTTGTTCCTTTAAGCAGTGTTTCTGCAAACAATGTTGCTTCGCCTATTTTATTTTCTAAAAATTCACCACCTTTTATAAAAATACTCATAGCAACAATATCATTGTTTTTGTGCTGATTTAGTAATAAAGTCGCATTGTTATCTAAAATATATTTATCAATATTATTATTTGAAGCTATTTTTTGAGCAGTATGTACTGTTTCATCTTTTTTTACAACCGTTTTCATATTTTGCGGAAGAGCAATTGATACTGCACTTTTAGATTGCCCTAAATATTTTTGAGCAACATCTTTAACTTCTTTTGCCGTAACTTTTTTTATGTTTGAAACGTAATTGTTATAAAAATCTACACTACCGGTAAGAGTAGTAATATATCCAAGCTGAGTAGATATATCAGAGGTTGATTCTCTTGAATAAAAAGTCTCTTGTTCAAGCATGCTAATTGCGCTATTTAGTTCTTCATCTGTGATTCCGTATTTTTTTATATATTCAATCTCGTCAAAAATTGATTTTTCAACTTTTTCAAGCGAAGTTGGGTTGAAGTTTGCGCTTATATAAAAAATTCCGTCGTCACCAAAGCTGCCATTTGCAGCTGATATTGAATAAGCGAGATTTTTTTGTTCTTTAATATTTTTATATAATTTTGAAGATTTGCCTCCACCTAAAATTTGTGCAAGTACATCAAGAGCATAGGTATCACAATTTTTTATATCAACACCACGAAATCCGACTAGCATGTATCCAACTTCAGTATCAATATATTGAACATTTCTTTTTTGAGAATTCAAGCAATGTTCTTTTTTATAAAAAGTTTTTGTGGGTTTTTTGTATTCAGTATTGAAACAAGATGTAATTTTTTGAAGCGCTTTTTGTGTATCAATATCTCCAACAACAATAGTTATCATGTTTGATGGAGAATAAAACTTGTTAAAATAATCTAAAATTTCTTCTCTTGATATAGTTGAAATAATATTTTCTGTGCCTATAACTTTTCGTTTATAAGGATGTGTAGTATACAACATATCATTTAAATTATCATAAATCATTTTTTGAGGAGTATTTGAATCTTTAGAAATTTCCTCTAATACAACTTTACGCTCTTTTTCAAGTTCTTTACGAGGAATTTGAGGATTTGTTAACATATCTGAATGTAAATCCATTGCAGTATCAAAAAAATTTGAAGCAACAGTTATATAATAATGCGTAAAGTCTTTGCTGGTTGCAGCATTTACAATAGCACCTTTTGATTCAAGAATTTTATCAAATTCGCCTGTTGGATGTTTTTTGGTTCCTTTAAAAAATAAATGTTCCAAAAAATGTGAAACACCATTATTTTTATCATCTTCGTTAATAGAGCCTGTTTTAACCCACGTATCAATTGTTACAAGTTTATTGTCATGAATTTCTTGAATAATAACGGTTTGACCATTCGGGAGTTTAAAAACAGATACATCCGCGGAGAAAACACTACAAAATGTAAATAAATACACAATTAATAATAAAAAAACTTTCTTAAACATTAAATACCCTCATCCCATATTATTTATTATAATAATATAATTTAAAAACTTTTTCCAGTGGTAAGAAAGCGTAAGCCGGTGTGAAGTCTTGAAAAGGCTTGCAGACGTGCAAGACTTTGAAAGACGAAGCATAACGATACCGCCGTTTCAAATCTATTGATTTGCCAGGCGGAGAAAGCGTAAGCCGGTGTGAAGTCTTAAAAAGGCTTGCAGACGTGCAAGACTTTGAAAGACGAAGCATAACGATACCGCCGTTTCAAATCTATTGATTTGTCAGGCGGAGAAAGCGTAAGCCGGTGTGAAGTCTTAAAAAGGCTTGTAGTTTTGTAACATTTTCTTAACATTTATTTTAAAACAAGCAATTTTTATTGAGTCAATTACTTTATAAATATAAGGTTAAA
>CAKVIC010000013.1 GCA_934754655.1 uncultured Candidatus Melainabacteria bacterium | reverse complement strand
GAAATCAAATTTACTCCAGAAGATGAAGAGTACATAAAAAGTTTTCCGACTCGCAAGGAGCAAGTCGCAAGAATGCTTGAATTAATCGACAAAGGTCGAAATATTAATAAGAAAAGCTAATATATAATCTTAAAAGTATCATAAAATCTCTGAAACTTGTTCTAACTTTTTTTACATTATGGTAAAATATACTTGATGAGAGAATTTAAGAAAAAAACAATTGCATTAGTTTTAGCTTCAGTCGTGACTGTTGCAGGAGCTTTTGGAGCTGAAAGATATAAAAATAGTCTTATGGCACTTGATTTTGAATGTTCCTCTAATGGAGCAGTCAATATGGTTGTGCAAACAAAAAATTCTTATTCAGGAAATGTTACACCGGTAAAAAAAGATGCCAACACTTATGTTTTAATGTTACCAGAAATCAACACTTTTGCGCCGACTCCTAATTTAGACAAGGTACAAGGTTATATCACACAGGTTTCTGTAAAAACATTACCATATACAACAAACGGTAACGGCTACACAAAAATCACGATAAAAACAAATAACAATACTAATATTATTGGCAAAGCACAAATTTATATGCCACCTGCGAAACAAACAAACCAAATTGAGACCTCGCAAAATTCTTTAAATACTGAAGAAACAAGATTTCATGAAGAACTCGAAAACAATCAAAATAAACAAACTCGTGTCGCAACACAAACTCGACCTACAACAAATCTTGAGCGTGCAGATTCTTCAGCAAGAACAAATTCTTCCCAAGAAATAACAAGAGAAAACAATTTTCAACGTCAAAATCAGGAATTTATGCCGCCACCAGAGCCTCGCAGAGAAAATTTAAACAACGCAACGGCTCCTAATGAATTAACAAAAGAATTTATTCCGCCAAACCAAAAGGATATAAAATCAAACCCTATAAGCGCTTATGAAATTGTATTAGGCGCGCTTGGATTCTTACTAATTTTTGCAGTTATTGTTTATCTTATTTATAAAGCAAAAAATAAATTATCTGAAATTGCCGGAAATGAAACTATTGATGTTACAGAAAATGATAATGAAAATGAAAACAAGAAGAAAAACAATATTCAAAATCTAAGAAAAAATATTAACAAAATTGATTCACTTTATACAAAAAGCATAAATCATGCGCTAAATCAATATAACAAAAATACTTTAAACACAGCTAATACTGTGAAAAAAGAAGAATCTAAAGATATTGTAGATTTAGATGCACTCTTTAAAAAACAAACAAATTCTAAAACCACTACAAATCCGCTTTCTCAAGAACAAAATTACACAGAGAATGCCGATTCAACTTCTACAATGGAAGAAGAAATTAACCTTGAAGATTTTTTCAACGAGTTTAATGACGAAAATTTCAACAACGAAATGCAGGAAAAGATTTCCGAAATAGATGAAAATTTATATCAAAGAATTATTCAAGAAGATTTAAAATTTTCACAAGAAGATATTGAAAAAATTAATCAATTACTGCAAGTAGAGCTTGATGAAGAAATTTTGAAAAAACGTCAAGAATATTTAGAAACAATATCTAAACCCCAAATAAATAAAAATCCTCAAGATCGTTCTAAATTATTGGAAGAAATTCTTTTACACTATTCAATAAAACAAAATGTATTATTCAACTCTAGTGATGTTGAAATTCTTAAAAGACTTATGAATGTTGAGATTGATAAATCATTTTTGACAGATTTAAGATCTAAACCAAAACGTTTAACTCAAAATGATGATAACAAAAAGACAAAAACCAAAAAACCGACAGAATTAGTTGCAATATTAAAAGCAAAAGAATACCTGCCGGATTTAACAGAAGAAATAAAAAAATACCACGGACGCTCTATTGAATCAAATAACAAAGGACAAGTTTTTGATTATGGTATAAATTGCGAAGTCCCAACAATATCAGTACAAAATGATTTACCTGATTTAACATCTGAAATCAGCAACAAACAAAATTATGCATACGATTTTGAAACTGATAACGAATGTAATTATATTGATTTAGATTATCACGAAAAATCTTTGAAAGTATCAGAAGATTTGCCGGATTTAGCTGATGCACTCAATCATCCGGAAAAATACGAAGAGAAAAAGGAAGAAGTAATTGTTGATGAAAGTTCACTTCTTGACAGATTGAATAATGTTCAATTTAAACCTTTTTATGAAGAACTTCCGACAAAACCTTCAAACGAAAATGCACACACAGCACAAGAGCAAACAACAAATAAAAACGAAATTGAACAAAAAAATGATGACAGCATTTTAGAAGAAGTGGTTGAAAAAACTCCCAAAAGCCATGCGCGTACAAGCCCGCTTTTAGAAGAATTCAGACGACAAAGGGCTGAAAATAAAAAAGTAAATACAAAAATAGAAAACGCACAACATTATAAAACTTTGCAAGAACAAAAAACAGAAACAATCAATAAAACCGCAGATTTAAAAGACTTAAAATGTTTCATCAATAATAAATCTTATGAAGTATTAAGCACAACCAATTTAGAAAATAATATTGGTTGTCATCTTGCTAAAAATAATGATTCTTATGCAGTATTAGGCTATGTAGGTGATAATATTTGTATTTTAAAAGAATATGAAACTTTAAAAAGCCAAAAAATCCAATCAAGAATTTATAAAAAAATCTCAGATACGGTTACTCAATACTTAATAAGAATTGGCAACAAAAAATTTATAGTTAATGTAAAGGCTGATTTCATTGAACATGTTTTGGATTTATGCTAAAAAATTATTTTTAGTATTATTAATCACATTCTTAATTACCGGTTGCGCAAAGCAAGATTCTCGCGAAGTTATAACGTTTTCTTCTTGGGGTTCTGCAACAGAAGTTAAAATTTTAAAAAATGTAATTTCAGAGTTTGAAAAAGAAAATTCTGATATAAAAATTAATTTCATACATGTTCCTCAAAACTATTTTCAAAAAATCCACCTGCTTTTTGCTTCAAATACTGCGCCAGACGTAATTTTTATTAACAATCTATATTTACCTCAATATGCAAAATTTCTAGAACCACTTGACAATCATTTTGAAAAAACAAATTTTTATCCACAAGCAATTAACGGTTTGAGCTATAATAACCAACTGCTTGCTATACCACGCGATATTTCAAACCTAGTTTTTTATATTAATAATGACATTTTCAAATCTAAAAATATCAATTTGCCACCCGACAATTGGACACTTAAAGATTTATTAAATATTGCAATAAAATTAACAGACAAAAATATATATGGATTAAGCTATGAAGATAATATTTATTGGGCAATGCCATATTTATATTATTTTGGAGAAGAAATCATCAAAAACAATGGAGATATCAATTTTGATATCGTAGAAAATTCTCAAGGACTCGAATTTTATAAAAATTTAAAAACAAAATACCATGTTGTACCAACCAAAAGTCAAATAGGAAGCTCGACTTTAGCACAAATGTTTTTAGAAGGTAAAATTGCAATGTATTTATCAGGACGCTGGATTTATCCCAAAATTTCAGAACAAGCAAAATTTAATTGGAGCATCATGACATTCCCTATTGGCAAATATGGTGTAGCAGGTGATGCATCAGGTTGGGCTATTTCAAAAAATAGTAAACACAAATATAACGCACTGAAATTTGTAGAATTTTTATCAAACAAAAAAAATATTGAAGATTTTGTAGATACTGGTTTAATCATACCTGCAAGAATTGATTGTACTGATAAAATTAACAATCTAAAACACAATGAAAAAATGTTTATAAAAGCATTAACTACTTCAAAACCAACAACCACAAGCAAAGATTATAATAAAATAACTGATTATTTTAATCAAAAAATGGTTGAATTTATCGGAGAATAAAACTTCAAAAAACGTTATACAAGTATACGAAACTCAACAAAAATTTATAAATTAACCGTTTTCCCAATTTGATAAAGCGGCCGATTTTTAACCTCTATTAAAACCTGACTCAAATACTCACCAATTACACCGAGCGACATTATAATTATTCCGCTAAAAAATGCAATAGTCATAATTATTGAAGTCCAACCTGCAATTGAATAATGTTTAACATAACTTGTAAAAGCATAAATTATTATAATCAAACTTATAAAAGAAGTTAAAGCCCCGACAACCGTAATTAATCTGAGTGGTAATAAAGAAAAACTAGTTATCGCGCACCACGCAAGCTCTAAAAGCTTGATAAAAGAATACTTGGTTTTACCTGCCAAACGCTCTAAACTATCATAATACACAGAACAAGTTTTTAAACCCAAATTTTGTATTATTCCACGCAAAAAAATCGTTTTTTCTTTATATTCCTTCAATAATTCGACCGCGCTTCGACTCATTAATCTAAATTCTGAATGATTTCGCCTTATGTTTACACCAATAAACTTCATAAATTTATAAAACAAAAGTGCCGTATTTTTTTTGAAAAACGTATCAGATTCTCGATTTTTTCGACATCCAAAAACAATCTCATATCCTTCATAATACTTTTTAACCATTTCAATTATCATTTTATGATCATCCTGCAAATCAACATCAATTGTTACATACATATCAGCATCAACTAAATTCAACCCTGCAAGAATTGCATTTTGCTGACCATAATTTTTGCTAAGATTAATTAGCGCAAGATTTTTATTAGTTTTACAATGATTAGCAATTATTTCTTCTGTTTTATCATTGCTTCCATCATTTACAAAAACAATCATGCTATCTGCTGAAACCAAATTGTCCATTATCATTATGTCCAATAACAATGACAATTGCTCGATTGAATATTCAATAATTTCTTCTTCATTAAAACAAGGCGTGATTATCACTAATTTATTTTGTTTCATTTTTTTACCTTTCAATTATTGAATATTTGAACCCTCTTATTTTAATTTTTACCGGCAAATTTTTAATCTCACGATTTCTTACAATAATAATATTATTCTTCTTTTTTAATTCTTTTTTTAACCAATTAATATCGTTTTTGTTATAAAATTTAATCTCTTTTTGATTCCCATAATATAAAAGACTATATTTTTTTCCGGTTAAATATGTTGAAATAGTATATTTATTTTTATTAGCAATCTCAGCAAATTTCATTAAATCATTTTGCCCAAAAGTATAATTAAATTCATAAACATAAGGTGTTAAAAATCCTGATAATAATGACATCAAAATTGCTGTTGAGAAAAACAACTTAACCCTTTGATTTTTTATTATAAAAATCCAACTTGCAATAACAAATGGAATTATTATAATAAGTGTAATTATTTGTATTTTTTGAAAAGCAATATAAATCTCTTGTGGCAAAATAAATTTTATAAAAAACAACAAAATTATTGCAACAAACCAAATCGAATTTAAAACAATCATAGAAATATTTACAGCTTTGTCATCATTTTTTATATATTTAAACCAAATCGCACCAATTATTACGGCAAAAAAAGGATAAATCGGCAAAATATATGTTATAAGTTTAGTACTAGATAAACTGAAGAACCCTAAAATTGACAACACTGCAATTGTATTAAGCAACAAAAACCTTGAATAATCATCTTTTAAATCAAATTTTATGTTTTTGATACCTGAAATTTTAGAAAATAAAACAAATATATGTGGAAACAATCCCCATAAAAGCGTTATAAAATAAAAATACCATGGTTCATTACGATGAATAACATTTGAACCTAAAAATCTTAAAATATGGTGTTTGTAAATATATTCTTGAAAAAACAAATTAGGGTAAGTTTTTAACATAATTATATGCCAAGGAAGTGTGATTAACAAAAACACTAAAATTCCCCAAGAATATTTCAAAGTTTCTTTATAAGTTTTAAAAACAACAGTCGAAATTGCTATAATAATTGCAGGAATTGCAACTCCAGGGATTCCTTTTGCTAAAACTGCCAACGCAGAAAAAACATAGGTTAAACTCCAAAAATATTTTTTATTTTTCTCTTGTACAAAAAATGTTGCAAAATATGATAACACTGAAGCCGTAACAAAACTTGTTAAAACGCTATCTAATATTGCAACTTTTGTCATAAACATATATTCTAAACTTGTAAACAAAGTTACTAAAGAAATAATCGCGAACTTTGTGTTTTTGATTTTTTTACAAAGAAAGAATAAAAACCCGGCTGGTAAAAGCGATAGTAATACAATCGGAATACGCGCGCTAAATTCATTTATTACACCCAAAACGGTAAATGAAAAACACTCAAGCCAAAAATAAAGAGGAGGTTTTTCAAAAAAATAATCTCCATTTAAATAAAGCGTCAAATAATCGTTATTTTTAAGCATATTCTTAGCCATATCAACATATCGAGTTTCATCAACGTCAAGCAAAGGATATATTCCTAACCAATGCATAAACCCATAATAAAAAATAAAACCAACGAGGCAAAGTAATAAAATTGTATATTGTTTTTTCATAAAAAATCCTTAATTTTCAATTAAGATTATTATATAGAAAAAATGTTAGTTTATTGTTAGCAAAATTGTTATTTTTCCTGTTGTCTTAAATTTATTTCAGGATTTGACAAGTGAACTGGGGTTAATTCTGGTAGATTATTTGCTTGGCGTAAAGGTTTAACGCCAGCAAGATGCTGAAACGAGTGACTCATGACAAAAAAACACAATTGACGCAAAGGCTCTATACCGGTAAGGGCATTAACAAGAACTCCTAAATTGGGTATTTTAGCTCTTGGTGCAGTCGAAGGTATAGATGTTTTATCAGATGTTGCAAATGGCGAAAACTTTTTTAAAGCAGCTGCAAAATCAGCAACAAATCTTTTAGGCTCAATCACATTATCAGGTTATTGTGGAGTAATCGGTTCTAAAATGTTTGGAGTTACCGGTTCTATGTTAGGTACAGGTATTGGAAATCTAGCAAATAATAAAATTAATAATATTGTATTTAAATAACATCTATGATTCTATATTTTTGATAGAATTTAAATCTTCAACAAAAGCATTTGTGCTTTCAGGGGCTATAAATTTACGAATAGCATCCATTGTGTCTAAAGCATCCTGTTTTGAAACAGTTTTCCATAAAATTATTTCATAAATAAATAAATTAAACCATTCTGTGCTAACATCACCTCTATTTTTATACATCTTTTCAGCCATATCATAATATTTTTGGTTGACTTTTTTGAATGCTAGTTGATTATTAGAAATACTAGTATGCTCGCTGGCGTTACGTTTTGTGCTATATATGTTTTGATTTTTTATTGCAGGATTAAACCCAATTTTCATTAATACACCCCTCGTTTGTTTTTTAACACGAAAATTATATCATAAAAAGTTTAAAATAAATAATCTATTTGCTTGGCGCAAAGTTCTACGTCGGCGAGATGCTGAAACTAGTGACTCATGACAAAAACACGTCCGCAAATCTACGGTTTATTTTTTCCTGTCATCCTGAATTTATTTCAGGATCTGACCAGTGAACAAAGAGATATGCAACTGGAACCGTTTGCTTGGCGCAAGGTTCTACACTGGCAAGATGCTGAAACTAGTGACTCATGACAAATAAAACTCATCCGTGAATCCCCCAAATTCAGATTGTAAAGAAATGTAAACATTATTTCAAAACGTGAAATTTGATTTTTTTTATTGACTTTATATATATGTAAGATATAACAAAAGGACTAAGAAAATGATTACTTCAGCATTATTAGGTTCATTATTAAGTGAAAAAGCAAATTTAGCCTTTTATACTATTGAACAAGTTAAATGGTCTGAAAAATATGCTGGAATACAAAAAAAAGTTGCTGCTGAAGAAAAAAACCAAGCTGCTTATGAAAAAGCATACGATGCCGCAATAAATAATAATAAAGAATTAAAAGCTGGTGGTATAACAGTTAGCGCTAATAATATAAATGAACGTATTGCAGAACAATACGCCCTCGCAAAAAGCGGTTTTCAAAAAGAAATACTAGAAGAATTAAACGAGCTTGACCTTCAATACAGCACAATGAATACGTTATATGGCACAATGATAGAAGAAACTGAAGCCAAAGTGAAATCTTTAGAATCAGCAGTTAAAACTTCTTGTTCAGACACTGGTCTACCGCAAACTTAATAAACCTTAGACGCATTAAGCATCAAAGATGCAATCGTCATAGGTCCAACACCCCCTGGTACTGGGGTTATATAACCGGCAGATTGAGATACATAATCAAAATCAACATCTCCGGTAAGTTGACCACTGGCATCCCTATATATGCCAACGTCAACTACACAGGAATTATTCCTTATCATCTTACATCTAACTATTCTTTTTCCCACTGCAGAAACTACAATATCTGCAGTTTTTATTTTTTCATCAAGATTTTTGGTAAACGAATGACACAAAGTAACTGTTGCATTACGTTTTGTAAACATAAGCGCCAACGGTTTGCCAACAATATTAGAGCGTCCAATGATTGTCACATCAGCTTCATCTATTGGAATTTCGTATTCATCAAGCAAAATCATTATTCCTTGAGGAGTCGCCGGATAAAAATACGGTTCCAAACCTATCGCTAAACGTCCAACATTTTCCGGTGAAAAACCGTCAACATCTTTTTTAGGGCAAATTTTTTGCGCAACTGTTTTACTATTTATATGTTTTGGCAAAGGTAATTGAACCAAAATCCCAGTAACATCAGAATCACAATTCAATTCATCAATCTTATTCAACAATTCTTTTTCTGTTATATTCTCCTCAAACTCAAGCACTGTTGATTTTATGCCAACTTTTTCAGCAGTTTTTTTCTTATTATTCACATAAACTCGACTTGCCGGATTATTTCCAACCAAAATTACCACCAAATGAGGTTTTTTAGTCATTTTCTCAACCTTTAATTGAACCTCATCTAAAACTTTTTGTGCAACTTTTTTACCATCCAAAATTATCATAAACTATTCTCCTGTGGTAAATTTAAACGCGAATAAAGTTCTTTTACCGCATAATTTACAATTTCAGAATCTTTTGTTAAAGAACCGGCTTCAAGATTTTCATCAAAAGGAATTGCTCCAACTATTTCTATGCCCAAATCATTCAACATTATAGTTAAATTATTAGACTTTTCACGTTTTACCTTGTTTAAAACAATTCCGAGTTGACCACCAACAGCATATTTTGCTGAATAATCCGCAATACGTTTTACTAAAGTTAAAGACTCAACTGTTGGGTTTGCAACAACCAAAGCCAAATCAATATCAATATCTACCAACTGCGCCAAATATTTCAAATCATATTCACAATCAACAATCACAAAATCATAACGCTCAATAAGTTTTTGAACAGCAGAATTAATCAAACCGGTTATAGGGCATCTGCAATCTTTAACCCCAGGTAACCAACTTACAACTATATCAACATTTTCATCAACCTGAACTACAATATCTTCCAACGCCCATTCTACAAACTCTTGCTTTGACATATTTTCAGGGATACCAGTTCTATATTCATGTTTTCCACTACGAATTCCATAAATAGTCTTTCTTATATCCAATGAAAAAGTTTGAGCTAAATCACAAGTTAAATCATTATCTAACAACAAAATTGATTTTTCTGGAAATTTTTCTTTTAAAGTATTTAAAAAAGCCTTTACAATCGTTGTTTTACCGCTACCACTTTTACCAGTTAATGCTATCTTAATCGTCAAATCCTTGTTTCCTCACTTTTATTATTAAATTTTATCACAAAAATACACTACAAAAAAGAACTGCGCTTGGCTACACCAAACGCAGTTCTTACTTCTCTTAATATCACTTAGCTTAATTATTCAGCATCAGTCGATTCTTTTCCACCTACAAGTCCGGTAGCACCAAACATACCTTCAATTTCTTCAAGAATAGCTGATGGCTTTCTTGCTTGATTTCTTTGAGCAGCACGTTTTTGAGCTTCCATATCACGTTCTTCACTTACACAAGATAAATGATGGAAACCTGTTCCGGCTGGTATTAAACGACCGATAATGACGTTTTCTTTCAAGCCTCTTAACAAGTCTTTCTTACCATCAACAGCAGCTTCTGTCAAAATTCTTGTAGTTTCTTGGAAAGACGCAGCTGAAATAAATGATTCTGTATTCAATGATGCTTTTGTAATACCTAATAACATGTATTCACAAGTAGCTTCTTGACCATCATGTTCTTTAACAGCTTTGTTCTCATTCTCGAAAGTTTGAATTTCAATCAATTCACCAGGTAATAAGTTTGTATCACCAGGATCAACAACTCTTACTTTCTTAGTCATTTGACGTACAATGATTTCAATATGTTTATCAGCAATTTCTACACCTTGTGAACGGTAAACACGTTGAACTTCATCTACCAAATATTGTTGAGCAACTTCAGGTCCGCACAATCTGATTACATCATGCGGATTCAAAGGACCACTTGTCAATGGCTGACCTTTTTTAATTTTTTGTTTGTTTTGAACAACAATACTTGCGTCAATAGCAAACTTAATCTCAGTTCTAGAACCACCTTCTGTTGCTAAATATAATCTTGGCATATCGTCTTCAATTTCGATTTCAGCCACACCATCAGATTCTGCCAAAATTGCACAATCTTTTGGTTTTCTTGCTTCCAAAAGTTCTTCAACTCTTGGCAAACCTTGAACGATATCACCAGTTTTTTCTCTTTCAAATACCAAAGTAGCCAACATATCACCACGTAGAACAAGTGAACCTTCCTCTACCTGCAACATTGTACCTGGGCTAATCAAGTAAGGACGACCATCACGAATTGTTACTGATTTTGCATCAACCGCTACAATTCTACCTGAAACAGGAGCTGTTTCTCCTGAAGATGCTAATTCAGAATCAAGCTTGATGAATTCGCCTTTTTTAACTGATGGTTTATTCTTAGTAGAAACAACTGTTTCATAATTAGAGCAATTAATCAACAATCTTCTTAAATCATTTGCATCACTCTTAATTGATGCAACACCGTCATTAATTGCCAATACTTCTGTCTTTGCAACAGGTGTTTTTGGCTCAATTGTGTCACCGTTTGCTACCAACAATTCTGTTTGTAATGAACTGCTTAATTTAGAACTGCTTTCAGCTTCACGACGTACAATCAAGGTTTCAAGTACAACAATTTTCAATTCACCTTTTGAATCAAGCTCTATCAAACCTTTCAAATGTGATAAGTAACCTTGCATTTGAAGAACTAAACTTGTTCTTGTTAAAGTTGCACCATCCATATTACGAACTCTTGCACCGTCTTTGTATTGCAATTGAGTTACCGGAACAATGTTTAATAATTCATCAGTTGTATCAAATTTAATTGAAACAGCTTTTGGTTCAATATACATTGGTTGAACAGGTCTTACCAAAATTTGAATTGGCTTGTCTTCCAATGTTTCTTCTTCTAATGATGATGTATCAATTTCTTCATCCAAATCATCTATATCTAAATCATCAAAATCCATTTCCATAATTGTAACAATTGAAGATTCTTCAGCTTTGATACCTTTAGCAATAACTGTACCAGCCTCTAAAACCGCGCCTTCTTCAACTTTTAATTCAGAAATACTTGGTAAAGTACGTACTACACCAGGACGTATTGTAATTTCATGTATCACATCATTAAATTCTTTAAATTCAACGATACCGTCAATATGACAATATACATCTTTTACAACTTCAGTTCCGGCTGTAACAAAAGTTCCATTTTCAACCATTTTTAAAGAAGAATCTTTATTAATTTGGTGAACTTCTTCTGGAATAAATACGATGTTACCAGCTTTTGTTACAATTTGATTGTCATCAACTTCAACATCAACATACTTAATTTCACCTGAAGAAGTTACAGAACATTCATCATCAACCAATTCAGCAATAATCATGCCATTTTCAACAGTTGTATCAATAGGCGCTTTAACAATATATTTTTCACCTGATTTTTTAACTGTCCACAATTGCTCTTTCTTTGTTTGTTCAAATGTAGCATTTGAAGGACTCAAAGAGGCAATTACGATTGTAATTTCTTTACCTTTTACAATCTTTTTAATTGTATTTTTACCTGATTTGATTTCTTCAATCTCTAAATCCTCTGCATAGCGAACTTCACCACCATGTTCAGAAATCATCAAGGTTTCAGCCAATTTATCCCCAGCTTTAACTTTTTGTTCATCAGCAACCAAAACTCTTGAACCACCAGGTAAATTGTAAACATCACCGCCAATAATCCAAACAATACCGTTTTTGTTTGCAGTTCTTGAAATGTTACCTTGTCTATCTTTCTTTTCATCAGCATTAAAATCTTCGAACAAAACTTCACCTGACATATCAGAATTAATATCTTTGGTAGCTTTTTCAGTCAAACGACCTGCATTATTAGCATTTGGTTTATATTCAGCTAATTTGAAATTCTTTTCAACTTTTTGACCGTCTTCAAAGAAAACAGTTGCACCTGCTGGAATACGATATTTAACAGATTTTTTACCTGAAACTACTTCAATATCAGCTTCATAAATTGAAACTCTAACAATATCACCGTGACGAGTTCTTAATTCTCTTGTTTTTAATTTAGAAGAAATTGTACCAGCTTCATTTGTGTGCAATTCTTTTGTAGCTTCTTTAACGCCAACCGCACCACCAGTGTGGAAAGTTCTCATTGTCAACTGTGTACCAGGTTCACCAATTGATTGAGCTGCGATAATACCGATTGCTTCACCAACATCAACAAGTTTTTGTGAGGTCAACGCCCAACCATAACATTTTTGGCAAACACCATATTCTAATCCACAAGTCAAACCTGAACGAACTTTTAATTCTTCCAAATTCAAATGAGAGATTTTCTTAATATCTTTTCTATCCATTGTTGTATTTTTAGCAACCAACAATGTTTTTCCATCTTCATCAAAAATATCTTGAGCAACTGTTCTACCCAATAATCTATCTATCAAAGGAACAATTACTGTATCACCATCGGTAATAGCTTTCATATTGATACATCTATCGGTACCACAATCTTCAGCTCTAATGATTACATCTTGCGCTACGTCAACCAAACGTCTTGTCAAATAACCAGAGTCAGCTGTTTTCAACGCTGTATCTACCAAACCTTTTCTTGCACCATAAGATGAAATGATGTATTCGGTAACTGACAAGCCTTCTTTAAAGTTAGATGTAATCGGCAAGTCGATGATTTGACCTTGTGCATCAGCCATCAAACCTCTCATACCAACCAACTGAGATACCTGTGACAAGTTACCTCTCGCACCTGAGAATGCCATCATATATACAGGGTTTAGTTTATCAAAATTTTCAACCACTTGTTCAGTTAACTTCGCTGTAGTTTCTGACCAAGTATCAATAACCTTTGTGTATCTTTCAACTTCTGTAATTTCACCTTTTAAATAACGGTTTGTTGATTTTTCAATCTCTGATTCAGCTTCTTTTAACAATTCTTTTTTTGTTTTTGGAACTGACAAATCAGAAATAGAAATAGTTACACCAGATTTTGTTGCCATTTTGTAACCCAAATTCTTTAAGGTATCAGCTAATTCAGCAGTTTTAGCTCCGCCGTATTCCAAATAAATCTGAGCAAGCAACTTATTCAAAGCCTTTTTGTCCATTTGCTTATTAATGAACTCCGGCATATGAGATTTTGAATGTGTATAAGTGTTTTCCATATCTTTATTTTCCTCAATTACTATTTTTTAATTAGGCTATCCCTATTTTCACTACGCTAAAGCTTTTCTCAAAGCTTCATTGAATATAATTCTACCAACAGTAGTTTCTATTCTCTTACCTTTATCATCACGTACAACAATCTTATCGTGAAT
Organism: uncultured Candidatus Melainabacteria bacterium; assembly: GCA_934754655.1. Classification (GTDB taxonomy): domain Bacteria; phylum Cyanobacteriota; class Vampirovibrionia; order Gastranaerophilales; family Gastranaerophilaceae; genus CAG-196. The sequence goes on along the minus strand of CAKVIC010000013.1, from coordinate 61,903 downwards.
TGTAATAACTCTAGCCTCTAATGCTGAAATTGCATCTGCAAAGCTATAGAAATAACCTTTCACTGCTTGTTCAGGATCTTTAATAATTGTTAAATAATAAAGTCCTAAAACCATATCTTGAGAGTGAGTAATAATAGGTTTACCGTTTGCCGGAGCCAAGATGTTGTTTGTCGCTAACATCAACAATCTTGCTTCTGTTTGAGCTTCAATTGACAAAGGAACGTGAACAGCCATTTGGTCACCATCGAAGTCAGCGTTGAATGCTGTACATACCAATGGGTGAAGTTGAATAGCTCTACCCTCTACCAACTTAGGTTCAAAAGCTTGAATACCTAATCTGTGCAAAGTTGGAGCACGGTTCAACATAACCGGATGTCCGTCAATAATTTCCTCTAATATATCCCAAACTTTTGCGTCAGAACGCTCTATCATTTTCTTAGCTGATTTAATGTTTTGAACATAACCTTTTTCGATAAGTTTGTTTACAACAAATGGCTTAAATAATTCTATTGCCATTTCTTTTGGCAAACCACATTGATTCAATTTTAAAGTTGGACCAACAACAATAACAGAACGACCTGAATAGTCAACACGTTTACCTAACAAGTTTTGACGGAAACGACCTTGTTTACCTTCAATAATGTTAGATAACGATTTTAACGCTCTATTATTAGGGCCTACAACCGTTCTACCACGTCTGCCATTATCAATTAAGGCATCAACAGCTTCTTGTAACATACGTTTTTCGTTTCTTACAATAATTTCAGGTGCGCCCATTTCTAACAATCTTTGTAAACGATTGTTTCTGTTAATTACACGTCTATATAAATCGTTCAAATCAGAAGTAGCAAATCTGCCACCATCCAATTGAACCATTGGTCTTAAATCTGGTGGTGTTACAGGAAGTACATCCATAATCATCCAAGTTGGTTCAGTTTCTGAAGAAATCAAAGAATCCAATAATCTTAATCTCTTGATTAATTTACCTTTTCTTTGAACAGAATTTACACCATTTGACAATTCTGTTCTAATTTCTTCAGCCAATTCTTTGGTATTGATTTCACCCAAAAGCTTTTGAATAGCTTCTGCACCTATACCAACTTCAAGTTTAGAGTCTTCATGCTCCATAATATAATCTTCATATTCTTCTTCACTTAAAAGTTGGAATTTTTTGAAATCACTATCCGCAGGATCAATTACAACATAGTTATTAAAGTAAATAACTTGCTCTAAATCTTTAAGAGTCATGTCCAAAAGTAAACCTAAATATGATGGAATACCTTTCAAAAACCAAATGTGAGAAACAGGAGCCGCTAATTTAATGTGCCCCATTCTGTGACGTCTTACTTTTGAATCAGTAACTTCAACACCACATCTTTCACAAATAATGCCTTTGTGACGAACTCTTTTATATTTTCCGCAATAACATTCCCAGTCCTTTGTAGGCCCAAAAATTCTTTCGCAGAATAAACCATCTCTTTCAGGTTTTAAAGTTCTATAGTTAATAGTTTCTGGTTTTGTAACCTCACCGTATGACCACTTCAAGATTCTTTCTGGTGAAGCGATGCTTATACGTATATAATCGAAATAATCAATACTTGTAGACAATTTTAATTCTCCTTATATTTCGCCCATAGTTGTTGAAGTATCAAAGAAATTAATATTTAATAACTCTGAATCAATATCTGATAAAGTTCTTTTTGGCGCAGCTTTGCGTAAATCTTCAATATCAGTCATCAAATCAACTTCTGTGCCATTCTTCTTCGCAACTGTTATATCAAGACCGATACTTTGTAATTCTCTTACAAGTACCTTGAATGATTCCGGAATACCAGGTCTAGGAATATTATCCCCCTTAACAATAGCTTCATAAGCTCTGTTACGTCCGTTAACATCATCAGACTTGATTGTTAACATTTCTTGAAGAGTATAAGCAGCACCATAAGCTTCTAATGCCCATACTTCCATTTCTCCAAACCTTTGTCCACCGAATTGAGCCTTACCACCTAAAGGTTGTTGAGTTACTAATGAGTAAGGACCTGTTGAACGAGCGTGAATCTTGTCATCAACAAGGTGAACAAGTTTTAGAATATATGATAAACCTACAGCAATTGGTTGATCAAACGGTTCACCGGTTCTACCATCAATTAAGTAAACCTTACCGTCTTCTCTTACCCAATCACAGCCAGATTCTTTAATGCCTCTTAAAAGTTCTGCTTTTGTTGCGATTTCAGATTGATTGTCACCATATCTTTCATCAAAAGCAGGTGCTTCATAGTGTTCGCCTGTTAAATAAGCAGCCAAACCTAATAAGCATTCATAAGTTTGTCCCACGTTCATACGAGAAGGTACACCTAGCGGATTCAAAACTATATCAACAGGAGTTCCGTCCGGCAAGAATGGCATATCTTCTTTTGGAAGAATTCTTGAAACAATACCTTTGTTACCGTGGCGACCTGAAAGTTTATCACCAACTGATACCTTACGTTTTTGAGCGATATAAACTCTGATTACAGTATTTGCTCCAGGTGGCAATTCATCGCCTTTTTCTCTGTCAAATACCTTAACATCAAGAACTCTACCACCTTCTCCATGAGGCACTCTTAATGAATTATCTTTAACATCTCTTGCTTTTTCAGCAAAGATTGCTCTTAACAATTTTTCTTCTGGCGGATGTTCGCTTTCACCTTTTGGTGTAACTTTACCTACCAAAATGTCATCTGCATAAACTCTTGCACCAATACGAACAATACCACGTTCATCCAAATGTCTTAAAGCTTCTTCTGAAACATTTGGAATTTCACGAGTAATTTCTTCTGGTCCAAGTTTAGTTTGTCTAGCATCAATTTCTAACTTTTCAATGTGAACAGATGTAAATATGTCATCATGAACGCATCTTTCAGAAAGTAAAATAGCATCCTCGAAGTTATATCCTTCCCAAGGCATATAAGCAACTAAAATGTTTTTACCAATTGAAAGTTCACCACAACTGGTCGAAGCACCATCCGCGATTACATCACCTGCTTTAACTTTATCACCTTCATTAACGATTGGCTTTTGGTTAATACAAGTATCTTGGTTTGAACGAACATATTTCATCAATGTGTGTAAATGTTGTTTACCGTTTTGATCTCTGATAATAATTTCTTCACCAACAACTCTTTCAACAACACCGTCACATTTTGCACAAACTACCATTCCAGAGTCTTTTGCAACACTTCTTTCCATACCAGTACCAACAACAGGTCTTTCTGTTATTAACAACGGAACTGATTGACGTTGCATGTTTGAACCCATCAATGCACGGTTTGCGTCATCGTGTTCAATAAACGGAATCATAGATGTCGCAACAGAAATAATCTGAATAGGGCAAACACCCACAAAGTCAACCTTTGAAGATTCGCACATAATAAATTCTGAACGATAACGTACCGGAACTTGCGCATCTTTAAAAGTATTATCCTTGTTCAATTGAACGTCCGCTGGAGCACAACGATAATTTTCATCTTCGTCAGCTGTCATATAAACAACTTCATCTGTTACAACACCATCTTTAACTACAAAGAATGGAGATTCAATAAAGCCATAATCATTAACTCTCGCGTGAGTTGCTAATGAACCTATCAAACCTGCGTTTGGACCTTCCGGAGTTTCTATCGGACAAATACGACCGTAGTGAGAAGGGTGAATATCACGAACCGCAAAACCAGCTCTTTCTCTTTGCAAACCGCCAGGTCCTAATGCTGAAATACGTCTTTTGTGAGTTAATTCAGCTAATGGATTGATTTGATCCATGAACTGTGACAATTGTGAACTACCAAAGAATTCCTTCAATGAAGCAACCAACGGTTTTGTATTTAACAAGTTCAAAGGTGTCAAAGTTTCTGAATCTTGAAGTGTCATTCTTTCTTTAACAATTCTTTCAATTCTTGAAAGCCCAACTCTGAATTGGTTTTGCAACAATTCACCAACTGAACGAATTCTTCTGTTACCTAAGTGGTCAATATCATCCAATGAACCTTCATCATAAGTTAAGTTAATCAAATATTCAATTGATGCAACAATATCTTGAACTGTCAAAGTTCTAGGATTTTTAGGAATATTCAAGTTCAATTTTTTATTTAATTTATAACGACCTACACGACCAATGTCGTATTTTTTGTCGTCAAAGAATCTTGATTCAAGAATTTGACGTCCGCCTTGAGCTGATGCAGGATCTCCCGGACGTAATTTTTTATATAAATCAATCAACGCATCATCTGTCGTTTCTGTTAAATCCTTATCCAAAGTCTTTTTCAAGAATTCAAAGTGAGTAAACAATGATTCCATTTCAGAAACTGTAATACCCATTGCTTTCAATAATGTTGTAGCAAGGATTTTTCTATTTTTATCGATTTTAACGTAAATAATATCGTTAGAATCTGTTTCAATTTTCAACCAAGCACCTCTGTTAGGGATGATTGTCGCATTATATAACCTTTTACCGGTTGGTGAAATATCTCTTTTGAAGTAAACACCTGGTGAACGAACGATTTGCGAAACAATAACACGTTCTGCACCATTTACGATAAACGTACCTTTATCAGTCATAGTCGGAATATCACCGATATAAACTTCTTGTTCTTTGATTTCACCGCTATCACGGTTAACAAGTCTAACCATTACACGTAATTGTTTTGCATAAGTTGTATCATGGATTCTTGCTTCTTCGACAGTATATTTAGCATTGTCGAATGTGTAATTAGGCAAGAAGTGCAACTCTAAACGTCCTGTATAATCTTTAACCGGAGAAAACGCAAGAAGTTCTTCTTTTAAACCTTCTTTTAAAAACCATTCAAAAGATTTTTTTTGCACGTCAATTAAATCCGGTAAATCATCCAATCTGGTATTTGGAATACCCATCGGCGTTACTCTTTTTGCATATTTTGTTGACATTAATTCACCTCATCTATTCTAATGATGTACGCTCTATAAACTTTTTTATTAAATTTTGAAATTATATTTATAACTTGTCATACAGCTTATTTGCATCAATCTAGTGATTTTTGGGCATAACTATCCCATATACAATAAGCATGTTATAACATCGTACATCATCAATAAATAGAGTCAAGCTAATAAGCGTAAAAAGTACAATTTTTCAACCCTTTTGTTTACAAAAATTTACAATTTTGAGAATTTGTGAATTCTATTTTTAAACACAACTCTATTAAAATTTTCGTAATGATTTTCTTCCAAACATTTTCGCACCTATTATCAATCAAATTTTCATTTTTTTATTTCATATCTTTTCATATTATTAAATTTTGTAAATATATTTTTCTAAATTAGCAAGAAAAATTTTTACGCACCTTGATATCAAAAAAGATAAAGGGATATATTGTCATGCAAATTTACACAATCAAAAATTATAATGAATTAAATTTTTCAAACTACACTAAAACAAATTTCAAAGCTCAAATGCCCAAAATAATAAAAAGAAAACGAAAAACAAACCTTGAAGTTTTTGAGCAACCCGAAGTACAAAAAAAAGTTATAAATTTATCAAAAAAATTTAGTTCCCAATTCAAAACTGAAGAAATAAGAGAAATATTATTAAAACGTGCCCCAATCGTTGCCAAATTAAGCGCCGATGAATTAAAAAATTTCATAAAAACTAAGGCTAAATTACTTGGAATTACACAAAAAAACTTTATCAATTTAATCAAAAAAAATATTGGCTTGTTTTCTATGAAAAGTGAAACTTTGGAAAACAATTTAACAATACTTTCACAAAATCTAAATATTCCTAAAAAAACATTAGTAAAATCAATAACTAAGCATCCATCATTAATTATGCAAAACCCGGAAAAAATAATAGAAAACGTCGGAACAATTTCTAAAAACTTAAATATTGATAAAAAAGATTTTGTAAAAATTGCTTTAATTCAATCTCAATTATTTTACATGAAACCGGAAACTATATTAAAAAACATCCAACAAATTTCTTCAATCTTTGAATGTACACCTGAAGAATTATCAAAATTAGCAATAAAGCGCAATCCGAGCTTGCTTTCTAAAAAACCCGAATCCATTGAACAAAAAGTCGATTTATTGTGTAATATTTTAAAAACTAATAAAGAGGATATCAAAAAAACTATTTTCCGCCAACCTACACTTTTAAGTTTAAGTAATGAAAAACTATCAGAAAATATTGAAAATTTAAAAAAATTATTTAAATACGATGACAAAAATTTTGCTAATTTAATAAAAACGCAACCGATTTTGCTATACTTAAATCTTGATAATTTTAAAGAAAAGCTAAATAAACTGTCAAAAGAATTTAATATGACGCCTGATGAAATCACAGCACTAGGTGTACCAAGAATGCTTTCTATCGTATCTAATAAGGTAGATAATGTTATAGAAAAATCGTACATTACAGATTTTTATAAAAAAGTTCAAGGTCTTGAAAATAATACTCTGTTTAGCAATACTTTAACAAGAACCAAAGAATATCTGTATTCACTGTCATTAAGATATCTTGTCGCAACCAATGATAAAACAACAATCAGCGTTACAGATTCTGAAAACAACCTAAAGAAATATTTATTAAAAAATAATGATAAAAAATATAAATTTGAAATTCCTGAACACAAAATGGCAGAAGGATTTATAAATTATTCAAAAAAATTCTCAAAGGATTTATTAGGAAAACAAATTTTTGATATAGAAATCAAAAAAGACTCTTAATTACTCTAAGTTTATAACACCAATATTTAAACACAAATTGATTAATTAAAATAAATCTGCTATATAATAAATTTATTAAATATCATGGAGTGTTTAAAATGCAAGAAAAAGAGAAAATGCTAAAGGGTTTATTATACTATGCTGACAAAGATGAAACCCTTAAACAAGAACGATTAGAATGCAAAAAGCTTTGTCATTTGCACAACCAACTATCTCCAGAAAAATTAGATGAACGAAAAAATTTAATAAAACAAATTTTAAAATCTACAAAAGAAAATTTTTTAATTGAGCAACCTTTTATTTGTGATTATGGCTATAATATTGAGATTGGTGAAAATTTTTATTCAAATCATAATTTAACAATTTTAGATTGTAACAACGTAAAATTTGGGGATAATGTATTTGTTGGCCCTAATTGCAGTTTTTATTGCGCACTTCATCCGCTTGGTTCAAAAACAAGAAATCAGGGTTTAGAATATTCAAAACCAATTACAGTTGGTAACGATGTTTGGTTTGGCGGAAATGTCGTTGTCCTAGCCGGCGTTACAATTGGGAATGGCGTAGTTATTGGCGCAGGAAGTGTTGTTACAAAAGATATTCCGGATAATGTTGTAGTAGCTGGTAATCCAGCTAAAATTATTAAGGAAATTAATCAAAATGGATAAAATAATATTGCTTACACATTAAATCTAACATCTTATACTAAAATTTACATTTAAAAAAAATTAAAACAAATTCCATCAAATATATGAAATCATTTTCTAATAAAATTGTAGCATCATATTCTAAAATAAGGCACTTGTAAATGAACAGTCGATTTGAGAAGAAAAAACAGCGAGATTGAGTATTATTCAAAATCCAAATTTTTGATATTTTCTATATCTGTTGAACTTCCCCAGTTTCCATTATATAAATTATTCTCAACAAATTTATGAAAAGATGAATATTTCCAATCTTTTACATTTTTGACTAAATTATGTTTTACAGGATTGTAATGAATATAATCCAAATGGTTGTTTAAATCGTTTTCATTTCTTATAGTATGTTCCCAAAATCTATTTTGCCATAATTTATTGTAGGTCGGATTTACTAATCCGACATTATAATTTTTAGTGAAAGAATATTTAAAAGATTTTACAATTTTAGAATAATCTTCAATATGTAACGGTTTTATTATGCAATGTATATGGTCAGGTTGAATTGAATATGCAATTAAATCAAATTTATAATGTTTAAGAATATTTTGATATGATTGTTTTAACAGTTCAATGTTTATAATTAAAATTGGAATTCTGTTATTTGTAACTATAGTAAGAAAAATTAATCCGTCTTTAATAAATAATCGTCTGTAATTCATGCTTTGATAATAACACAAAATATTTGTCGGATTAGTAAATCCGACCTACAAACTTCATTTTTGATAAAATTAATCACTTTCAATTTCATGTCAGATGTAAAGAAACACATGGTTTGCGACTTTTTAACATCTAGTTTGCGATTTTCGGGCAAATCAATCTTTTAAATATACAAAAAAAATGTCATTTAATTATGACATTTTTATTTTACTTCATATTGGCTTAAATCACCGAGAATTGCAGCAAGTTTATCACTTAATACAATTGGACTGGTGTCTTTATAATATTTATGCTCAAAAAACAATCTATCTTTATATGCCTCCGCTTCTTCTTTTGACATAGACTTCATTTTTTCTAAATCCTCTGGAAAAAATGCAATTTTATATCCTACATTATTTCCATAATTTTCACCTGGAGCACCATACCAATTAGGATACTTTTTAGGTTCTATTTTTTCAGCAACTTTTTGTGCAACAGCTTTCTTTGCACTTCTTTTTGTTGGTTTTATTATTTTTGTTGTGATAGAGTCTACTTTATTTACTTTCATAAAAACACTCCTTACCTTTATTTTAACACCCTTTATATCTTTGTCAATGGACCTTGTTCAATTACTGCATCTAAGTACCACATATTTTCTTCGGGATTATATGTTGCCCCTTTTATTCTAAAAATGCCATCTCTTTGACCTAAGAATTCTGCTTCATTAAGACGTTCTATATTAAAACTTTCTATTGAAGTTCCCTTTGTTCCTTTAGGCACTTTTATTGTCCAAAAGATTTTTTCTGCATATTGTTTACTTCCACTTTTATCCATTGCTGTTGACATAAAACGTGATTGTTTTATTAAAGATTCTTTTAGAAATTTATTTGCAAATTCATCAACTACAGATTTATCATATATTTCATTTTTATGCATTTGTTGGAAATTATTGGTTGCTGTTTGAATAATTTCTGCCAAATTAAGTTCTTTTCTGTTAATCTCAGCTTTTTGCAATATATCAAACGAACCATCACCTCGATATACAATAATATCGTTTTTAGTTTCAAACATTTTTAAATACTCTGTTATTGCATTAATCTTTTCTTTGAGTTCCGGTGTCATAAGAGAATGATCACTCAAAGCCTTATTAATTTTTTTTGAACTAAATTTGTAATCCAGCAAAGCATTAACAAATTGTTTTGGTTTTTTGACAATACCTTCAACTGCGACATCCCATTCCGCAGGATTAAATTTCAGGAATGTTTCCCCCTGCTTTGTCAATCTCATTGTTCTTACAAATAAAGCAAGTTTTTCTTTGTTAGCTAAACCATCTGTTGTCTCATTCCACAAGTCTATATACTTTCCATTATGCAAATTCATAAACTGTTGCATTAAACCATAATCTTTATCACTTAGCTCCGGTGTTAAATCAATAATTTTTCTCTTCAGATCAAGTTTTTCTTCTTGTTTAAGTTTTTCGAGAAACTCTTTTATTGATTTCAGAAGGAAATTGTTTTCACTTTCATCCAACTTTCCTGCCGGAAACATTTTTCTGACATCATCAATGTTTACACTTTTCTTTGTAGCACTCAACTGCACTACATCGGCTTGAAGCGGTGGAGCTAATCTTAGTTCAGAAGGATTAATTTTGACAAAGTTCGGTTTCTGAACGTACTTGGAAACAAAATTTGCGTTTGTTGTGAAAACTTTTATTATGGGGTCAATTTTTGACATAATACAACCTAAATAAAATTATATATATAATAAAAGTTATTTTTTGAATGAAAATTGATATTTTTTTATTAAATATTAAGAATGATTAAGAATAACTAACAAAATAGTCGAAAATGAATACTCCGATTGTAATTTTTATTTAAGTTAATTTAAAAAATTTAGAGTAATTTATACACAAAAATTTTATCAAAATTTATATTCATTTCATTAGCAAAATCTTTTATTCGCTTAATATCATTATTGCTATAATAGCTAATAAACCATTCTAAATTATCTGCATTATTATTTACTTCTATTGAAGTATTATGCAATTTTACAAAACCACAGTCGGCTTGAAGTTTATTTGTTGATTTCTTTCTGAACTCAAGCCATTTGTGAATTAAGTCTAATCTTGCTAGTGCTATTTGTTTAGATTTTTCTGGTGTGAATTCTGGCATTTGAATGTACCTCTAACACATTCATCACTCACCTTTCAGAATAAATCAAATCTAAAATTCAAATCTCACAGATATTTTGATACATCTCAATACAAAAGATAATTTCAAATTGTTCAATTCTTGCACTAAAAATCCATTGGCTAAAACCTAAACACAAAGCCTGATAGATGCCGAAACAAGTTCAGCATGACAGAAAATTAGTGCAATTTAGTGCAAAATTAAGGACAAAAGTGCAAGAAAAGACCGGTAAATCTCAACACTATAAATCCGCCTTAAAGTCCTAACACCTCGGCACCTCTGCCTAAAAACGACCATCCAAAATGTCCTGATAAACTATAATCATATTCTAAAATAAGGCACTCAAAATACAACAAAATAAAAAAATCCTGAAACCTCAACAGCTTCAGGATTCTAAATGGCGGAGAAGGTGGGATTCGAACCCACGGTACAGGTTACCCCATACAACACCTTAGCAGGGTGCCGCCTTAAGCCTACTCGGCCACTTCTCCAAGGCAATTATATTTGTCTTTCAAGATATTACTACCTTTTCGACACTAAAATAATCATATCATAAATATTTTTATTTTAAAAGACCTGTTACAAAATTATTTTGAAAACAATATTTTTTTTAGGTTATAATAAAATAACTGACAAGAGGGGATTTAATAATGTCCAAAAATAAAAAAATCAAAGTTGCGTTTCCGCACATGGGAACTATTTCAATAGCTTGGGCTGCAGGCCTTAAAAAAATTGGAGTAGAACCTTTCATTCCGCCATACACAAGTAAGCGAACTTTATCTTATGGCACAAAAAATTCTCCCGAAGCAATATGTTTACCATACAAGCTTATTTTAGGAAATTTTATTGAAGCAATTGAAGGGGGCGCAGATTATGTTGCAATGATTACTTCACCCGGAATTTGCAGATTAGGGGAATACGGCAATAACATTTATAACACCCTAAAAGATTTGGGCTACAAAGCTAATTATATTGAGCTTTCCCTTTATGATGGAATAAAAGGGTTATATAATTTTTTACGCGATATTTCCGGTAAAAATGACCCTATTTTAATTATGAGAGCGATAAACATCACAATGCGCAAAATCTTTGCAATAGATGATTTGGACAAAGCTCTTGCCTATTACCGTGCACGCGAAATTCATTTTGGCGACGCTGAAAAAAACTATAAAAAAGCACTAAAAATTATTGACAAAGTTGAGCACACAAGAGATTTGAAAAAAGCTTATGAAGAAGCCCTAAAGCAAATTGAAAAAACTGAAATTGATGAAAATCGTGAAGTTTTACACGTTGATTTAACCGGCGAAATATTTTTAGTGAACGACGAATTTTCAAATCAATACATTGAACGCGAGCTGGGCAGGTTGGGCGTTCAAACAAGGAGAAGTTTAACCGTTGGTAGCTTTTTAAAAGATGCAATTATCCCTAAAGCTTTCCGCGGGCCTGAAACACATTTACAAAGAGCTGAAAGAATGGCAAAACCTTATTTAATGCGCGATATCGGCGGCGATGCATTAGAATGCATTTCCGATGTTGTTTTTGCAGACGAAAAAGGAAAAGACGGAATAATTCATATTTCACCTTTTACTTGCATGCCAGAAATTATGTCACAAAATATTTTCCCAACAATGCGTGAAGACCATGACATACCAATATTAGCTTTAATTATGGATGAACAAACCGGACGTGCCGGATATATAACGCGTTTAGAAGCATTTGTAGACTTAATGCGACGCAAAAAACGCGCTAAAATTGCAAAAGATAAAACAAGAGTTTAAACAAATAAAAACACCAATTCTAAAAAATGAGTTGGTGTTTTTTTTAATAGTTTTAGAACTTTTAATGAATGAAAAATTTGATTGATTTTTCATAACATGCCATATCGCTAACACAAGAGCCTTTTATATATCTTGCAATCGTTCCACCATTTTTCATCATAATTGCATAAGGCAAGTTTACTTCGAACGGAAACCTTTTATTATATTCCTTTGCGCTTTTATCAGCAATATTCATTTTTACATAATTAAAATCCTTCGGATATAAATTCTGGATATTATTAAAATTAGTGAGCGCTTGTTGATATCCATCAGCCCAATCAGCATATATTAAAAGCATCATCGGTTTTTGTTTACATTGACTGAAAGCCTCCGGATATTCCATTGCAAAAACGGAAACCATTGTACCTACTAACATTAACGTCACTATTAACATATTTAAAACTTTTTTCATTTTAAAATTCCTTAATTTTCTCTTGACATTAATTCCATTTCTTCAATAGATGCGTATACTGAACGGCAACCGCAATCAACATAAATAACTTCGCCTGTCGTACCGCTTGATAAATCAGAAGCTAAATATAAACCGGCATTACCAACATCTTGTAATGCAACATTTCTTTGTAAAGGTGATTTTGCAGCAGCAGCTTTTAGCATTCTTCCAAAACCTGCAATTCCGCTTGATGCAAGAGTTTTAACAGCACCTGATGACAAACAATTAACTCTAATTCCCTTTTTACCTAAATCAACTGCTAAATATCTCATAGAAGATTCTAGAGCCGCTTTTGCGACACCCATAACGTTATAGTTTGCAACTGCATATTCTGAACCTAAATAAGTAAGAGCAAATACAGAAGCACCCTCGTTTAACAAAGGTTCTGCATTTTTGCAAATAGAAACTAAAGAATATGAACTTACACCCAAAGCAGTATCCCAACCTTGTTTAGAAGTATCAATAAATCTTCCTTGCAAATCTTCTCTTTGCGCAAATGCAACTGCATGAACAACAAAATCTAATTTACCGTATACTTTTTCGCATTCATCGAAAACAGCTTTTATTTCATCTTCTTTAGTAACATCACAATTCATTATAAGTTTAGAATTCATTCCCTCAGCAAGTGGGCGAACTCTTTTTTCCATAACTTCTCCTGCATAAGTAAATGCAATATCTGCACCTTCTTCAAATAGTCTTTGTGCAATTGCATAAGCTATACCATGTGTATTAGAAACTCCAAAAATTATACCTTTTTTACCTGTCATTAGACCCATGATAATACTCCTCTTTTCATTTTTACTTGAGGTATGATAACAGAAAAATAAAATGAACGCAATTGGAATATTTTTTTTATTTTCTTACAACACTTATAATGTGTTATAATCGTTTTATAAAATAGAATCAAATAAGAAAAGAGGTTTATATGAAAAACGGAATTGCTTATGAAATTAATCTAAGCTTAGAAGAACTTCAAAAAAGAACTAATAAAGATTACTTAACAACAAAAAAAATGCTGGCAGTTGACGCGCCGGAATATCTTACACTCCAAGAAGGTGACAAACAAGCGCTTAAACATCTTGTAAAAGCGGCAAGATTATTAGATAAAATAAATATGCAACTTGATAACCCTCATAATTTACCGTTTAAAGAATTTTTAGAAAGAGAAATTGAGAACGGAAACGAAAAAGCAAAACTGACAAAAATTTTATTTGACGGACAAAAAGGCGTTTGCGCACTTGATAGAGAATCTCACATGGTAGAGCTTGCAAAAGGGATTAAAATGCGTGCTGGAAAAGGAATATATCCTCAAGATTTAGAAAAAGAAGAATTCCATAAAATTTTAATAAAAATGCTAAAGAACGGAAATACAAAAGAAGTTGAGAAGATTTTAAATCAACGCAGTGTTGTTGAAAGAGATGGTGAATTTTTAAAAGCAATTGATTATATTGATAAATTTAGCGCAGATTTTGCAATTATGGCTGATGAAATTGAAAAAGCTGCCAAAGTTTCTACAAATAAAGATTTTAATGAATTTTTAGAATTGCAAGCAAAAGCTTTAAGAACAGCAGACCCAATGCTTGATGCTTATGCAGACAAAAAATGGGCGACTTTACAAAATACCCCATTAGAATTTACGATTACGCGAGAAAATTATTCTGATGAATTAACTGAAAGCGTTATTGAAAATTCAGAATTGAAAAAATTATTAGATGAAAATAATATTACGCCGGTTGCAAAAGATTTTCTCGGGGGAAGAGTCGGAATCATAAACAAAAAAGGAACAGAAGCAATTTTGAATGTGAAAAAATTCTTACCATTAATGGCACAAAACATGCCATTTAATGATAAATATGTTCAAAATATCAATCCTGATAAGGAATCTAAACAAACAATGGTGGACGCAGATTTAGTCACAGTATCAGGTGACGTTGGCGAATTTCGCGCCGGAATTACGTTAGCCGAAAATTTGCCAAACGATGACAAGCTTTCTGTAAAATTACTTGATGGTGGTCGAAGAAATGTTTATCACAGACAAATCAGATTAATAACTTCAGATGATGCTAAAGAAAAAATGAAAAAACGTTTGGACGTTATGCTAAACCCTGAATTACACAAATTTTATAATGATGAAGCTGACCATTGGTTTACCGTAGGACACGAAAACGGTCATTCGCTTGGGCCAAAATCCGGTACAGAAGGCTTAGGGAAATACAAATCAATCATAGAAGAAAATAAAGCCGACATGGTTTCACTTTCGATGCTTGATGTGTTAACAAATGCCGGAATGTACACACCTGAACAACGCAGAGAAATTATTGTCACCTATGCAACAGACAATATGATGACATCAAAACCTACAATGAGCCAAGCGCATAGAGTTCGTTCAGTTATGCAAAATTATTATTTTATAAAAGAAGGAGCGATAACAATTTCAAAAGATGGCGTTTTAGATATAAATATAGAAAAAATGGTTACCACAGCACAAAAAATGCTTAAAGAAATTATTCAAGTTCAAATAGAAAGTGATTTTGCCAAGGGTGAAAAATACGTTTTGCAAAATTTTGTTTGGACAAATGAAATGGAAACAATGGCAAAGAATATTAAAAAAGTTTCAAAAACTCTCAATGGCAGGGTTGAAGAACCTTTAGCCGACAAACTTATAACCGAATAATTGGAGAAAGCAATGATTTATAATAATGTTACAGAACTTATAGGAAATACTCCTCTTGTAAAATATGATGATAATATTTGCGTAAAACTGGAGTATTTTAATCCTTCAAATTCAATAAAAGATAGAGCTGCATATTCTATGCTAAAATACGCGCAAGAACGTGGCGAAATTAATAATGATACAGTTATTATCGAACCAACCAGTGGAAACACGGGCATTGGGCTTGCAATGTGCTGCGCAGTTATGGGGCTTAGAATAATTATTTGCATGCCGGAAAGCATGTCAGAAGAACGCAAAAAAAGCATTTCAGCTTATGGTGCAGAATTAGTTTTAACTCCAAAAGAAAAAGGAATGCAAGGTTCTGTAGACAAAGCTATTGAACTTTCTAAAAAATATCCGAATAGTTTTATTCCAATGCAATTTTCAAATATGGATAATCCAAAAGCTCATAAACAAACAGCAAAAGAAATTTTTGATGCAACAGAAGGCAAGGTTGATATTGTTGTAGCAGGAATCGGAACTGGCGGAACAGCAATCGGGCTTAAAAAGTATTTGAAGGAACTAAAACCGGAAATTAAAGTTTTTGGAGTTGAGCCGTTTGAAAGTCCTTTATTTACGGAAGGAAAAGCCGGTGCGCATAAAATTCAAGGTATTGGAGCAAATTTTATTCCGGAAATATGTAAAGAAAATATTTTGGATGGTATTTTAACAATAAAAGGTGATGATGCAATTGAAGAAGCAAAAAACTTAGCTAAAAAACATGGTATGTTTGTAGGCATTTCATCCGGCGCAAATGTTTTAGCAGCAAAAAAATTAGAAAAAAAATATCCAAATAAATTAATCGTTGCAATAGCTCCGGATTCGGGTGAAAGATATTTATCCGTGTTTTAAAATGTACAAAACGCATTTTCTAAACAAAATTTGAGGTTAAAAATTATGGTAAAAAAAATAGTGATATTACTAAATTGTTCAAGATTTTTTGCTTTGCCAATGACAATTTTATCTTGGTTGGTAATTTTTGTATATTCATACATAAATTCCGGAAATATTTTGTATGGAATCTTAGCATTAATTGGACTTTGTTTTGTTCATTTAGGAGCAAATATTACCGATGATTTTATTGACTATAAATGGTTAACCAAACAGGTAGGATATAATAGAGAAGAGTATCTTCAAAACACACAAAAAACAAAATGCAGATATATAATTAATGGCATAATGAGCGAAAAACAAGTTTTAATTTTTGCGCTAAAATGCTTTGCAGTAGGTGCAATTGTTGGATTGTTCTTATTTTATAAATGTGGTATCGGAGTTTTTTATTACGCATTAATTGGCGCAATTATTGCTATATGCTATTCTTTAGCCTCAAGAGTATGTTTAGCAGAATTGTTTTTGTGCATTGCTTATGGCCCCGCGCTCTTTGGTGGAGTCTATTATGTTATGTGCGGAACTTATTCAAAAGAAGTTTTTCTGCTTTCTATTCCAACAATGTTAATAACAATAACGCTATTATATATTCACATGGTTATGGATTACCAATTTGATTTGAACGAAGGGAAAAAAACAATCGCAAATCGCTTTAATTCACAACTGGATGCGCTTATAATATTAAAATATCTTTTGATATTAGCATACATTTCAATAGTATTTTTATGTATTTTTAATATAACTGATTGGCAAGTGTTTTTAACATATCTAACAATTCCACTTGCACTAGATTTATATTCATCAATGAAAGATTTTTCAATAAACCCCGATTCTGTACCAAAACATAAATGGTATCATTTTCCTATGGAGAATTTAGAAAAATTGAAAGAAAATAATGCTGCAGCTTTTATGATAAGAATGTATCAAGCACGCAATTTAATGATATATTTTGCACTTTTACTAACTTTAGGAATTATTTTAAGCTGTGCAGTTTAAATAGGAGATTATTAATATATGGATATAGTTTTAGCGACATCTAACGAACACAAAGTAAAAGAAATGAATTTTATTGTAAAAGATTCAGGAATTAATTTTATATTGCCACCAAAAGGATTTGACCCTGAAGAAAATGGACTTACTTTTGAAGAAAATTCTTTAATCAAAGCAAAATCTGCGTGGGAAATTTCGCATACGTGGACTCTTGCAGATGATTCCGGCTTATGCATAGAAGCTTTAAATGGCGCCCCTGGAATATATTCTGCACGATATGCTGAAACACCACAAAAAAGAATTGACAGGGTTTTAAAAGAACTTGAAGGATGTAAAAATCGCAAAGCTGAATTTAATTGCGCAATGACCTTAATCAACCCCAAAGGAGAGGTTGAATTTGCATACAAAGGAGTCTGTGAAGGTTCTATCGTAACAAAACAACGTGGCATAAACGGTTTTGGCTATGACCCAATATTTTTGTTAAAAAATTCTGACAAAACAATGGCAGAACTAAGCGAGAATGAAAAAAATAAACTTTCTCATAGAGCAAAAGCCTTAGAAAAAGTTTTAGAATATATTAACAAAAAAAGTATTTGTATATAAATTTTTTAGCATTATAACTTCGTACTTGTTTCTTAAATCCACCCAGTCTAAAATTGTAAATATTTGTAACGATTCTTTTTAAAATCCTAAAGTTTTTCGGAAAAATGCCGATATAAATATTACGGCAAATAATTCAATTCGAAAGGACAAAGCGGATATGTTAAAAAAGATTTTTACACCAAATAATAATACTTTTAGTGGTGTTGAATTTATATTAAGAGGAGCCAAAAAACGACGAGCAATGGCTATTTCTAACGCAGTAAGCATTAACAATGAAACAGGTGTTCAAACAAAACTTCAAGCAATTAAATAATAAGGCGTCTGTTCTAAAATTTAAGAGAGAGGTATAAAAGAGGGTGTTCAAAATTTGAACACCCTCTTTACAGAATATAAAAAATGAGTTATTATATATAATGTAGAAAAAGAAAGTGTGTGCGTATGATCCTTCCGATTTATACCAAAAAACAGACTCAAAATTCTTACAAAGCACAGGATAAAAGAAAACAATATCCAGCTATTAATTTATCGTTGCAATCTCCTGAAGACGTATTTATACGTACAACCGGACTTGCACTTGCTGTTGGTGGTTTTACAACTGCAATAGGTCGTTGCGCAACAAAATCTTGGCTGAATGCTTGTATTTTAGGGTTTTTTGCTTCAACTCTTACAATGTTTTTATCTGCACCTTTTATGCTAAAAAATTCGAATAATAATTTAGGTGTAAAAAAAAACTCGATCTTAAAACCTAATGAAACAAATTTATGCCATGAAGTTCTGGTACCATTGTACTTAGGGAAGAATAAAAAGCTAATCCAATTTAAGCAAAACGATTAAATAGGTTTAGGCTTTCCAATCCCAAAGCCATCCTTCAATATTGTCCATAACAAGGATGCGCCAACTCCTACTGCGCCTAATTTTGACCAAAAGCCTTTACAAACAAGCGCCAAAGCTGAACTTGCCAAAATTGGCAGGTTTACACCAAGCATATAAACCATGCCCTTTGCTCCACCTTTAATTTTTCCCCAAATTTGTGGTAAAGGATTAGCATCTCTAAATTCAGCAGTTTTTTTACGCAAAGAATTTGCTAAATCACTTTCATTTTCTATAGTTCTTGAAGTTTCAAAAGTATCATATAAATGTTCAATTTCAGCATCTTCAGCACCACGCGTCGAAAATCTGCCAACACCTTTTAAAGTGTCTGCAATTCCCAAGCCTAAACCTGCGACACCTATGGTTTTACATGCAATTTTTGATACTGTAATTTTTGACATTGTAGTTATTTATTCTCTTGTTCTTCACTTTGTTGAATGTTATTTTTATTAACTTGTTTTGTATTTATATAATCAGGAGTTGAAGATAATTTTAATAAAATATTAGCTGCTTCAACCACATCTTCTTTTGAAGAATTTGGATTATTTTGCATTTTTTGAATCAATTCAACTGTGAAACCGTCACCTTTAGCCAAATTAGCAGAAAAAGCACTTAATGCTGCCCAACGAACCGTATCGTTAGGGTCTTGAAGCATTTTATTCAACAAAGCTGTAAGCGCAGGATCATCAAATCGATTCTTATCTTCATCTAATCTAGTTAAGACTTCCTTAGCAGCCATAACTCTAATTTCATCATTATTATTATTTAAGTAATTTTCTAAAGATTTAATATAATCATTTGTTAAAGCAACAATTCGTTTTTTAGAACCATTTTCTTCTGCCTCTTTTTCTTGCTCAACTTTATTATTTATTTCATTAATAATCTCTTTAGAAGTTTCCAAACTTGGATTTTGCGCGCCTGCTGTATTATTAATATCATTAGTTAAAGTTATTTGACCATTGCCATTATTCATTGGTTGAATTTGTGGCTGCATTACTGGTTGTTGAGGTTGCGCATAATTATAATTATTTAAATAATATTGCGCAGGGTAAGTTTGCATATTATTTTGATAAGGCACCTGTTGTGGAATGCCGTTTTGTCCATTTGATACCATTGATACAGGCGGTAACTGTGGCATTGGATTTGTAGTATAAGGTGAATTAATCACGCCTTGAGGAGCAGACGAATTTAATTGTGGTGGCATTCCCGGAACACCAGCATTAACCGTGGGACTAGTAATCTGAATCGTTACTCCAGAATAATTTGTTGGACATTGTGGATTAATGTTTGGAAATGAATTTGTCATAATAAACCTTTACACTACTAGTATACTAATATAAACGCAAAATTCATCAAAAAATTGCTAAATTTGCTTTATATTGTTAAGAAATTGTTACAATTAGAGTTTGCGGAAAAACTATTGTTTTCCCTGCAAACTCTGGGGAACGGTTTCAAGTCAGGTTGTGTGCTATCCAGCACACGACCTGACTTTCACACACCTTAGGTCGGATTTTAAAAAGCGGATTATCGGCAGAGAGTGGTAGGATTGCGAAAGCAATCCAAAACTCGTTTAACGCCGATAACCAAGAATTGTTCGAAAAATTGCGGGAATGAGTTGCTACGCAACTCCCGCTCCCGCCTGTCATTTTTCGACTTTTTCCACATCCTCATTATAGCATGCGAAAAAAGCCTACCCCTTTTGCGCCAATTGTGTTTTTTGTCATGAGTCACTCGTTTCAGCATCTTGCCAGCGTTGACCTTTGCGCTAAGCAGGTTATTTATTTTAACCTTTTTATGATATAATTTTCGTGTTAAAAAACAAACGAAGGGTGTATTAATGAAAATTGGGTTTAATCCTGCAATAAAAAATCAAAACTTGTATAACACAAAACGTAACGCCAGCGAACATACTAGCATTTCTAACAACCAACTAGCATTCAAAAAAATTAATAAAGGATATTATGATATGGCTGAAAAGATGTATAAAAAGCGAGGAAATGTCACATCAGAATGGTTTGAGTGGTTGATGGATGATGTTATTTTATGGAAAAGTATATCAAAACAAGATGCAATTGATACAATGAATGCGGTGCGTGGATTTATAAGCATTAAAAGTCTTGATGCTTTTAAAGAAGATTTAATATTTTTTAAGAATTTATAATTTTTTAGTTTTAATTAAAAAACATATTATTAAGTTTGTTATTAGCAAAATTTCCAATACCAGTTCCTAACATAGAACCAGTAACTCCAAACATTTTAGATCCTATTGCACCACAATAACCTGACAAAGTGATTGAACCTAAAAGATTTGTTGCAGATTTTGCGGTTGCTTCAAAAATATTTTCACCATTTGCAACATCTGATAAAACATCTATACCTTCAACTGCGCCAAGAGCTAAAATACCCAATTTAGGAGTTCTTGTTAATGCCCTTACCGGTATAGAGCCTTTGCGCCAAGCAAATAATCTACCAGAATTAACCCCAGTTCACTTGCCAAATCCTGAAATAAATTCAGCATAACAGAAAAAATAAACGCTTACAAAAAAAGAGTGACTTCTCAATTAATACCCCAAAATTTTACATTATTCATTTTAGGTTTAATTTTGTCACCCTTTTATCTTTAAAATCTGAAACTGCGGAAAAATTTAAAAATTTCCACACATCATCTAACTATTCAGCTTCGATAGCGCCTACTGGGCATGCATCAACTGCTTCTTTTACACAATCTTCGTGGCCTGCAACGCCTTCTTCTTTAACTGATGCAACATCAGAAACTTCAAAAACAGCATCGCAAATAGATTCGCATGCGCCACAACCTATACAAGAATCATTAATTGTAACTTTCATTTTTTTCTCCTTTATTCATATCTAACTACTTAAGCTCAATGTCGAGCAATTACATTATACTACAAATTTACCGTTTTAATACAACCAATTTTTAATTTTTTCAGAAATTGAATCAAAACCCAATGTCAAACCTAAATCAGCAGGCTTTAAGCTTGGCGAATAGTAAAGTACCGGTACAAATTCACGAGTATGGTCAGTTCCTGCAACGGTTGGATCACAACCGTGGTCTGCTGTTATTATCAACAAATCATCAGAAGTAATTAATGGCAAGATTTTTTCTAAATATGAATCAATTTCCTCTATTGCCTGTCCATAACCTTTCGCATCGTTTCTGTGACCGTACAACATATCAGTATCAACAAGGTTTGTAAAAATAATTTCTCGCTCAAAATCTGTTATATTTAATCCTTCGTATTCAATTGAAGCTAAATCTAAAGACCCATTCAGAGCTTTTATCGTTAATTCCAAGCCTTCTTTATTTGAACCAGTATGAATAGCATGAGTTATGCCTTTTTTAGAAAAAATATCTTCTATTTTTCCGATTCCAATAACTCTAGCGCCAGAATTTTTTACAAAATCCAATATCGTGTCTTTAGGAGGTTGCATTGAATAATCACGTCTATCTTTTGAAATCCGAATTGGTTTTCCATCAATAATTTTATAAGGACGAGCAATTACACGCGCAACATTATATTGTCCTTCATCAAGGATTCTACGAGCAATTTTACACCAGTCATACAAAGTTTCTAGCGGAATTAAATCCGTATCAAGCGCGATTTGAAAAACGCTATCAGCACTTGTATATACAATTGGGAACTTTGTTTGATGATGTATTTCGTTCATCTCTTCAATAATTGCGGTACCGCTTGCTGGGCGATTCGCCAACACACCACCGCAATTTGTTGCTTCAATAAATTTGTTTATCAAATCTTCGCCAAAACCATTTGGAAAAGTTGCAAAAGGTTTTTCTGAAACCAAACCAGCAATCTCCCAATGTCCGGTAGTAGTATCTTTGCCTTTTGATTTTTCTTGCAAAGTCCCATATTGTGCAATTGGAGTGGCTGTTTTTTGAATCCCTTCAAAATCTTGAATATTTCCCAAACCCATCGCTTCAAGCGTCGGAACATCTAAGCCCGAATTAAATTCACAAACATTTTTTAGAGTATTACAAGTTTCAACATCATTGAAATCTCGGCAATCTGGCATTGCACCAATTCCCATTGAATCAATTACAACTATAATCGCACGTCTCATTTTAAAACTCCTTTTTTGTTTATTATAACACAGGAGTCAAATTTATGAAGAATGTGTTTCGATTTTTGCCATTGTTTTAGGAATAGTGAATTCAAAAACACATACACCATCTTTATTACATGACACCGTAATTGAGCCATTATGAGCCGAAATAATTTGTTTAGATAAATACAGTCCTAAGCCATTTTGTGTTTTTTGAAATTTTGCATTTTCTGCAGTTTTAAATTTAAGAAAAATATCATCCAACAACTCTTGTTTAATTGGACAAGCTTTATTGTCAATGTGGCATTTGATTTCAGAATCAGTTTCTGATAACACTATATTCACATCAGTTTCTTTAAAGCCATAAGTAATCGCATTTGACAAAAGATTTACAATAACACGTTTTATTTGAGCTTTATCTGCATAGATAATTTCAGTATTTAAATTATTTATAAAATTTACATTTTGATTTTTTTCAATTGATAAACTCAAAAGTTCTTTCATCGTGACATTTATTAATTCAACGATATTAAAATAATCTTCTTTTATCTTAATTTGACCATTTTCAAACATATAAGTATCAAGTATCGTGAAAATTAAATCATACATATATTTACAAGAACTTTTAATTTGACAAAGCATATCTTTTTGTTCATTATTTAACTTACCAAAAGTATCATTTAACAATAAATCTAAAACCTTTATTTGAGCAACGGTCGGAGTTTTCAAATCGTGAGTTAATGTCGCAACAAAAGTTTCTTTTCTATTTTCAAGCTCTTTTTCCATATCAATATCTTTTAATATTACTACATAGCTTGTCGGATGCCCCCACTTGTTGACAAGCGGAACTTTTGCTATTTTATACCAAACTTGTTGTCCATTCGCTATTTCTAGTTGTTTTTCTAGTACTAAAGGTTGTTTAGTTTCATAAACGATTTTATCTTCATCCAAAATCGTTTCATTATTAATAAACAAATCTTGAGCTTTTATGCCAACAATATTTTTAACATTTTTATTAAAATACTCATACAATTTTTTATTTGCAAGCAAAATAGTTCCATCTAAATCTTTCAAATAAATGAACAACGGTGAATTATTTAAAATAGCCTGCATTTGAGAATATTGTAACAGAATCTTTTCTTCCATTTTTTTCGATTCATGAATACTTACAAATCTTATTACAATATTACTAGCTATTACATAAAAAGTAATTATTAAAGCATCGTATAAATGAAGCGTAACGTTTTCCAAGAGTATTGGTGATATCAACGCGAAGAACAAAATACTCATTGAAATAAACAATATTAATGTTCTAAATAAATTATACATTTACACAAACCTTATATACCTTATCATTATCATAGTTGAATCTGTCAGCCTTGTACATCGACCCTTTGGGGAATCAATTAATAAGGAACATATTCATATTGTTGCGCAGGCTCTGTTTGTGCATTTTGTGGAGCATCTTTAAGAGTTGTTGTCATAATATCAGCGAACGAATCCACATTACTTGTTGTATACATTTTTCCACCTGTAATATCAGCCACACATTTTAAAGCTTTTGAATTTGAAGAAACAAGCACAACATCAATAGTTATATCACTTCTTTTTTTAACTAAATCCTTTGCAAAAGCGCAAGGATCACCGCCACAATTTTCATCACCATCAGTTATAAGTACGATTTTTTTTGAAATAGAAGTAGGAATGCTTCTTAAATCAGTATCAACAGCCATTTTTAATGCTAAAGTAAGCGGAGTTGAACCACCTAAATTAACTTTTTGCATACCATTAATTAAAGCGACAGAATTAGAAGTCATCACCGGAACAATTTGCGAAGTCGCAGAACAGCCACCACGCGTGTTTCCTAAAAACTTATCTTGCGTTGTTGTTACTTTATATTTGCCTTTTTCAGATTTTGCAATTTTCTTTACTTTGCTTAACGAAATATTGCTATCATAAGGATTTAATCCATTATCATGCCCAAAAACCCTTAACCCGATTTTTGTAGAGGCAGGAAGCTGGGCAACAATTGATTTCATAGAATACTTTGAAACCTGAACCCAATTATACATACTCCCTGAAAAATCCATTACTATATCAATAATACCTGTTTGGCTAACTAACACCTGTTGATTTGCAACATAATTTCGTGCTTGATAATTAGAATAAATATTTTTCGGAGTTAAAACAGTTGATTTTGTTTGCACTTTTCCACTTGGAGAAACAACTTTACCGCTTTTATTAACCTTGTATGACGCTCCAAAAACTGCAAATGTTGCAATTATAAACGAAAAAATTATGATTAATGCTCTTTTCATATTTATCCTTTTAATTTAAATTTATTTCAAAACTACTATTATAAATTTTAACTTTAAAAATCAAAGTTTCATTTTTGTATCCGCGAGGTGGTGCTTTAAATGTAGGATTCTTCATTATAGCATCATAAACAGCTTGATTTAAGGTTTGATTATCTGATTGAATTATAAATTTTCTATTTATCAAATTTCCCGATGAGTCTATTTTGAATGAAATTGCGCAATTTCCATCACCACTTACTTCAAGAAAATTTACGCTATGCCCGAGTTTATTTCTTAAAGCAATTTTATAATTATTAAGTTCTTGCATATCATACGAATTTGTATTTTGAGGTTTTACGCTTGTTTGTTGAGGTTTTGCACTTGTTTGAGATGAATTTGTAGTTTTTTGCGTAGTCGGAGTTTTGTTAGGCTTTATAGTTGTTTTTGTGGGAGTTTTTACCCCTTGACTAGATTTTGAAACAGTTTGAGCTTTGTTTATATTTTTGACCGATTTCACTGGTGCTGTTGAAGTGATATTTTTATGAGTATTTTTCGGTTTAATAACATTGAAAACCTCTTTTTGAGGTACAATCTCTTTTTTAAGTTCAACTTTAGTTTGTTGAAAATTTGATTCTATCCAAAACTTGTTAATATCAGGAATATTTTTAACTTCATGAATATTTTGCGCTTTATTAGGTTCATTATTTTGAGTATTCAAGGAATCTTTTCCAATAAAAATTATTGAAACAATAGAAAGAAAAATGCAAACAACAAAAAATATTATAGAAAATAAATCAACATTTGGTTTTATTTTTAAATCCAAATTATTAGTTTTAACGCTATCTTGATTTTTTTCAACAAATTGTTCAACAATATTTTGAGTAGAATTTTGAGATTGCGTTTTTTGAAAAACACCAGAAGATTCTTCTACAATTTCTTCAAAAACATTATTTCCACAATCACAATAATCGGGTTTATTGTCAAAAATTTCTCCACAATCACTACATTTATATTTCATTTACTTTATAACCCTTTCACTGTCTTTAAAATCTTCTGCTGTAGTATATTTAGAAGTTTTTGAAATTCGCCAAGCGCCCTCAACCGTTGTTGAATAACGTTTTGAACCATCTGGAAAATCTAAAATTGATTTTCCTTGATAACTTCTGATAACCGGCGCAATTATTTGTATTGCATAAACCGTGCAAGAAGGATTTGTTGAATACGTATGAACATTGGAAACTTTGCCAAATTTATCAACATCAAAAGAAAATTTAAAAACAGTCCCTTCCGGCAATATCGGCAATTTTGAATCCTTCATTATTTGGTTTTGAAGATTTGAGCGCCATTGATTCCACAAGATAACTTCATCTTTCGTTTCAATTTCTGTTTTATTTTGATTCGTATTTAAAGTTTTAGGCTTTTCTACATTTATTTCTTGTTTTGCTTGAATTTTGTTTTGAGAAATCGTATTTGAAGATTTTGTATCAATTTTATTATTAACAAACGTAACTTTTTGAGCTTGCCCATTTTTTTCTTCTAAATTAATTTTTTGTTTAATTGGCTCATTTACTGCCGTTTCAACATTAGTTTTAGTTTGCGGAATAGATTTTGAAGTTAATTTTGGCTCAACACTAATCCTTTTTGTAACGTTTTTATTATTATCAGAATCAAAAACCGAATCAAAAATTGTATATTCAGAATTTAAAACAACAATTTGCTTATGCATCGCTGGTTTTGCAAAAGACAAGCAAAGTGTTGTAATTAATAATATTGATATTAATATTGAAAAAAATATTTTATACAATTTTATTCTCTATCCATTTTAGAAATTAATTCATCACCCGTATGTATATCAAATTTTGTTTGGCTAAGCATATAAGTTTCTGCAATTAATAAAGCGGTCGGAACCAATGCGGCAACTGAACTTAAAAACATTCCGCCTAAATCCCCCCCCATTTCTTGCATAAAATAAGAAATGTTCATTGAAAACTCGATAAAAATGATACACAAGCCAATTGTAAACGAACGTCGCATATCAATCTCAAGTTTTTTAATGCCTTCTAAACCATAAATCTCAGTTCCGTGTTTTAAATAATTACTAAAACCATCATTTTTAATAACATTTGATGCTTGAATTTTTTTGTTGCATAAAAACGCATTAACAAACGCAAAAAATGCAAAAATTATCATAAAAGTTGCAAGCGTCAAAAATACAGGGCTGAATCTTAAGCCGGAAATTCTAATCCAACCGGCAGCTTCCGGAAAACACATTGCTAAAGTATTTGATACTCCATAAGCCAAAAATGGCGCTGTGATTATACCTAAACAAATTTCACCTATAGATTTTAATTGAAGCATAAAGATTTTATCTTTAATATTTCTGATTTTTACTGTACTAATATTATTTACAAATCTATCAATCCATTTTTGATATTCTTTTATTACGATTTCAAAATCTTCGCGATATTCATATTTACTCAATTCTTTTGCAAGTTCAATTTTGTTATTCTTAAAGTAACCGCACGCAATTGCTAAAGTAACAGTTGTGGCAGAAAAGAATAATGACATAAAAATTGCAAAAAATACCAAATTTCCTGCAATATAATACAAAACATTGATGCAATAAATTGCGGCGAATAAAATTGAAGAAAAAGCTAACATAACTTTTTCAGCTACAACATTTGCCGGATTAGCTTCTATTTTATTTTGCAAATATAAACAAAATCCTTGTTTTGCAATCAAACCAACTCCGAAAACTATTAATGTATACATTAATAAAAGTTTCATATTAACAGGCATTTGAATAATACTTGCAGAATCCTTCAATGGAAGTCCGGTTAAATAATTTGAAAGTCCAAATGCTAAAACTAATGACGCAACAAAAAGCGCAATATGCATAAATACATTAGCTTTTGTATTCATTGAAATTTTATTTCTTAAATCATTTATAGAAAAAGAAATCTGTTTAGTTATTGCAACACGTGCTTTTTCAAGTTCAGCTTTTCGATTCTCCAACTTTGCCATTGCACTTGCATTAACAGAATTTCCATACATTTCTTTTACATCATCTTCAGACACTGTTTCTTGAATAATGCTTGCTGATATTTGCGTATCATCAACTCTTATTGTTAAAAAATTATCAGAATCTGCAACCATAAATTTGCACATTTTTTCAATCTCTAATTTTTGCGGAATCGGCTGACCTTTAAACAAAAATTTTGTACAATTAAACTGATTTAAAACAGAATACTTGCCTGTCGTTTTGTTATATTCAATTGTAATCAAATAATCAAAGCCAAAATCAGCTTTAAAATCATATCCATCTTTAGAAGATATATTTACAAGTTCTTTATTAGCAAAACTTCTTTCACCATTTTTTGTAATAATCGTAAAGGTCATTTTTTTCTCCTATCTTCCAATTGCTTCTAATAACTTTCTTTGAGAATTATTTAAACTTTGCTCATTAACAATGATTAACTTTTTTTCGCCCAAAACCGGTGTTAATTTTGTTTTAACAAGATCCAATTTTTCAGGATGTGCGTAAACAAACATCATTGAAATTTCCGGAATATATTCTTTAACTTTTTCAACATTTTGAGGTAAAGTATTCCAATCAATTTGTTTTGCAATATCACCTTCATTTTCTAAATCCCCAATAACAACAATAGATGGCACATAACCTTCTTTTTTCATCGTCAAAGCATGTTCAAAAGCTTTTTTCAAAGCTTCACCATAAGCAGTTCCATAATCGTTTTTGTTAAACTTAGTAAATTCTTTTAGCGTATCATTTATAGCCGTTGTATTGCTTGGAGCACCTTCATATATCAAATAGGATTTTTCTGAAACTCGCAAAACCTTTATTACATCTTCTGGATCTAAAATTGTACAGATAGATTTTAAATATTTGATTTCATCATTCAATTTTGCTTGATTTGACGCTGAAGAATCTATGACAAAAATTATTGACGCAGGATGGAAATCATCTATTTTAATATTTTTAATCGCGCAATATAACAATTTACCAATCACTGAAATTGCTAATATTAAAATCCCAATTATTATTAATCTCTTATTCTTCATTATTTTCTCCTAATAATTTATAATCACGTCAATATCTTTAAGAACTTTTAACTCTAATTCCGTATATGATGGAATTTCTGCATTCTCACCTCTTTGAACAACGTTTGAAATAACCGCAATACCAGCACCTGTTCCGGCACCTATTAAAGCAGATTTACCATAACTTCGAGCATCACCGCCAAATATCAAAGTTCCTAAAAGTGCAACCAAAGTCCCTGCAACCATTGGCGCAACAACATTTTTTGTTGCTTGCTTTATTTTACTTTCATCAGCCGATACATCAAAAGTGATTTCTTCAGTCTTTAAATTATAAATCTTGCCATCAGGGGTTTCCAATTGATTAAAATCAAGTGCTAATTTCGCGTCACGCATTAAAGATTTGGCCGGCGCAGCTGTTTTAACCTTGCCATACACAACACTTCCTTGAGGTGCAATTAAATGACCATTTATAACCCAATCATCTTTTAAAATTGCAGTTACCTCATCCCCTTTTTCCGCAGTAGAAGTGTCTATTGCGTTTTGCAAATAAATATTCAAAATTGAGCCATTGCCAATTTTTCCAACAAAACCTTTTAAAGAATTTGACGAACTTTTTGCAGAAGTTGTTGTTGATTTCGATTTCGCATTAGATGTTGCAGGAGGATCGAAATTGTAATCAAGATATTTTTTACCTAAAGTTTCCTTGACTATATTTTGATAATACCCTTCAAGAATTTTATCAGAATATTTTTCGTATTTTATTCCTTGTTTAACTAAATTTTGCAAAAATAATTTATTTATCGCATTGCTGTCATTGGCTTCTATAAAATATATTATTTCATTAGTTGTAGAATTTTGAAACGCTACTATTATATATTGAGAAGAATTCTTTTCAGAAACCGCATAAATCGGATTAGTAGTTTTTATTACATAATTATTTTTAATAATTAAATCACTTATTTGAGTTGTTGCTTTAAAAGAATTAGTGTTTTTGATTTTATATAATTCACCGGCATAGCTAATATTAAATGTAAAAAAATAAACCAGCAAAATTATAAATGTATAAAATTTTTTCACCGCTTATTTCTCCTCAATAACGCTAGTTGTTGTGCTTTTTTGCGTTGATATTGAACCGTCTTGATTAATTTTAATAAAATAATCAATTATATTAAACTGAAATTGTTTATGCATTTGAGGCTTTGTAATGCATATAAAAAGTGTTATTCCAATCAATGTGCATAAAATAATATATATAAAAAGTTTTATGTTAAAATTTTTCATATTTTCCAAATACCTACTTGATTATTTTATCATAAGTTATAAGTTTTTTTCAATATTTTCCCATTTTAAAGCTCTTAGAGTTAGCAAAATTCTATTTCTAAACAAAGTTGTTTAACAAAACTTAACAAAAAAGCAATTAAAAGGCAATTTTTTAAAGCCTAAATACTTAATATACATGTGTAGACGGAAAGGCTAATAAATGGCAATATTACCAGGTTCATTAGATTACTTATATCATTATGGAATTCTTGATTACATTCCAACAGAAGCTTATGATTATAGCTATCTATCTTATAGAAAACATAATCAAAGAAGCTATTATGATACAATGCTTTCAAGCGGAATGACAAAAGATTCTTTTATGAGTCAGCCACAAATTAATCAACAAAATAATTATGCTAAAAATCAAAGTTACCAAGATTCTGATACTTTTGAGTCGATAAATCCTGCGCGCCAATTTGATGCTTATAATAACAAAAATTATGATGTTAATGAGCATGGCGATTCTTTCACCCAAAATGCTTTGGGTATCAAATCAGAGGAATTAAAAAGTGATTTTAATAAAAAAAATAATTATACAAAAGGGATTGTTTCTTTGACAATACTTTCAGGCCTGTTGATTTTAGGTGGAATCAAATGTAAAAAAATGTTTTCAAAAATGTTTTCAAAAAAATAAAAATAACCTTATTATTATACCTTATTAAATAACCAATTTAACTACGTCCCGAGTTTGGGACTTTTTTTTGTGATAGAATTATAATCAGAGAATAAAGTAGTCGGATAATCGCGCCACAAGGTGAGGAAAGTCCGTGCATTCAAGGATAGGTCGCCGGAGAAACTCCGGACAGCGTGAGCTGGTGGATCGGACCACAGAAAGGGTAGAAATACCAAAAGACTGCCGATGGATTATATCACAGGCGATGGTGCAAAGGTAAGGTAAGAGCTTACCAGTAACACTGAGAAGTGTTAGCTAGGCAACCCCCGACCGAATGCAAGATTGAAATAAGCGTTATCAGGTATCCGCCGAGCTTAAAAAATCGCTAGAGATTAGGAGTAATCCTAATACCAGATAGATGATTATCTAAAAACAGAACACGGCTTATGAGCTACTTTATTCTTTTTTTTACAATTTGTCATGAGGCACTTTTTTTCAGTATTTTACAGACATAGAACCTTTGCGCAAATTGTGTTTTTTTGTCATGCTGAACCTTGCGCTAAGCAAGCAGGTTATTTATTTTAAACTTTTCATGATATAATTCTTTTATAGAAAAAACTAAACGAGGGGTGTATTAATGAAAATTGGGTTTAATCCTGCAATAAGAAATCAAAACTTGTATAACGCAAAACGCAACGACAGCGAGCATGCTAGTATTTCTAACAACCAACTAGCGTTTAAAAAAGTTAATCAAGAGTTTTATAATATGGCTGAAAAAATGTCTAAAGATTATGGGTGCATGACTTCTTGGTGGATAGAACGAATAACTGATTGTGTTATATGGAATGAAATATCAATACAAGACGCATTAGATACAATGGATGCTGTGCGTAAATTTGTCAATAAAGGTAGTATGAAGGCTTTTGAACGTAAATATAACTATTTTAAAAATTATTAATTAAATAACATACCATTTAATTTGTTATTAGCAAAATTTCCAATACCAGTGCCTAACATAGAGCCAGTAACTCCAAACATTTTAGATCTTATTGCACCACAATAACCTGATAAAGTAATTGAACCTAAAAGATTTGTTGCAGATTTTGTTGTTGTTTCGAAAAAGTTTTCGCCATTTGCAACATCTGATAAAACATCAATACCTTCAATTGTGCCAAGCGCTAAAACACCTAGTTTTGGAGTTCTTGTTAATGCTCTTGCGGTTAAATATCATTACTACTTTTTCCTGATTTCAAGCATGAAACCTACACTAACATATTTATAAAGTTTTTTCGAAACAAAAATTTCACAATGAGAAAAAATTGTTACAATAACCTAACATTTAAAACAATTTGTCATGAGTCACTCGTTTTCGCATATTGCCAGTGCTAAATTTTGAAATAATCGAAAAATCTATTTGTATTAATTTTGTTTGGTAGATTTAAGTAGAATTTCGTCAGAAAATAACAATTTTTCAAACTTTTCTTTAAAGTAATTTTAAAAAAATTGGAATTATTATAGCAGTAAGGATTCCAACCACAACAAGCGCTAAAGAACTCATTGTAACTTGTTTTGCTCGTCCTGTTTCTACACATTTTGCAGTTGCAATAACATGACTTGTCGCGCCAAGCGCTAAACCTATTGCTATATCATTTTTTACTTTAAACAATTTCAAAATCAAATGTCCAAAAATTGCTCCAAACACTCCCGTAAGAACAACAACACATGCTGTCAATTCTTTTATTCCGCCTGCAGATTTAGAAATTTCAATTGCAATAGGAGCAGTTACAGATTTTGGCAACATTGAAATTGTAAGAGCAGAATTAATATGACAACAAAAGCCTGTCAAAAAGGTTAAAATAACGGCACAAGATATTGCAACAAAAAAAGCTGAATAAATAATACGTTTATATTTTAATAATATATTTTTATTTTTATATAATGGATATCCCAAAGATAATGTTGCTGGAATTAATAATAAAGTTAGCAAAGAAGTACTTATTTTGTATTCATAATAACTTTTGTTAAAAATTTTTAGCCATAAAATCATTAATATTCCTGTTAACAAAACCGGTGGAAAAATTTTCAAAAATCTTAAAGATTTAAGATTTATTACCCTCTCTGATAATTTAAAAATTATAATTGTTAAAAAAAATCCATCTAAATTAGTCATTTTTCACCTCATAATTACCAAATTGATGAGTGATACCTGACTTAAACATTTTATGCATACGAAGGAATTTTATGCCATATTCGACATAAAGCCCAGTTACAATAATAGTTATAGCCGTTACTCCAAAAACAATAATTAATAATGGCAACCAAATTTTAAGCAATATCGATTTATAAACAACAACCCCTACGATAAAAGGAACGAAAAATAATGCCATATTTTTTAACAAAAAATTTGCAGTTTTATCAATCCAATTTTCTTTTATTATTTTAAAATTTAATCCGATAAAAAGAAAAATTAATCCTAAAATTGCAGGCGGAAAAGTTATTTTAAATAATTTTAGTATCAAATCTGCAAAAAAATACAAAGCCATAAGGATTAAAAATCCGCGGCTAATCTCATAAATATTTATAAAATTTTTTTTTCGCCAATCTTTCATTATTTTTTATTGATTTTTCCTAAAGCATCAATTATTCGCTTTACTTTAATAATTTCAATTCCGTCAAATTTCTCTTGAATTTCGTTAGAATCTGGGATAATTATTTTTTTAAAACCAAGCTTGTGAGCTTCGTTAATACGCTTTTCGATATTATTTACTGCACGGATTTCACCTGCTAAACCGATTTCTCCAACCAAAGCGGTTTGATTATCTAAAATAACATCTCTTACACAAGTTATAATAGACATGGCAATTCCTAAATCAGCTGCCGGTTCTGAAACTTCAATCCCGCCAATAACATTTACATAAACGTCTTGTTTAGAAAGATTTAATCCAACGCGTTTTTCTAAAACTGCTAAAATTTGCAAAACCCTGCTAACATCTAAACCATTTGCAACACGTCGCGGTGATGGATAAGGTGTTGTTCCGACAAGCGCTTGAATTTCAACCAACAATGGGCGAGTGCCTTCATTCGTAACAATAATCGTGCTTCCAGGAGCTTGAGTTTGATTATATTCTTTCAAAAAAACTTCGTTAGGATTAATTATTTCACGCAAGCCATCAGAGCACATCTCAAAAATTCCAACTTCCGAAGTGTTACCAAAACGGTTTTTGATTGAACGTAAAATCCGATAAGTTTTATATTTATCACCTTCAAAATGAATAACCGTGTCAACCATGTGCTCCAAGACTTTTGGTCCTGCTATATTTCCTTCTTTTGTAACATGACCTATTACAAATATTGAAACATTTTCAGTTTTAGCAATATTCATTAAAGAATTACAGCATTCTCTGATTTGTGAAACGCTTCCTGCTGAACTTTGGATTTTAGAAGTGTAAATTGCTTGAATACTGTCTACAATAACTAATTCCGGCTTTAAATCTAAAATATGTTTTTTAATTAACTCAAAGTTGGTTTGTGCATAAATATATAAATTATCAGATTTAACACCAAGTCTTTCTGCTCTCAATTTTACTTGACTTGCAGATTCTTCAGCAGAAATATAAAGAACTTTTTTATTAGTCTTACAAATTTCGCCACTTGTTTGTAATAAAATTGTTGATTTACCGATTCCCGGATCACCCGCAATTAAAACTAAAGAACCCTTGACAATTCCACCGCCTAAAACTCTATCAAATTCTGAAATATTTGTTGGTGTTCTAATTTCTGTATTTAATTCAATATCAGAAAGTTTTTGTGGCGGATAAGTATCTTGTAAAACCAATTCCTCAAGCAATGTATTTTTTTCAACACTAATTGATTCTTCGACAAAAGACGACCAAGAACCACAATCCGGACAACGACCTAAATAACCGGCTGATTCATAACCACAATTTTGGCAAACATATTTTGATTTAACTTTAGCCATAATCTATTAATTCATTGGAATAATCAACTTTTGACCAATTGATAAAGCGTTTGGATTTGCCATTTGGTTAGCATCTTGAATTGCATTTACTTTACTCATATCAAAAGAACCATAAAATCTAATAACGATACTTTCTAAAGTATCACCCTCTTTAACTGTATATTGCTGGTTAGAATTTTCAGTTTGAACATTTCCTTTATTTTGATTATCAGCAGGAATAAATGAAAATCTTCCACTTGTTTCTGTTGCAGATTTTTTAGGGATAACTATATCGTCTTTTGGAGTTGATAAATTTAAAAGTATGCTAATAAAGGCGGTAACAGCAAGAGTGACGATAACACCAACAACAACGCCTGTTACAAAATACACTTGAGGAGCTTTTTCTGTTTTTTGAGGTTTTACACCAAAAGATTGCCAAAGCATATCAAGTTCTTTTGTTTTGTTTTGATTTTTATAGAAATCCTCGTTTTGATGTTTTTGATTGTAGCGTGACAAGGCTTCCATCATATCAATTTTTTCTTTTGTAATATTTGAACGTCTTAAAGTTGTGCTGTTCATAATTCCTCTTTTTAGTTACAACCCTACTTACTAATGTGAATTTATCATAAAAACAGGGTTAGTGCAAATATGTTAAGATTTATGTAACGAATTGTAACAATTTTTTAAAAATCCCTAAAGTTTTTTGAAAAAATGCCGATATATATTATATATCATTTAGAGGTATGTTATGTCAAATTTTACAGTCAATGGAGTATACAGCTACAATCTTTCTGACGTTTACTCATATTTAGGCAGAGTACCGTCAAATTCAAAGCAGCTAGAGGATGCTTTTAGAGAGTTGCGAATTACTCCAACAGGCAAACCTGATGATTTAAAAAAACTTGATAGTGCAATGTTTGCGGAGTACTCTGAGCAAGTACAAAACCAAATCGCTAATCAAAATGGTGAAAAGGTTGCACCTTGGGCTGGTCTATGCGCCCAAATCGGTGTCAGAGCGACAGGTGACTATGAAAAGGACTATGCTGCTTTTAACAAGGCGATAGAATTGCTTAGCCAAAGCGCAATTGATGGACAGGCTATGACTTATTTTGCCGGAATTAGAAGTGAAGCTTCCGCAGTATTTAGAGATAACCAACCTGGACAACAGCAAGCAGAGCAAACCTTCGACGCTTATCAACGGCAATACTATTTCTAAAGTTTTGTGAAAATTTCTAAATTCTTCACAACCTTTTTAAGCGTTGGCATACTTCATAATTCTCCTTGTGTTATAATTAACGCAGGGAGAATTTTTTATGAATATTCTAGTTACCGGAGCTTCTAGAGGAATTGGCAAAGTTATATGTGAAGAGTTGGCAAAAATTGATAATGCAAATGTTTTTGCAACTGCACGCAATGAGAAATTGCTCAAGAATTATAAAAATTATTGTGTTGCAGATTTGTTGACGGATAAAGGGCGTGATATTTTAGCAAAATATATAATTAGTCATAATATTGATGTGCTCATTAATAACGCCGGAGATTATGTATATTCTCCAATTGAGAATGTAGAGTTTGATACAATTGAAAAAATCATAAAATTAAATTTAGAAATACCAATGTTTTTAATTTCAAAAGCTGTACCATTTATGAAAACTCAACATTTTGGTCGAATCATAAATATTGGTTCAATTTCGGGAGTTATGGGAGAAGCTAATGCGAGTTTGTATTCTGCAACAAAAGCAGGATTAATTGGAGCTGCAAAAGCATTAGCGCTTGAACTAGCAGAATTTGGAATTACTGTAAACACAATAAACCCTGGCTGGGTTGAAACAGATTTAGGCGAAAAATCTATTGAAGAAAGTGATTTTTCAAAAGAAGAGATTTTGGATTGTATTCCGCAAAAACGTTTCATAACTCCGTCAGAAATTGCAGGTATGATAAAATATTTAATTTCTTCTGACGCAAAAGGTGTGACAGGACAATCAATAAACCTTTGCGCCGGACTTAGCGTAGGATATTAGAATGCAAAAAATTTCGTATTTAGAACTTTTTTTAATTTTTATAAAAATCGGAGCGGTTTTACTTGGTGGCGGTTATGTAATTTTGCCGATATTAACGCATGAATTTTATGAGAAACGTAAATTAATAGAAAAAGAAGATTTAATTAACTATTATTCTATTGCACAAACTTTGCCTGGAATTATTGCAATAAATACTTCAATTTTTATCGGAAATCATCTCAAGGGTAAGCGTGGCGCAGTACTTGCAATGATTGGGCTTAACGTTATTCCAATTACAATAATTATTTCAATAGGTTCAATTTTAGGTAAAATAAGCTCTTATTCTGTAGTTCAAGGAGCTTTTTGGGGTGTTGGTGTTGCAGTCGTAATGCTTATTATTGCAAACATACGGGAAATTTTTCAAAATTCTCAAAAAGATATTTATTTTTACACGTTGTTTGTTTTGACAATATTATTAATGATGAAATTCAACTTATCACCAATTCAAACAATAATTATATTACTGGTATCAGGTGTAATTTTTCAAAGAATTACAAATAGGGAGAATAAAGCATGATTTATTTACAACTATTTGTCGAATTTTTCAAAATTGGTTTATTTTCATTCGGTGGCGGATATGCAACAATTCCTTTTTTAACACATATTTCAGAAATCTATGGTTGGTATAGCCTAGCTGATTTAAGACAAATGATTGCAGTTGCAGCACTTACACCCGGAGCTGTTGGAATAAATGTTGCAACTTTTGCAGGATTAAACACTGCCGGAGTTTTAGGCTCATTAATTGCTACTTTTGCAGAAACTTTGCCATCTTTAATATTAATTTTAATCATTTATAAAATAATTACAAAATACCGCGAAAATTTTTATACAAAAACTATTATTAAAACTCTAAAACCGATTGGATGCGGACTATTAGTCACAGTATTTTTTGAATTATCACAAGCTTATCAAAACGATATTAAAGCAATAATACTTTTTTTCGCGTTACTAGCATTAGGTTGGAAATCCAAAAAAGATCCGGTTGTTTATATGTTAATTTCAGCTTTAATAGGCGTTTTATTGGTTTTTATTTAATAATTTAGGTTTAATATACTTAAAAAAATATGCAAAAAAAAACCACAGTCATTGTGGCTTAACTCTCGTTAGATAAGGAGTGGAGGAGAAATAAAGAAAAGAGATTATACTTTCTATATTCCACATGCTTAAAATTTTATAACGCTAATTAAGATAATTTTTACAAAAGTTTACATTCGTAATGACTTTTAACTTTTATTGTTATATTATTTATGTGAGGTAATATGAACAAAGGAGTAGAGTTCGTGACTGATAAGAAGATTGTTACGGTTTATCCGGCAGAAAGTATTTTTTCAAGAGAAGAAGATGCGTTTACCGCGCTTTCTACATCAGCATTATTAGCAAAGAGTTCTGTTCCGCTTTCTCATAGAAGAATCGCTGATAACTATGTTATTATTAAACGTATTTATCGCTTTCAAGCTGTGCAAAGTCGTATTTCATCAAGCGAAAAACAACTTTTGCAAAAATATGATTTTAACACTCTTGAGTTTTCAACCATTAAACAAATTAATGAAGAATTATCTTATCTAAAAAAATGGTCAGCCTCATCAAATGAAGAATTAAGAAAAGATTCAGACGCTTTGTTGCAAATCAGATGTAAAGAACTTAAGTTCATTGTGGCAAGCAGATATTCAACAGTAAAAGACGAAATATATAATGGCTACAAGGCTTTAGAAAAATATTTTGAAGAAATTTCAAAATTTTATTCACCAATTTGTTAATATTGTAAAATTTATAGCAAAAAAAATTATTTAGGTGTTTTCAAATAGGTGAAGATTGGAAAACTAAATGGAAGTTACACCTATAAATATTAACAATACACGCTTTTTAGCAAATAACACATTCCCAACCGATGAAAAAGAGGAATATTCTTTTAGCAAGAAAGCTGTTGTCGCAACAACTACTGCATTAAGCGTTGGTACTTGTTTAGCAATTATGGCGAAAAAGAAAAAATATTCTTTGAGTCCAACAAAAATGCTAAAAAATATTAAAAATTCTTATATTTTAAAAACAAAATACAAAGCACCTGAAATTATTTCAATTGGCGCAAGTACTTGTGTTGGAGGGTTATTAGGCGGTTTTATGATTGATAAAAACCGTGAAAATCAAAAGGCAAAATTGCGTGAAGCTCTTATGCAATTTGGTAATATTTCTATCCCAATTTTAGGTGTAGATTTAATTGCAGATAATTTGTGTAAAAAAGCCGGCAAATTTACAAAAGCGGCAACTTCGCTTGGCGGTTTTTTTGCCGGAGTTTACATTGCTAATTTTATTATGAACAAAGTTTGTAATTTGATTTTTAACAACAAAACTGATGCACGAGGAGTAAAGGCAACTGATTTTACAGCGCATGTCGACGATTTGTTAGCAGTTGCAAATTACATATCAGATTCAAATATTATTCAAAAAATCGGATGCATTATTCCATTAGCGTTAATGATTGCAGGAAATGAAGTCGGCAATAAACAAGCAAAAACCGTTGATATTAATGCTTAAATAAAAATATTATTTTCGCTTTTTCGTATTCTTGCTTGAGTTTATAGAAAAATATTATTTTTCAACTTTTTCAATTCTTCGTTTTGTATACATTTGTAAATAATTTTAAAAAAATAGCAAAAAAACTTTTTTTTTGTTTTGATTAATGTATAATATATCAAGGAAAAGAAAGTGGATTTATGATACAAAATATCACATCAATTTCAGCAAAAACCAATGAGTCACAGTATTTTACAAAACCAATATCCGTTTGTGATAAATTAGAACATTATTTATCTTATGTTTTTGAGAAAGAATTAAAAACTGAAGATTCCGTTTTGTTGGGTTATCAACCATTAGTTATTAAAAAAATTGCCGGTTATTTATCTGGAAAAATCAAAATGCCTGCATCAATCGGTATTGCAGGTGAAACTGCAAGCGGTAAATCAACTATTACAAAAGATTTAATAGATACGATTGAATCTTTCGCGATGGAATTTGGCATTGATGATGCAATTACAAGAGTTAACACTGACGATTATTATTATGATCGTTCAGAAATGGTTAAAGCTGCCGGAAGTTTTTCTGCTTTTGCAAAAAATTATGATTTAGATGTTCCAGAAGCTTTAGAATTAGAATTAATGAACAAACACATCAAAGAATTATTATCTGGAAAATCTATTTATTTACCAAAATATGACATGTCAGGAACTGCGATTAGACATGATAATTATACATTTGCAAAACCTTCCAAAGTTATTATTTCGGAAGGTTTATTTACATTAACAGAAAAAATTCGTGACGCATTTGATTTCAAAATTTATGTTGATATTCCGGAAGATATCAAAAAACATCGATTTTTTGTTCGTGCAACTGAGCGTGGATTGGGCGATTCTGCACCAATAATTTATGAAAACGCAAACCAAAAAGCGCAAATACATATTAGACCTTGCAAAGAAAAAGCAGATATAATACTTTCAGGCGCAGCGGATAGAATTAAATACAAAAATTTCTTAAATAAAATTATTGGGCTTATTCAAGAATTATATTATTAAACTTTCAAATTTTTTTGCGTTTATTTCTTGTGAATAATTTTTTGTGTGTAATATAATATATTTATGGGGAAATTTGATTTATTTAACAAGTTTAACACCGCAGTTTTGGTGATTAACAAAAAAGAAGAAGTCGTTTTTCAAAACAATTTTTTTAAACGAATATTTTCTGATTATGAAAATTTAAAAAAGTTTTCGCATAAATTAAATTACAATGTTTGCGCACTCGTCAGTAACGATGTCGAGGTGCATTCTCCAATATTACAAGCTTTAAAATCACCTGAAGATTTTTCAGCTTATGTATCTTATCAATCTGCAAAAAACGAGATTTCATATTTTGATATGTCTGCGACAAGCAAAAGTGGTTATTTAATCATAACTTTTACGGATGTGACTTCGCAAACTATTTATTCGAAATTAGAATTAAAAAATTTAGCTTTGCAAAAAAAAATTAATTTTTTGGAAGAAGATAATAAAAATTTGATGAAAATCAAACAGCATGCACAATCACAAGCAATGAAATTATTGTTACTTAACAATATTTCAAATATTATAAGAAGTTCTGTAGATACTTCTAAAATTCTAAAATTAGCTTTAAGCGAATTGTCACAATTGTTTGCGTCATTCAAGTCTTATTATGCAGTTTATTCAAAAGATATGAATGCTTATATTATTTCTGAATCTTTAGAAAAAAATAGCGTTGGTGCAAAAATTA
Organism: uncultured Candidatus Melainabacteria bacterium; assembly: GCA_934754655.1. Taxonomy (GTDB): domain Bacteria; phylum Cyanobacteriota; class Vampirovibrionia; order Gastranaerophilales; family Gastranaerophilaceae; genus CAG-196. The sequence goes on along the minus strand of CAKVIC010000013.1, from coordinate 20,645 downwards.
CTTACGATAAAGAAACTGAAAAAATGATTTCTAAAGCAAAAGTTTTTTCAATTTCTTGTATGAAAGAATATGTTGAGGCTGAACCGTTTAAAGAATTAGTGCAAAGAATTGTTATTCCGATTTATCATTTGAATAAAAAACTCGGTTTGATTGTACTTTTAACAAGGCAAAAAACAAAAATGGATGATTTATTAGAAGTGCTAGACGGTGTTTCAACACAAATTGGCAATGCAATAATTCAATCTGAATTGTACGAAAAAAATACACGCATGGTTAAAGAATTAACGAAAACTTTGCGAGAATTGCAAGATACTCAATTAAAATTGATAAATTCTGAAAAAATGGCTTCTTTAGGTCAATTGGTGGCTGGTGTCGCTCATGAAATTAATACACCGTTAGCTTCAATAAAATCGAATAACGAAATTGCATCAAAATTAATTGGTAAAATAGAAAATGAAACAACTAAAGAACTTTTGTCAGAAATGAATTCTATTGATAAAGAGGCGATTGGGCGAATAAACAGACTGGTTGTTTCTTTGAGAAAATTTGTACGACTTGATGAGGCAGAACTTCAAGAGGCTGATATTAATAAAGAAATTGATTTAACACTAGATTTAATCAGACACGAAACAAAAAATCGTATAGAAATTGTGAAAAAATATGGTGATTTGCCGTTAATAAAATGTTATCCGAATATGTTAAATCAAGTATTTATGAATATTTTAGTTAACGCAACACAAGCAATAAAAGATAAGGGCACGATAACAATTGAAACTGATTTTTGCGATTCAAATTTAATTGTTAGAATAAAAGATAACGGCTGTGGAATAAAAGAACCTGAAAAAATCTTTTTTGCGGGTTATACGACAAAGGGAGTTGGGGTTGGAACAGGTTTAGGGCTTGCAATTTCGCAGAAAATTATTGAAAAACATAAAGGAAAAATTGTTGTAAATAGTTTGGTTGGAAAAGGAAGCGAGTTTATTATTACTATCCCAAGTGAGTAGTAAATATTAATTTTTGTAAACCAGCGCTTTTACAATAATAATGCATATTTCAATCTTTATTATATAGAATTTTATAAGCAATTTTTTTTATTTTTCCACTAGATGAGTTTATAATATTAGTATACGTGTTATACTTACTATACAAGATTAAGTGTAGTAATTACATTAATTAATTGTAACACTTTGTAAAGATAAGGAAAAAAAAAGGCAATTTTTTAAATCTTTAAGACTTTATAAAAGAGTGTAGAAAACGTAAACGTACATGTCGGAGGTAACTGAATGGCAATTTTAGTAAACAGCAAAAAGAAACAAGCAAAAAAATCTTTTCAAGAACTAATCAATGATTTAATGACTAGCGGTTCTGAAAAAGTTAGATATAATGCAGCTCGTGTTCTTGGTGAAATGGGCGACTCAAAAGCTGTTGAACCATTAATTGATGTCTTAAAAAATGATAAAAATGGTTCAGTTCGTTTATATGCTGCAAGAGCATTAGGCGAGTTAGGTGATTCAAAAGCTACAAAACACTTAATCGAATCATTAAGAGAAGATAGAAATGTCGACGTAAGAGTTCGTGCAGCGCGCGCATTGGGTCGTTTAGGTGGTAAAATTGTTGTTGAGCCATTAGTAGAAGCTTTGAACGATGAGAATTCACAAGTTTGTATTACAGCAACTGACGCTTTAATTGAAATTGGTGATGTTGCAACTGACGCTTTAATGAAATCTTTAGACCACGAAAAAGTAAATGTACGTTGCGATGCAACAAGAGCTTTGGGTGAAATCGGTAACAAAAAATGCGTAGATAAAATTATTAATATGCTATATGATGAATGGGTTAACGTTAGAATTTATGCAGTTACATCTTTAGGCAAATTAGATGATACAAAAGCTGTTCCGGCATTGATTGAAGTTATGAAAAATCGTTCAGAAAATGATTTAGTTAGAGCCGGTGCTGCTGCTGCTTTAGGCGTTTTGCGTGACCAAAGAGCTTTGTTGCCATTACGTGAATTGATTATGGAAGCTGAAGAATTAGGCGAACTTGAAGATACAGCATTAAAATCTTTTAAAAAGATTATGGCTGCTAATTGGCAAGCTATTCCAGGTGCAAACCAACAAAAGAAACCTGCAACAGTTTAGGTTTTGGGAAATAAAAAGTTTATAAACAGAGGTTCAAAAAATTGAATCTCTGTTTTTTAATGTGATATAATTGACGAATGAAAAAATTTATCAAAACAGAACTTCTAGCTCCGGCAAAAAATAAAGAGGTTGCATTTAGCGCAATTGATTGTGGTGCAGATGCTGTTTATATTGGCGCTCCAAAGTTTGGCGCGCGCAAAAATGCGTCAAATACGCTTGATGATATAAAAGAAGTTGTAGATTATGCGCATAAGTTTTGGGCAAAAGTTTTTGTTACAATTAATACAATACTTAATGATGAAGAATTAAAATCCGCAGTTGAGCTTGCTCTAAAACTTGAACAAATTGAAGTTGATGCTTTAATTATTCAAGATATGGGATTATTAAATGAGTTAAAAAAACTTATTGAAAAAAACAAGTTTTCAACACCTATCCATATCAGCACGCAGTGTGATAATTATTCACCGCAAAAAGTCGCTTTTTTCAATAATTTAGGAGTAAAACGTGTTGTATTGGCTCGTGAAACGAGTTTGGAAAAAATAAAACAAATCCATTTAGAGAATCCAAATCTTGAATTAGAAATGTTTTGCCATGGCGCACTTTGTGTATCATTTAGCGGACAATGTTATTTAAGCAAATTTATTGGTAATCGTTCCGGCAATCGTGGAGAATGCGCTCAACCATGCCGGAAAAAATATTCAATTATTGATGATAAAAATAATATAATAAAGCAAGATTTTTATGCTTTGTGTTTAAAAGATTTTAATGCATCAAAAAAAGTTCAAGAGCTTGTAGATGCAGGAATTTATTCTTTTAAAATAGAAGGACGGCTAAAAGATGAAAATTACGTAAAAAATATTGTTGCATATTATTCAAAATTATTGAAAAACAAATCTTCTTCCGGCAATTCGTTTTATAATTTTGAACCGAATCCTGCTAAAAGTTTCAATCGCGGATTTACAGAATATTTTTTGAATAATAAACGCGAAGAATGTTTCAATTTTATTTCTCCTAAATCTAATGGTGAGTATTTAGGTGAAATAGTCGAAATAAAACCAAATTGTTTTAAAATTTCAAACAAGATTAAAATCAACCCTCAAGATGGTTTAGTTTGCAAAGATTTTGGATTTTTGGTTAACAAATTTGAAAATAATTGGATTTATCCGAATAAAAAAATTAATTTGACAAAAGGTGATAAAATTTTTAGAAACCTTGATGTGGAATTTGAAAAAGCGCTTGCAAAACCTGCAAAGCGTCAAATTGGCGTTACTATAATTTTTGAAAATGGAATTATAAAATTAATAGATGAAGATAAAATTTCTATAACGTATGAGCTAGGAGAATTTGAGATTGCAAATAATATTGATAAAATGAAAGAAAATTTTATCAAACAATTTTCAAAAACTGGCGAAACAGATTTTTATATAAAAGAAATTAATATCAAATCAGATTTACCATTTATTCCGATAAGCGAGCTTAATTCATTGCGCAACAAGGTTTTAGCAAATTTAATGAAGGCTCGAATTGATTTTTACAACAAAAATTTAAAACAAAAACAAACGCATTTAAAATATACAAAATTTTATTTGGCAAAATTAGATTATCGCGCAAATGTCTATAATAAATCTGCAATTGAATTTTACAAAAATTGTGGTTGTGAAATTACAGAAATGGCTCTTGAAAAGCAAATTCCACAACGCCCAATTGCCTTAATGCGCTGTAAACACTGTATAAAATATGCGCTCAATATGTGTAAATCACCTAAAAAACTATTCTTAAAAGATGAAAAAGAGAAAATTTATCCATTGAATTTTGATTGTAAAAATTGCGAAATGTTAGTTATGTCCAAATAATAAATGCTATAAAAATCTCAATTTTGATAAACTTATTTGACTATGCTTCTTCTTTTTCGTCAATATTTTCAATGTCATTTGCTTCAAGACCACAAGCGTTAGCTAATCCATTAAATTCTTCTTGACTATATACATCGCCATTATCATAATTTGAATCTGCCAATAAGCTGAACGTACGATTAAAACTTGTAATACCGGTATTATTGAACCTTGCACAAGGAGAATACATCGCGACTTCTGCAACGCCACCACCATAAGCGCTAAGACCCATCATTCCAGCTTGGAATAAATTTTCTTTTTTCCAAAGCTTTTTCATATTAAAATCTTCAAAGTAAAATCTTTTTAAATTCCAGTTTCTATCAAGCTTTGTTTTAAGGATTATATTTGGATAATATTCCTTAACTTTTGATTCTATTTCGTCGTTTTTATAATTTTTATATGCGGCTTTTCTCATTACTTTATTCTTTTCTATAGTTAAAGCATAAAATTCACGTTTTTGCCTATTTAATTCGTTACTCCAAGCTCTGAAAGATAAAAGTTCATCCTCATTCTTATGGAACAATCGGTGATTCCAGATACCTTTAGATTTAAAAGATAAAAGCTTTTTATCATTTATATCAAATTTTTCACCATTGATAGTTACTTCTCTATCTGTCTTAAATTTTGATTTAAAACCATTAATTTCGTTTTCTATGTTATTAAATTTGTCATTTATTGCTTTATATCCACCTTTTGTTTTAGCCTTGTCCAAACTAAATTTAATAGCTTTTAAATTTTCTTTTTTGTATTCTAATATTGCTCTAGCTTTATGATCATTCGTCTGTGATATTTCAAAAGCAATTTTATTTATTTCAGTTTGCAATTCTTCAGATTTTGTTTTAATTTGCTTTTCTAATGGGTCATATCTGTTTTCTTTGAATTTTTTAGCATATTGCGCATGTCTATTTTTATATATTTGTCCTAATTTAGAATTGTTTTTTGTAGTTCCTGTTTTTCCTGTTAAAATTTTAAATTCTTCACCTGGTTGCTTAAATTGTTTACCCATAGTTTTAAATCCACCAACAGTAAGATCTTTGGCAGAAGCTTTTGTTGAGCGTCCAATATTAGTAACCCAATTGCCTTCAGGTTTCTTCACAACCGGTTTAGCAGATAAGCCTTTAATTCCTTTACCGCAAGTTGCTGCAGTTATAATACCTTGACCTGTTGTTTCACAAGCTTTTTCTAAATCAGCTTGAGTAGATTCACCGTCTAATTTACAGATATCGACAACACCTTTAGCAGTCATTGCAGTACCAACTGCTAAACCTGCATACATAAGTGCAGTACCAACTCCTGGGCATAATACTGTAGCAGCTACTGTAGCGCCAAGAATTGCCATATTTCTACCAAATTTTTTCCAGCTAAATTTACCGTTTTCATCTTTTGGATAGAAGGTATCTGTTACCATTTTTATTGCGCCGTTAACAACGCCCATACCACCCGCTACTATTTTATCCCAAGTTGACATATTTTTTAATTTTTTAGAATGTTCAACTTTTCTATGTCCTTCTTTTTGAGCTTTTTCTACCGCTTGTTTTGAAACAATTTGTGCGCCAGAGTTTTCGATTGTATCTTGTTGTACCTTAGTTAATTCTCCGGTAATTGGAATATATGAAGTTTTACCTTCTTCATCATTTTGAACAATTACGTAATTAGCTTTTTTAGGATTTTTTACAACTTTTTTTTGAATTTCTTCTTCTACTTTTGCTTCATCGATTACTTCAGCTTTTTCTTCGCTTGATTTTTTATCATCAGTTTCCTTTGATTCTTTTGTATCTTCTGTTTTCTCTTGCGTATCAGTTTCAGTAGCAGTAGTTGTAGAACTTTCTGTAGAAATTTCCTCATTAGCAGTTTCTACTTTTTTGTTTTGGTTTATAAAAGAAGCTCCCGGTGCGCTGATAGAACCAAATCCACTGTAACTATTTGTTGGCGCACATTGTGGAAAAATTCCAGAATTCCAGTTATTAGTATTATAATTATTAAAATATAAAGAATTACTCATATTAGAAAAATTTGGCATGCCATAAGAGCCCATTGCACCCCAATTGCAATAACCGGTTGCTAATGGCGAATTGTACCAATCTAACATATTATATTGTATGTTATTAAACATTCTTAATACTCCGTAATATCCTAGTTTATATTTATATAAAGTATTTTTATTCTGAAAAATTGCTTATTTTGTTAAGAAATGTAAAATAGCAGAAATTTTGTGTTACGAATCTTAACAATTGCTATCAAAAAGTGCATTTTAAAGAGCTTTAAGTAAACATTTGTTTACTTATGTAACAAAACGCGTCTAAAGTATAAAGAACTTACAAAAAATGCCGATAACACTACTACGGAAAGTGTATACGGAGTAGCGTTTATGAAAAACTTTATACTAACAATTTTAATATTTTTAATTTTTTCAACAACTCAATGTTTCGCATACAATTTGAAAGATTTTTCAAATGACGCAAAGATTTTATCAGCAATGCAATTATTGGAACAAAGCGGTGATACAGATGTTTTTGAAAACTTAAAAAGAAACGCAGTAAAAGTTAAATTTTATAACCTTTCAACAATGTCTGCCGGTCAAAATGTTTTTGCGGCAAATACTTATAATCAATATGGTAGAAGAGTAATTTTGATAAATTCAATTTATAAAGATGCACCCGCAGAACAAATTGCTTGCCTAATCGCTCACGAAAGTTATCACACAGCAAGAAAAGCTACATTAGATGAAGAAACAAGAGCAACTACAAAAGAAGCTCAATGCTGGAGAAGATTGCAAGTTGCATCAAAAACTTATCCTCAAACAAGATTGACAAAAAGATTGAATAGAATTTCTAACCTAGAAATGGCATCAACTGAAAACACAAATTATATTCAAGATAAAATTGCTAACAGCAGTTTTTATAAAACTCAATTTAGCTTTAACTAAGATTTAAACCCTAACTAACATTTCTAAACCTACACACAACCTTATCTTATCCGAATTACAATTTCGGATTTTTTTTTGCGCTTTAAATCAATAATAAAAAATAAGGTTTTGTTTTTGTCCCTAAAAACGAAAATTTTTTTACGCATACATTTTGTATTATAATAAATTTGAGGTATTAAGAATGATTAAAGATATTGAAAAGATTAAAAATATATTGAATAATGGTGGCGTAATTGCTTATGTTACTGATACTGTTTGGGGACTTGGGTGTTTACCTAATAATGAAAAAGCTGTGCAAAAGATTTATTCAATCAAACATCGCGAAGCTAAAAAGCCATTAATATTAATGAGTAATGAGGTTTATAATCTTTTTGAATACGTGAAACAGCCGATAATTAAAGAAGCACAAATTTTAATAAAAAAACATTTTCCGGGCGCATTAACCTTAGTATTAGAAAAATCAGAAAAAACTCCTGATTATATAACTTCATCAATGCCGACAGTAGGAATCAGAGTGCCTGACAATGCGGTATTTGCAGAAATTTGTAAAAATATTGAAGGACATGTTTTGGCAACAACAAGCGCAAATATTTCAGGCGAGCCACCGGCGTTAACTTATGAAGAAGCACTAGCTTATGTTGGCGATAAAGCAGATTACGTTATACCGGATTATGGTTATGCGGCAGCCGGCAGAGCTTCTACCGTTGTTGGATTTAAAGAAAATAAACCTATAATATACCGTCAAGGCGACGTTATAATTTAATAATAAATATACTTGTAAAAAATATCAACAAGCAATAAATTTTTATTAAAAATGGTATAACAAATTGTGTAATAGAAATCAATTAAAGAATACCTTTTGATAAATTAACAAAATCTCAAATAGACGAATTATTAGAAGAACTAATTTAATATTACCAATTATATTTATAAATTTGTATTTAATTTATTTCTATAGATTATGTGAGGTTTTTTCTGTACAAAACCAAAATTAAGTGTTAAACTTCAATTATGTTAAACAAAGAAATTGGTGCGTTTGGCGAAAATTATGCCAAAGAATATTTAATCAAAAACGGTTATAAAATTTTAGAAATGAATAAACGGTTTTCGAAATTGTGTGAAATTGATATTATTGCACTTGATAAAAATATTCTTGTTTTTTGCGAAGTCAAAACTCGCAACACAGATATTTGTGGAACGCCACTAGAAGCAATTACTAAAACAAAATATTCAAACATTAAAAAAGGGCTTTTTATGTATTTAAACGAAAACCCAAAATACAAAAAATTCAGAATCGACGCAATATCAATCACGCTTAAACCTGAGATAAAAATAAAACACCTTAAAAATATTTAATCAAAATTTCATTTCGAAATTCTCAATCTTCGACTTTCATTCTCGCCTATTGACGTACTGTTTAAACCGTATTGGTCAACCAAATCATGCTGTAATTTACGAATTTGCGTGTTTCTTGGCTGTAATTCAATCACCTCTGCGCCATCAAGAATCTGTTTTATTGCGGTTTTTACTTCATCTAAAGCATCTTCTGTTTCATCTGTGAAAGTTTCATTACCTTCATCATAAGGTCGAATATCAAGCGCATCTTTTAATACTTTTTGAATTTGAGCCATCGAATTTGTTTTGACATAAAATATTTGTGCGCGATATTCTTTTGCAACATTCAAAATCTTAGCTCCACCTTTTGCAAAATTTTTATGTGCTATCACGATATCTGCATCCTCAACATTTCGCGTAATTTCAAGATTGAAGTTCATTCTTTCGATTAATTTTTCAACAATTGTTCGCGAAACAGCGTACAAATATACTTTTTTCATTGGTTTATTTTGTTCACAATATTTTTGACGAGAAAAAGAAAAATTCATTTGATTTTCTTCTTGCGTTTTCGCAACTTTTGGGACAGTTGCTTCTATAGAATTATTTTGAACGCTGGTTGTTTGAACCTCTGTTAAATTTTCATCAACTTTTCTAAGCTCCGGACGAATTGGCCAGCCTCTCAAAATATAATCAACCGCTTCTGCAGTATTTTTATAAACTGCCAAAGTATTACGGTCGATGATTTCTATCACAATATCAAAAGTCGGTTGTTTTTCTCTTTCTAAAACCGTTTTTTGTGATGCACGACGTTTTGCCTCATCATCACCTAAGGTTACAGATTGAATTCCACCAACTAAATCAGACAACGTTGGGTTTTTAATCAAACTTTCTAAACTGTTACCGTGTGCTGTTGCAATAAGCATAACACCACGTTCAGCAATTGTACGCGCAGCTTGAGCTTCCGCCTCTGTTCCAATTTCGTCTACAACAATAACTTCAGGAGTATGGTTTTCAACCGCCTCAATCATTATATCTTTTTGAAATTCCGGTTGCGGAACTTGCATACGGCGCGCAGAACCGATTGCAGGATGTGGAGTGTCGCCATCACCGGCAATTTCATTCGAGGTGTCGACTATTACAACACGCTTACCTAACTCATCGGCTACTAGCCTTGAAATTTCTCTTAATTTTGTTGTTTTACCAACTCCGGGACGACCCAAAAACAAAATACTTTTACCTTGTACGCAAAAATCTTTTATGCAAGCAATTGTACCTGTTACAACGCGCCCAACACGACAAGTCAAGCCAACAACTTTACCTTGACGGTTCCTTATTGCACTAATACGGTGTAAAGTTCCAGGAATACCGGAACGATTGTCATGCGTAAATTCTTGTAAATGCGAAGTTACAAACGAAATATCCTCTTCATTGATAATCTCTTCACCTAAACGCTCAATTTTTCCGCCAGAATGCCTAACTTCAGGAACTCGCCCAATATCTAGAACAATTTCAATAACATCTTCCATTTTTTCAGGAGTTATAAAATTTCTAACCTTTTGGGGCATAATAGAAACCAGTTTATCAATATCGTTTTGAAGTTGTAAATTATTCGTCATCTTTTGCAGAAAATCTTCCTTTTGCGCCTATTAAGTGATAAAACTATCTCCACTAATATTATACCATATTTTTCGCCTTAAATTAATATAAGTAATATTATATTAATTTTTGTAACGAATTGAGGTTGAGAAAACGAGTTCAGCCTGACAAAAAACTCAATTTGCGCAAAGGCTCTATGCCGGTGAGATGCTGAAACGAGTTCAGCATGACAAAAAAGGACGTCCGCAAATCCACGGTTTATTTTTCCTGTCATCCTGAATTTATTTCAGGATCTGACCAGTGAACTGGGGTTAATTCTGGTAGATTATTTGCTTTGCGCGAGGTTCTATGCCTGTAAAATACTGAAAAAAGTGCCTCATTACAAATTATTATTTATTTTTCTTATTTGCTAATTGTTTTTCAATCGCATTCATGCGTTCTTCTAATTTTGCGTTTTGCTCATATAATGACGCAATTTGCTTTTCTAATGCTACATTTTTTTCTGTAATAACTCTGTTTTCTTCTTCTAAATCAGCAATTTGTTTTTTTAGACCAGCAATATTTTTATCAACAATCATTTGAACTTTTGCATCAAGTTCTTTTACTGCATTCACGAGTGCATAAAACATATCTTCCATACGAATTCTCAAGAATCCATCTTCACCTTTAAATACAGCATTCGGGAAGATTTTTTGTAAATCTTGCGCCATTACACCGACTCTTGGAGTTTTCTCTGTATCTTTTTTGAAAGTATAATTGAACACCTCAAGTTTTTTGATTTGCTCTAAACCACCGGTAAACACCTCGCCAACATTCTTTAAACGTCGGTCGGAAATTGTAAACCAATTATCTCCATTTTTTACTCTTAATCTACCAGGAATATAAACTGTAGAATCTTCCGTTCCTAGAACAATTTTGTTATCAGCATTAGCAACTGCACCTGCTCCGATTGCTACGGCATTCTCTCCAGCTGTTACTGCTCCTTTTCCAATCGCAATTGCATTTTTACCACCTTGAGTACCATTATTATCTGTAGCATCAGTACCTATAACAATTGAACCTGAATGTTTTGCTTTTGCACTTGATCCTATAGCTATATTATTACCGCCGGAAGAAGATTGTATTGCTTTAGCTAAATGTCCTATTGCAATAGATGAAAAACCTTCGGTTTCAGTTCCAGCACCAAGCGCAATTGAATATTGCCCACTTGCTTTTGTTGCATAAAATGTATTTGTTGACTGCCACCCTTGATGCAGATACCGATATTTGCTACCAATAGCTATAGCATCCTTTGCAGTTGTTTCAACTCCGGTACCAATTGCTATAGAATGCTCTTCGCTTGCTTTAGCCCCAGCAGTAACTTCCGAATCAACATTATCATCAGATGTTGTCTTTGTCCAACCACCCAAAGCAACTGCACCATCAGCTGTTGCTTTAGCATATCTACCTAAAGCTGCAGAACCATCGCCTGATGCTATTGTATCAGCACCAATTGCAGTTCCTTGCCCGCTTACATCAGTATTTGTTATTTTAGTTTTAGTTTTTGCATTTGCACCAATTACAACACCGCCCAAGTTCTGAGTAAATGCTCCACTACCAATTGCAATACCATTACTTTTAGTTGCTTCTGCATCATTACCGATAAATATACAATTTAAAGGTGGTTCGGTTGAAGAAGTAGCTTTTTTTATAATTTTTGTTGAAATCCCCAAAGATGTTTTATATTTATGTATATAAAACATAGGATCAGTTGTATCTGATTGATTTCCATTCCCACCTATTGCTATTTGAGGTGTTTCGCTTGCACCATTAGAAATATATAATCTTGCTTTTTCACTTCCGCTTGGTAATGCCATTGCACCGATTGTTGTTGTTTGATTATCGTTGCCATTCAAATTATATGCGATACTACCTGTTGTATTTGTCCATACCCATGGCGATTTTTCTGCCATAGACGACAACATTTTTCGGTTAACCATTGGAGCTGATGCTGCCATTACAATTGCTATAATAAGTAATACCAACAACATTTCCATTAAAGAAAAGCCCGATAATTTATTTTTCATATACGTATATCCTCATTTTGAATCTATTTTCAACTCTCTCCAGCAATGCCAAAAGTTGATATAATTAATATATATAATTATACCATAATTACGAAGGTTACACAAGTAGGAAGATTTGTATTTCCTGTCATCTCAAAGTAACCTTTGACAAGTTTCAAGTAACTAACAATTATTTCAACAGCAAGTAATTAGCTTAAGAATGAACTATAATTTTGTTGCATTTTTGAAATTACTAATTCCATTTGGCTAAATTTGTTTTCTAATTGTTTTTGATATGAATTAATTTTAGTTTGCTGTTTAGTAATTTTTTCTTCCATTTTTTTAATATCAGAATCCAAAGTCGATGTTTTTACATCAAAAAATCCTGTAGTTGCTTGCAACATTTGCTCAACTGAATCTTCAATATGGCTCAAAACACCATTGTCACCAGCCAAAAGAGCTTTTACTGATTCCGGATTCTCTTCCAAGGCTTTTTTCAAAGCTTTTTCATCTAACTGCAATTTATCAGTATCAGTCGATAGATTTGACGAATCTGCTTTGCCCGTTGAAATTCCAATTTGAGACAATAACATATAATCGCCACCATTAGTGTCGTTACGACTCGTTGCAAAAGTTCGCATTGTATTTTTAAAACTTGAAAGCGTTGTCTCACGTTGTAAATCTGCACCATTTGCTGTTACTTCATCAATTTTTGACATCGTATTATTGTATTCTTCAATAAAAGATTTTACTGCATTAATCAATTCTGTAGAATCTTGTTCTACGCTCAATTTCGTTGATTTCTTAACACCGTTATCATCTTCTTCGCTAACTTTATTCAAGTCAATAGTTACACCTGCAAGTCTTGAAACATCAGACGTTACTTTATTAGAGGTTGAAGTTATATTTGTTCCGTTTATTGATAACAATGCATTTTGTCCTAATTCTTGTGCGTTATTCAATAAAGTTGAAGAAACAACATTTCCATCTGCATCCCATTGAGAAGATGTAAATCCCATAACATCAGTAAAATTACTTGTACCTGCTTCAATATTTATATAAGAAGCTCCTTCTGTTGTAGAATTTATGATAAGTTTGCCATTTGTATCATCCCAATGCGCATAAGCTTGAGCTTTGCTATTATTATTTATTGCAGAAATTATTGATGATAATGTTGTATTCTCATCAATCGTAAATTCTGCATCACCAATAGTAAATGTACCCTGTGTAATTTGTTGTGCAAAACCTGCATCAGCATCTGTTAATTTAGAAGAAGTTGACGCCTTGTACATAGCATTCATTGATTTATAAGTACCATCGGCTTGACGAGTTAAACTAAATAAAGACATCAAATTAGATTTATCATTTGTCGCACCAATATTTATGCTTGATGTTCCATTCGTTGCTTCTAATTTTATCAAACCGTCTGTATCATTTGACATCGTAATGCCAGCACCTGCCAAATCTTGTTTCAAATCACCTAATGTTGTATCTTCGACAATATTTATAGAAGTTTTTACTCCGTCTACATAAACAGAAAAACTTCCCTCTGTAACTCCTAATGATTTAAGAGTTGTATTGTCATCAGCCAAAGCACTTGCAGGGTTCATTGAAACTGCTTTTGTGCAAGTTGCTAATTGATTGACTATAATATCATAACTTTGACGCGCAGCATTAGAATCTGCGGTTACTGTAAATATATTTGTATCAGAAGATTTGGCGCTATTTTGAGTAAACAAGTCAAATTTACCGCCAAACTTTGCATCTGTAAATTTCTCTAAAGCTGTTCTTAATGCTGTAAATGCTGTTTTTGTAGATGAAACAGTATTTTTAATCGTTTTTATACTACTTAACTCATTTTTTAATGAAGTTACTTTTGTTTGTTTTGCTTTAACAAGTTCTGTTACCCATGTTGAAGTATCAAGACCTGAAGCCAATCCGCTGAATGAAATAGACATACATTAAATCCTTTTTTAGTATATACCAGTATATATAGATTATAACTCATTAAGTTGAAGATTTCAACCCTACGAATGAATGATGTGATAATAAAATAAAAAGTTTTGAACGTTTGAACTGCACCCTCTTTTTGAATCCACCCATCCTCTTTTTGTTAATTTTTGTTAAAACATTTCACCTCAACCGACAAATTTTTATTTTACGCGATTTATATTAAATATAAAATGAGGAATAAAAGTGCTAAAACCTATTAATAATAAAATTTTAAACCCAAAATTGCAGATTCAAAATCGTTTTCAAAAACAAATTGTTTTGCCACAAATTAAAAAATTTAGATTCAAGCAATTTATGTCAAACAAAAATGAATATGCTTTAATCAAAAAGATAATGAATGAGCGCGATAGCTATCAACATAGCGTTCACAACATGCCTAAAAAACAAGAACCATTAAGTTTAATTAATAAAATTAATAAATTAAAAAAAGATTTTAAAGAAACAAAATATATTTTTAAAATCTTGGAAATATGCAGAAAAAATAAATTTTCGCAAGAATTAACTTCTAATATAATATCAAATGCTTCAGAATTTAAGTATGAGCTTATTAATAAAATTTGTAGCAACAAAGATTTTGAAAAAAAATATATTGCAGATATTTTAATAAATACTTTTAAAAACAACGTCAAATTAGCTGAAAAAATTTGTAGCGACAAAGATTTTCCGCAAGACAAGATTTCAGAAATTTTAAACGCAACAAACGAAGAAAATTTTTCCTTGGCTTATAAACTCTGCACAGATAAAGAATTCCCTAAAAAACACATTGCAGGCATTTTAGATGCAACTCATAAAGATAATATTGAATTTGCTAAAACACTTTGTTATGACAAAAATTACAATAAAAGAGAAGTCGTAAATATTCTTGCATTAACTTTTAAGGATGATATTGAACTTGCAAAAAAACTTTATGCAGATAAAAATTTCCCTAAAGAATGTTTCACCTTGGTTTTAGGCGCTACAAATAATGAAAATATTGAATTTGCCCAAAAACTTTATGCGAATAATGAATTTTCCGGAAAAACTTCACAGGTTTTTAAAACCGCAAAATTCTTGCGATATGCAGATTCTCAAAACATGGATTTGGCTGAAATTTTATATAAGAATAAAGATTTTCGACAAGATAGGGCAGCTAATTTTTTGATGGTTACTGCTAACGATAATTTGGAATTTGCTAAAAAAGCATACGCAGACAATCGTTTTTTAACTAAAAACCTCATAAAGACTGTATATTGCGTAAATAAAGAAAATCTTTCATTGGCTCAAAAGCTTTATGACAAAAAAGTTGCAAGTAAATACATTATCCCAATTTTACAAATTTTTAACGGCGGTGAAGATTTTATTCTTGAAGCAATTGATTCTGGAATCATAAAAAAGTTTCCGCAAATTTTGAACTATCCAACAAAAAACTGGAAAAATATCGCTAAACGAAATTTAGCAGAGCATCCGCTTTTTTTAGAAAATACCACACTTATCAACGCTTACGCGGAATCTCAAAATGATGATATTGTAAAAATGCATCAAACATTTTTAAAAAATGTTTTTGGTAATAAAAAATTTGTATCAAATGCAATCTCTTTAGCAATGCTAAAATCAGTATTTAAGCTTCTAAACAGTGAAGCACTTATAAAAACGCTTGATGTAGTTGGCACTAAAACGACAGAAGTCGCATTTTTATCTGACCCAAAAATGTTTGAGAATTTTATGAAAGATGTTTCTAATTTACAAGAAAATTTATCTGATGAAAACAAAAACTTATTAAATCGAAAATTACGAACAGCTGATTTTATCAATGCGAATCTATTTAAAAATTTTTCTATTATAAAAAGAATTCGTGTACTTAATGGTTTGCAAAAGATTTCAAATCAAGAAGAAATGACAAAATTTATAAATTTAATATCTTGTATTACTCAAGAAAAACTTAATCAATGGAATAACGCTGTTACACAAAAGATTTTTAAGCAACTTGATTGTAAATATAATGAGCAAATTTTGCGCAAAATTAATTTTATAATTAACAAAGCTTTATCAAAACCATATTTAACTAGCTCTGAAATGTTTCAAAATTTGGATATTATTTTTAACACAATTAAAAATAATCCCGAACTGACAAATCTTATGACGTTTATTAAAGTTAAACAAAATATTGAAAAACGCTATATTTACGAAGCTGTTGGAATTAAATATAATTGCCAATAATCACTTGTCATATTCCTTTGTTCACTGGTTAGATACAGAACCTTACACTAAGTAAACATGCTATTTATTATAACCATTTTATGATATAATTCTTGTATTAAAAAAACAAACGAGGGGTGTATTAATGAAAATTGGGTTTAATCCTGCAATAAAAAATCAAAACTTGTACAGCGCAAAACGCAACGACAGCGAGCATACTAGCATTTCTAACAACCAATTAGCTTTCAAAAAAGTCAATCAAAAATATTATGATATGGCAGAAAAGATGTACAAAAATAGAAAAACTGTCACATCAGAATGGTTTGAATGGTTAACTGATGATGTTGTTTGGAGTGTTATATCAAAACAAGATGCTTTAGACACTATGAGTGCGGTACTTAAATGGGTAAATAAAGAAAGTACAAATTTTTTTAAAATTAGATACAATTATATTAAAAACTATTAATCAAATAACATATTACTTAATTTACTATTAGCAAGATTTCCAATACCTGTTCCTAACATAGAACCGGTAACTCCAAACATTTTAGATCCAATCGCTCCACAGTAACCTGATAATGTAATTGAGCCTAATAAATTAGTCGCAGATTTTGCTGTTGTTTCAAAAATGTTTTCGCCATTTGCAACATCTGATAAAACATCTATGCCTTCAACAGCACCAAGAGCTAAAACACCTAATTTAGGCGTTCTTGTTAATGCCCTTGCCGGCATAGAGCCTTTGCGCAAATTGTGTTTTTTTGTCATGAGTCACTCGTTTCAGCATCTCACCGATGTAAAACCTTGCGTTAAGCAAATAATCTACCGGAATTACTCCACGTTCACTTGTCAGATCCTGAAATAAATTCAGGATGACAGGAAAATAACCGCGAATTTGCGATAAAACAATTTGTCATGAGTCACTCGTTTCAGCATCTCACCGGCACAGAACCTTGCACGAAGTAAATTACTTACATAAAATTCTGTTCATTAAACAAACCTTGAATTTATATATTGATATAAATCTAATTATTTGAAGTGGCAGGCTTTTTTATCTGAGTACCAAATGCCATTGTATTCTTTACAAGTTTGTTCATTTACAATTATTTTTTCTCCTTCAATATTTAAAGGTAATCCTTCTTTGCAAACACTTATGTCCAAGCAAGTATCTTTATCATCTGTAAGATAAGAATATACAAAAATAAATGGAGAAAGTAAAAAAATAATGCCCATAATAATTATTAAATTTAATATAGTTTCAAATGCCCTCATATAAATATTATAACGCAATTAATATTTATCTGATAATCCGTTTGGCGAACAGATTGAGTCGACTGTGGCGGAGCCACAAAGGCGAAACTCCCGCCCCGCCGATGGCGGGTACGGGCGCGCGGAGCAAATCCAAGAGGCGGATTTGCGGACGTGTTTTTTATCTTGAATCACTCGTTTCAGCATCTCAACGACGTTGAACCTTGCGCCAAGCAAACGATTTACTTGAATATCACTTTGTTTACTGGTCAGATCCTGAAATAAATTCAGGATGACAGGAAAAATAAATACTTTGGGGGCGTTTGGAATAAATGAAATAAATTCAGGATGACAAGAAAAACTTGCACGTAACCGCAAATTTTTAACAATAACTTGCATTAAACTACAAAAATGATACTTTTTATAATACACTCAAAAAACAAACCTGAAATCACATTTTTATTGCGAAATGTAACATTTTTTTTAGTATAGTGTTCAAAAAATTTATTACACGCTTTCTTATAAAAAAAAGAAAGTGTTTTATGAAAATTATTAACAACATAAATTTATTAAATAGTCCGATTCAATTGAAATCAAATAATATTTGCAAAAATAAACGTGTGTCTGACAATAAACCCATTGATAACAAAGAGCTTCTTACAGTTCCTTTTAATATTAATTATGCTACATTTACTTTTAAAATGAATCAACGAGCAAATATTTTGTTAAAAAATTCTGACAAATTGAATTGTGCTTACAGTGGTAAAAAACTTATTTCACCCTATATTTCAGGTAAAATTTTTAAAATTTTAGACAAAAAAACTTCTGCAAAATCTGCAATTGAATTTCTTGATAAATACGCTCAAAATGGATATTTTCACTCATTAGAATCAGAAATTTTTAGTATTTTTAAATCTCAAAGTGAAGAAAATAATGATTTCAAAACAATTTTACAAAAAATGTATCCAAGTGCTAAATCAAATTTATCTAAAAAATATTTAAGCGAATATAAACGAATTCTAAAACGAATAAAATGTTTTTCAGAAAACCTAAAATCAGCAGCAATGCCAATTACTCAACAATCACTAAAGGATATTAAAAACGGAAATTTTGATAAATATAGTTTGCTCAAAAATTTAGACGAACTTGCAGTAGATAATTCTGAACAAAAATTTATTAACGAGATTGGTGAAATAATTTTTAATCTGCCTGACGAAAACAATAACCTTGATGCATTTATTGTTAAAAACGCTAAACTTTCACACAGAAAAATTGCTCAAAAGCTCTTGCAACCAGCTATTGCAGATATCGATAATATAACTATTCAAGAAAATGAAAACAAAGAACGTTTATCAAATTATTTATTAGTTTCAAAAAAATCTTTAAAACAAAAGCATAATCTATCTTTAAGTCAGTATTTAAAGTTTGGCAACGGCTACCGTACAAAATATTCAATACAAGATTATTTATATAATTTACGAGATTTGACAAAAAATAAAAAATCTAATCTTTACAAAAAAACTAATTATATCAAGCTTCTTGCAGAAAATTTGTGTGAAGAAGCGCCGGAATTAACAAATTCTATTGAAAAATTTGCGCCACGAAAGGAGCTTGCAAAAATCAATCATATTGATAAAGTCAACCAAACTGCAAATCCAAAACATATAAATTCTGAAATGACTCATGGCATGGGTTTCATGTTTGGTTTTGCCGATGATATGTGTTGCGCTTTTACTCGCAAGCCACTTATTTCACCACAAAAAGCTGAAAAAATTTATAAACAGCTCGCTCAAAAAACAAATTCAGAATCCGCAATAAAATTTTTAACACAGTTTCAAAACAAAAATTATTTGCACGAAATTGAAAATCAAGTTTTTGAAATTTTAAAAGAAAATGCGAATAAATCTAATGATTTTCATATAATTTTACAAAATTTAAAACACGAATCAAGCAAAAAACTTATTCCAACACAAAAAAAAGTTTTATTCAACGCGAAAAAATTCATTCCAAATTTGCCAGAAAATCTTAAAACACAGGTTAATAATTTATTTAACAATACTTTGTATATTTTAAATGATGGCAATTTTCATAAAGAACGTTTCATTACAAATTTAAAGCGAATAAATCTTAAGGAAAATAATCAGAATCTTGAAAAAATAATTGAAATTTGTTCAGAACTACCATCAACTCAAAATAATGTTGATGCATTTATTACAGATAATGCTTGGCGAAGCCATTATGAAATTGCAAAAAATTTGTTAAATTCTTCCGTGGCAAAAGTAAAATTCATCATTCCACCTAAAAAAGGTGGCAATGACAAGCTCGGAAATTATATTTTGGTTTCTTCAAAATGTAATAACGAAATTGGAACAGATTCTTTAACAAACTTTATAAGGCAAAATGATTCTATAACGGTTAAACAAAATCTTCAAAAATATATTAATGATTTAATAACTCAAGTTAACGACAAAAACTCTGTTTTACATAACAAAAAATGGTATCCGATTGCAGTTTTGAATGCACTTAAAGAAGAATCTTCAGAATTAAAATCAATATCTGTTAATGTAACAAGACTT
This sequence comes from uncultured Candidatus Melainabacteria bacterium, assembly GCA_934754655.1. Taxonomy (GTDB): domain Bacteria; phylum Cyanobacteriota; class Vampirovibrionia; order Gastranaerophilales; family Gastranaerophilaceae; genus CAG-196. The sequence goes on along the minus strand of CAKVIC010000013.1, from coordinate 704 downwards.
AACCACAAAGCAAAAGCTCCTTGTCAAAATAACATTAGGCAAATTAACAGAAAACATTGCAACAATCATTTTTAAAAAAAGGAATTTTATGCAAATAAATACTAACAATAACCTTCAATTTAAGTCAAAAATCCGTCCAATAAATTATTTGGAATACCGCGAAATAATAGGTAGAATGGGCGAAAAAGTTGAGGTAAAATCACCATGGACATTGGCTGAAAGTGTAAAAGACAAAAACGCTTTTTCTACAAATATCATTGATTGCACACTTTGCGGTTTAACAAATGGCAAAGATGTTTTGATGTTACACATTTGTCCATCAATAGAAAAAAACAAAAATTTTTCCAAAATTGAAGATTTTATTCTAAAAAATTTCAATGTCGCAAGTTTTGATACGCGAGGTTTTTTAGTCGGTTCACAAAAAAATAACATGTATTCACAATTTAGTGATACTCTTTTTCAAAATTTTGTTAATTTTATGAAAAAATTTGAAATACCATTTTCTCAATTTAGAGGAACAAAAAAAGTTCCGGCACATGTTGCATATTCATCAACAAGAGATGAATGGTTATTAAGCAATCCGATTGTAAACCCTTATCGATGTGATTTAGAATCTTTAAAAATGAGTTTTGATGACATAAAAATAGATAAAGGCGATGAATTAATTCTTGATTAAGATATAGAGTCAGGGCGGCATTTTGATG
>CAKVIC010000012.1 GCA_934754655.1 uncultured Candidatus Melainabacteria bacterium | reverse complement strand
AGAACTCAAATTGCGCAAGCAATTAAAAGAGTTCGAGCGAGGAGCGAGCAGAGGCTGTAGTGCTTTTGCCTAAGATTGAAAATCTGTCGGCAAAACACGAAATTGCCGTTTAACGCGAGCGACTCAAGACTGTCTCCCTATCGGCAATTTTTTTGATATTTAATTCTATACATAAAATATTTAGATAGGAGAGACGAGAACTCAAATTGCGCAAGCAATTAAAAGAGTTCGAGCGAGGAGCGAGCAGAGGCTGTAGTGCTTTTGCCTAAGATTAAAAATCTGTTGGCAAAACACGGAATTGCCGTTTTACGCGAGCGACTCAAGACTGTCTCCCTATCGGCAATTTTTTAGTGTTTTCCCATCATAATTTTATGCATAGAAATTAATCTACGCATACTAAATAATTCCACCACCAAGAAGATGCTTGTCTTTTACATCATAAATCACACACGCTTGTCCTTTAGTAAGAGCTGAAACCGGTTCTGAAAAATAAATATAAACTCCATCTTCAACTACTACGACTTTTGATTCCACAAAATCCATATTATATCTAATCTTTACAAAAGCTTCAAATTCAGTTTTCGTTTGAGGATAGCTCCAACAAATATTATTCAACATCAATTTATCAATAAATAATTCATTTTTATACCCAACATAAACAGTGTTTGATTGAGGGTCAATTCCGACAACATAAAGCGCTTCAGGTGCTGCCAGCCCAATTCCTTTTCGCTGTCCTATTGTATATTGCCAAAATCCATTATGTTTACCTAAAATTTTACCGGTTCGTTTTTCAATAAAATTACCCTGTTTCTCCGGTAAAAAAGATGCTAAAAATTTTTTTGTCGTCATCGGAGGTTTTATAAAACAAATATCTTGACTTTCTTTTGAAGATTTTGGCGGAAGATTATATTTTATAGCCAATTCCTTAACTTCAGATTTTTTATAAGAATGCAATGGAAATAAAGTCTTTGCCAATTTTTCTTGACTTAGCAGAAATAAAAAATATAATTGATCTTTGTGTTCATCAGATGCCGGATACAATTTATAATAACCATCCACCTCTTTAATATTTGCATAATGTCCGGTCGCCACAAAATCAGCCCCTAGTGTACTGATTGCATAGTCAAAAAGGATACCCCATTTTATAATTTTATTGCACATCATGCAAGGATTCGGAGTTTCACCATTTTCATAAGAATTTTTAAAATATTCAATAATTTCTTTTTCAAATTCTTTAGAAACATCAAGCGCAAAATGTTGAATACCAAGACAATCAGCGACTTTTTTTGCATTCTCAACAACATTTTGCGCGTTATCATCACATGTCATTTTAGCCGTCAGCCCAACAACATCATAACCCTGTTGTTTTAACAACAAAGCTGTTACTGCACTATCAACTCCGCCAGACAAAGCAACTGCGACCCTTTTAGTCATCCAACAAAACCTTTTCGCCGTATGCCGTCAAACGATATTCACTTGCTCCAACCAACCCTGTTAAATCAGGCAAACATTCCAAATAATCACGATTTATCGCTTCTTGTAAAACACTATGGTCAATAATTACTGCAATATTTTGCATTAATTTTGAATTCAATTGTTTAAGCGTAAAACGAGGTTTTTGTTCGTACTGCGCAAAATAATATGCTGTAAGCAACAAGTAATCGATTTTCTTCTCTATTTTTTTACCGGTAATAAAATTCAAAAACGCATTATCTTTTTTAATCGTCGGATTAGGTCTAAAAGACAATTCAGGTTGCGGATTTTTCATTGAATTTTCTAAAATATTATCAAAAACGCCACCTTCTTGATTTTTTTCATTAAGGGTTTGAGTCGTAAGCACTTGATTTGAAATGTTTTGTTCAACTTCCGGCTCAACATTATTTCGTACTGGAGAATACAAAATATCAATATTTTTGGCGCTTTCAACTTGTTTTTTTTCTTTTTTACCGATTAAAGACTCATCTATTTTTGGTAATTCAGCTTGAGGGAACTTGGCAAGTTGATTATCAATATTTTTTTGCGTTACCTCTTCTTCTGCTTGAATTTGCTGATTTACGATGGTTTTGCATTGTTTTGCTTTCATTTCTTTAGCATATTTACTTGCGCTTCTTACCCACAACTCAAACTGTTGCGCAACAAACTCATAATCAGTTGTTGTTACGCTTAACAAAAATTTACCTTTTTTTACATTAAATGAATATGTTGGCATACATTATCACCCTTAATCTTGTTGAAGAAGTTCATCACGCCATTTGTTAAGTTGTTCTTCAACGAATTCTAAATCGTCAGATTTCAATTCTATTTCCACGTCGCCTTTTCTCATTTTAAAAATATATTCGTGCATACAACCTCCTTAACATATACAAGTTTACCATAAAATTTTATTTTTACAAAAAAAATATTGAATAATTTACAACTATAATATAAAATTAAACTGTGTTTATACCGTATGAAAAAATTGGAAACATAATTTATAAATACTACAAGAGTGAAAAACTTAAAAACTTTTTTTACTCAAAAAAGGTTGCGCAAAATTTAAGATTTATTAAGAAAAATAAAACTAAAGTTCTACAAAAATTAAAACTAAAATCAAAAAACGGTGAAAAAATTAAAATAGTTTTCTATGTTTACGATGAAACAAAATGGAAATGTCAATCTGTATATGATTTATTAAAAAAAGAGCCAAATTTTGAAGTAAAAATTCTAGTAACAAAAAATGCTGCACAAAATATTGATAATCCTAGTTATCAAACCGATGAAGAAATTATCAAAACTTATGATTTTTTCAAAAAACATAATATGAATGTTGAATATGCGTACGATTTTAAAACCCATAAACACATTCCTTTAAAAAAATTTAAGCCAGATATTATTATATACCAACATCCTTGGTACGTTGAAACTTCGCAAGGTCCGGTTATATGTTCAAAATTTGCTTTAACTTATTATATTCCATATAATATTGCGAATGTCGCAACATATATTGAATACGGTTTAAGATTTCATCAATACATTGAAAAATATTATGTTTTAAACGATTATGTCAAGAATTTTTATCATGAAAAACAAATACAAAAAACAAACAATATGCTAGCCGTAGGTCATCCGCAATTAGATTATTATTTAATTTGCAATATAAAACCTCGCAAATATGTAATTTATTCACCACATTGGACAATAAAAGGTGAAGGAATAGGATATTCCACATTTTTAGAAAATGGAGAACTAATTTTAGAATTTGCCCAAAAGCATCCTGAACTTAACTGGGTATTTAAACCTCATCCGCTTTTATTTAACCGACTTTGCGAATTTGAAAATTGGGGCAAAGAGAAAACACAAAAATATTACGATGACTGGAAAAAACTTGGGATTTATTGCGATAGTTGCGATTACATGGATTTATTTAATGAATCAGTTGCACTGATAACAGATTGCGGGTCATTTTTAACAGAATACCTATTAACAGAACAGCCTGTAATCCATTTAGTATCAGCTAATGCAGCAGAATATAACGATAATGTAAAAAAAATTGTCAAAACATATTATCAATCACACAACAATGAAGAACTAAAAAAGTTTTTAGATAAAATTCTTATACAAAAAGAAGATTGCAAAAAAATAAACAGAATCAACATTTTAAAAGAATTGAATCTTGCAAATAACAATTGTGCTCAAAATATTTTAAATGATATAAAAAATGAGATTAAATAAAATGAACTTGAAGGAAAAATAATTGTTTTTCCGCATCCTCTTTTACTAAAATTTTATAACCAATAAATTTATCAAACGTGTAAAATACGGAATAGTATTTTCATCTAATGCTTTTTGATAAATTTGATAAACTGTCGGTGCCAATTTTTTAGTTATTTCAGGTTTTAAAGCAAACATTTCGACGGAGCGCGCAAACAGCTCTGTATTAGAATTATAATATTTATTATATTTCGAAATTCTTGAATTTATACGATTCATCGCGCGTTGTTTTGATTTTATTAACAAGTAATTTTTGGCATTTTCATCTAAATCATTCTTCAAATCCGCTATTGAAATTATTTTTGCAGAAAATCCCGACAAAATTTTTACTCTATCATATTTTAAAAGATACTTATAGCAAGTTTTGTTTATTTTTGATTCAAGTTCCCGGCATCTTATTGAAAGTTTAAAATCTGGAATTGAAGCCTTTATTGGTATAGATAAATTTTTTATATCCAATTTTAACTGATTCTTTTTTTCAAAAAGCGGACTAATTTCATTTTGCGAAATACAATCAACTGTCAATCTTATCAGCTCTTCTAATAAATTCTCATCAAGCTCATTACCCAAAATAAAATTTAACGAACTAAGTTTTTTATCATAAAAATAGTGAATATAATGCGCAAATTCATGTATCAAAACTCGCAAAACTTCATCCTCTGACAAAGATTTTGCAATATCAATTCTGAAACACTCACCCTTCGCCTTAAAAAAACCTTTATTCCCACGAGCACGATTCTTGCATAAATTAATTTCAATACCTAATGTTTCAAAATATTTAACAAGCTCGTTTATTCTGTTTCTTTTATTATCCATTTCAAATAATCTTCTGAACAATCAACAATTGGCAAAGCTATTATTTCAGGAACTGTATATGGATGCATATCTTCAATAACCAATTTAACTTTTGCATAATTTGCACGTCTTGTTTTTATCATCATCAAAACTTCTTTTTCCTTACAAACTTCACCATCCCAAACAAAAGTTGAATGAACATTCTCCATGATTGATACACATGCTGCTAATTTATGTTTCAATAAAATTTTTGCAATATTGTTTGCAATTTTTTTATCCGGAACTGTACAATTTATAACTATTATATCCATCTGACCTTCTCCTGATTCTTACTTCCAATATTATACTCAAAAAAACATTTTTATTCATTCATTTTAAAAATTTTATACGGATTCAAAATATTATTTGGATCAAAAACTTTTTTAATTTGTTTCATATACCCTAAAACCTCTTTTGATATAAAAGTATCTATATGATTAATTTTTTCCACCCCAATTCCATGCTCTGCAGAAATTGTTCCTTCATATTTTAAAACAGCGTCAAAAAGTTCTTTTTGTGCATTTTTATAATTCTTATACTCATTATCATTATCAATATTTAATGCTATTTGCGGGTGTAAATTTCCGTCTCCAATATGTCCAACCAAGCACATTTTTAAATTATACTTGTCATAAATTTCTCGACATCTTTTTATCATCTCAACCAAATTCTTACGTGGGACAATAATATCACCAGAAATCACATCCGGAGCAAGCCTTGTAGTTGCTGAATAAGAAGCCTGCCTTGCTCCCCAAATTTTCTCTATAACTTCATTATCATCAGTAGTTTGAATTTCAAACGCGTTCGCTGAATTTAAAATATTTATAATCTTTTTATTTTGATTTTCTACAGAGATTCTGTCACCATGCAATTCCATTATAAGCATTGTATCTGCGCTCATATTAAGTCCGCAATTCGAATAATTTTCTACAGTTATGATAGAATTTTTATCCATAAAATCAATTGCTGCCGGAATAATCTTATTTTCTAAAATACTATTTACAGCACTAACCGTTGATTCGATGTCTGAAAAATATGCGCAAATTACTTTTTTATACTCAGGTTTTGGAATCAATTTTATTGTAGCTTCAACAATAACACCCAGCGTACCTTCGCTACCTATCATTAATTGAGCCAAATGATAACCTGTTGAATTTTTGATTGTATCGCATCCCAAATTTAAAATTTCACCTTGAGCCGTAACTACTTTCATGGATAAAATGTAATCTTTTGTTGTTCCATATTTTAAAGACATTGCTCCACCTGAAGATTGAGCAATTGCGCCACCAACTGTTGCAATTTTATAACTAGAAGGATATGCCGGATAATACAACCCTTGTGATTCAACAAATTTCATTAAATCCGCCAGTACAAGCCCTGCTTGAACCCTTATTGTCATATCCGATTTATTGAATTCTAAAATTTTATTCATTTTAGAAAAATTCAAAACGATACCAGAATCTAAACATAAACACGCTCCAACCATATTAGAGCCGGCACCTCTTGCGACTATCGGAATTTTTTTTAAATTAGCATATTTTAAAACTTCTTGTACTTGCTCTTGAGATTCTACAAAAACCACTGAATCCGGCAATTTACCTTGCTCTCTTGAATTCAATGCATCAAAAGAATAACAATAACGTTCTTCTTTAGAAGTTAAAACATTAGTTGTTCCTACAATTGATTTAAGTTTATTTTGAGCTTTAGTTTTCAATAACATGTGACGCTATTTTTTCGATAGTTTTGTTTAATTTTGTAATACGTCTATCCATACCGCCAACTTTTTTAGATAATTCAACGGTTTCTTTTTCCTCTAGCAAACTCATTGCACTTTCAAGCTTTGCTTCTAAAGAATCAATCCTTGCTTGTTGTGAAGAAAGTTTTTCATCGATTGCAACCAAAAATCTATTAAGAGTATCTTCCATTGGCGACATGTCAATTTTATTATTTCTATTATTAATAGTAGTTTCTACTATAATTTTATCTAATTTAGATTCTAAAGATGTTATGCGTTTTGTTTGTTTATCAAACACTTGACCTAAAGTTTCAACAAGTTCAGTTGCACTTGAATCATCTTCAGCTTCAGCTTTTAAATCTGCAAGCATAACCTTGATTTGCCCGATTTCATCTAAAGATTCTACCTTATCAGAAATTCCAGAAATTTGTACACCAGCATTATCAACCCATTCTGCTAAATATTCAAACACTTGATTAAATATTTGATTTGTTTTTTCGCCTTTTGCCATCATTGAATTAATATAATCAAGCTTAGAATCAATTTTATTGATGCCTGTTTCTTCTGCAAAATTTCTGGTTCTTTCATCTAAATCATTAATTACAAGCTTAAATTCTTGCAAGCTATCTTTCAAAGTTTTATATGATTCATCAGAAGCTAAAATTAATTTATTTGTTCTTGTACTAATACTTACAATATCTTCTGAAATATTTTCTATATCTGATTTTTGTGGCAATTCAGATTTTAAAGCTTCTAAAATACTATACACTTCCTCTGTAGAACTTGCCAATTTCTTTATATCATCACCAGCGCCACTTTCTTTCATTTCATTTAAAACTAAACGCAAATTGGCAATATCAGATTCTAAATCTCGCAAGCTATATGCATAGTCAATGTCTTCTTCATCATCTGATAAAATCATTTGTATCTTTTTATTAAGAGATTTAATATCTTCTTTCACAGAATCAAGTTTCATATCAACAACATCAATGGAATCTTTAACATCCGCAGAAGTTGTTACAATATGACTTAAAACCTCAACAAGTTCTGAATGCTTGACATCAATATAATCTAAAATTTCTTCTTGTTCTGCAACAAATGAAATTTGATTAAAGATATTCAAAATTTGAGTAATAATATCTGATTTTAATACTTTTAAATCATTTTCGATTTGTTCCGCAAAATTTTGCGAATCAATTTTTTGCGAAATTTCAGTTATTGAATTTGCTACTGAATATTTTAATGTTGCACTTAATTCTGAAACATTAGGTAAATTATTTACGCATAATTCATTAATATCTTCAATATAATTTAAATTATCGCAAATTAAATCTTTTATGCCTTCAATTTGTTTATTTAAAGCCGTTTGAAAAGCTTCATCAAATTCTTTGTTAGAAATTTGAGCCTTTAAACCTTCAAAATTACTATTTAAAACTCCTAAATCTTTTGTTACGGCATCGATTTTATCACTCAAAACAGTAGTTTTGACATCAAAATTTGATAAAATTCCAAAAATTGAACTTTCTACATGTTTTACAGATTCATTGTAATTATTTGATAAAAGCTTTATTTCTTCATACTTATCAACAAGCGCATCCTTGAAATTTTTATCAAAAATATCAAGCTTATGAAGTAGATTTTTGTAATCTTCTCCAATACTTACTTTTAAAACTTCTGTATTGTTTGCAACAAAATTGCTAATACTATCATTAATTGATTCAACTGCATTATTCACCAACAATTCGTTTGCAACTCTAAAATCTGAAATAGATGTTGTGTACACATCAGACTTTAACAAACCATTCATTTGCGTAAGAGTTTCATTAATTTTTTCTGATAATTCAGCTCTTAAAACATCTAACCTACCTGAAACATTTTCAGAATCCATTTTTACATCAAAATAAGACTTGATATCCTCAATATTAGCAAACAATTGAGAAGTGATGATTTCTTCAATTTTTGATGATAAACCAGCCAAATCATCATTTTGTGATTTCTTCATCAAATCAAATTGTTCAATTAATTCTGCCATTATAATGTCAGTTTCTTTTTCTACTAAATTAGAAATATTATTTATCTCATTTGAACACGTTTTGATAATATTTTCTTGATTTGATTTTATGCATTCTTTTTGCGTATTTGCCAACTCTGAAATTTCAGATAATTGTTGTTTAATTTCAATCAAATCTTTTTCTGAAAGATTTTCTGCAAAAGTTTTGATTAATTCAGCTTTTTCTGAAATAGACTCACTTAATTGAGAAATAGAACTGCGAGCAGAATCTAGCGATTGATTAATAGAAGTTATTGCTTCTTGACGTTTCTCTATGCTCATATTAAGCATACTTTCAACATTCAAAATTATTTCATTATTTTGTTCAGCATAATTTGATGCTTTTGAAAGATTTTCTTTAAATTCATCTAACTTTTCATTTTGAATATTGTTATTTTCGATACCTTCATTAATTTTTTGAAGAATTTCTACAGATTTTTCATCAACATTTTGATTAATATTAATCAACAAATTCTTATTTATAGAATCTATTTCTGATAAATTTTCTAAAGTTTTAGAAGTATTTTCTGCAGTATTATTTAATTTTTCGAAAACTTCTTTATTTACGCCTGCTAAATCTGCCAAATTTGTTACTGTTTCATTTAACTTTAATGAATTATCTTTTAAATCAGCAAGCTCGCTTACAATTTGAGTTTCTGCATTTTCGAATTTATTATTAAAGTTATTTATTGAATCTTCAATATTATTCAATTTCGCACAATTTTCAGTCTGAGCCTCAACTATATTATTAAGATTTTCAGATTGTCTTTCATTTAGCGTATTTATTGAAGATAATGTATTTTCATTTTCTAAAGTCAGACCTTGCAAATTAGATACTTTAGCTAAAATATTTTCTACTAAACCAGAATTTTTATCCACTTGAGATGAAAGATTCGAAACTGTTGTATTAACAACAACATCTCTTTCACTTATTTGAGCAAATGCAGTATTTATGGCATTTGCAGTCGCATTTTGTATTTCGGCTAAATTAGAAGAATTGCTTGCATTAATTTGAGCTAAGTTGTTATTCAAAATGCTTGTTATCGATTCTTTTATTTTTTCAGATTTAAGAGAATTTTCTTCATCTAAAGTTTTTAAAGCAGTCGTTATTTCTTGAAGTTTTGCATCAACATTTTCTTTTAATAATGAACTATTTTCAAGAATTGAATTAGCAACATCTTTAAAACTTGTTTCCAACGCTAAATAATCATTTGCAGTTAATTTTGAATTATCTTCAAGAAGCAGTTTTAAATTGTTTGACAGATTTTCAATTTGCTCAGTATTTTTTGCAGAATAAATTTGCCAATCATTTTGAACATCATTTTTTAAAGCATTAATAATATTTTCAATATATTCAGCTTGTTTTCCGGCTCTTTCTTGAATATTATCAAAAGAAGCTTCAATTTTTGCTTTATAAGCATCTAAACGCTCATCAATTGAAATTTTTACCAAATCTGAAACTTTATCAAACTCGTTATTAATATGACTAACCAACGAATTATCAATTTTTTCAAACAGAATTGAAATTTGCGAAATTAAGGTTTCAAAATTATTCTCAATAATAGATAATTGACGTGTCATATCCGCATCTATCAATGTATCTAACTGATTCAAAGTTTCCTTGATTTCATTAAATCCATCTAAAACCTTACCGACTTCAGTATTTAAACTTGATTCTGTATTTTTAGTTGATTCAACAACTGTATTTTTTAAAATATCAAAATTTTGCGCAATTTTACTAATAACTTCATTTCGTGCCTGAATATTGTTTGATGCCGCTTGAGAAAGCAAACTTTTAATGTTTTCTATTTGCTCCGACATCTCTTTAGATTGTTGACTACCCACAGTTTCAACCGCAAAACGTATTTCATTAATCTTATCAGCATTTTCACAAGTGAAATCTTGTTTGAAATCAGCAATTTTATCCAACAATGCATTTTTTATTGCTTCAATTTTTAAACTTACATCACTCTTTGCTGTATCATTCGCGCTAATAATTGTATCTAAATTTTCTTTTGAAGAAATAGCATTTATATCAAGAGCTTCCTTTATTTCACGATATGAATCTTGAATTTCAAGCAATTTATTGTAAGAAATTTTTATTGCACTTTGAACATCTTCTGAATTTTTAGCAACCACATTTTCTAAAGAATGAAATTTAGATGCAGAATCAATTTCAAAATTCTTTAACCCATTATCAACTTGAGCTCTGATTACATCTACAACATCTCTAACATTTTCAACATAATTAAGCCCCGTATCCTTGATTTCACTTGCTAAAGTTTCTATTCTATCTATAACAATGGTTGAATTACCACTTTTTTGTTCTGAAACGTAAGAAATAACATCAATAATAGAACCGGAAATTTTTTCCAAAATTGTTTTTATTTCAACCAAAGATTTAAATTGAGTTTCTTTAATGACATCTTCAGTTGTTTCTAATTTATTAATAATAAGTTGATATTTTCCAAATAAATCTTCAGTAACTTTTTCTGAAAGTTCACCTGTAGATTTTTCAATATTGTTCTCCAATTCTTGCTTAGAAGCATATAAATCAACTCTCAAATCCTTTACAACATTGACAAAATCCAACGCCAAAACCTCGTTGATAGAATCTTTTAATGGCGCAAACTCAATTTTTGTATTATTTAATTCAACAATTGAAGAATCAAGTTTATAATCAATTGTGTTAGACAAATCTTTTAAAGCAGCGACTTGCGCTGTTAATTGGTTTGAAGTTTCAAAAATAGTTTTTTGTTGAACATCCAAAGAGTCTTTTAAATTACCCTCAAAAGCAGATAATCTGTCAGAAATACTTGAAAAAATAGCACTATTAGCAGCCATTGTATTTTCATCTATCTGCGAAAGAACACTTTTTAAGCCTTTAATATCCTCAAATACTGATGAAAAATTCGTGTCACATATTTGAGCCAATGAATTTTGAGTTTGCGCCAATTTTGCAGTCAAAGATTCTGTGCTTGAATTAATGTCTTGCAAAACATGCGAAATATGCGCCTCGCTCAAAGATGATTGGATTTTTGAAGTTTCATCTATATGCGCCTTTATAGCATCTTCTGAATTAGAAACAACATTCTCAAAATTCTTTAGCGTCACATCAATATTTAAATCATGCAACAAATTATAAACTTTTCTAATTTCATTTATTGTTTCTGATGAAGTCACATCGAAATTTGCGAAATAATTATCAAGATTTTTTATAATAGTTTCTAAATCAGATTTAACACTATTAAACTGTTCATCAGTTTCAATTTCCGAAAATTTACCTAAAATATCTGTTAAACGTTGAGTCAACATTTGCGATTGAGAATCAAAATTATCAGCAAGCAAAGTTTTTAAACTTACAACAATATTAACAGAAGCATCAATTTTTTCAGCCAAATTATCAAATTTATGGCAATGTTGATTTAATTCATCAAACGCAGAATTAATATCTTGAGTTGACGCAAAAATCTCAACCAAACGTTTATTTGTCGAATTCAAGTCTTCTTTTGTCGCCAATTCCTTTATATAATCATCAATTTGGCTGGTCTTTTTATCCAAAATTTGCACAGCCGAAATTGACATTCCCGTAGTTTCTTGTATAGATGCTAAATTTGCAGAAAATCTATCCAAGTATTCCGTTTTATCAATTGTAGAAATAGTTTTAATCATTGATTTGAAATTATCATTCAAACTCAAAACAATAGAATCAAATCCATTATTTAAACGCTCCAAATCAGGCTTTAACAATGCAATATTTTTAATAATATTTTTTTCTTTCGTATCATCTGATCTCAAAGCATCTAAACGCAAAGAAATATCCGTTAAATTTTCCTTTTGAGCAACAATTTCACGAGAAAATACTGATAAATTAGTTGCAACTATATCAAAAAGTTCTTTAACTTCTGATGATTTCAACATTTCAGAACTGTTTTTCAACAAATTTGTAAACAAAGATTCTATAGCACCAAACTTAGCAATTAAAGTGGCATGCCTTTCCTCTAAGTTTTGTTTAAGTTCTGACAAGAAGATTTTTATTAAATCAATATCTTCTTCAGTATTCAATCTCTCTAACTTAGAATTTATACCGGACAAAACCTTGTCTACATCCGATGTATTAAGTATGCCTTGTGCTCTAATTGAATTTAACAAGGTCTTTATTGTGCTAAAATTTTCATTTATCTCTGTAATATTGTCAAAATCTGCCATAAAAAACTATCCACATATTATTTTAAGTACATTCATTATTTATTATATAATAATATAAAAATAGTGACAAATCATAAATTTTTTTTTAATATAAATATTAACAAATTAAGGGAATAAAATTTAATGAATTATATATTTTTGCTTTTAATATCAATATCTTTGATAATAGGGTTTGTTAATGGCAGACTGGAAGAAGTTAATACCTCATTATTAACATCTTGTAACATTGCAGTTAAAATTGCATTTTCTTTAATTGGAATCATGGCTTTTTGGCTTGGCGTTATGCGAATTGCAGAAAAAGCCGGAATTATTAATATAATAGCAAAAATTTTAAAACCGATTACAAAAAAAATATTTTCAGATATTCCACAAAATTCACCGGCAATTGGCGATATTGCAATGAGTATTAGTGCAAATGCTTTAGGTTTAACTAACGCAGCAACTCCAATTGGCATAAAAGCAATGCAAGAACTTCAAGAAGAAAATAAAAATAAAACTGTAGCATCTGATAGCATGTGCATGTTTTTAGGAATGAATACCGCAGGATTTCAAATCATACCGGCAACCGTAATAGCAATTTTAACAGGGCTTGGAGCAAAAAATCCTACAGACATTATATTGCCAACCTTAATTGTTACAACGATTTCCTTTATTTTTGCAATATTAATCTCATTATGTTTAAAAAAGATTTGGCATGCTAAGGAGAATCATTTGTGATAAAACTTATTTCTAATACGATATTACCAATATTTATATTATTTATTCTAATTTATGCTACGTGTAAAAAAGTAAATGTATATGAAGAATTCGTGGAAGGAGCAAAAGACGGATTTAAAGTTGCAATTTCAATAATTCCATATTTAGTTGCTTTAATTGTAGCATTTTCAATTTTCAGAGCGTCTGGTGCGATGGAAATACTATCAAATTTATTAAGCCCTCTTTTTACAAAATTAAATATACCAACAGAAACTTTACCAATAATGATAACCAGACCGCTATCAGGTTCCGCCGCACTTGGAATTTTCTCCGAGTTAGCCACTGAACATGGAGCCGATTCTTATATTGCTAAATTGTCCGCAATAATGCTTGGAAGTTCTGAAACAACTTTTTACGTCTTAACCGTTTATTTTGGTGCAATTGGAATCAAAAAATTCAGATATGCAATGCTAACAGGAATTCTCGCCGATATTTTTAGCTTTGTGTTAGCAGTTTTGGTTGCCAATTTGTTTTTTCTTCCCAACATTGGGTAAAAACATGTGGTTCGCAAGCTTCCACAACAGTTTTTTTCAATACGGCAAAATTTATATCCACAAAATTAATTTTCTCTAAACGTTCTTCTACAAATTCTTTGCTCCCACAGTTTGTACAAAAGTGATTTTGAGGCATAACAACACCATTTTTTATAATAGTTTTAAGTTTAACGCCACATGTTGCGCATCTTGTTATATACCAATCATTTCGAACAAATTTTCCGCAAGTCGGACAATAGCCGCCATCAGATTCTATTGACACAAAGTCATGTGTGCAATGACTTTTTAAGTTAAACAAATCAAAAATAAACATGTCATACTCCTGTATTTATAAATTTTTATTAATGATTTTTTACAAAGTGTCAAATTTTAGTCTTAAAATTTTTCAGTTAGTATTTCAAAATAACCTTGTGGATGCGAACACACCGGACATTTTAAAGGAGCCGTTTTTGAAATTTGCGTGTGACCGCATTTTCTGCATATCCATTGAGTTTCTTCTTCTTTCTTAAACAAAGTCCCCTCGCGTAACTCATCAGCTAAGATTTGGAATCTATGTGAATGATGTTTTTCTATTTCAAGTATTCCTAAAAAAGTCTTAGCAATCTCATCAAAACCTTCGTCTTTTGCAACCTGCGCACCGTGTTTATAAATAACTTCCCACTCCTCACGCTCACCTTTTGCTGCGGAAATAAGATTTTCAAAAGTATTTCCCATAAAAAACGGATAACATCCGCTTACTTGCCTGCTTTCACTTGGCGGAATAAGTTTATAAAAAAGTTTTGCGTGTTCTTTTTCGTTTTCGGCTGTATTATTAAAAACTTCTGCGATTTTTTCAAAACCTTCATTTTTAGCTATTTTTGAATAAAAAGTATAACGGTTGCGCGCTTGAGATTCACCAGCAAAAGCATTTACTAAACATTGCAAAGTTTCAGAATTTTCTAATTTCATTTTTTTCTCCTCTTTACAATATAATTAGCGCAAAATAAAACCTACTAACACCGCCAACTGTTTAATTTTGAAAATGAAAAATTTTGAATAAAAATTTTTGAGAAAATATATATATTCAATGTTTGCAAAAACTATTGTTTTTTATTAATATTTCATCTAAAAGTTTAGTAATTTCTTCAAAATGTTCAAGTTTCACCAAGTTTCCACGATACTGTGATGCTCCTTGAAATCCATTTATATAATAAGGATAAAATTTTCTTACAAACTTTACTCCTACCTCTTCTCCTCTAAATTCAATTTCGCGCAACAAATGTTTTTTAGCTTGAAAAACTTTCTCTTCTATTGTCGGCGCAGGTGTATATTTGCCAGTTGTTAAATATTTTTCTATTCGCGAAATTAATGTCACATCACCTAAAACACCACGCCCAATTGCCACACCATCTGCTTGTGATTCTTCCAAACATTGCACAGCTGATTCAATAGAATTTACGTCACCATTTGCAAAAACCGGAATATCAACATTTTTTTTCAACTCAGCAATTTTTTTCCAATCAGCTTTACCACTATACATTTGTGAACGAGTTCTTCCATGTATTGTAATAAAATCAGCACCAGCTTCTTGCATTTTTTGTCCAAATTCAACATAATTAAGCTCATCCATTGTATAACCTAATCGAAATTTTACACTTACCGGAATATTAACACGCTCTTTAACTGCTCGCACTATATCTTGCGCCAAATGAGGATTACGCATCAATGCCGCCCCATCTGTTCCTTTTACTACCTTATTTACTGGACAACCCATATTTATATCAATCATATCCGCAAATTTTTCTAAATACTCTGCTCCATCGGCTATCATAAAAGGTTTATGTCCGCTTAACTGATAAGATATCGGAGAATGGTTTAAATCTTTACGCACGATATCAGTATCTTTCACTTGTCGCAAAGCTTCCGAGCTAATCATTTCTGTAGTTAAAAGACATGTTTTCGAATACTCTCTAACTAAAGAGCGCAAAACATAATCAGTAATTCCAGCCATCGGAGCAAGTGAAACCTTACTTGATATTAAATCTTTAACCTGCATAAGCTTTTAATTCTTCCATTCTAGATTTTGCATAATTCAAATACTCATCTTCTGTTTGATATGAAGAAACAAATTTTGAATAATAATTATACGCTTCTTTGTATTTTTCTAAGGAATCATAATCAACTGCCAACATATAATTTGCAATTGGGATTTCGCTTGTGTTTTTTAATACGTTCAAATAATCACTTATTGCTAAAGATACTTTCTTTTGCGCATCATAAATTACGCCACGGTAATAATAAGCATAGGCATTTTTTGAATCACGTTTAATTATTTCATTAAACTTGGTTAATGCACTTTCATAATTATTTGCTTCATATAATTTTATTGCATCATCTAACGTTTTTAATGTTGAATTTTGTTGAACATAAGCTAACAATTCTTTTGCTTGAGATTGAGGATTTAATTTCAAAGCCTTTTGCAAATAATTTTCAGCATCACCCCATTTTTGTTGTTCAGAATATAAATAACCAATATAATATGGAATATTATCGTTTGTTGATGCAATCGCTTCAGCCTTTTGATAATATTCAATCGCTTTATCAAAATTATTCAACTCTTTATATGATGCGGCGATTCCTAATAAAGAATTTTCTGTAGCTGGCACGATTTTTAAATACTGCTCGATTGCTTTTTTATAATCCTTATTAGCATAATATTTTGACGCATCATTTAAAACAACTGAAACAGAATCTTGCTGAACCTCTTTTAAAGTAGTTAAAACAGAATTATTCGCCGGAAATTTAGTTTTTGCCGTATTTAAAATGTTTATAGCATTTTTATAATCATCACTTGATGCATAACAAATTGCTAAATTTACATAAGCATCAACATTAGCAGGATTTGAATTAATGACAGCTTTGTATGCTAAAATTGCTTGTGGAATTTTATTCTCTTTATGTAATTTATATGCGTAATCATACAAAATATTTTGTATATTTCTGTCACTAGAAGCATTTTTAGACAAATACGCTAAAAAATCTTCTGTAGATAAAGAAGCCTGCATGACATTTATAATATCGTTTTTGGCAACTACATTTGCAGGATCTAAAGATAAAACTTTTTTATAGTATTCTAAAGATTTTGATTTATCACCCATTTCTGAAAGAGCTTGGGCTTTATATAAATTTGCTTGCACGTTATCAGGATACATTGTTAATACTGAATCATAAGCTTTTAAAGCTTTTAAATAATCTTTCTTTTGTTGGTATAAAGTTCCAACATTTAAACGCGTATTTAAGTTATCAGGGTTCAACTGTTCAGCTTTTCCATAATAGCTTAGTGCACTTTCGAAATCTCCCTGAGCTTGTTTTATTGCACCTATATTTGCATTAAGCTCCGCATCTTTTGGTGCCATCGCAAGTTTTTTTAAATATATTCTTTCAAGCGCATACAAAACTTCCATATCACCTTTACTATTTGCAAGCGCATTGTTATACTGAACTAAAGCTTCATCATAATTTCCGATTTTATCAAGAGTTCTCGCGTACTTCATTCTTAAAGCACCATTAGTTGGGTCTTTATCTAGCGCGATTTTATAATAATCCGCAGAACGTGGTTCATTGCCTAAAATTTTCATCAAATCTGCAATTATCATATTAGCTTCTGCCGAATATTTTTCACTATTTGCGGCTTGTGAAAACTCATACGCAGCAGCCGCTAATCTTCCAGAAGCACGCAGTTCAATTGCCTTATTAAACCTTGAATCAGGAGTTCTATCAAAACCAATAACTTTAAGACATTGATTCAAATTTTCAGTTGCAGAAGTTATCAAACCTGCAGAATTTTCAACAGCTTGTTCCTTCGTCGGATACATTTTTAAATAAAACAAAGCATTACGAAAATTATTTGCCGCTTTATCATAATTTTTTTCGTCATTTGCATTGTAGCTTGCAAGTGCAAGGTAAGAATTAACAAGCCCAATTCTAGCCGAATTATCAAGATAATTAATTCTCAAAGCTTGACGATAAGACGTTACTGCAGAAGCATATTGTCCGTTATTATAAAATTTTTGCGCATCTTCATAATATTTAGTAAACATGCTCACTCCATCCGCTGCCCAAATATTTGGCTGAATAGACGAAACGGACAATACCAATAATATTAATAACCCTAATACTTTTCTTCTCATAATGATATTTTACTACAAGATAAAAAAATTACAAAAGTGTTTTCAAATACTCAATTATATCTGAGGATTCGTACAATTGAAGATTACGACTATTATCAACCAAAAATGGCACTTGCCTTTTACCACCAAGTTTTATCAAAGATTCTTCAGCACTTTTATCCGCAATATTAATTTTGTTATATTCTATTTTATTTTTTTCTAAAAAATCCATAACCTTTCTACAATACGGACAAGTTTCTAATATAAATAAATCTAGCATAAAGCCCCCTTTCTCTTTATTAAGTTTTATATATTAAAATAAAAAAACAATTAAACAACTAAACAATTTTTTGTGCTAGTATAAATAAGGAAAGAGGAATATAAATATGTTATTTGAATTTTTACACTCAAAAATTCATAGAGCAACAATTACAGATTCAAATTTAAACTATGTTGGCTCTATTACCATTGATGAAGAATTTTTAGAAAAAGCAAATATTAGAGAATGGGAAAAAGTTGAAATCTTAGATATTAATAATGGAGAAAGATTCCAAACCTACGCACTAAAAGGACAGCGAGGTTCTAAATGTTTTTGCGTAAATGGTGCAGCAGCTAGAAAAGTTCAAGCTGGCGATAAAATTATTATTGTAACTTATGCACAAATGACAGAAGATGAAATTAAAACACATAAACCAACAATCGTACAAGTTGGTGAAAACAATGAAATCATTAGCTATGGCAGAAAATAACAAACCTAAAAAAAATTTAAAAAAGAAAAAGAAATTTGTAATTGATACCAAAAATATGGGAATTAATATCGACAAAAACGAATATTATGAGATAATTTTGTCAAATTCTAATCACCCCGAAAAACTTTAACAAAATCTTATGCTGTGACACTAAATTGAGAATATGCAGTGTCCTTGATTCTCACGTCTATATGATCACTTTCAAGACTTACTCTATCAAAAAGTCCGGTTGCTTTAAGTTTTTCTGCAAGTTGTTTATTATTCCCATCAACAGCACAAATATCTATTTTGGGATTTGCTTCATAAAAATGGCTTGATGTTAAATAATCACCTGCACCACTATGTGGCGAACGAATCGAATTATTTCGACCTTTTGTTCCTAGAGCAGAGGTTATTCGCATTCTTATACCTGTTTGCTCATAAACTTTGTCTAAAATCGCTTTTGTACCTTTTCGCGCATAAGGAATATCTGTTGTAAAGCTTGCGCTATGCAATGTCCATCCGGTTCCTCCAGATTCTATGTTTTCCAAAAATTTTGAGTTCTTAGCAGCAATGAGCGCTTCATCGCGCCACATAGTGCCAAAATCTCGTGCCCCATTTTCGTATTTTCCCCGCTTGCTAATTTTATTATTTTTTTCAATATTACCGGTTTTATTATGTTTTTCAGATTTATAACTTATACTTGGTGTATAAGTTGGCATATTAAATTTTACAGAACTCCAATCAAAATTAAAATTAGGAAAACCTATTGAATTATAATTATTACCAAAGTAAAACCAATTTGGAGCAAAGCCAGATACTCCACCTAGCCAAGGCGAAGAATTATAATTAATACTTACATTAAAATTTTGATTACCTAATATCGCAGAAAAGCCGCTTGCTATTGGCGCAAAAATATTATTATAATAATTTGGATAAAAATTATTAAATGCAGGCATAAAACTAAAGTTTGGCATGTAATGTATGTGTGCTGGCATGCAACACGGATTATTATGCCAATGATGATGCATAGTCAAACTACCAAAAGGCGGTGATATATTAGTATAACTTATTGATGCGTAAGTCATAGTACTCTCTTCTTTATTGCTTTTATATATATAAAGTATACAATTAAGAAAAAATTGCTATTTTTTATGAAAATATTACAAAATTGTAACAAAAAACGTAGAGTTGCTAAGCTCATGCTTTGATCACTCTATGTTGTAAATTTTAGATTTTGAATTTAATTTATCTTAAATACATTTATAACATTATTAGTCGTAATGTTTTTGGCGATCTTACCAATATGGTGTATCATCATCATAGTCGTACGAACAATCTTTGCTAGAATCTACAAGTATTATTTATCCTTTGCGCTCCAATTAAGTAATGCTTGTGTTGCAAATGTTCCGCTTAAAATTCCGCCTGCTATATAATTTAGTTTACTTTTTTGCAAAATATTTTTCATAAGCATTATCAAAATTGGTTCTATTAATAAATAATACAAGTAACGATTAGAAATAGTTTCTTCCAATTTTTCTCGACGTTTGTTTTCTATTCTTTTCTCTGAATTTATTGCATTATAGAATTTGGTTTTGAATTCTTTTGCTTTGTTAATTTCTTCATTTGAAGGTTTTGTATTCGCCAAAATATTATTTTTTATTAAAATCAAATCTTTTTGTTGTCCGATTTTTTGCTTATATTCTTTTCTCGTTTTAAAGTAATCAATAGTTGTTTCAAAAATAGATTTTGGGGCAAACGATAATTTATCATTTGACATGCTTGAACTTTTCAAGAAATCCTCTTTTGCCTTATATCTGCTAATTTTATCAACATCTTTTACTATGTTTGAATCAGGAACCAGCATTAATCCAAACATAGGTGCTAATGGTAATATTATCGCAAAAGATTTGATATACACATTTTTGATACTTTTTAGTAAAGTTTCATTTGATTTTTGTAACAATGAGGTTAAACCAATACCGACTGCACTAGCTAAAGTAAGAATAGAATTTATACCGATTAAAGTTTTTTTTGAATAATCTTTTGCACTATCGTCTATTTGTTTAACGGCTTCTGAAACATCTGTCAAAATAGGTTTTTCTGTCTTATATACTTTTTTAACACTGTTTAATTCCTGTGAATATTCATGATTTTCTTTTGAAAATGGGAAATTAACAATATCTTGAGATTTATTCGAATATTTTTTTGACTTAATTTCTTTCACAACTTCCATTTCATCTATTTGTTTTTGTTTAGTATCAGTAATTGGTAAAAACAAGTTTAGATTACTTAAATCATTTTTTGATGAATTTGTCGTTTCAAACATACCGGATTTTTTTTGAGCTAAAATTTCATTTTCAAAAATTGTTTGTGCGTATTTTTTGTTTGACAATCCAAAAGTTGCAGCTCCAATACCTATCATTCCGAACAATAACGCGGAAAACTTTGAAGGTGATAAATTTTTACATATTCCGATATACATTAGGGGTAAATTGAGAAAAAGACACAAGGTTTCATTATTTAAATTCAGCTTATCTGCCCTCTTTTTACCGTTTTCAACTTCCAAATCAATAGTATCAAGCGCATTCACAAGAGTCCTTTTTTCAGCAGAATTCAAACTCTTTTGTTTATCCTTAAAATTTATACCTTGGGATGTTAGATTTAAATTCAATCTCATATAATAACCGACCTCTATATTCTTCATTTAGGCATATTTTTAATTGTTTCACTTTCACCGTCGGACTTTTGTATCTTTTTTTGAGCATCTTCTAAATATTTATACTGAAATGGTGTATCTTTATCTTTTAATTTATCATTTAAAAATTTTGACTTAGCAGTGTTTATCATATTTTCAAGATTTCTAAATGAAAATTTTCTTTTTGCCATTGTTTCTGCTAATTTTTTTAAAGATTCCTCATTTTTTTCAATAAAAATATCTTTATCTTTTATTTTTTCAAGATTCATTTTTAAAGCTTCATATAAGCATTCACTATCCGGATATGGAACCTCTATAATATTTTGAAATCTACTCATAGAAGCCCCATCTAGTGATTTGCTATTTTGAGCGAGATTTGTTGTTCCAATAATGGTTACATTATTTGTTTCACTCATTATTTTATCAAGATAATTCAATAAAGCAGAACGCTGATTTCTTAATGATGCAAAATGAGTGCTACCGCCGTGACCAGTTAATTGCTCTACCGGAAGAAGTATTGAATCAATCTCATTCAGTGCAACTACATATTTTTTATCGGGATTTTTATTTGCAGTTTTTATTATTTTCTTAAAAACTGCAATCATATTTTCTTCTGTTGCACCAACCCATCTAGAAATTAAATCCGGAACGATAATTTCTTGATATTCCGCATTCATTGATTTAGCATAAATTTTTGTAAAAAAAGTTTTTCCATTGCCGGGAGAACCTGATAAAAGAAATGCTTTGCAAGCTTGAGGCATACCTGATTCTTCCAAAATCTTTTTATCACAATTACTTAATTTTATCTGATTTTCTAACATTTCTCTTAAATCTTTATTTATACTTTTACAAGTTTCCAAATTTGGGACTTTTATATTGTCATTTAAAGATATAAACCCCATGTCAGAGTTTTTAGTAGGCTTTTTATGAAAAAAAGAATAGCACGCAAAACCACCAAATCCAAGAATCGCAGCTAATATAACAAAAAGGTCTAAATGATTACGAACTGGATTTTCATTTAAACCTTGCTTATCTATGGATTGAGTTTCATTATCATTTTTAATAAAACAATCTTCTTCAATAGGTATTGACTGCTCCGCATTAAACGTTAATCGTTTTTGAGAATTAACAAATTGCAATCGATTTGTTGTTGTATTCTTTGAAACTACACATATCATAAAATACCTCTTTTCATAATTAATACACCTTTATCACAGCACATTCATGCTAGCAAAAAAGCCTTACATTGTCAAGAAAATTACTTACATAAAATTCTGTTCATTAAACAAGACCGTTAATTATACATTATAACACAATTAATATTTATCCAGTATAGCATACAGATTAAACCGGCTGTGGCAGAGTACCAACACAACGAATAATCCAAAAGCCACTTAACAAAAATCATTCAATTTATTAATCAACAGAGAA
Organism: uncultured Candidatus Melainabacteria bacterium; assembly: GCA_934754655.1. Lineage (GTDB taxonomy): Bacteria > Cyanobacteriota > Vampirovibrionia > Gastranaerophilales > Gastranaerophilaceae > CAG-196. The sequence goes on along the minus strand of CAKVIC010000012.1, from coordinate 61,590 downwards.
AATATCCTTAATATCTTCCATTGTAAGAGATTTTGCGATATTTCTATCAATTGAAACAACGCTATCAACCAAATCTCTTTTTCTACCTTTAATCTTTTGAATTTTCTCTTCAACAGTGTTTTTAGTAATAAGTCTATATACAAAAACCTTTTTGGTTTGACCAATTCTATAAGCACGGTCAGTCGCTTGGTCCTCAACCGCAGGATTCCACCAAGGGTCATAATGAATTACATAATCCGCACCCGTCAAGTTCAAACCTGTTCCACCAGCTTTTAAACTTATCAAGAATATTGGAATATTCGGATTATTGTTAAAATTATTAACCGCAGCTTCCCTATCCTTTGTCTTACCTGTTAAGTATTCATAAGGAATTCCGACTCTTTCAAGCCATGCTTTTATAATATCAAGCATATCCACAAATTGACTAAATAATAACACTCTGTGTTTTTCTTGAATAATTTGTTCCAACATTCCTTTTAAATATTCAAATTTACCGGAATGAATAACCCCTTTAACATGTTCTTTATCATAAAGTTTAGGGTGACAACAAATTTGACGAAGTCGAAGTAAAGCTGAGAAAATAGACATTCTGCTTTTTTCCAAACCATTAAGTTCAATACTTTTGAACAACTCTTCTTTTGTACTATCCAATACTTCAAGATAAAAATCTCTTTGTTCATCTGTAAGTTCACAATATGCCATATTTTCAACTTTATCCGGCAAATCTTTCGCAACATCACGTTTCATACGACGTAAGATAAATGGAAATATTTGTAACTTCAAACGTTTTTCAACTGTTTTATCTTGTCGTTCCATAATCGGTGTTACATAACGATAATTAAATTCTGCAACATTAAACAAAAATCCAGGCATTAAAAAGTCAAAAACAGACCATAACTCTTCCAATTTATTTTCTATCGGAGTACCTGACAAAGCTAATTTATGGTCAGAAATTAACTCTTTAACAGATTGTGCAGTTTGAGATATCGCATTTTTGATGTTTTGCGATTCATCAAGAATAATATATCTGAACTTAAATTTCTTCAACTTCTCAACATCTCTTCTAACTAACGCATAACTTGTTATAACAATATCGTAATTAGGAATCTCTTTAAACAAACTTTTTCTATCCGCACCTTGAATTTTTAAACAAGAAAGGTTTGGTGTGAATTTTTGAATTTCATTTTCCCAGTTAAAAACAACTGTAGTAGGTGCAATAACAAGCGTCGGCATTGGCCCGTCAACATCTTTTGCTTTCTGTAATAAACTTAAAGCTTGAAGCGTTTTACCAAGCCCCATATCATCGGCTAAGATTCCATTTAAACCATATTCATACATAAACCATAGCCAATTAAAGCCTTTAACCTGATATTCACGGAATTCTGCATTAACTTCTGCAGGCAATTCAATTCCTTCAGAAGTGGTTGAAAATGTTGAAATTTGCTCCCAGAATTTTTTAAATTTATCACTCATTACAAGCTCAAAACCTTGGTTTTGCAATTCTGTAATCAAACCAACACGATATGTTTTTACCAAAAATTTATTTTCATTATTTCTGTATGCGTCAAAAGAGTTAAATGAACGCATAATTTGATAAATATTTTGAGCCGGATATTCAACAAATCCCAAACTTCTAACTCTTGCATATTTTTCACCGTTTTGGATTGTTTCATAAATATCATCAAAGTTTATAATTTCATCACCTACTTGACCGTAAATTTGAATCTCCATACTATCAACAGATTCTTCAGAAAAGTCAATTTTTGCACACATTTTGAAAGGTTCAGGAATCAATTTGAAAAAGTTCATATCATCACGTTCTTCAAATTTCCAACCTTCACCAGCTTGCTGTATATAATAGTTATAAAAATCTATTGCATTTTCTTTTTCTAATGCTAAATTATTTGTTTGCATTGGAACAAATTTACAAGCTAAAAGCATGTTATACGCCATTTGCTCATGTTCATAATCTCTTTTTATCCAATAAACTAAATCTTCTTCGGGACTTTTTACAGATAAATACGGAGATTTTTCATTGCTTTTTGAATACGGAACTCTTACACCTGAATAATCAAATTCCAAAGATGCCTTTAACGATTGATCATAGTCAATACCCAAAGATACAACATTTATCGGTTTTTTATGTTCCAATAACAATTTGCTGATATTCTCTGCAATAGTTACATTCATAATTTCTTGTAAACGAGGCAACTCCTCATAAACAAATTTACCGCCATCAGCTTCTTTTAAATCTGTAAACGTAGATTTAATAATACTTTGTGGCAATTCATTCATTGCTATATTTATTGGAAATATTAAATTTCTATATCTTCCCCATTTTATTTGGCGAGAAAAATATTTGACTTCTTCAAAAGGATAAGATTCATCTTTATCAGGTCTTGTCCAAAACAATTCTAATACAATATTTGTACCACCATTAACAGAAGTCGTTGAAACATCTAAATTTAAATCCCAGACGTTATCGGTGAACATAATACGTTCTTTTGTTTTTTCATCTAAAACTTCTTCTTGCTCAGCTAAAAGCGGAAATACAGGCGCAAATTTTGTTATCGGAATATCGTACCAACCAGCTTTTTTATCCTGCTTAGAAATTTTTAACAAAGTTTGAAATAAAGCTGTTTCAGCCGCTTGAATTTTATTTAACTCAAAATCTGGAGTTGTCTTTTGAACTTCAATCAAAGCTCGCAAAATTGACTCAATTGAACGGACAATTTTATTCGTCGAACGGTCACGCACAAGAATTGAAAAAAAGTTTTGTCTGCGCTTAGGATTAAAGTGGAATATATAATTTCCTTGAGGTTCAACAATTTCTGGAATAATGACATCAGATAAATCCGGTTCAACACCATATTTTTCGAGCATCCAATTGTCATAAGCACCGGTTTCAATAGCTTTCAGTCCTATTGCAACGGCGTGTTTACACCATTCCTCTTTTAATGGACAATTACAACGAGTTTCAATTTTATTTTTCTTAAAAATTAAATCGGTGTTATAAAAATCTTGATAATTGCCTTTTACCTTTCCTTTAAAGAAATTCTTTTCAGGAAAAGCTTCTAATATCATATCCTTTTGATAATATTCATAACCTCTGCGCCAGCTTCCAGCAGTTGCGTTCTTTTTCAAAAAATCGTAATTAAATTTAAATTCACTCATAAGTGAAAAATATCCTCATTATCGGGTTAATATACAAAAACAGCTGATTTTCATAATCTTCCAGCTAAAGCCCCTGTGACCATGACACACAGAGAACAGACCTCTTGTCTATTATTGCATATTTTTTTTATAAAATCAAGTTTTGGTTTTATGTTGTAAAAACGACCTCTCCATCTTAGATTCAAAAGGAATGGATTCAAAATGTAAATAATTGTAACAATTCATATTTAAACCCTAAAGTTTTTCAAAAAAATGCCGATATATATTTTGTAAGCAAAACCAGAAAGCTGAAAGGAATAATATATGCGTATCGAAAATGAAATGCTATCACGTTTTAATGAAAATAATTCTGCAAATATTGATTTTAAACAATCAGATATTTCTTCAGAATTAGATTTTTTCTTTAATAACGTAATGGATACCGTAGTAGAGTATTTTTCAGAAAAAGAAACTTTAAAACTTTAAATTACAAGACTCAAAAATTTTACCCACTATGGGGCGACTAGGTCTAAAAAACCAGTCGCCTTTATTTTTTTAATGATTTTGAGCGCAAATCCCTGTGATAAGTTATCGCAAACCTATGTGCTTCATCACGTATTCTTTGTATCAAATACAAAGCATTTGAATCTCTTGGTAAAAGTATTGATTCAGAACGGTTAGGCAAAAAAACTTCTTCCTCGCGTTTTGCTAAAGATACAAAATCTATACCGCCTGCACCAACCTTTATCCCCATTTTTTCAACGACTTGCATTACACTTGATAATTGACCTTTTCCACCATCAATAATTATCAAATCAGGTTTTTCCCATTTTGGTTCACTTAACCGCGAAAGCCTTCGAGTTAACACTTCTTTCATAGATAAAAAATCATCAGGCTTTCCTTCTGTTAATTTTACTTTAAACTTACGATACGCAGTTTTTTTAGGCAATCCGTTTTGAAAAACAACCATTGACGCAACCGTATTTGTACCCTGAATATGCGATATATCGTAGCATTCAATTCGATTAGGGAAATTTGTTAATTCAAGTTTTTCTGCTAAATACGAACCTACTTCATTAAAATTATCACGGATTTGTGACATTTTTTTGATTTTTGCATTCTCTAATGTGTTCCTTGCGTTCTTAATCGCAAGCTCACACAATTCATTATACTTTCCTCGTCCATTTCCATAATTAATCGTAATTTTTTTGCCTGAAATAACTTTTAACCATTCTTGATACAACTCTTTATTACCAATATCTTTGAGATCTTTTGATACAATTTTATCTGGATACTCAAGTTTGAGTGTTGTGTAATAATCTCTAAAAAATGTTTCAAAATATTCTATTTTATCAATATCTTCTACAAAATAAGTGAAATCTTTTTTGTCAATCAAACGACCATCGCGTATCATCATTACAACTATTACTAAAATACCATCTTCATACAAAACAGCTAAAATATCTTCATTAAGTTTAGTATTTTCATAAACTACTTTTTGTCGCTCCAAAGTTTTTTGTAAATCTACATAACTATCACGAAATTTAGCGGCTTTTTCGTACTCTTGAGCTTCTGAATACTTTTGCATTTGCTCTTTTAACTGTTTTAACAACTCTGTTTGTTTTCCACTCAAAAACAATTCAACTTGTTTTATAAGTTTTTGGTATTCTTCTGGTGTAACCTTTCCCTGACAAGGGGCTAAGCATTTGCCAATATGATAATATAAACAAGGTCTGCTTGTATATTTTGGATTTTTGCACTGCTTTAAAGGAAATATTTTTTTTAAAAAATCTAAAGTTGCATACATTGCCCCAACATCAGTATAAGGTCCATAAAAACGACCTTTATCCGGATTTAAGTTCTTTTTGCGCACAACCTGAATACGCGGAAAATCTTCATCCGTAATCAAAAAATATGGATATTTTTTATCATCTTTTAATAAAATATTGTACTTAGGTTTATGTTTTTTTATTAAATGAGATTCCAATATCAAAGCTTCAACTTCAGAATCCGTGATTATATATTCAAGTTTTTCAATTTGCGAAACTAACACTCGTGTTTTAGCGCTGTCATGCTGTTTATGAAAATAACTGTATACACGCCGTTTTAAATTTTTAGCTTTACCAACATAGATAATTTCGCCCGTTGAGTCATAATAAATGTAACAACCGGCTTGGGCTGGCACAAGTTTAATAGTTTCTTCTAAAACTTTATTCATCAAAAATATTATACACTGATATTTAAGTAAAAAAAACTCTTAAAAACTTAATAAATTACAAATTATCTTGCATAGTTTGAAGAAAATTGGTCTTCTGATTCAATTCTACGACGTTCTAATTGTAATTGACCATTTTTTACTACTTCTTGCAACTGATTAAGATTTTGCTCAATTCCTGCCAAAACTTGTTCTGCATATACTGATGCACCATCTTTTGTTCTCATAGCTTCATCTATTGCTTGATTACGAACGTTATCAGCTTCTTCTAAAGATTTACGTTTAATATCTTCACAATCTGCAATAACTTGTTCTTTAATTTTTTCAGCTTCACGTTGAACCGCGCGAAGCAAGTCTGATTCACTCAACAATCTATTAGCTTCAGCTTGAGCATCTGCAACTATTTTTTCTGCACGTTGTTGAGCCTCATATTGCAACTCATCCTTACGTCTTAACAATGCTCTTGCTTCTTTTATTTCATCAGGTAAAGCTGCGTATAATCTATCCAAAATATTTGTAACAGTATCCTTTTTAACAATAGAAAAACTTCCCAATAAAGGCATTCCATTCTTTTCTAAAGCTTCTTCAAGTTCATTCATTAAACCGTATATTACATCATCTTGTTGCGAATTCATTTTTTGCTCCATAAATCTTTCTATGATAGTCAATAAAATAATACAACAAACCTTTTATAAAAGTCAATGAAAACATGCTTTTATAATTCACGCATTAATAAATTAAGATCTCGAGAAAAACTACGCGCCATCATTTCTGCAAGCCCAATAATATGAGAAAGCGAAATACTATAATAATTCTTATTAAAAACAAAAGGGGTTTTTAATTTTAATTGCAAATCTTTATAAACAGTATTACTCGTTAATCTATTATCTCCTGTGCGCTTTAAGTAAGATTTGTACTCTTCTGGAATACTTGCATCAATACAACACAAAATATCATCTATAAGATTTTTTTTGACAATTTTATTACCTAAAAAATTATATTGAGATTCATTTTCAATACAATTTATGAGTTTTTTTAAAAATTTTTTTATATCAGCTATAACATCATCAGGATTATACATTACATATCTCTCAACTAATTTTACATATTTTATTGTATCAAAAATATACCATTGTGTAAATACAAAAAAAATCGCACTCCAAACTTTTTGAAATGCGATTTTTGTTTGAAAATTATTTAGTATTTATACTTTATTTTATACCCTTGTTCAATAATAGATGCTGTGCAAGAGATATCCTTTTTTTGTGAATCATTTGCACAAGTATCTTGCCAAATTTTTGTCTTTTCATCATTTTTGCCATCCCAATTTGCACCACCGATTGGACGCAAAGAACCGTCATTATATAATGCAAAACCAAAAATATCTTTCGCTACTTGGTTTTTACCTTTATTAACACCATTTATGTCAACAGCAACAAAACCAATACGCTGCTTGCTTGGAGTTTTAGAAGTTGTCAAATCTTTTTGAGATTCTACAAACGCAAACGTTATACCATTATTTGCAACAAGAACTTGATTTTTTTGATTAAACATATTTGTCCAATCAGGCAACGTTATTCCATTACTAGTTTCAGAACCTGAACCGGTACTTGAACCTGTTCCCGGAGTTACTTCATGCCCTATATCATCATCCTCTGAAGAATTCATACATTTATTTGTACAACTTACTACATCAAAATTGAAAGAGCGTTTTCCTTGGGCAATACAAGAATTTAGACATTCTAAAGCTTTTTTATTATCTGTTTCATCATCGCCTGTTTCATCATCACCTTGAAAGCTTTCATCATAAATTAAATCCACATCTAAATCCACATCCCCAGGCGTGACCATTTGAGCGTTATAACACAAATCCTCTATACACTTCGTTAACGCCAATTGGTTTTGGGGAGAACAAGTTTTGAACCCATTTGGACAATATTTTTGAACACAACTAGTTGTATTGCAATTAGTAGAGCTTCCACTTCCGCCTGCAGCAGCACAAGCGCTTGGCAAAAGTTTGTTTACAAATGAAGTTTCTTGATTTTCTTCAATCAATTTTGATGACATTTTCATTTGATTAGATAGAGCTTTACTGTATTCTTCATAATTTAATGTACCGTCAGATTTACCCCAAGCATCAAGAATATTGCTTGAATCAGCATCTTTTAAAGCTCCTATATTTGCTTGTTCCCAAATCGCCACAGATTTTGCCAAACCTGTTTCAACTTGCGATTTTGCAGTTGCAGTCATTAACATTGGAGTCGTAATTGCAGCAATAACACCAACCACACCTAGCGCAATTAAAACCTCTGCTAAAGTAAAACCTCTTTTTTTCATCATAAACCTCTACTCTTTCTTATTTAATTTTAAATGATATATTGGCAACAGCCGTAACTTTTTTATCTATTGTTGAAGTATCATTAATTCCCATATCTGAAACATTTGTTGAATCAACAGGAGTTATTTGATAAACACCCATTCTTACAGATTGAACATTGCCAACTCTATTATGAGTAGGTTTTAGCATTGATTCAGCACGTTTTTTTGCATCGTTTGAAGCTTTTTCTAATAACACAATTTTCAAATCACCCAATTTTGAATAATCATAAGATGGTGAAAATACTGTTATATCAACACCTTTATTAATCAGACTTGTAATATCATTTGATATTTCTTTTATTAATAAAACATTATCAGAGCTTATCTTGATAGGTTGTGACAAATTATAAGCTTCTCTTTCTTCTGTATAATTGCCTGTTCTTGAATCACGTTTATAGCTATAATAACCGTTCACAGTCTTTAATTCCACCTTTTCAATTCCCTTAGATTTTAAATAATCCCTAACAACTTGAATTTGATTTTGTGCAATTGAGTATGCCTCTTGTTTTGTAGGTTTTTTTACAGAAATTTCAAAATCCAAAGTCCCTGAATCAGATTTAATTACTTCATAAGCAGAACCTGTAACCGAAATTACATTACCGGAAATTCCTTTAACCGCTATTTTAGTTGAAAAAATTAAACCAACCGCAAGCAAAGCGCCTAAAGTTACCAGTTGAAATTTTTCAAATTTATTTACATCGAACATAGAACAATCTCCTTTTATTTATACATTACCTGTTGAACTATTTCTATCATCTTCCAACTGTTTAAGTTGTTTAGCATCAACTTTTTCATCAGAAGTTGCATAATTCATCAAATTATTTGACTCACCAATATCGACATTAATATTAGCATCAACCATTTCAATTTCATCTTTGCCAAATTCTTTAATTTTGCCATCCTCAAATTTGACAGCAACTTTATTATTCAAAAACTGAATAAAGCAAACTTTGCCCAAGCCTGAAGGTGTCATAACTGTTGAACCAACTGGTGGCATATCTTTTGCAGCTTCAATATAATTTGAATATTCATAAGTTAAGCAACACAACAATCTCCCACAAGTACCAGAAATTTTTGATGGAGCAATAGGCATGCCTTGATCTTTTGCAAGCTTAACATTAATTGATTCAAACTTCTTTAAATGTGAAGCGCAACAAAATGGCTTACCACATATTCCGCAACCATCCATCAAAGAAGATTCGTCACGAACCCCAATATGCCTTAAATCAATACGCATTCTCTTAAAAATTTGCGTCAGTTCCTTCAAAAGTTCCCTAAAATCAACCCTTTCAGGAGCTGTATAATAAAAAGAAATTTTTCTTTTGTCAAAAGTTATATTACATCTTACCAAATTCATTGTTAAATTATGTTTTTTTATTAACTCTTGGCATTTAAAAAAAGCACTTCCTTCTTCTTTTTTTAATTCCTCATAAATCATCATATCTTCTTGCGACATGACACGAATAAAACTAAAAGCTTGCGGTGTTTTGGGGCATTTTGCAAATAAATCTGCAATTGGTTTACTTACAATAAAAGCTTTTAAAACCTCTTCGCCTTTTTCAGTTCTTAGCAAAACCAATTTACCGTTCAAATCTTCACAATCTTGCGGAATATCTTTTATCGGAATGAACGCATTTTTTAAGTATCTTACAGCATATTTAATCATAGCATTCTTCCTTTTTAAGTTTTCTATTCATTAATCTTGATAATATTTCTTGAGGGGTTATATCTGTATAAACCGCATCATAAATTGCGTTAGAAACAGGAGCTTCAATCTCCAATTTTTCTGCTAATTCGCATAATGCTTTCGAAGTTTTTACACCTTCTGCAACAGAACCTAATTCTGCTAAAATATCTTTAATTTTTTTACCGCGCCCGAGCATTGCTCCAACGGTATAATTTCTTGACATTGGGCTTGAACAAGTCGCTATTAAATCTCCCATGCCTGACAAGCCGTACAGAGTTGACGGTAACGCACCTAAGTGTATACTTATTCTCACAATTTCTGCCATACCACGAGTTAACAAACTTCCTCTACAGTTATCACCCAAATTCATTTCACTCGCAAAACCTGATGCTATCGCTATTACGTTTTTAAGACTACCGCCCAATTCCACACCAATAACATCAGAATTTGTGTAAAGTCTAAACTTATTTGTAACATTAAGAGCTTTTTGCACATATTCCGCCACCTGCATATCCTCACAAGCTACACATGCTGCAGTCGGTTTTCCCTGTAAAACTTCTTTAGCTAAAGTTGGACCAGATAAAACAACTACAGTTTGCTCAGGCAAAACATCTTTAATAACTTCAGACATACGCATAAGAGTATTTAATTCCAACCCCTTAGAAGCATTCACTAACGGAGTTTTAGGATTTATACCAGCCTTTTTTAGTTGTTCACATACATCTCTCATGCCTGCTGTTGCAACTACCGAAAGTACTATATCCGCACCATTAATGGCTTTCTCTAAATCTGATGTTATTTCTACTTTTTTATCCAATTGAATTTCAAGAGGCTTTGCACAATGTTTATTCTGCACCAAATCTTCATTCAAATCACTTTGTCGCCCCCAAACAGTGATTTCGTCAAAATTATTATTCAATAACCATGCTAGAGTCAATCCCCAACATCCCGGTCCTAATACAGTTAATTTCATATTATTCTATTACTCCCTTATTGCACTTTATTATACCACATTAATTTTTAATCACAAAACTTTATTTACAGAGTTTTTGAAAAACTATTGTTTTCCAAGCAAACTCTGAGGAACGGTTTCAATTCTGGTTGTGTGTGAAATAGTACACAACCTGAATTTCACTCACCTTAGAGAGGATGCGAATTGATTTAAAGCAAAAAATTGATATAATAAGTTTATGGACGGATTTAATATAAATAAACTTCTTTTCAATCTGCAACAATCTACTGAATGGTTGAGAAAAGTAAAAAATAACAATAAAACACAGAATTTTGCCCCCCAATTAGGGCAAATGTCTGCTAATATTAACACAAATACAAACCGCCCAACAATGAATATTCAAACCCCAGCAAGCATTCTTCAAAATTTACAAATGAATCACATCGGGCAAACTGAAAATTCGTTGTTCATCAGAAATTTATTAGGTTTACCAAATTCACTCTCACAACTTTTTGTAAAATTGCAAAACCTAAACCATCCGCTACCGCAAACCTCGCAAACAATACAAAATATTAATCAAAATCTAATACAAGAACAAAATAATATTATGGCGCTATTTGATGATACCATACCGGAAACGCTTTCTCCAGAGCAAATCCTCGATTTAACCACTCAAGTACAAAAAGCTAAAATAGCAAGCAACTCTTTAAACACTGTTCTTGCAGGCATGATAAATATTGCAGATATTTCAAATATTATAACCATAAATAGCAAACAAGCTTTAGCAAGTTTAATTATTGCAATGGCTTCCGCCTCTAAAAATGGAATTAACAGTGATTCTTTACGCGAAACTTTAAGCGTAATTAATTCTTGCATTTCAATGGCAGAATCTGACAATCCTAATCAGACAATAAAAAGCTTAATGTTGCTATATCTTCCTTGGTTACCACTAAACGAGGGGGTCGGATTTGAGCTGGAAATTACACCACCTGATGGCGAAAATGATTCAAATAATTCAAAATTAACGGTACTTGTACAAACCAAGAATTTTGGAAATGTAAAAGGAGAATTTGTACTAACGACCTCTAATTCTGTAGATATTTTTATTACCTGTGCAGAAGGTTTTCCTAAAAATCTTTTATTAAAAAGTCTTACAGAATCCGGAAACACGCATTCTATGAATACAAATATTGATATTGAAGAAGTTATACCAAAAAATAACGAGGCAAAACAAGAAAATGAAGCAAAAGTAAACTTATCTGCAACAAACGAAATGAATCCATATTTGCTCCTTATGGCACATTCTTTCATTCGAGAAACAATAACTATCGACAACAATGCCTAATCAACTCGCGGAATTTTTTGCACAGCTTGCGAAGTTAAAATTATAGCTTTTTCCGCTATCACAATAGGAAGCCTACTTAAATCACCATTTATAGATATAGTTGCAGAATTATAAACTAATTTTGGAGATATGCCAGCTTCAATTAATTGACTAAATGCAAAATTCATTTTTTTCACAAGATAATCAACGCTATACCCTTTTATAGAAGCCTCTGTAATACCGGGTACAACTGCCCAATTGAGTTGACCACCTTTCTGCAAAAATTCTTTAATTTTATCTTTAAAAATAACCAAATTATCAAGATAATTATCAGCATTAAAAGAAATAATATCTACGCCAGAATCCACAGGAATTTTCCAATCACATTTTTCAAATGATTGATACATTACTTTGGCATTCTCTGCGTGAATTTTTTCAACTATCATTGAAGTCAATGCAATAATAAGTTCTGAATTAATTTCTTCTACTTTATTTTTTAGTTCGCCCAAATTTTTAAGCAATGGTTCATCTAAAATTATTACAGGCGTAGTTTCAGGGCTTACTTCACGGATTTTTTTGATTGCCCACATAGCTTTTACTGAAATTGATTGAACAATAAATTTTCTAAAGACTTTATTCTCAAAAAGTTCAAAATTTTTCATTTTACATAATAACAAAGCAAACGTGAACGGTCCGACTAAATTTATATACGCAACCTTGGATTTATTTTTTTCTATAAAATCTAAAAAATTTCTAAAATAGTTAGATTCAAAACAGAAATTTTGAAGTTCTTTGATATTGCCAGATTCAAAAGCTTTATCTAAAGCTATAAAACTTTTTTTAACATCTTTATTTTCATAATCGAATTTTTTGATTTTACCATTCGCAATTTCAATTCCTGCAAGATTTATTGCAGAACGTTTAAAAATCGAATCATAAGCATCAATGTTTGGAAATATTGGCAATATCGGATTTTGCTTAAAATATTTTTCAAACATTCGCTCTGCCGGTTGAAGAGTTGAATATGGTAAAAATAATGGCGGAACTTGCTTTATATCAAAACTCATTTATACTCTTTTCTCTCTTTAGAAATGTGTACTGTACAGGCACGCCCATACAGTACACTTAAAAATCTTAATTATGCTTCAACTGAAGTTTCAGATTCTTCTTCAATAGATTCTTGAACAACTTCAGATGCTGTTACAACAACTTTTAATTCAGTTTTAACTTTTGAAGTTAACTTAATTAACATTGTATATTCACCAATCTTATTGATTGGAGCATTCAAAGAAACAGTTTTTCTATCAATTTCAATATTTGATTTTGCTTTGATTTCTTCACACAATTTTTTAGTTGTGATAGTACCAAACAATTTTCCGCTTTCACCAGCCTTGGCTGACAATTCAATGCTACCAATTTTTTCTAACTCAGCAGCTTTTGCTAAAGCTTCTTGGTTCAATTTTTCTTGTTTTGCTCTGATTCTTGCAATATTTTGTTCTCTGTTTTTCAAAGCACCTTCAGTTGCGATTTCAGCATAATTTTTAGGAATAAGAAAATTTCTTGCATATCCGTCTTTTACAGTAACTAAATCGCCTGCTTCACCAATGTTTTGAACTTCTTTTTTCAATATTACTTGCATTATAAATTCTCCTTTTGCTATTTTAATGGCTATAATTAGTTATATAATATACAAAACACATTTTATTGTCGAGTATTTTTTATATTAATTATTAATATTTTGTAACAACTTGTTTACAATTAAGCAATTTTTTCAGCTTGAATGTTTTTATATGTATAGTGTAGAAAGACAGGTAAAATTATGGTTCAAAGCTTAAATCAAACAAATACAACTCTTTCAAGAATCGGACAAAGCCAAGACGGCAGAGTAATCTTTCAATTGAGCGATAAAGAAGGAAATCCAGCAGCCGCAATAAGCGTTGCAGCTACTCAAGCTGATATTTTTGAAAAATCATATTCAACCATTGAAAGAACTTCGCCCAAAATGGAAGAATATATGAAAAAAATGTCAGATCCAATTTTATCAAAAAGCGAAAATAAAAAAACTAAAATGATAACCTTAGCAAGCGCATTAACAGGTTTTTTAATTCCTGCGATTGCTATCAAAAAAGATTTTGCAGGAAAATTTTCAACTTTATTAAAAGGTCTAATATCAACAGCAGGATTAGCTTTAGGATTATTTGCCGGAATTAAAATTAACACGTCAAGAATTCCAAAAGAAGTAAAAGAATTTACAGCAGCAACAAGAGCGATGTCAAATTTAGATGTCCAACCTCTTCAATAATATATTCAACCCTACCTACAATTTACATCATACAATCATTATGGTATAATTTTATATGTAAATATAATTTTATTTGGGAGCTTTGAAGAATGAAAAAAAATGGTTTTACTTTGGCTGAAGTTTTAATTACATTAGGAGTTATTGGAGTTGTGGCAGCTTTAACACTGCCATTATTAAATCAAGATGTTGCATCAGCACAAATAGGACCAAAATTATTTAAAGCCGCATCTTCATTTGAACAAGCCGTACAAGCGGTATTGAATGACCAAGGAGAAGATAGAATTGCCGGCTTATCATGTACTTCAACCACCGGACTAAGTTGCTTATCAGAAATTCTACCTGGGCATTTAAAAGTAATTGATAATAATGTCGGTGACAATTTAGACTTTCAAACAAAAGATGGAGTGCGCTATAGAACAGAAGAAATTGGAGAGCCCTCTTTTGACACAACTTCTCAAATACCGGCAAGAGAACCGGTGTTAAACGCAAATTCAAAACCTATTCGTTTACTTATAGATATAAATGCAATGGAAGAACCTAACAGAAACGGAATTGATGAATTTTATTTCACAATCATGCAAGATGGCTCTTTAGTACCTTATGGTAGCGCCGGTTTTCTTGGCAACGGGCGTTCTTCTTCTACAAATAATAATGAGGTGACAAGTTTAAGTTGGAGTGACCAATGCAAGAATAACGACGTACCGGAAAACGCTGCATACTGCGCTGGTTCAATTTATGCTAACAATGGCAAGGTTAAATATATTATAAGATAAATTTTTAACACTACGAGTTTTTACAAAAATTAGATATTTTTTCAAATTTTTATTAAAATTTGATGAAATGTTTAAAAAATGTTATAATCTAATAGGTATCTACAATATCTACATAAGAATAGGAGCAAGATATGACCGTTTTACCAAGAGCTATTTATATATTAGCATTAGCTGATGCATTAGTTATCGCAACTTCAGCGTTATTGTCTTATATGTATTTTGCAACAACATACGCGCAACTTGCTTTGTTAATTCTTATATCGCTTGTTGTAACATTAGTAACGCTCAATATTAAAGGGTTTTACAATATCAGAAAATATTCTTTTAAAGACATTTATTTTTTATTTGAAGCAGTTTTAATATCAGTATTTATATCTGCGATTTGCGCATTGCCGATAATCAAAACTCTAGCCATTTCTTTAATACTATTCAACTTTGTATTTATTTACTTTTCTTTATTTATAATACGAACTTTATATTTGTTATATAAAAAATTTGTAAAACCGGTTAAAAATGTTTTAATAGTTGGTGCAGGGCAAGACGGTAAAATTATAGCAGAAGAAATACAAACTCGTCCTGAATTAGGATTTAAAGTTGTCGGTTTTTTAGATGACAATATGAACACAATCGAAGAAGAAGATTCTTCAATTCCTATTTTAGGTTTAACCTGTGATGCTGATGCTGTTATTAAAGACAACAAAGTTGATACAGTTATAATTGCCGTAAAATCAAGAATGGACGCAAATATACTAACAGATTTAGCAAAAGGGATTCCTTTAGGAGTAAAAGTTTGGAGAATGCCGACTTTTTATTCTCATATTACAAAAAAAATGTTTACTTCCAAAATGGCAGTAAATTGGCTGTTTTACGATTACGTTAGACCTAAACACATAATGTATTCTTATCTGAAACGACTTTGTGATATAATTTTAGCTTTGTTACTACTGATTATAACTTCTCCTCTTGCAATTATAGCAATGATTGGAATAAAATTATCCGACTTTGGAACAGTATTTTTTACACAAACAAGAATAGGTCGATTTGGACGTCCTTTTAAAATGATAAAATTTAGAACAATGTATCAAGATAAAGTTGACGTTAGTTTTGATGACGATTTAGAAGATGTTGAAAATAATGACAAACGCATAATGCCTTTCTGTAAATGGATTAGAAAGTTGCATATTGATGACATCCCGCAAATACTTAATGTATTAAAAGGTGATATGAGCATTGTTGGTCCAAGACCTGTTAGAGAAGAAGTTTACTACGAAAACAAAGAAAGTATTCCATTTTGGGAATGCAGAAATTGGATTCGTCCGGGCTGGACTGGGTGGCAACAACTAAATTTAAATGATTGCACACCGGAAGAAAGATTAAGCTACGATTTATATTATGTAAAACATCGTAACATTTTCTGGGAAATTTCAATATTCTTCCAATATTTATTAAAAATTCTAAGTTGCAAATGTAAATAAATTTGATAGTAAAAATTTCAAAACTTTTTTGTTTTTGTTATAATACACTTAGGAATATAAAATTAAGGGAGTAGTTATTTTATCCCTAAGGAGATATTATGCAAGAGATTTTGAAAAAAAGTGCGATAGAACAAAGTAATGCAATCTTAAATAAAGAGATTTCTGCAACAGAGCTTGTAAAAGCTACCTTGGAAAGAATCAATTCTGTTGACGAAAAATTAGGTGCTTATAATTCAATAACATCTGAAATTGCTTTAAATACTGCAAAACAAGTTGATGAAAAAGTCGCTAAAGGCGAAAAATTACCACTTTTAGCAGGTGTTCCATTAGCACTAAAAGATAATATGAACTTAATTGGTTCAAAAACAACTGCGTCAAGCAAAATTTTGGAGAACTTCGTATCACCATACAATGCAACAGTTACACAAAAATTGCTTGATAATTTAATTCCAATAGTTGGAAAAGCTAATTTGGACGAATTTGCAATGGGTTCGTCAAATGAAAATTCAGCTTTCAAAAAAGTTCATAACCCTTGGAATTTAAACAAAGTTCCTGGTGGTTCTTCCGGTGGTTCAGCAGCTTCTGTAGCAGCTTGCGAAGCTACTTTGGCACTAGGTTCTGATACTGGTGGAAGTATTCGTTTACCGGCAAGCTTTTGTGGTATTGTCGGCATGAAACCAACTTATGGTAAAGTTTCAAGATACGGTCTTATTGCGTTTGCATCATCATTAGACCAAATTGGGCCTTTTGCAAGAACTGTTGAGGACGCAGCAGCTTTATTAGAAATTATATCTGGCTATGATTATCATGATTCAACCTCTTTGAATTTGCCTGTCGAAAACTACAGAGAAACTTTGACAAACGATTTAAAAGGCATAAAAATCGGCGTAATAAAAGAACTTATGTCTGAAGGTTTAGCTGAAGATGTTCAAAAATCTTTAATGAATGCAATAGAAATTTACAAAAAACTTGGTGCTGAAATTGTAGAAATTTCTTTACCTAATTTAAAACATTCAATTGGTATTTATTATATTCTAGCAACAGCTGAATGCAGTTCAAATTTAGCAAGATTTGATGGCGTAAGATATGGACATAGAACAGACAATGCTCAAAACTTATTAGAAATGTATTGTAAATCAAGAGCGGAAGGTTTTGGGCCTGAAGTTAAACGTCGTATAATGCTTGGAACTTACGCTTTATCATCAGGATACTATGATGCTTATTACAAAAAAGCTCAACAAATGCGTCGTGTAGTAACAGAAGATTTTGTTAAAGCTTTTTCACAAGTAGATGCTTTAATTTCACCTACTTGCCCTACAACAGCCTTTGATTTAGGTTCTAAGACCGAAGATCCTTTGGCAATGTATCTTACAGATATCGCGACAATTTCTGCAAACTTAGCCGGTATCCCAGCAATGTCAATTCCAGCAGGTTTTGATAAAGATGGCATGCCTATCGGTTTACAAATAATGACTCCACAATTAACTGAAAAAAGATTATTTAACATTGCATACAAATTTGAACAAGAATGTGGCGTTTACACAAAACTTGCAGAAATCTAAATCTAATTAAAATAATATAATTATTTAACTAAAAATCACCCTTAATTCTTTTATAAAAATAAGGGTGATTTTACGTTTTTTTAATAAAAAAATTAAAAATAAACTATTTGTACGATTTACTCAAAAAATGACTAAAGATTTTTTTTTAACAACCGATTTATTAAATACAGGAAAATTACAGTAGATATTTTCGGAGAAAAAATGACACAAATACTTACCCCAATGGCACCACAATTAAGTGGTATAGATTGTTTACTGGAAAAAGCAAGAGCTTTTCATGAAAAATTTTTAATAAAACAACAAGATTCAGATTTAGAAAAAGCAATCGAATATTACGTTGACGCAATAAAAACAAAACCAGAACTTTCTGAATCTTATTATAGACTTGCGAGTTTGCTTTTGATAAAAGGGCAAATTACTGTCGATGGAGCTATTGAACAATGCAAAACTGCAGTAAGTTTAGAGCCAATGAACCCTAATGCGCATATTTATACAGGATATTTTCAAAGTTTAAACGGCAACTTTGATGAAGCAGAAAAAGAATTTTCTATGGCTATATCTCAATCTGGAAAAAATTCTGCGCGTCCTCGTTTATTTTTATCAAAAATTTTGTTAAATAGAATACAAGGGAAACAAGCGCCGGTAAAGAATATTGTTAAATTTTTGTATTATTTTATCTCGGGCAGCATGATGATAATGTGGGACTGCCCGTCTTTAAAAATGTTTTACAAATTTTTAGCAAATGATTTTTCAATTTTTTCTTACAAAACACTTGGTGAAGCGTTTGAAAAAATGAAATTATTTCCAACAGCTCTAGAAGCTTATTCAAAAGGTTTAGAAAAAACTTCACAAGGAAATTTATTTTATCAAAAAATGGGGGATTTATCTTTAGAATGTAACGATGTTGAATCAAGCATTGAATGCTACAAACGAGCACTGGAAGCTAACCCTTATGACAGAAATGTGCTAATAAAATTAGCAACTATCAATCAAACTTATCATCCTGAAAAAATTGATGTTACAATTGATTATTACAACAGTTTACTAGAATTTGGCATTGACCTTGATAAGATTTATTATGAATTAGGTCATTTATACTTGGCAAAAGCTGATAAAATTAATGCAATTTCAGCCTTCAAATTGGCTCAAGAAACAAATCCTGAAAATCCATACTATAACAACTCTTTAGCTTTTGCCTTTGTTAAAGCTGAATTATACGATGATGCAATTGAATATTACCAAAAAGCAATTAAATTAAACCCTGATTCAGAATGGACTTCAATTGTATGCCATGCGCTTGGTGCAATTTATGCCGAAATTCTAGAAAATTTTGAAGCAGCTGAAACTACATTTAATGCAGGTATTGTTTTAGACCCTAACAATGTTGATATTCAATTGTCTTTGGGTGATTTATTTATGGCAAAAAATGATATTGATAAAGCTATCAAAGTCTACTGTGATGCAATTTCTGTTGATCCTCTAAATTATTTATCCTATGCCAAAACAGGATTAGCATTATGGGAAAAAGATTATTTAGAAGAATCAATTGTTGCTTTTCACAAATCAATTGAATTAAATTCTGAATTTGAAATTTCACAAAACAATTTAGGCGTTGTTTATCTTGATGGTTTAGGTGACCCAAAACAATCTTTAGAATATTTTCAAAATGCAGTTAATATAAATCCAAATTACACTTTAGCATATTTCAATTTAGGCAGAGCATATCAAGCTATTGGCGATAAAGTTCATGCTGCTGAATATTATCAAATGACTTTGGATTTAAACAAAATCACAGAGGAACTTTCAGACAAAGATATTCGTCAAAGACTATATCAATTGTTTGATTAGGACTTAAGAAAAAACTTTTTTGAATTCACAAGCGACTTAAAGCGCTTTTAGTTTTTCTTGATACTCTTGATAATCAAGATAAATATTTTTTTTGACATAAACTTTGTTTGCAAAAGATAAAAGCGCTGAACGAACCAATTTTGATAGTGGCGTTTTTTCTTTTTCGCTATTTGCTTCCGCAAAATCTCGTGTACCAAAAGTTACTTTCAAAGAGTTTTCAAGTTCAATTGCAAAAAAATCAAACGCTACCTGAATTGGATATTGTTCAATTTGCATTTTTATAACCATGCCGATTTCTGATATATTTAATACTGATTTTAAAATTCCAATCACGATTAAATACATTATATGACTTTCTGAATATTTTTTATTAGTTGGCGGAGAAATAATTTTATGTTTAACATAATTATTAACCATAGTTGCAGTTATTGTTTTTTCTTCACCCGGAACTTCAAACGGCTGTAAATACTTATCAAGCGTTTGAATAAGCTGTTCCATATACATAGGAATTTTAGTCAATTCTTCATAGCGTGGGCAACGGTAATTTAATAAATTGCTACTATTTTTCATCCTTAATTTCTCCTAAAACTTTTTCAAATGTGCATAACCTGCATCCA
This sequence comes from uncultured Candidatus Melainabacteria bacterium, assembly GCA_934754655.1. Taxonomy (GTDB): domain Bacteria; phylum Cyanobacteriota; class Vampirovibrionia; order Gastranaerophilales; family Gastranaerophilaceae; genus CAG-196. The sequence goes on along the minus strand of CAKVIC010000012.1, from coordinate 41,303 downwards.
TTGCTTTTTGTCCTAATTTGCCGAAATCAATTGTATACATAGTATTTTCACCCATTTGAATAACATCAGTTATATGACCAATACCAAGTTTTTCATGAAAAACTCGTTCTCCGACATTAAAGAAATATTGTGGCGCTGTATCTTTTAATTCTTTTGCTATTTTCTGTTCTTCAGCTAATTTTTCATCTGCGAGCCTTTTTTCTTCTAAACGCTTTTTCATAATATTATTTTCAAAAAATGCTTTAATCTTTTCATCCTCTTTTTCTTTATTTATAGGATTTTTTACCACAAAAGATTTATTTGCAGATTTTCTAACAACATTTGTTGTATTTGAACTTTGTTTTGGCGCAACAAAATTTGAGCCAAATCCTTTACTCTTATCATAAGAAGAACTTGATTTTGAATTTGGTGCAACGAAGTTTGAACCAAAACTATTTGAAGGCTTCACATAGCCATCTGAATTATATGAAACATTATTTTGTTTTGAAGAATAACGTTTTTCATAACTACCTTCTTTAACTGATTTAACGGCACTTTTAAATGTACTTCTGTGACTGAATTCACTTTCCGTAGAAACTTCTGAATCAATCAAATGTGCCGGAATTTCTTCAATAAATCTGCTTGGCGTGTAATATTTATACTCACCCCACATTTGCCTACGTTTTGCAGTTGTCAAAAACAATTTTGTTTCAGCACGAGTGATTCCTACATACATCAAACGTCGTTCTTCCTCTAATTCTGACGGTACAAAAAGAGTTCTTTGAGAAGGAAAAATTCCTTCGTCACAACCTGCAATATATACAATCGGGAACTCCAAACCTTTTGACGCGTGCAAAGTCATTAATGTTACGTTATTTGCAATTTCATCCATGCCATCAATATCAGATACCAAAGACACTTGTGTTAAAAATTCACCAAGTACGTTGTCTTCTTCCTCAGGCTCAAACTCATTTGCAACATTCACAAATTCTTGTAAGTTTTCAATTCGAGTTTCATCTTCTGGATTGTTTGAAACCTGCAATTCATGTAAATAACCGGTTTTTTCAAGTAACAACGACAAAAATTCTGGTAAACTATATTTAGTTTGCGCTTCCTGCAATTTCATAATCAAAGTTGCAAAATCCTTTAATTTTGTTGCTGTTCCTGATTTTATTGTTTTTACTTCTTCAATATTTAAAATTGCACTAAACAAACTTATATCATTAACATCTGCAAATTCTTGCAAATGCTTCATTGTTGTTTCACCAATTGCACGTTTTGGAACATTAATAATGCGTTTTAAAGATTGAGAATCATTAACATTGTAAATCAATTTTAAATAAGCAATGATATCTTTAATTTCTTTACGGTCATAGAATTTTAGCCCGCCATAAATACGATATGGCACGCCTGCTGAAATCAAAGCTTCTTCTAATGCACGTGATTGCGCATTTGTTCTATATAAAATTGCAAATTGATTATAATTATCAGAAGTTGAAACTATTGATTTAACAATATAATTTGCCTCATCAGCCTCATCTTGAGCTTCGTAATAAGTAATTTTTTCACCATCACCTTTTTGAGAATATAAAACTTTATCAACACGCTCTTCATTGTTTTCGATAACAGAATTAGCAGCATTCAAAATATTTGCAGTTGAACGATAATTTTGTTCAAGCTTAATAACTTTCGCATTAGGAAAATCTCTTTGAAAATTCATGATAATTCTAAAATCAGCTCCACGCCAACTATATATTGATTGGTCAACATCACCTACAACGCACAAAGAACGCTCTTTTGACACTTGAGGTTCAAGATTTGTATATAAAGCATTAACCAAGTTATACTGCGCAATATTTGTATCTTGATATTCATCAACAAGAATATGTTGGAATTTATTAAAATATTTTTTGCGAACTTCAGGATTTTGCTCCAAAAGTTTTACGCAAAGCATAAGCATATCATCAAAATCTATTGCGTTATTATTGTTTAAAGTATTTTCGTACTGCTCAAAAATTTGTGCAATTTTTTGTGATTTAAAATCTTTCGCAAAAGTTGCAAAAGTATACGCATCCTGCATTTTGTTTTTAGCATTAGAAATGACTGACTTTACAAGCTTTGGTTGATAAATTTTATCATCAAGATTAAGTTTTTTTATTGCTTGTTTTATCACCGCTAAAGAATCTGTTTCATCGTATATTGTAAAATTTTTATCCAATTTTTTGCCTGATTGAAATTTGTAATTTTCAATATCTTGTCGCAAAATTCTTCCACAAATACTGTGAAAAGTACCAACCCACATATATTTAACGATATTATCACCCAAAATTGATGCAAGACGCTCTTTCATTTCTCTTGCAGCTTTGTTCGTAAAAGTTACGGCAAGAATTTTACCGGCTATTGCGCCATTTTGTATCATATAAGCTATTCTAGTTGTCAATACTCTTGTTTTTCCACTTCCAGCACCAGCCAATATTAACAACGGTCCTTGCGTAGTTTTTACCGCTTCTCTTTGCTCTTCATTAAGTTTATCTAAAATATTTTCCATTTCCCTATTCCCAAATCTGTAAATTTATGGTATATTATACACTAGCATACACAAAATAGTTATTATTTGCAATTGACAAAAAGGTGGTACAATGATTGAAATTTTAGATTCTATTGGCGATGAACAACAACCCTCTATTATGGTTCCTATGGGTGATTTAGACAAAGCAGACAGTGCTCCGGACACAATTGATGAATTAGCAATGGAACTTGCAACAATAAAACAACCCGCCAAAAGGATTGCAATTATTGGTTCACGTAATTTAGCAATTACTCATCAACAAATAATAGAAACTCTTGCAACAGCTTTAGTTTTGCAAGGTAATACAATAATAACTTCAGGCGGTTCTTGCGGTACAAATGCAGCAGCAATAAGAGGCGCAATGAAATCTAATCCTGACAAATTAAAGGTTATTTTACCTCAAACAATTGGTCAACAACCATCTGACGTTCAAGATCAATTGATTGGCGTTCCAAATATTGTAGAACATTCAGATAGAGCAATGATGACTTTGGCTGATGCTTCAAGAGTTTGTAATAGAGAAATTATTGACGATTGTAATCAATTAATTTGTTTCTTATCTCATACAAGTAAAACTTTGCATAACGCAGTTGAGTATGCAGAAGAAAATCACAAAGTTGTTACAGTATTTTATTTAGATTAATTTAGGAATTTAGCATGGATTTAATAAAAAAACTCACAGGGAAAAATCCTTCTGAGTATGAAGTTGTCGCAAAATCATTGGTAGAAAATTCTGATGTTGAATTATTTGCCAAATTGGTTAATCAAGATGATTTTTTATTTGATTTTGTGAAAAATAATGTTGCTCAACGAATACAAAACGCTTGCACTAAAGAAAATTTTATGAATATCATAAATTTCTTTAATCATTATTCAAATTCTTATGATTCAATGTTCGCAGAAGTTTTGTATACATTTGCAAGAGAAGATTTGTTTGAAACGATGAAAAATCTTTATTATCACGGAGATAATGCTCAAAAAGCTTATGCTGTTAAATATTTCACATATTTAAGCAAGGAACTTCAAGAAACTATTTTACCTGATATTAGACGTACAGCACTTTCTAAATATGAACCTTTGGCTCTCAACTCCATTGAATTGTTATCTATCATGAATGATGAAATCTCTAAATCTCAAGCTATTGAAAAACTTAATAGTAAAGATGAGTTTGAGCAACATTCCGCAGTAAAGTTTTTAGTAAATTACCAAGCTCATGACACTTTAGATAAGCTGATAGAAGTTATGAAAAAATCCTCTTTTTCAGAAAATATAGCTTCAGAAATTCCATTTTTGATTTCGCTTGAAGAATTTCTAGAACATGATTTCGACAAAGCAATTTTAGTTTTGTGTAATATAATTAATGCAATACCCGATATTATTCCACCTAATTCAATTCAATCTTATGATTTAGAAAATGTTTTTGAAATCATATCTCAAAAAGAATTAACAAGCGCATCAGCTGTATTATTAAGATTAGCAAAAGATAAGTTTAATGAAATTGCTGAAAATGATGAATATTTGTATGATTGCGACAAAAATACAAAAAACGCATTTTTTAACATTAAAAAGATTTTAGATAAATTTGATACAAGAAAACTTGATAGCCTATTGTATGATGAATTATATGATGAAAGCGATTTTGTTTTCTTCGCTATAGATTTCGTTGAAGAAGCAGAAGAATTGAGAATGCTTCTAGATTCAAAAAACCAAACTCTTATTCTAAAAGCCCTAACTTTATTAAAAGAAAAACAACTTTTGACAGAAAATGACAAAATTCTAGCACTAAACAATATTCAAAACGAAAATATCAAAAATATTGTAGCTGTACTATAATCAGCTTTATAATCTCAATTATTAGTAACGAAATACGCTATACTAATGCGTATTTCGTTACTAATTTAAATTATTCTTCTAAGCCAAATCTAGGCTTTTCATTCTTCGTAACTTCCGTTAACTTGATTTCTTCATATTCATCTGTATGACAATTATCAAGCTTTCGTTTAGTATTTTCTAAAATGCCCTTCACATCTTTTATATCAGTTTCATTTGCTGGTGGTATATTTTCTTTTTTATGATTTTGTTCCAATCCTTTCATAGACAATTCTAGTTTTTTTCTATCTAAATCACGCTTTCTATTTCGCATACGTTGAGCATCGTACATTGTTCGTATAGAAGATGAATTTCCCGGAATGTTTTGCATAATATGCTCCTTTCTTTTGTCGATACATAATTTTTAAATTTCGAAATTTTATCTTACAAATATATTAACGGCATATTTTTTGAAAACTTTAGGGGGTCATGAGTAGTCCATCACATCATATCATATCATATCATATAGAGCATTATAATTGGACTTCATCCTTTTGTAAAATTTTGTAAACTTTGTTACAATTCGTTACAAATTTAATACAAAAACATACTTTATATTATTTCCATAAACATAACCGAGGTAGATAATATTATTTGCAAATTTTTTTTCTTATTCTATTCATAAAGGAGAAAATTATGTACCGAATTAGAAAAATTGAGGCTTTACAAATACTTGATTCTCGCGGAATCCCAACAGTTTATGTTGAAATTGAATTAAAAAATGGCATTAAAGGTTTTGCATCAGTTCCCTCGGGGGCATCTGTCGGTTCAAGAGAAGCTATCGAATTAAGAGATAACAATCCGGAAATTTATTTTGGCAAAGGTGTCAGCAAAGCTGTTGAAAATATTAATACAATCCTTGCGCCACATTTAATTGATATGGACGTTACAAACCAAGGCAAAATTGACTCTTATTTAATTGAACTAGATAACACCACCAACAAATCACGATTTGGTGCAAATTCTATATTAGCAATTTCACTTGCTTGTGCAAGAGTTGCCGCAAATTATTACGAATTACCACTTTACAAATATTTAGGCGGCACAAATGCAACTACTTTACCAACTCCCATTATGAACATAATTAACGGTGGAGCACATGCAACAAACAATTTGGATTTTCAAGAATTTATGATTGCGCCGGTTGGTTTCAAAACTTTTTCAGATGCTTTACGCGCAGGCGATGAAGTTTTTCATATACTAAAACAAATTCTAAAATCAAAAGGAATTTCTGTTGCAGTAGGTGACGAAGGTGGTTTTGCGCCGGATTTAACAAGTGCCGAAAAAGCTATAGAATTAATAATTCAAGCCATTGAAAAATCTGGATACGGCACAAATAAAATAAAAATTTGTTTAGATGTTGCAGCTTCAGAATTTTATGAAGAAGGGGACTGTTCCGATGGAATTTGTTCATTATCAAAATACAATTTAAACGGAATCGCAAAAAGCTACACAACAGAAGAGATGATTGATTATTTAGAAAAATTAGTTATGGATTATCCGATTATTTCAATAGAAGATGGTGTTGCAGAAAATGATGATTTAGGTTGGATAGAATTAACTAAAAGATTAAGCGGAAAATGTCAAATTGTTGGCGATGATTTATTTGTAACAAATTCAAAATTACTGCAAATAGGAATTAATGAAAATATAGCCAATTCAATAATTATTAAACCTAACCAAATAGGAACTTTAACTGAAACTCTAAAAACAATAAAACTTGCTAAATCAAACAACTATTCTACAATCATTTCTCACCGTTCAGGCGAAACAGAAGACTCATTTATTGCAGATTTAGCAGTTGCAGTAAATTCCGGAATCATAAAAACCGGTTCTTTATGTCGTTCAGAAAGAGTTTGCAAATATAATAGATTATTAAAAATTGAAAATGAACTTGGTAAAAGTGCAATCTATAACGGAATCGAAGCTTTTCGTATATAAAATAAATACATTTACCCCAATTGTTTATTATAATATTATTATGTTATAATATATTTCAGCAATAGTCGGGTAGGAGAAAAAAAATGACATTAAGAAACGAACGTGTAAGAAAAGAATTAATGCGCGATATATCAGAGATTTTGCGTCGCGAAGTACGCGGACTTGAAGGTGTTGTTTCTGTTGTCGATGTTGAAGTATCTCACGACAATTCATTTGCAAAAGTTATTTATAGCGTTTTAGGCTCACCGGAACAAGTTGAAAAAGACAAAGCTATTATCGAAAAAAATACAGGCAGAGTTCGATATGAAGTCGGAAAACGTATTAAATTAAGAGTTACACCTGAAATTAAATTTGTATACAGCGATGGTTTAGAACAAGGCTCACGAGTTCTGGATTTGATTGATAAAATTTCTAAAGGCGAAATAAAATAATGTTTGGCTTTATTAATATTAATAAGCCCAAAGGTATCACCTCTCACGATGTTGTTGCAAATTTAAGACGAGTTTTAAAAATAAAACAAATTGGACACACCGGTACGTTAGACCCTTTTGCAGAAGGGGTTTTACCAATTTGTATCGGAAAAGCCACACGCCTGATTGAATTTTTAGAGGATGAAAAAGCTTATATTGGGACTGTTCAATTTGGAAAATCAACAGATACTTATGATGTAGATGGAAAAATTATTAATACTTCTGAAAAACAAATAACTTTTGAAGATTTAGAAAATGCTCTAAAAGATTTTAGAGGTGAAATTGAACAAACTCCACCGATATATTCAGCAATAAAAATTAATGGTAAAAAGCTTTATGAATACGCAAGAGAAGGCAAAGAAGTTGAAATTAAACCAAGAAAAGTTTGCATTCAAAAACTTGAAATATTAAGTTTTGACGAAATCAAACAGCAAGCAGAACTTTATATTGAATGTTCCAAAGGCACATATATCCGCTCAATTGCAAATGATTTAGGATTAACACTCCAAACTTATGGGTATTTAACAAAACTTGTACGTGTCAAAGCCGGGAAATTTACACTAAGAGAAAGTGTTGAATTGAATCAACTTAATACCAAAGAAGAATGTTTAGCGCACTTAATTTCGCCACTTGAAAAACTTAATTATCCTAAATATGAATTAACAAGAGCAGAATTTGACAAAGTTTCGCACGGAAATCCTATCCAAATTGAATCACAGAACGGAATAACGATTTTAATATATGAAAATAAAATAGTTGCAGTTGCAAACATAGATGAAAACCTTGCCAAAATACTAAAAGTTTTTATATAATTTTTAATCCGTACAAATCAAAGCACCATTGCAAGAATCATTAAGAGCATTGCTCCAATCTCCATTGCAGTCGACATGTGACGCTGAAATCTTTGACTATCATATCTTGAACGATTTTTTTGCGCTTTATTTGCACTATTAAGGCGTTTAATGCGAGTTTTCGCATCATCATTAGAAAATTCTGTTCCAAAAGTGCTGTATTCTAGTTTTGCAAGCTCATCCTCTAAATTACCATTGGTTAAAGGATTTTCATTTGAAGCATATTCACCATAATTAGCGTATGGGCGTGTATAATTTTTTTGTCCATAAAATTTTGATGCATATCGACTTGAATTTATACCGCTTAAATCATTAGAAGAAATTGAAGGGTCATCATATCCATAAACCTTTTCATGAGCAAGTCGTTCCGGCATAACCTCTGATTTGATTCTATCCATTCGCGTAGAATAATCTTCAACATCATAAATTTTACCAAACAATTTTCGTTCAATCATAACTATTCTTGTGTGAAAATCCCGATTTTTATATGTTGTGTTAAACAATTTTTGTTCAATTTCATCAACAATCGGATAATCTACAGTACTATCCGCAACCGTATCATCAACATATTTAAAAGTATCTTCAGTTGGAATTATTTCATTTCCCATTTGTTCCGCTGAAATATCACCTATGATTTTTTTTAATCGTTGCTCTGTTGTGCCTGTAAAATTTTTACCATAAATTGATTTTTCAAGCCTTGCAACACGATCTTCCAATTTATTTTTTGAATAATCAAATCCATATATATTATTCTCAATTTTTGTAATCTCCGCATTTTGCTGATTTATTGCTGAATACACCAATGAATTAGAACCAAATAATGATATTATAAGAAAAATTGTAATTAAAAATTTTTTCATAAAAATAACCCTATTGTATTAGAACTATAATTTTTTTTATGAAAAGATTCTATTAAACTGTCATATATAATTCACAAAAAATTAATTAGACAAAATAATTAGTACTGCGTGAAAATTTTAAAATTGAATTGTTTATCAAAAATTTTCATGCTAACATAAATTTATGAAAAAGGAGAATTATTTATGCAAGCAAGACGCGCCTCTAGAGAATTAGCACTTATATTATTTTCACAGTTTGAAAAAGAAATTACTAAATATTCAAAAAATGATTTTGAAAACATAATGCTTAAATCGGTTAGAATTCTTTCAAATTCAGCTTCAGAAGAATTAAAACTTACTGTTGGTTCTTTAATTGATATCAAAGAAGCTTTAATTGACTACGAAGCCGAACACGAATCAAATTTATCAAGACCTATGGGAGCAAAAAATAAACCTGTTCAAATTCCAATGACTGATGAAATGATAGAAAAAGTTGATGTAATGTTGGATGTAGCCGAAAAAGCTATACTAGCGCTTGAAATTGCAGAATTTACGACTCTTGAATCTGATGATAGCGTAAAAAATTATGCTGCAAAAATTGCTGAAACATTCAAAAAACATCACAAAGATGTTGATAATGAAATTCAAAAATTTGCAAACGGTTGGGATATTTCACGTTTAGTGAAAATGGACAAAGATATTTTAAGAATTGCAATCACTGAATTACTTTTCATACAAGACGCACCTATCAAAGTTGTTGTTGATGAAGCTGTTGAGCTTGCAAAAAAATATTCAACAGAAGATTCTTCTGCTTTTGTAAACGGAATTCTTGCCAAAGTAATTGTTGAAAATGGTTTAAAATAAACTATGTTTAATTTTTTTAATAATTTAAAAAAATCTGTATCAAAAACCGCACAAGCTCTTGTTGGCAGTGTTGTTGATGTTGTTTCTGGAGAAAATGAATTTTCAGAATTTGTGCTTGAAGAAATGGAAGATTCGCTTATCTCTGCGGATTTAGGTGTTGCTTATGCTACAGAATTAACTGATAAAATTCGCAATAATGCAAATCTTAAACCTAACCAAATTAAAGACTTTCTAAAAAAAGAATTCCTTGAAACACTTGAAAAAGCCGGTTCTTCAAAATTATCATATAAAGAGAATGAATTAAATATTTATTTTATCACCGGTGTCAATGGCGCCGGTAAAACAACTCTAATAGGGAAAATGGCTTATAGATTTAAAGAATTAGGTAAAAAAGTCCTAATTGCAGCCGGTGATACTTTTCGAGCTGCAGCAGAAGAACAAGCAGAAATTTGGTCTAAACGCTCTGGTGCAGATATTATAAGAAAAGATAAAGCAGATCCTGCATCTGTCGTTTATGAAGCTATTCAAAAAGCTAAAAACGAGAAATACGATGTTATATTAGTTGATACAGCAGGGCGCCTACAAAATAAATTCAATTTAATGGAAGAATTATCAAAAATCAAAAATGTAATTGATAAAAATGCGCCGGAAGCTTTACGTGAAAGCTTACTTGTTATTGATGCCAATACCGGTCAAAATGGATTACAACAAGCAAAAATTTTTAAAGATTGCGTTAATTTAACAGCTGTAGCACTTACAAAACTTGATGGTTCTGCTCGTGGTGCAATTGTTTTAGCTATTGCAAAAGAAATGTCACTTCCTGTGAAACTTATAGGAGTTGGAGAAAAAATGGAAGATTTAAAAGATTTTGACCCAAACGCCTTTATTGAAGCACTATTCTAAATTTTTGACTTTTATAAAATAAAAAGTATATAATAATAGATGTCGGTAGTTAAGAAAAAGATTTTTATTATGGTAAAACGATTAATACAAATATTAATGCTTTTAGTGATTGCTAATCAAGTAGCATTTTCTGCTTCGTATAATCCAATACCTAATAATGTAAAATTACCGGCAAAATACACGCCAGAATATATTGAAACTTTAGGTGAGGAATACGGAAAAGTTGCCAAAGACCAAATTTTTCATGTTGCATTAGATATGATGAAAGGAACTTCTGCCGATTTTTCTAGAAAAGCAATTTTAGGTTATAATTTAACCCAACAACCTATCAAAATTGAATTCAGAAATTTATCAGAAATAAATGAAGCATATTCAACATTTGATGCTGTTGGCTGGAAAAAGAAAAACAAATTATTTATTTATATAAATCCAAAACATGAATCTGCACCACCAGCCGCGTTGGCAGCTTTATTAGCGCATGAAGCGCTTCATCAAGATGAATACAATTCTCTAAGTGAAGAGACTTACGCTTGGACAATGGAAGGCACTGTTTGGTGTGAAATGCTTAAAATGTATCCAGAAGCTAACAATCTAGAATCCGCGCTAGTAATGCGTGAAAATGTGTTAAAACAGCTTTTGGAAAAAGGCAATTACACAAATAAATATATAAAGAAAACTGTATATGCAAATCAAGGTTACAAAAATTTGCCAATAACTTCACCCGGATTTGATGATATTTAAAAATTTTCTAAGCATAAAGTATTATAAAAAAGCATATTGAATAAGATTTAATATTGTTGTTAAATGTAGGTATGAAATTCAAAAAAATTATTATACCAATTTTATTAATACTAGTTCTTGTTATTTTTAACAAAGTTTTTTTAACTTCTTTTATAAAAGCAAATTCTTACTTTGCATCGCAATCTTTGTATAATAATGAAACTGTACAACCCCAAAAACTTTTTGATAAAACTTGGAAAATTATATCAAATGATTATTATGATTCATCTCTTAATAATCAAAATTGGTCACGCTGGAAAAACCATTATCAAGGAAAAATTAAAACCGATGAAGACGCTAGAATTGCAATTGAAACAATGATTGCCAGCCTTGATGAACCATATACAAGATTTTTAACTCCAAAAGATTTTGAAGAATTAACAACCTCAATATCTTCTCGAATTTATGGAATCGGTGTAAATATCTACTCTAATTCCGGAAAAATTGAAATATTTAATGTTATACCATCAACCCCTGCGGATTTTGCACAAATAAAACAAGGTGATATAATCATCGCAATTGACGGCAAAGAAACCAATGGAATGAATGTGTCAGAAGTCGCAAATCTAGTTAGAGGTCCTGAAAACAGCGTTGTTGAACTAACTTTGCTTAGAGGTAATAAAAAAATAATTAAAAAAATCAAACGCAAAGAAATTGTAATAAAAAATGTAAAAAGCTCTATTTTAAATAATCACATTGGGTATATTCAAATTCTCAGCTTTATGGGAACAACAACTCCAAGTGAATTTATGGAAGCTTTAGAAAATACAAAAAAAGCAGATTCTTTAATAATTGATTTGCGCGGGAACACTGGTGGACTACTAGATAATGCCGTTTTTATCGCAAACTTGTTTATTAAAAACGGAGATATTGTCAAAATAATTTATCGAAATGGCTACAAAAAAATAATTTCAGCGACTCCAACAGAAGAAAGCCTTGATAAACCAGTTGTTATACTTGTTAATGGCGCAAGTGCAAGTGCAAGCGAAATATTTTCAGGGGCTTTGAAAGATTATAATAGAGCAACGCTCGTCGGCAAAAAAACTTTTGGGAAAGGATTAGTACAAAAAGTTGTTCCACTACCTAATAAAAGCGGAGTAAATATTACCATTGCGCGTTATTTAACACCAAAAGACAATGATATTAATAAACTTGGTATTAAACCGGATGTCGAAATCGGAAACGAGTTTGATTTTTTCTTAAATAATTCTAAAAAAGATATCCAACTTGAAAAAGCAGAAGAAATTCTTGAAAAAAAATGCGAAAACAGACTCTAAAAAAGTTTAAAACTTAAATAAACAATTCTCGCGTTTTTTGTCGAACCTCTTCATCTATTGCAAAAATTTCATCCAAAGATGGCGTTTGAATCGAAATGTGTTGTGAAAGCATTGTTTCAACAATTTCAATAATTTCAAATAATTTAATTTTGCCATTCAAAAATGCAAAAACAGCTTCTTCATTTGCAGCATTCATACATACAGGAACCGAACCGCCTTGACGTCCACATTCATAAGCAATATTCAATGCTCTGAATTTCTCATAATCAGGTTTTTCAAAATCTAATCTTGCAATTTCTGCAAAACTAAAACTTTTACTTTTTATCCCTTCATATCGTTCAGGATACGATATTGCATATTGAATCGGAATATGCATGCTCGGCAAACCTAATTGAGCAATCACACTGCCGTCTTTGTATTCAATTGCAGAATGCACAATACTTTGAGGATGTATAACAACATCAATATTATCATAATCCATCCCAAACAAATGATGAGCTTCTATAACTTCTAACCCTTTATTCATCAAAGTTGCACTATCAACGGTGATTTTTCTTCCCATATTCCAACGAGGGTGTGCTAAAGCCTCAGTTACGGTCGCATTTTTCATTTCTTCTATTGTTTTATTTAAAAAAGGTCCACCAGACGCGGTTATAATTAGTTTTTCAACTTGTGAAATATTTTTTATGCATTGATGAATCGCGCAATGCTCACTATCTACAGGAATTATTGATACTCCACAAGATTTTGCAAGCGGAATAACAATATCACCAGCCATTACTAAAGTTTCTTTATTAGCTAAAGCAATATTAATACCATTTCTTATTGCCGTTATTGTCGGATTTAAACCAACTCTGCCTGATACCGCGACTAAAATTATATCATTAGATTTGTCAGAGCAAATCTCATTCATCGTTATTGGTTTTGCTCCCACTATTTTTGACAAATCTTTTGCATAAGCGTATTTAGGTTTGAATTTTTGAATTTGTTTATTCAATAAATCAATATTTGAACCGCCTGCTAATGCAACAATCTCAAATTTATCTTGTAATTTTTCTATAACTTCAAGCGCCTGACGACCAATTGAGCCGGTAGAGCCTAAAATACTAATTCTCTTTCTCATAAATTAATTATATAACAAAAACAATAATAGAAGTTAATAAGTATAAATAGATTCAAAATAAATGGATTCAAATTGTAAACTTTTGTAAATTGTTTTATTAAAAAAAGCAAGTTTTTAGAAAAAATTTACTTTATACATATATAAGGTAAAAAGGGAAATCACATTATGGCAATAGGTGCTAGAGACTACATTGACAAGTTACTTGTCAAAAAATACGCGCAAGAAAAAGTTGACAATCATGAAGCTATGGAATCAATGGTTGATCCACAGAAAATGTTGGATGCAATGAATGACGTTGCTATGGTTCAACGAAATTTATTCAACTTATCACAAAAACTTTACTCAACTTGTTATGCAGTAAACGCTCGTTCTGCAAGATACAAAGAAAGAGAAATGATACAAGTTTAAAACAACGTAAAAGCTTAAATTTTTACATAGTAAGCTTGAGGAAAAACTATCCTCTAAATTGTATTATCAACTACAACTTTGTGCAGACCACGCGGATTATCAACGTTACGATTAAGTTGTAAAGCTATTTCTAGCGCTAATAATTGCAACATAACAACGTTAGCGAACAATTGTTGAATTACGTTTTGACATTCAACTTTTAATGAATAATCCGGAATTATTCTTTCATCTTGTTTTCCAATTATAACAAGATTGGGTGAATATTCTTCTTTAATCTTATTAAGATTGCTAATAGAACGTTCTGAAATACTTTCGACTGCGACATAGATTAATGTTGCTTTATTGTTTAAAACAGCAACGTGACCATGCATAAATTCACCTAAAATTGCAGCACTTGTGTTAATATAAGAGGTTTCTTTTATTTTAAGAGCCCCCTCTTTTGCAAGCGAATATGAAATTCCATCTGCTGTTAGAATTATAATATTTTCTTTTGCCAAATGCTGTGCTAAAAGTTTAATATCATCACGCTTTGCTATAGCTTTATTAATAATTTCAGGAATAGTTTTTAAAGTATTTTTAAATTCTAAAATAGAATTATCACCATTATTCTCAATTAGTTTTAAGGATATTAATATTAAACATAACATTTGAGAAGTAAAAGATTTTGTAGCAGCAATTCCAATCTCTTCACCAGCTTCACACGCGACTTTATAATCACAAGATTGCCAAATAGAAGAATTTTCATTGTTTGTTATGCATAAAGTCGGCAAAGATGTTTCTTTATTAACCCTCTCGACAGATTTTAAAGTGTCACTTGTTTCTCCTGATTGAGTGATAAAAATATATAAAGTATCATCGTCTTTTGGAATTAAACTTTTTAAAAGAAATTCACTGGAATAAATCGCACGCGTCTCAATCTTAGAAATCTTTTCAACCAAATCAACAGCAAATCTTGCACAATGATAAGATGAGCCACTTGCAACCAAAACAATTTTTTTTATATTTAAAGGAAGATTTAATTTAATTTCACCGGTATTTGAATCAATATATTTAGCTAAAATATGCGGAACAATTTGATTTTGCTCTAATATTTCAGATTCCATTTTTGTTTTTTGTTCAACCATTTGCAAGCCTCACTTGATATAATAATTTTATTATATTACAGTTTAGCTCAAATGTATATTATCGTTAAACGACTTCAGTGACAACATATTTTGCAGTTTTTGCCACGACACCATAACACGACATTGTAAGTCGGTTATTTAATGCTAACATCGTCTTATAAGAATTTGCAGCATTATTCATTGCATACATCATATCATCTGCTGAAATCTTTGAAACTAGCGCACTGTCATCGTGGTTATCAACTTTTTCTTGCGCATATTTTTCAACCAATAATTTGTCAATAAAATCTTTTGCTCCGATTGCCATAAAATCTCCTTTAATACCTCATGTTATATCTTGTATATATATAAAGTATTTAAAACTAAAAAAATTGCTCTTTTTGTGTACTTTTATTAAGTTTTGTAAAATTTTTGATAATTATTTTTTGATTTCGCAACAAAAAAACATATAAAAAATAAGTGTTTTAGCCCTAAAAAAAACACTTTACAAAAATCAGTATATACGTTAAAATTATAAATGTATTGTAATATTTCGTTACAAATACGCAATAAAATTTGTTTTGAACTTTTATTTAAACTATGATGTTATTAATCGTAAATATACTGAATAATAACCCATATCAATAATAATTATAAACAATTAGGAAGCTTGAAATCATGAAAAAACAATTTAGTTATCTGCTTTTATTAATGCTTATATTTTCTGCAGGAAAAATGACAAATACTTGTGTTGCAGCAGATTTGCACGACTTAAGAGTCGATTCTGGTGCATATAATAAAATGGAGTTAGACAATTTACGTAACTACACAATTGATAAAAGTTATGTGCAATCACTTGATTATCTAGATAAAGATGAGCGTATTTATGACGCTTCTGTTGAAGAAAATATCGCAAGAGAAGGTGCATTATACAATCCACACTTTTTACTTGAAAAAATAGTTTTTGAAGGAAATACAAAAATTCCAGATGAAGAACTTCAAAAATTAGGTTTAGAAGTTTTAGGCGAAGATATATTCTTTGATGAATTATTAGAAGTTTCTTCAAAAGTTACTAATTTATATCATTCAAAAGGGTATTTGACTTCATACGCAATGGTTCCGCCTCAAAGAATTGTTGATGGCGTTGCGACTATTAAAATTGTCGAAAGTAAAGTCGGCGAAATGAATATTGAAGGCGAAAAATGGACTCGTGAATGGTACTTAAGACATATTATTATGGGTAAAGCCGGTTTGCGTGAAGGCGATGTTTTCAACGCAAAGAACTTGCAACGCGCAATGAAAGAAATTAACCGCGAAGATTATGTTCAAATTCAAACAGAAGTTGAACGACAAGCTGAAGGTGAAGAAAATACAGCAATCACGCTAAATGTTCGTGATAGATTTCCAGTAAACCTTAATATTGGCTATGATGATTATGGCAGAAGATATACTGGCGCTCAAAGAGTTTCATTCCTTGTAGGTATGGATAACCTTACAGGCTTAGGTGACAAAATTTATGGTGGTACAATCTTATCATCAGGTGCTACAGGTTGGATGGCTGGTTATTCACTTCCGGTTTCATCATACGGTACTAGATTTTCATTCGACTTTTCTGATTCACACGTTCGTTTAGGTGGACCATACAAACCATTAAATGTTAAAGGTAATGCGCAAAGCTATTTCTTTAAATTAACTCAACCACTTATTCAAACCGCAAAATCAGATTTATTCTTATATACAGGCTATGACTTCGTAAATGCAAGCACTACATTTATGAATTCCGGAGTTAAAACTCCAATGTCTGATTATAGCTTAAATGTTTGGAGAACAGGTATATACGGAATGACCGATGACAATTATGGTCGTTGGATTGCAAACGCTAATATCGATTTTGGTATGGGCGGTTCTGATAAAATGAATTCTATTTCTGATACAACCTTCGTAAAAATGGGAGCAAATCTTACACGTGCTCAAAGATTGTTTGCTAGAAGTATGGGAATTGTAAGAATTGGTGGTCAATATTCACCTAACAAATTATTCCCAGCTGAACAAATGCAATTAGGTGGACCTTACACTCTAAGGGGTTATCAACCTGCTGAAATCATTGGTGACTACGGATTCTCTGGTACTTTAGAATACAGAACTCCAGTTCCTTTGTTGGATAAAATTTGTCCTTGGCTAGATGAAAGATTAAGACTAGCAGCATTTTATGATTATGGCTGGATTGGTACAAATGGCAACCCTTATAATTATCCACAAGAATTCTTACACAGCGTTGGCTTTGGAACTTATATTCAACTTGCTGATTGGATTACAGCTCAAGTTGGTGTCGGCTTCCCATTCAACAAAGATTATCATCGATCTACCGCAAGATTTTACTTCAGTGTAAACTCTGACTTAGACAGATTGATACCACTTAGAAATCCTGAAAAATTATAAGATTTGATTTATAAATACACAATAAAAAAGTCACTTAATTAAAAAAATAAGGTGGCTTTTTATTTTACAAACAATTTATATAGAATAATTCCTGCAGAAATAGCCAAATTTAAAGATTCTACATTCTTTTTCATTTCAATTGTAATATTTTGTGTTGCAAAAGATTTTAAATTTTCGCTCAAGCCACTCGACTCAGAACCAAACATAATTAAAGTTGGCTTATTTATTTGATAAGAACCTAAATATTGTGTATCATCTGATTTTGGTAAAGTCGCAAGACGCTCAAAGTTCTTAAAATATTCTTGTAAAATATCAAAATCTTTAATAGAATAAATTTTTGTTTTCCACAAATTCCCAACTGTAGAACGCACTGTTTTAGGATTATATAAATCCACTGTCTCACCATATAAAATAATCGCATCAACACCAAATGCAACAGATGTCCTAATAATCGTACCTAAATTACCAGAATCTTTGATATCTTCAAGCAACACAACCTTATTCATTGACTTCAAATCTTCAAATTTGAAATTAGGTTGTTTTGCAATTGCAACTATTGGAGGCGGAGTTTTAGCATCAGAAATTTTGCCCAAAACAGCCTCATTGACTTCTATCAACAAACTTTTATCTAAAATATAATCTGGAAATTTTTCTGACCAAAAAATTTTTTCCAACGTAATATTAAATTCTTGAGCTTCTTTAACCCCTTTTTCACCCTCAATCAAAAATAAACCACTTTCATCGCGATATTTTTTTTGTAACAATTTTGCAGTTTCTTTGATTAAATCATTATTTAAGCTTGTTATTTTCATAAAATTTCAAATTCCTTCAACCAATTTTGCTCGTTTTCAGTTAACAACGAAAAATCAATTAATTTACCTTCATAACCCATTTTGGTAAAAGAACAGACCTTATCCAAGGTTTTATAACAAGAGTTTTCTAATCTAACCCCAAAATATTCAGGATTATATAAGCCCGGTTCAATTGTAAAAGTCATATTTTCTTTAAGCTCGGTTTGAGCTATCTGGCTTTGATTCAAAGCAGGCGGAGCTTCATGAACATTTATTCCGATACCGTGACCTAAACCATGGTTAAATTGAAAACCTTCTATTTTATTATCCAAAATCTTATGAGCTAACTTATCGTATTCAAATCCTGTAATAAAATTTGAATTATACGCATTTAAAAAAGCTTTTAAAACAGTCGTATAAACCTTTTTCTGCAAATCGCTAGGAGAACCTTTTACAAAAACTCTTGTTATATCTGTTGCATAACCCTCATCATAATAGGCTCCACAATCAATCAAAACCAACGAACCATCTTTTAAAACCACATCTTTTGAATTTTTTGAATAATGCGCAAGTGCTGAATTTTTATCAATAGCGACAATTGATTTAAAGCTCAAAGATTTTGCACCATATTTGATAAATTCTTCCTTCAAACGTGTCGCAATATCGTATTCCGAAAGATTTTCATTATTTTCAATAAATTCTCTGATAACTTTAACAGCTTTATCAGTTTGAGCAAACGCACGTTTATATGCTTCTATTTCTTCTTTCGTTTTAATAGATTTTAAAAATTTGATAGGTGAAACTTGCGACACTGGATATTTAATCAACGAATAATCAAAAGCATTTATTGAAGATTTATCAACTAACAATTTATCATCAAAATTTTTCAAAAAATCGGCACACTCGCTATTACTCCTAAAAAGCAACCTTTTATCTTTGTGTACGAAAAGTTTTGCATATATTTTTGAGGAAAAATCTTTCGAAAAATCTCTTAAACCCGTAAGATATGAAACTTCCTCTAAATTTGATATAAAAATTGGATTTTCAGGTGTAAAACAATGCTCTGAAAAAGCTTGGGACAAATTTTCATTATGAGATTCAGTAAAATCATTGATTGGATCAACATCTAATAATTTAATTTTATACCCCGCAAAGCTTTCTAATCTTGCCTGAGAAACCTTTTTTGCAACAATCCCCAAGGTTTTTGTTTTATCAATAATTTTTCGTATTTCATCATCTTGGTTTTGACCTAATTGAAGTTTTACAATTGAAAAATAATCATAAGTTTCTAAATCTGCTTGTTCATGGTATCTTCCATCTACAAATAAATATTGTTTATCTTTAGTAAGCAAAGCATCACCCGTTGAACCTAAAAACCCACTGATTTTGGCTCGAGCATTTTCCTGCAAACTTGAATACTCTACCAAATATTCGTTTGTTGAATTTACAAGTAAATAATCAATCTCTAAGTTCTCAAGTATTTTATGAAATTTTTCAATCATAAAACCTCCGAAATTAATCTTCGTCAACTCCAGTACATTTAATTAAATGCCAACCAAATTGAGTTTCAACAGGTTTTGAAATTTCGCCTTCTTTCAACGCAAAAGCGGCATCTTCAAAAGGTTTAACCATCATGCCTTTTCCAAACCATCTCAAATCACCACCATTTTGACCTGATGGACATTTTGAATATTGCTTTGCTAAATCTTCAAAAGCTACACCTTGTTCTAAATCTAACAAAAGGTTTTCAGCCTCTTCTTTTGTATTTACTAAAATATGACTTGCTCTAATTTTCATAGCGTTCTCCTAATTTTGTGCTAACTAATTTTAACAAAAAATTACTATTTTCACAAACAATAAATTCAAAAATCATTCTAATATGTTTAATTTATATCGTGCAAAATAATGTCGCGGGCGATGTAATCGCCCGCGACATTATTCTTTACTCAAAAGTTATTTTTCTAACTTTTTAATAGCTAAAACTAGTCTAGATTTCTTTCTTGCTGCAGTATTTTTATGTAAAATACCTTTTGAAACAGCTTTATCACATAATTGATAAACTCTTGAAATAGAAGCGTTCAAAGCTTCTTTATCAGATTCTGTCGCCAAAGCTAAAGCTTTTTTGATTGCAGTTTTGATAGAAGTTTTAAAAGCTACGTTTCTTTGTCTGTTTACTTCTGCAATAAGAACTCTTTTTTTTGCTGACTTAATGTTTGCCATTTGTTTTTCCTTTCACTATTAGCGTATTTTAACAGTTAATGACTCTGAAAAAACAAGCTATATCACTTGAGGATTGTGAGTATACTTATTTTATTAATAAAACAATTTTTTGTAAAGAGTTTTATTAAATTTTCTTAAGCTCTGTTAAAGCCGGATCTAAAAATTTTCGTCCAACATTATCAAAATTTATAAGAACCAGTGTTTTAGTTCCATACTTTGTCATTTTTTCAACAACACCTGTTCCATAAGTAGCATGACTTACTGTATCACCTTGTTCTAAATTATCTGAGACTACAGTATCTTCTGGCGGAATGTCCGCATTATATACAGGGACTATCGGTGTTGGATTATTCTTTGTTTCCAAAATTTCCGGCTCTTTAAATGAATCTTCTTCTAAATGATTATCACTATCACTTATTTCAAGCAATTCACCATTATATTCTTCTAACTCTTCTGCAGAATCATCAATTATTATATTGTCATCTATATTTTCGGCAAGAGCTGTTTCATTATTTAATTCATCGATAAAATCTAAATCATCAACAGAAATTGAATCGTCCTTCATTGTCGTAAAAACTTTATCAACATCTTGCACAATTTCTTTATCTACATTTTCCGGATTAATATTTTCATCATTTGAATTTTCTAATTCAATAAGAATATCATCATCACTAGTTTCACTTGCATCCAATTCAATTATATCAGACATAAAGTCATCTGATTTTTCTTCAATTATTTGTGGTTCAACAATCTCCGGTTTTATACTATCAAAATTATCAAAGCTTTCATTTATGCCTATTTCAGACTCCTCAACATCATCAACAATTTCTTTTGGTTCAAGAGCCACAACATCTTCAGAATCCTGATTTAGAACTTCTATAAATTCTTCATTTTCAGCTTCTTCTGGAAGCTCAATGATATCATCTTCTTCATCAATAAAAGCAGGTTCTAACGATTCATCAACAACTGCACTTTGATTACCCTCATCTTCTACAAACATTTCTTGAAGTTTATCTGATGCATTTTCATCTATATTTTTCTCTACATCATCTATAAAAGGTTCTTTAACTGCTTCCTCAATGTTATTTTCTATAATTTCAGATTCTGCTTGCGGTTCTTTTGCAATATTTTCATCTATAACAATTTCATTATCAGAGATATTACTATCACCATTTTCTAAATCTGAAACTTGTATTTGCTCTGAAACCTCTTCTATTGGAGCTTGCTCAGCATCATCACCATGCGTTTTTGTTTTAAATTCGACCTCTGAATCTTCATCAAATATGTTTAATTTTTCAGGAACAACGGTATTTTTTGTTTCTTCACTAACTTTTTTGGCAAATTCAGAATTCTTTTCTTCAATTTTAGAAGAAGTTTCCTCAAGCACAACGGCTTCTTTATTTTCTTGAGAAGATTTTATATCAACAACTTCAGTTTTAATTTCTCCTGATTCAGTAGCGATATCTTCATCTTTCACATCATTCATAATTTCTTCTAAAGTTTTTTCACCCAAAATTTCCTTATCTTTTTGAGCTACAGGAAAATTCAAAATTGCTTTTGTGCTTAAAACTAAAGGTAAATTATTAGTACCAAGCCCGACAGTCAAAACAGTTTCTTTTTTCATTGCACCTAACAAATTTTGATATTCTTTAAAAATATTATTTGCAACAATTGATGGTTCAATAATAAAATTATCAAACAAAGATTTAATTTCTTCTAAATATTTAAACCTTGAATGAGTCACAAAAACAGATTTGATAGATTTATTAGTTAAAACATTTTTAATATTTTTTTTATTAATAGTATTTGATGCAATAATAAATATTTGAACTTCTTCGCCAAATTTTTCCAATTCTGAATAAATTGAACTTATGTAACGATTCTGAAACACAGCATCTAATCTAGATAAATCAATTGTCGCAAAATCATTTTTTAAAATCTTTTTAAGATTTTCAGCTTCAATTTTTGTTTTTGCTAAATATCCGCCTTGCGCTAATTTTGCCAATTTATTTTTAAGCACTAAAAGCTTGAATACATGATTTTTATCAACCATATCGTCCACAATAGTCTTAAGTGTATCAAACGGAACAAAATCAACAGTTTTAGAATATTCTGATAAATTAGCAAACAAATCTTTAATCATTTCTTTGCTATCAGAAGTCGCATCATCTAAACAATCTTTATAAATAAAATCTAATGAATCTGTATTTAAAGGTAATTTAAAATCTTTGCCGGCTATAAATTTTTCACCATTCATAATACCAAGCATATCTATTACAACAGTTTTTCTAAAATTTGAAAATTGCTTTGACAAATTATTAACAACAGCATTTGTCGAAGTAGAATCGTCAACACAAATCAAAAAATTATTTTCAAAATTTTCAGCGTCCATTACCACTGGAAAATCTAATTCATCAAACAATCCAACTGCAATAGGATTTGTGTGAACTATAGAATTATTAATAACTTCAGATGTGCATTCACTTACAATTGATTCTACAGACGGTATTGAACCATCGTATTTTTTTAATTCACCATCATAATTAAACAGAATTTTGGCATAAATTCCATAATAAGTAGAAAAATTTGCGACTTTAACAACTTGCGCAATATAAGTTTTAAACTCGCCTTCTATCTTCAAAAAAGACGTAAGCGGAAATCTTTCTTCAGACTCTAATTTTATAAAGCTATCTTTAATTTCTATTATTTTCATGAAAATCCTCTCTTGAAAATTTTAGCATGAACATGAGATAAACTTTATTAAATTAACATTTTTTGTAAATTTTTGTAAATTACATGGAGCTATGAAAAAATCAAAAAATAACAATACCTCATTGCCATTTTGGCTAAGTTAATCTTTTGCGGTTTATGCTAAAAATTTACTATGAATTTTTTCTTGATAATTTCTTCAATAACAATATTTTTAGCAATATTTTCATATAAAATTCTCACAAAACTTGGAATACCGGTTTTACTAATATTTTTATGCTTCGGACTTTGTTTTTCTGCTATAAAAATCACGGACATCAATCTTATAAAAGATATTTTATCAATAAGTTTGGGATTCATTATTTTTTACAGCGGTTTTTGTATAAATTGGAAAAAATCAAAAAAAATTGCAATCCCCGCAATTAGTCTTTCAATTTTCGGTGTGCTACTGACAGCTATTTTTATTTGCTTATTTTGTCACTATATTTTGAATATTGATATTAAAGAAAGCTTTTTAATTGGCTCCGTCATTGCGTCAACCGATGCAGCTTCAATTTTTTCCATACTACATTCAAAAAATTCACAGTTGAAAGAAAATACAGCAGAACTACTTGAAATTGAAAGTGGAAGCAACGACCCAATGTCATTTGTTTTAGTTGTTATGGCAATTGCGATTTTACAAAATGAAAGCATTAATTTTGCAACAATTTTATTCTTAAAACAAATATTTTTTGGCGTGATTATAGGTTTTTTATTTGCAAAATTAAGCACTTATATTTTAAAAAAAACTACAATCATTACATATAGCAACGAAAGCCTATTTATAATAGCGCAAATTTTTTTAGTCTATGTTTTTTCAGAAAGCATTAACGCAAATCCATTTCTTGCACTATACATATTTGGTATAATTTTAGGAAATTCTAAAATACAAAACCAAAGCGCTTTAACTATGTTTTTTGAAAGTATTAGTAAATTTACACAAATTGGAATATTTTTTGCTCTTGGTTTACTTGCTTCATGGGATGGAATTATAAAAATCTTTAAATCGGGAAGTTTTATTTTTTTATTTTTGACACTCATTGCACGTCCTGTTGCAGTTTTTTTGATTCTAACAATCTTTAAGTCATCCTTTAAACAAATTTTACTAACCTCAATTGCCGGTTTGCGTGGAGTTGCTTCTATCGTTTTTGCAATTTTTGCAATAAATTCTAAAATTAAATTAGATTTTGATTTATATCATTTAGTATTTTTTATTTCATTATTTTCTGTCGCAATCCAAGGAACTTTTTTACCAATTGTCGCAAAAAAAATTAGTATGACTAATAAATTTTATGATTTAAAAAATAGTTTTTTAAACCTTCAAGAAGAATGTGCAATCAAAGTTATGAATGTCACAATTCCTGCCAAACATTTTTGGATTGGTAGATTCATAAAAGATATCGATTATTTTGGGAAAAATGCTAAAATTCTTTTTATAGAACGAAACGGACAAAAAATTAACCTTAATTCGCGCACAAAAATATTACAAAATGACATTATAACGTATACTTTAAAAAAAACTTAATTAATAATTATACCAACGCCATTTTTGACTGAAGAGTTTCTGCTGAACCCTCATAACCAATTCGTCCCATTAGAGCATAAGTATAATTTTTGTATTGCTCTACTCCAGGTTGGTTAAATGCATTTACGCCATACAATTCACCGGCAATTGCAGTTTGTACCTCAAGCATATAAAGCAACTGACCAATATTATACTCATCAATTTTATCCAATGTGATTGTAACTGATGGACGTGAATAATCCAATAATGAAACTGCCGTCGAATCAGCTTCAGCATTTAGTAAATCATTAATTGTTTTCCCGCCTAAATAACCAACGCCAGTATATTCAAATATTTTAGGTATTTCCAATTTATTATCAAAATTTTCAACTCTTATAAATGTGATTATTTTATTGTTTGGCCCCTCATTATAAAGTTGAACTTGAGAATGTTGATCCGTTGCTCCAATTGCCTTTATCGGCGTTGGACCTATATTAACTTTTTCGCCATTCTTGTTATATTCTTTACCCAAAGATTCTGCCCATAACTGAATGAACCAATCCGGAATATATTTTAAACGACTTGAATAAGGCATCATCACAGAAATATTCTTGCCTTTTTCAATATCCATAAGATACTGTATCAAAGCTCCTTGAGCCGCAATATTTTCAAATATATCGGTATTTTTCAAAGCCAAGTCCATGTCTTTGATACCATTAACCATATTATCAATATCCAGCCCAACCAAGACAAATGGTAAAAGACCAACAGCTGAAAATACCGAAAATCTTCCACCGACATCATTTGGTACTACAAAAGTTTTGTATCCTTCTTGATTTGCCAATTGACGCATTATACCATTGTCTTTATCTGTTGTTGCTACAATATTTTGTCTATAATCTTCGCCAAGCTCTTTTTCCAACAAATCTTTAATAATTAAATATTGTGCCATTGTTTCTGTCGTAGAGCCTGATTTCGTAATTACGTTTACAAGAGTCTTTTTTAAATCAATAATCTCTAAAAGTGCGCTCATGCAATCTGCATCGACATTATCTAAGAAAAATATTCTAGGATAACCATTACGTTGTTCTTTTGATAACAAATTCCAATAAGGCTTTAAAATAGCTTCCGTAACAGCCATTCCGCCTAGAGCAGAACCACCAATACCAAGCACTAAAATATTATCAAATTTTCCTTTTACCATTGAGGCAAATTCTTTTACATACCACACAGTTTCTTCGCTATATCCGAGGTTCATCCATTGTAGCCATTGTCCTGGTTTGTCTTTACGCTGATTAAGACTTGCAATAATATTTTTGATTTTTTCTTGATATTGTGAAAATTCAAAATTCAAGTCAAGACCATGTTCAGAACCTATAATGTTCTGATCGGAGTTCCTGTAACTAAACTTTAGCATAAATGCACCTTTCCAAAAGATTTTCGCGATAGTTATAATCTTACAACTCAATTGTACTACGTAAAAATTAAATTTCAAGCGGTTTAATCAAATAAAGATAAGGAATTCCCAATTTTTGATTTTTATATCAAAACTTCTTTTTCATTTTTATATATAACATAACCCAAAGGCGCGTGTGGTGGCTTTTTTATGAATTTTCGCTTTGTATAAATTACTCCAACTTTTGATGGTTGAGTCGCTGAAGAATACTGTTTCGCAAGTTTACAGCATTCAAATAAAATCTCCTCATCGGGTTCTTTATCTTGAATTTTTAACAAAACGTGTGAACCCGCGCACAATCTCGTATGAAACCAATAATCTTCATCTTTTGATAATTTAGATACAATAATATCATTTTGTTTATTATTCTTGCCCACATAAACATCAAATCCTTTAACATTGATTTTCATTATCTCTGATTGTTTAGAAGTATTTGCTTTCTTTTCAAAACTTTCTGGAACTAACTCTTTATTAATTTCATCAAGTTCAGACAACAAATTCGCAATTTTTATACTATATTCAATATTTTTTAAATAATCTAATTCTATTTTTAATCCTTCTAACATTTGTTTAGATTTTTCTAGTGTTGTTTTCGATTTGTTATAAAGTCTAAAATAATTTTGCGCATTTTCGTTTAAAGTTTTTGTTTCATCTAATTCAATCAAAACCTTTTGATTAGAATTATAATCAAATAATTCAATTGATTTTACATAATCTTTTTTTAAATAAAGATTAGCCGTTAATAACTCGCCAAAAAGTTTGTACTTTACAGTATTATTGCGTTTTTTTATTAAAGATGAAATTTTTTCTATTGAAGAATTTACTTTTTTTAATCGAGCTTTTACAATAGAATACAATTTGTCTTTTTCTTGATTTAAAATCAAATCAGCCTGATATTTTGAATAATATAAATCTAACATTTCATTTACAGAATTAACCGCTAAAGAATTTGGCAACAATTCTTTAAACAAAGTATATTTATCTTCAAAAATTGCAGGTGAATAAGTTTCTGATGATAAATATTCTTCAATTTTTTGAGCTGATAAACCTTTAAACTGTAATTTTAATTCATTTGATAAACCGATATTGCTTGGCGGTAAAACATATTTAATGCCACCATGCAATTCTCGATAACGACTTTTTTCCGCTCCAACATTATGTGCACAGCCTAAAATAATTTTAGATTCACGATTATATAATATCACATTTGAATGTTTACCCATTAACTCTATTGATAAGCACAATTCTTGTTTTTGAGATAATTCGTCATAAATTTCAAAACAAAAATTAAGAATACGTTCATTTTCAATAGCATAAGCATCTACAATCTTACAACCTTCTAAATATTTTCTAAGCAACATACAAAACATCGGCGGTTGTTTTGGAATAACAATATTTCGCGCCACTTCTGTTTCTTTGTTTATAAATGCTATATGATAAATTTGCGGATTTATATTGATATAAAACCTTCGACTTTCAGAATTATTCCTTAAGCTCAAAATCAATTCTCGGCGAGAAGGTTGCTGAATTTTCTGCAAACGAGCATTAATAAAAAAATCCAAATTTTCATTTATAAAAGCTTTTATCGTTAAAAAATCAATATTTATCATACAAACAATAATACCATAAATTTTCACCTTAAAACCCATAAAACCAAAAACCCTAAATTAAATTGATTACTAAATCATAATTTAAGGTTTTTGAAATTATAGTATTTATATCTGAAAAAATTTAAAAATTCTCCGCGTCCTCTATATCCTATTACGGCAAAAGACTTTTATACATTTCCAAATATTTTTTAGAACTTTCTTTCCAACTAAAATCTGCTTTCATTGCACTTTGACGCATAGCATTAAAAGTATATTTATCTTTATAAACATTTAAAGCACATAAAATAGCTTCCTTCATTGCCCATCCGTCATAAGCCCAGAACTTGAATCCAGTTGAATTCTCCAAAGGATATCCGACAACCGTATTATCTAAACCACCTGTCGCTCTAACAATTGGCAAACTTCCATAACGCATTGCAATCAATTGCGATAAACCACAAGGTTCAAACTTTGATGGCATCAAGAAAAAATCACTACCGGCATAAATCTGATTAGCTAAATCACCTTGATACCCTACATAAGCTCTGATATTATCAGTATTATTAGATAACCAAATAAATAAATTTTCATAATCTTTGTTTCCGGTGCCTAAAAATACAAAATCTGCGTTAATATTTCGCAAATCATTTTCAACTTGGCGTATTAAATCAATACCCTTTTGGTCTACTAATCTTGAAATCAAAGCAATAAGTGGGCGTTCTGGATTATATTTTAAACCAAATTTTTCCAAAACAACTTTTTTATTATCTTCCTTGTGTTTTATAGATTTGATATCATATCTAGCTACTAAATTTTTATCAGTTTTAGGATTAAACACATCATAATCAATACCATTTAAGATTCCAACTAATTTATGCGTTTGCCCTCTCAATGTGTAATCCATACCTTCACCGTATTCAGGAGTTAAAATTTCTTCTGCATATTTTGGAGATACAACTACAACTTTATCAGCATAGTTGATAGCACCTTTCATCCAATTTACACGACCATAATGTTCACAACCCCATTCGTTATAAACAATATCTTTTCGCATATTTGCAAAATCTAAAATATCTTCAAACCAAACTCCTTGATATGCCAAATTGTGAATTTCAAAAACATTTTTTGTCTTTGACCAAAATTCATCAAACTTATAATTTGCTTTTATATACAAAGGTATCATCGCAGTATGCCAATCATTAGAATGAATAATGTCGGCTCTAAAATTTAATTGTTTTGCATATTCCAAAGTTGCCAAAGAAAATGCAATATATCTTTCGTGTTCATATCTTGGATCTAACCATTTTGGATAAACTTCATTAAAACAAGTAAAATACCAATCATTTTGTACAAAAAACACGTTAATATTAGTTTTAGGTAATTTTGTCATAAACAACTTAAATTTATGCTGAGTATTTCCAAATCCTAACCACATGTCAGAATTTTCAAGTTCTTTGATTTTCCATTTGTCCTTATCAATACATCCGTGAAGTGGGGTAAAAATAGCTATTTCAGCATCTTTTGCAATTGCTTTTGGCAAACTTCCCACAACATCTGAAAGCCCACCGGCTTTAGAAAAAGGTGCAACCTCAGCTGCAGCATACAATATCTTCATTTGTGACTCCTTTTGTGATTTCTGTTGGATTTTAATCGCCCTCGGACAAGGGCGATTCTCTCTTTTTTATGATTTTAATTTATAACTTCATTTTCATCCGGATTGTTTAACAAATCATAATTGATTTCATTTTCATTATCCGCAACTGCCGCCGCCACAACAGCATCAGAAGTTACATTTACTAAAGTTCTAAACATATCAGTAATTCTTTCAATTGTAAACAAGAACGCAAAACCTGCAACTAATTGTTCAGGGCTTAATCCCATACCATTTAGAACCAAAGCTATTGTTATTAAACCTGCGCCAGGAATACCTGCACAAGTACTAGATGCAACAATTGCAAGTAATGCTATTTGAATTATTAAGAATGGAGTAAGAACAACGCCATAAGCTTGAGCCAAGAAAATTACTGCAACAGTTTGTAAAAGTGCTGTTCCGTCCATATTTAACGTAGCTCCCAAAGGGATTACAAAACTTGTAATTTTATGAGAAATACCACGTCTTTCGCAACATGCAATAGTTAAAGGTAAAGTTGCAGAAGAACTTGCTGTTCCAAAAGCAACCATCATTGCTTCTGCAATTGCAGCATAAAGCATAAATACCGGAACCTTTGAAAATACTCTTAAAAAGATTGGATAAACAACAAATAATTGCAAACCAAAACCTAAAAGTAGAACACCTAAATATCTAGAAATACTTGTAAAAATATCAATACCAAACGCAGAAACAGAAATTGCAGTTAAAGCAAAAACACCAGGTGCTGCAAAACACATAATCCAATCGGTTATTCTCATTGTAGCAGCAAAAACTGATTCAAAGAAACCTACAAACGGTCTGTTAACTTCACCTACCTTTGCAAGAGCAATTGCAAAAATTACGGCAAAAATCAAAATTGGAACCATATCACCGGTTGCAATTGAGGCTAAAGGATTTTTAGGAACAAAGCCTAATAAAATATTTAACAAATTACCTTTTTGAGATTCTATTGTCGCAGCAACTTGCGCTTGAATATCTGTTGCAATATCAGAATTGATATAAGTTGCAGCTCCGACTCCAGGATGAAATATTAATGCTAAAGTCGCACCTAAAGTAACCGCAATAACAGTTATTATAGCATAATAAAATATCATCCTCATTCCGAGTTTGCTAATTTGTTTATCATCACCAATACTTGTAATACCAATAACAATTGCAGATATGACAAGTGGTATAACAACCATTTGAATTAATCTTATAAATAATTGTCCTATAAATGTTAAAATCGTTGTAATGAGAGGAACCGAGCCAACGCCCTGATATTTATGCAAAAATATACCTGCAACAATACCAAGCAAAAGCCCTGCAAATATATGCCAATTTCTTTTTAAACCTAACCCAAGCGCAATCAACACTTGCATATATAATTTCATAAAGCCAACCTCTCTTTATTGGATATTAACTGTGCATTATTGTACTATTTTTTGGTTAAAATTTCAATAGGGGATTATTTTCGAATTTAAAATTGACAAAATATAAAAAATCTTTTCTACAAAACAACTAAAACTATGTTATTATATAATTCTAAAAAATTAGGAGATTGAAATTGAACAAAATTTTTAATAAATTTTTATATCACAAAGGCGATTTGTTTGGAGCAATTATTGCCGGTATCATTGCTTTTCCACAAGCTTTAGCTTTTGGAGTCGCATCAGGATTTGGCGCCGTTGCCGGATTATGGGGCGCTATTATCTTATCTTTAAGTACCGGTTTTTTAGGCGAAAATTTACCGCTTGTTTCAGGTCCAACAGCGCCTGTTGCAATAGTTTTAGCATCCGCCTACACATTTGTTAGCGGAGATATTTCAAAAATAATACTAATTCTTTTGATGGCATCAATATTGCAAATAATTATCTCGCTAACCTCGATTCCAAATCTTATTAAATATGTACCATATCCTGTAATTTCAGGATTTTTAAGCGGTATTGGAGCAATAATTATAATTTTACAATTTCCGGTTTTAATTGGAACAATTGCTAAATCTTCTACTTTAGAAACTCTATTGCATGCCGGACAAATTTTAAATAATTTTGATATAAATTCAACTATACTTGGGCTTTCAACTCTTTTTATATTATTCTTCACCCCAAAATTTATTTCCAAAATTATACCAACACAATTATTTGCATTAATTATAATGACAGCAATAACTTATTATTTTAATATTGATGTCGAAAAAATTTCAGCAATAAATGCAACACTTCCACAACTATATTTCCCGAAATTTAATTTAGAAGTTTTATACTCAACCTTTCCAATTGCCTTAACCATTGCTTTTGTTGCATCTAATGAAAGCTTATTAACAGGAGTGATTTTAGATTCGTTAACAAAGAAAAAACATAATTCTAAAAAACTTATTTTAATGCAAGGTTTAGGAAATTTTATTTGCGCAATAACAGGTTCAATGTTTGGTTCAGCCGCCACAATGAGAAGTGTTGCAGCCGTAAAAAATGGTGCAATTACAAAATTAACAACCATTTTAAGCGCCTTATTTTTAGCACTTGTGTTCTTTAAATGCAGTTGGTTTATTTCACAAATCCCAATTTGTGTTTTAGCAGCTATCTTAATAAAAATCGGATTAGATATTATTGATTTTAAAGTATTTAAAATTCTCCATTTTGCGCCAAAAGATGATTTAGCAGTTTTATTTGCTGTTTTAGTTTTAACTATTTTTTATAACTTAATTTTTGCAATTGCGGTTGGAATTGTTCTATCATCTCTTCTATACGCAAAAAGAACAGCTGACACTACTGTTATTAAAGAAAAAGAAAATGTTGATATCTATTCAGATTATGAAATAAGTATTGAACAAAAATCACATTATAAAATAAGAATTTTGCACCTTGACGGTCATTTCTTCTTTGGGTCAATAAGTCAAATTGTTTCGCATTTTGATGAAATGCTTGAAACTGAATACATAATTTTAACTTATGATTCAAAAACACAGCTTGATATGTCTGCAATTTTTGCGCTTGAAGATATCATTGTTCGTTTACAATCACAAAATATCAAATTATTACTCGTAATCACACGAGAAGATGTATACAAAAATATTACGATTATGGAAACAATCGTAAATCAGATTGGCAAAAATTCTTTATTTGACAATGAAAAAGATGCAATAAATACTGCTATCTTAGGTTTAAAAAAACAAGGAGAAAATTTATGAAAAACGCAAAAGAAAGTTTACAAATATTATTAGATGGCAATAAAAGATTTGCAGAGCATAAATCAATACACCCAAATCGCTGTGACGAAACACGCGCTACACTTTTAGAGCAACAAAATCCGTTTGCGGTTATACTTTCTTGCTCAGATTCTCGTGTTCCTACTGAAATCATATTTGATGTTGGTTTAGGAGATGTGTTTACTATAAGAACAGCAGGCCATGTACTTTCTCCGGAAGTTATGGGAAGTATTGAATACGCGGTCAAACATTTGGATTGCAAATTAATAATGATTTTAGGACATGATAATTGTGGAGCAATAAATTCAGCGATAAAAGCATTTAATGAGCCTAACCACAAAGCTTCTGTAAATTTACAATCAATTTTAAATCATATTTATCCTGTATTAGAAAAAATCCCACAAAATGAACCTGATAAACTAAGCTTTGCAATAAAATCAAATGTTAAATATCAAGTAGCAGATTTACTAAAAAAAGATGAATACATTGCACAAAAAGTTAAAAATGAAGAAATTATTGTCGTTGGTGCTAATTACGAATTAAAAACCGGCTTGGTCAAAATATTAGATTAAAAGATTCTATTTTGCGTGCGGATGAGCTGAATCATAAACATCATGAATACGCTTCATTGAAACATGTGTATAGATTTGAGTATTTGAAATTCCTGCATGACCTAATAATTCTTGCACAACTCTTAAATCAGCTCCATTTTCAATAAGTTTTGTCGCAAAACTATGTCGAAATACGTGTGGAGTAACTTTCTTTGGCAAATGAATTTTATCAACAACATCACGGATTGCATTTCTTATTGTTCTATTTTGAAGCCTATAACCTGTATTATTAATGAATAATGGTGTTTCCTCATCAATCTCTTCTTTGGGCAAAAATTCTGGAGCTAACAAACATCTTGCAGTTTTAATATATTGTTTTAAATATTCTTTTGCTCGATTTGTAATTAAAACAATTCGCTCTTTCGCACCTTTACCAAACACTTTAATCTCATTTTCTTCTATATTCAAATCTCCAAAATTCAAACTACTCAATTCTGAAACACGCATTCCTGTAGCCCATAAAAGTTCTACAATAACTCGATTTCTAAATCCGGCAGGTGAATCAATTGGAATATTGTTTAAAATCTTTTCAACTTCTTCAGGTGTTAAGAATTTGGGTAAAGATTTAGGACGTTTTGGCGCTATTAAAGAATCTGCTGGATTAGATTCTACAATATTTTCTCGAAACAAATATTTATAAAAAGTCCTAACTGCTGCAATTTTGCGAGCGATTGTTGTCTTTTTATAATTGAAATTTTGAATAAAATGAACATATTCTCTTAACTTATTAAAATCTATATCAGAGCATTTTTGTCCATTAAGCCAAAGTATAAATGCAACCACATCCGAAATATATGCACGCAAAGTATGTTGAGAAAAATTCTTCTCAACACCCAAATAAATTTTGAATCCATCAATATATCTTTTTTCTTCAAGTTCCATAATTTGTTGCCAACAAATTTATTATAGCAAATCTTATTAATATTGAAAATGCTTTATTTCAATTTCTTTTTATGCTAGACTTTTTCGTGTACAGATTTAACTTAAGGAAGAGAATATGGATAGTTTGGTTAATATTGTTCAATCACACGCGCTGATAATTTCTACTGCAATTTTGATTATATCGTATATTTTTATCGCACTTGAAAAAATTCCGAAAATGACAATTGCACTCGTTGGCGCATCAATCACATTGATTTTAGGACTTTTAGGGCACAACGCAAAGGTTGAGGATTCTTTAAATCCTTATTACTTTATTAATTACATTGATTTTAACGTAATTTTCTTACTTGTTTCAATGATGATTATTGTAAGTATCGCAACACGTAGCGGAATGTTTAACTGGCTTGCAAATGCAATGTTAAAGAAAACAAAAGGACGCCCAAAAGTTATTTTATTTTGCTTAGCAATTTTTACAGCTGTTGTTTCTGCATTTTTAGATAACGTTACAACAGTAATTTTAATTATGCCAATAACATTTGCTATCGCAAAAGAATTAGACATAAACCCTTTACCATTTTTGATAACCGAGATTTTAGCATCAAATATAGGTGGTACGGCAACCTTGATTGGTGATCCCCCAAACATAATAATAGGTAGCGCAGCCGGTTTATCTTTTATGGATTTCTTAAAAGAACTTACAGACATTGTATCGGTAATTTTAATCGCTGTTACATGCACTATGTTGTTTATGTTCAGAAAAGAATTGCACACCACACCTGAAAGAATGGAACAAATTTCTAAAATTGATAATACTAAAACGATTCAAGACAAAAACCTAATGATTCGTTCTTTAATCGTTTTAACTCTTGTAATCTTAGGGTTTGTAACTCACGATGCAACAGGCTTACAAACTTGTGTTTGCGCAATGGCTGGTGCAAGTTTCTTGTTATTATTTGAAAAACCTACTGATATTATCAAAGATGTCGAATGGAACACTATATTCTTTTTCATAGGTTTATTTATTATAATCGGTGGATTTGAAAAAGCTGGTGGTATCGAATTAATGGCTAAATGGCTGTTGGACGTTACCCAAGGCTCGCAATCAGCAGCTTCAATGGTTATATTGTGGGGGTCAGGAATTTTATCAGGTATAATCGATAATATACCATACACTGCAACAATGACACCAATGATTTCACAAATTTCAATCACAGAAGGAACCACTTTTGCAACTCCATTATGGTGGTGCTTATCACTTGGTGCATGCCTTGGTGGAAACTTGACTATCATCGGAGCGGCAGCAAACGTAATAGTTTCTGAAACTGCAAAAGCCAATGGACATGAAATCAAATTTATACCTTATTTAAAATATGGTGTTACAGCCGTTTTGATTTCATTATTACTAAGTTCAGGATACATTTGGCTTAAGTTTTTGATGAATTAAAAAAACAAAATAAATAATATAAAAAACAGGTTGCTTAAAAATCAAACAACCTGTTTTTATTTTAAAATTTAAAAAACTAAATCTTTTCAACATATAATTTTTTCAATTTTTCATCTTTAATTTTTGCAAAATGTTTCTTTAAAAAAGATGGTCTATGATATTTACAAAGCCCATATTTATCAATAGCTCCAAGATGTTCGGCAGTTAAATAACCCGCATTTTTATACCAATTATATACAGGAAATTCTTCGTGTAATTTTTCCATATACCTATCACGCGAAACCTTTGCCAATACACTTGCTGCTGCAATTGATGCTGATTTTGAGTCACCTTTTATCAAAAATTGCTGAGGATATTCATAAAATTTAATCAATTTGTTTCCATCAACAAGCGTTAAAATATCTTTTTTGCCAACTTTTTGAATTACACTTAAACAAGCTTGTCGCATACCTTTCAATGACGCATTCAGAATGTTAATACTTTCAATTTCTTCTACTTCAACACAAACAATTTCGTTAATCGTATTATTTTTTATAATATCAAAAATCGAATCTCGTTTTTTAGGAGTAAGCTTTTTTGAATCATTTAAAATAGCAAGATCACTCACCAAGCCTTTTGTAATTTTTTCAAAACAAACAGCAACCACATATACACCACCAGCCGCAGGTCCACGTCCAGCTTCATCTGTTCCGATAATTGTTTTTGCAAAAGTTTTATCAAAATCAAAAAGACTTTGAGAAGTAGAATTGAATAAAGTCATTAAAAATTATAACTTCCAACTATTTAAGTATTCTTCTTGTTCAGCAGTTAAAGTATCAATAGAAATACCCATTGATTCAAGCTTCAATTGAGCAATCTTCATATCAACGCTTTCCGGTAAAGTATGCAATTTATTAGGCAATTTTCCTTTATTTTTTACTAAAAATTCCATACCCAAAGCTTGGTTTGCAAAACTCATATCCATAACTGATGCCGGATGACCTTCTGCTGCTACTAAATTAACCAAACGACCTTCTGCTAAAACATACGCTGATTTTCCATTATCTAATTTATACTCATCCAAGAACGGTCTTATTCTCTTAATTTCAACCGCATGAGATTTTAAACCTGCAACATTAACTTCATGATCAAAGTGTCCGGCATTACACAAGAACACTCCATCCTTCATTGTTAAAATATGTTGAACATCAACAACATGCTTATCACCTGTTACAGTCAAGAAAATATCACCAATTTTAGCAGCTTCTGCTATTGGCATAACTCTATAACCTTCCATTGCAGCTTCTAAAGCTTTAAGCGGATCGACCTCGCATACTATAACATTTGCGCCAAGCGCCTTTGCACGCATAGAACAACCTTTACCGCACCAACCGTAACCAGAAATAACAACAGTTTTGCCTGCAATAAGAATATTTGCAGCACGCATAATTCCATCCATTGCACTTTGACCTGTGCCATAACGGTTATCATACAAATGTTTTGTTAAACTTGTATTAACACCTAAAGCAGGAAATCTTAATTCTCCGCTGTTTTCAAGAGCTTGTAATCTTATGATACCGGTAGTAGTTTCTTCTGTTGAGCCAATAATATTTTTCGCTAAATCCGGTCTTTCTTCGTGCAAAGTAGCAACCAAATCACAACCATCATCAATAATAATATCAGGATTATGTTCCAAAGCCAAACGCGCGTGTTTTTTATATGTTTCA
Organism: uncultured Candidatus Melainabacteria bacterium; assembly: GCA_934754655.1. Classification (GTDB taxonomy): domain Bacteria; phylum Cyanobacteriota; class Vampirovibrionia; order Gastranaerophilales; family Gastranaerophilaceae; genus CAG-196. Next base: position 4,099 of record CAKVIC010000012.1, on the reverse strand, counting down.
ACAGATTCGCCGGCATAGCCTAATACCGGAATATCCCAGTATTTAACAAGTGCCGCCGCAACATCATCTTGAGTTGATAAAGGGTTCGATGCTATTAAAACCGCATCAGCTCCACCAGCTTTCATTACTGTGCATAAAGCTGCAGTTTCCTTTGTAACGTGAACACATGCTGACAATCTTAAACCTGCAAAAGGCTGTTCTTTAATAAATCTTTCTTCAATCTTTCTTAAAACAGGCATATCCTTTAAAGCCCATTCTATGTTATTTTTACCTTGTTCAGCTAAATTTATATCTTTGATATCAGGACTAATTTTTGTACAATTCATACAATCCTCACTTTCATAATTTTATTCAATTAAATCAGCGACGCTGACCGTATATATTTTATCATCAACATGCACTATTGACCAACGCAAAGCGTTAATATTTAGTTTTGTAAACATTTTTTCAAAATATTCAACAGTTGGCGCATGATTATTTTCAATTTTTACGATTCTAGATACAACTTGCATAAACTTTATTCCACTGTTACGGATTTCGCAAGGTTTCTAGGTTGATCAACATCCTTACCTAAAAATTCTGCAATATAATAAGCTAACAATTGCAAAGGCACAACCGCTAAAATTGGTGACAAAATTTCATCAACATAAGGAACTTTGATTATAAAATCAAATAAATCCTCTAATTTTTTGTCATCAGAATCAGTTAAGGCAATTATTTTTGCATTACGAGCTTTTGCTTCTTCTGCATTTGATAAAATCTTTTCATAAACAACACCCTTGTTTATAATCGCCAAAACAGGCATTGTTTCATCAAGCATTGCGATTGGTCCATGTTTTAATTCACCTGCCGGATAACCGGTTGCATTAATATAACTGATTTCTTTTAGTTTTAATGCACCCTCTAAAGCTGTCGCATAATTTATACCTCTTGCAATAAATACAAAATCTTTAAAATTAGCAAACTTTTTGGCACAAACTTTTATGACATCTTTATGGTTTAAAATTTCCTCTAATTTTTGAGGTAGAACAATTAATTCATGCTTAATATTATTAAGCTCGTCCACACTTGTAGATTTTTTTATCTCGGCAATATAAAGTGCAAGAAGATAAAAAGATAAAACTTGTGCCATATAAGATTTCGTTGCAGCAACACTAACTTCGATACCGGCATTTACCGAAACTAAACTATCAGCTTCTCTTGCCATTGTCGAATCAGGACGGTTTGTTATAATCAAAATATGTGAACCTTTTGATTTTGCTTGCCTTACAGCTGTAATTGTATCAGCAGTTTCACCCGATTGAGAAACACCAATAACTAGCGTATTTTTATCAGTTAAAGTTTTTCGATAAATATATTCACTTGACGGCTCAACATCCACTGTAATTCCACAAAGTTGCTCTATTATATATTTTCCGATTAAAGCAGCATGCAATGAAGTTCCGCAAGCTACAATTTGAATTCTTGACATATCCCTTAAAGCTTCAGCACTTAAAGTTACTTCTTTTAAACTTATAGGCTCATCACTTGTATGAAGCTTGCCCGATAAAACATTTCTTATTACATCTGGTTGCTCATGAATTTCCTTTAACATAAAATGTTTGTAACCCATTTTACTTAGAGCAACAGGTTCCCAAGGTAATAATTCAACTTTTTGAGGCAACTCATTATTATCAATATCAATTAACTTTATTGAATCAGATGTTAACGTTACAATTTGATTATCTTCTAAATACATCGCCTTTTTGGTGTATTTAATCATTGCTGGAACATCAGAAGCAACAAAATTTTCACCTTCACCGATTCCCACGACAAGAGGAGCATTGCGTCTTGTTGCAACAAGAACGCCTTTAACATCTTGATGCATAACACACAACGCATACGTACCGTCAAGTTCTTTCGTTGCTAGTCTTACAGCTTCAGTCAAATCTTTTGTCATTGCAAATTTATTTGCAATTAAGTGTGCAACTGTTTCTGTATCTGTTTGAGAACGGAATTTACAACCATTTTTTTCTAATTTTTCACGCAATTCTTTATAATTTTCTATAATACCGTTATGAACAATTGCCAATCTTCCACAATTACAACAATGAGGATGCGCGTTTACTGTCGTTGGAGCACCGTGAGTTGCCCAGCGAATATGACCAATACCGATTGTTGATTTATCAATATGAGTTTTATGTTCTGCAACAATATTTTTTAAATTTTGAAGCTTTCCTTCTGCTTTATATAATTCAACTTGTCCATCAACATTCACTGCAATACCGGCCGAATCATAACCACGATATTCCAAATTGGTCAATCCTTCCAATAAAATATCAACAGCTGATTTATTTCCTATATATCCGACAATTCCGCACATTATAACCTCTCTTAATAATCTTTTTACTATACTTTTGATAAATATTCTAACATAAAAAATTTTATAACAAAGAAAACTTTATTAACATTTATAAAATCTTTATATTTATTTTTTACGTAACTTTTTTATAATTAATCCTACACCTAAAACTAGAAAAGACAAACCAATAACATCTAATAAAATTTTGGTATAATTATTTTTTTCTTTAGAATTAATATCCGGCATGTGATGTTTTTCTGTTATAAAAATATCATTGAGCTGCTTTAATTTTTTATCCATTTTTTGATTATCAATCGGATTAAATTCACGATAAAGTGACCAAGCACGCTTATTTGCAGCGGTATCATCAAACAAAGGTTTATGTTTTATATATTCAGGCCCTATAGCAACATAAGAATTCCCGGAAGCTTGAGAATTAATCACTACAGGTTGTTGTAAATATATTTCAGATTGATTATTTATCAAATCAGACATCTAACATAAATCTCCATAACGCAGTAATTTATGCAAATTTTGCCTTGGCAAATACATCATTCCGACCTGCGCCGGAATATCCGGTATTTTTTTATCAATACAAGTTTGAATATATTCGTTTCCACTGGCTTCTAAAAATCTAAAACCAAGTTTATAGAAAAATATAGCCGGTGACGATTCCTTCCAAACCGGAACGCAAAAAGTCACAATTCGCCCCTCAGCAATAGGGTCAAACATTGCTTTTTCCGCCAATGCCTTTATTGCATTTGTTCCCAGCCCTTGCTTGGGCTGTGGGGATTGAATATAATCAATCACATAGCAGTTTTTCAAAAATTTTGTTTTATTAGCATCTGCCTGTAATCGAAAGAAATTGAACTCCGAATTTGAATATCGTTCTTGTGGCGTTTCCGTTTCTACAATATCAACATAATTTTCGTCAATATCGCCTGCAATAACAATATTTTCTCGTCGTCGAAATTTTTTAACTCGAATTATTGCTTTTTCTTTGGTTTTGCGAGTTTTAAACGACAACAGCGGTGGCATCGTCGGCACGCAGAACTGCGAAGTACTTGTTTTTAACACACCCCTACTAGTAGGGGTGTCAATATTTGCAATATTATTGATCATGACAACCAACCTTAATTTCTATATAACTAACCTTATATATATAAAGTATTTGAACAAAAAAAAATTGACTATTTTTTATCAAATGTAACAAAATCTTTACATTTAAAGAAGGACTACAAAAATAATGATATAATTTGAATATGAAGAAAAAGATTTTATTATTAATGGTTTTAGCGTTACCGCTTGTTGTATTAGCAGATGATTGCGGAGTAAAAGTTCCTGCGTGGAGTGATTTTGCGCCATCACTGTATGTAGAAGTTAAAGAACCTACGAAATGGAATAAACTCAATGTTATTGGGAATTATTGGTATAATAGAAAAGTTGAGTTTGATAAACAGCTTGAAGAATGCACAGCTATTTCTGCTAACGAAGAACGTTTTGCATGTTATGAAGAATTAAAAATAAAACAATTTAAAGAAAACACGGATTATAATGCACGAATTGAAGCTAAACAAATTAACAATTCTGCAATTCCAGAAATGAATAACAAAACAGATTCAATGATTCCGATAAATTCTTATATCAATCATTTCACACGTTTTCAACATAATGAAATACAGTAGCGGATTTTCGGTAGGGCTTTAGCCCGTGAGGTGTCGGTCGGACGTTACTCCGTCGACACCCCGAATAATTCAA
>CAKVIC010000011.1 GCA_934754655.1 uncultured Candidatus Melainabacteria bacterium | reverse complement strand
TTATTAAAATCGTAATATGCTGCTACATAACGTTCATTTTTACGCAATCTATCAAAATATTTATCTACAAAATCAGGGTCTTTTGTATTTATTCCTTTAACTTTTTTACCGTCTATCGCTTTGTCTATTTTTTTCATGTCTTCGGGATAATAAGTCAAAGATTTACTTGTTATATAAACAGGGATATCATCAGGATATGTGGTTAAATTGGAGCGACCAGGTTTACTCCAAGAATAACCAAATCTCAATTTAGGTTTTCTACCAGCTTCAATATCTTCTAATCTATTTTGTTTTGCTGTTTTTATCAAAAAATCTACAAAATCTATAAATCTTCCCAATAAACTATCTTTGTACATATATCTAACTTTTTTCTTTAATAAATCTTTATGCGTGCAAATATTAATAGTTCTACGCAATTCAAAACTTTTAAATTGTACTTGATTATTCATATTAATTGGTTGGATATTCATTATTTTTCCTTTCTGACTATATTAACACCTGTAAATATTTTTTTCAACACTTATGACGAAATATAATCTGCCCATATTTTTTAGAATAATTTGCAAGAAATAATGATTCTCAAATCAACGTTAAGAATTGTAAACTTGGGATTTTTTTTTATTATTAGCGTTGAGCTATTTTATTTATATTACACATCAGTTACAACGATTTTTTTATCATTCACGATTTTTTCAATGTTTAAAAGTGTGTAAAGCGAATTGTCGCGAATAAATTTATTCAAAAAATAGCCGTCATTATTGGTTTCTGGTTCAATTTCTTGAAAATCAAACAGTTCATTGATTTTATCAATTAAAAGTGCAATTTTCATATCGTTATCTTTTATAATAATTACCGGATTTTTCTTTTCTTCTGAAGAAATTTCAGATTGAAGATTTAAAAATTTTTTCAGGTTTAAAACTGTAATATAATCACCTCTAAGATTCATTATTCCTTCAATAAAATCAGGAGTTCCGGGAACTTTTGTTACTGAAGTATCTTTTAAAACTTCTTTTACATAATTGATTGCAATGCAATAATAGTCATTATTTAGGTTAAAAGAAATATATTTATCTTTGGCATATAAATTTGTAGAAAGAAAGTTTAATGCAAATTTTTTCGTTAATGATTCTGCACGTTTTGTCAAAATGAGTTTTGAATTTTTATCATTTGGCATTAAATTTGCAATATCAGCTTCATTAAAGGTTTCTGTTGAAGTTTCATGGTTTTTTAAAATTTGTTCAATCGCATAAATATTTATTATTGAAATTGTTTCCATTTCATTTTTATAAAGCGATTCGATAATCATTGTATTATCAGCATAAGGCAACGAATCTATCATAGAAGTGTCAAATGCTTTTATACCAATGATTTTATCTGTTATAATTCCAAAAATTACTTCGTCAGTTTTTACTATAATCAGTTCATTGTGAAGGGTATATGGTTTGACTTCAAGGTTTAAGTAAAATCTTATGTCAACAACATTGATAACAAAATTGTTATATTTTAATAATCCGACAACCTTGTTTGGTAATTTTTGCGGATAATCTAGTGCAGGAAGCTTAATGATTTCAAGCACGTTCGTTGTATTTATCGCATATTTGTAATCACCAATTTGAAAATATAAGTGTGAATTTTTCTTTTGTTCAATATAATTATTGTTCATATAAAATTACCCTGTTGCGTCCGCTTTCTTTTGCTTTGTATAAAGCTTCATCGGCAGATTTTATAATTTCTGTCGGCGAATTGAAGGTTTGATAATTCATTGTTAATCCAATACTTACTGTCACTTTTGCTTTTATTTCATTATACTCGTAATTGTATTCTTCGACCATGCGTCTTAAGCGCTGAACCGGTATTACTGCTCCTTCAATATTGGTTTCCGGCATTATGATAACAAGTTCTTCTCCGCCGTATCTATATAATAAATCCGTTTTTCTAAAGCATTTTTTCATAAGGTCGGCTACTGTTTTCAGGACATAATCGCCATATTGATGTCCGTAAGTGTCATTAACTTTTTTGAAAAAGTCAATATCCAAAATCGCTAGTGAGAAATCTGATGGATGTCGACGCGTACGATTGTATTCTTGAGCAATTGCGATTTCTAATTGTCGTCTGTTGTACAAGCCTGTTAAGCCGTCAAGTACTGACATAAATTCTTTTTCATTAAATTGATATTTCATTTTAAATATTGCGAGTAACTCGCTTATCATAATATCAAAGAATCTGAAAGACGCGTAATCATTGTTTTTTCTAGAATAAAAACAAATTCCGCCGATTAATTTTTTATCAAAAATTAATGGGATAATGATTTTTGATGTAAATTCGTTGAAGGTATAATTAAATTCTTTGCCTAAAAGCATTCTTACTACTTCAAATTTTGAACCTTTGATAGTTTTATGCTCTTCCATTTTTCTAAAGAAATCATAATTTATATCAGACAAAAGATTTTTAGGTAGGTTTTTGCCTATTGTATCAATATACATCTTGTTTTCTGCAAAATCATCCGGTGAGGCAAAATAAATGCCTGCGACATCATATTCAACAAATGAACTAAGCAGGGAGAACATTTTTTCAACAAGAATTCTTTCATAATCCATAAAATCGTTAAGATTGCGAAATTCATTAGAAAAAATGTTTTTCATCAGCAAATCGTTTAAAATCAAATTTAATTTTGATTGCGCGGAATTTTCTTGTTTGCTTTTTAAAATTAAATTATTTTTGTATTCCTCGCTAACAGGATATCGTCTAACTGTCGCGTTTATATAATTTATTAAATCTTTAAGTTCTATTGCTTTTGATAAAAATAATTGAGCACCGGCTTTTTTGCTCCAAAAGTTATCAATTTTTTTATCTAGAACAGAAAGTAAAACAACCGGAATTTTTTTTGTTTCATCATCATTTTTAATTAATCGGCAAAGTTGATATCCATCAATTGGTGGCATAACAATATCTGACACCACAATATCAGGTGCAAATGTGAAGAGTTTTTTATATGCTTCTGCTCCGGATAAAGCGGTTTTGACTTCAAAATTGTTCGCTGTTAACTCTTCTTTTAAAAATTTTAATTGAGTTTCGCTGTCATCTACCAGTAAAATTTTTATTGCCATATTAAGATATTCCAATTTTCATAAATTTAGTATAGAATGATTATATAATAAATTTATGAAAAAGACTATAGGAGAAAAAAGAAGTGCTTATTGATTGGAAATTTGGATTGAAACAAAAATTTGAAATTAAATGTGCAATAGATATGACGATATTTGTTGCATTAACCTTGATTTTTTTGAGATTTGGATTTAGTCACCAAATTAGCACTTATGATATTTTAGGTTTTTTAGGTGCTGCTTTAATAATATTTTTGCCATTGCATTTTCTAACTAAGCGTTGGATAAAAAGTTCTATAAAAAAATTAATGGTTTTACAATCAGAATCTTTGGCAAAATCTACTGATGAAATTGTTAAATCATTGAATGCGCAAAGAAAAATGTTTAATGGTATGGTTGCAAATTCAAAAGAATTTTCAGAGTTGATTGAACGCTTAAAAACTTTATCTGAAAATGTTATTTCTGCATCAAAAAATACAGAAAAACAAGTACATCAATCAATAACTTGTTCACAAAAAGAGCATGATGCGATTTCTGCAAATATCGAGAAAATGCAACAATTAAGACAAAAAATTCAAATGATTTCTGAATTGATTTTAGAATTATCTGAACATACTCAACAAATTGGAAGTACAATAAGCGTTGTTGATGATATTGCAGAACAAACAAATATGTTGGCGCTTAATGCAGCTGTTGAAGCGGCAAGAGCCGGCGAGCATGGTAAAGGGTTTGCGGTTGTAGCAGGTGAAATAAGAAAGCTTGCGGATGAATCAAAACAAGCTATAACTAAGATTACTTCTTTAACAAGTAATATTCAATATACAACTAATTCAACAGTAATGGCGACTGAGGAAGGCTCTAAAGAGATTGAAACAGTTGTTAAAGAAATAAATTCTGTATTTTCAAATTCAGAAGTTTTGCATAATTTGATTGAATCTTCAAAAGATATTTTGGACGAACTTAATCAGTATGCGGAAAAACAAACTGATACAATTGAAAAGCTGACTTCAATATATAAGAATAATAAAGCCCTTTCTGATGAGTTTTCTGGTATAATTAACACAAATTTTGATAAACTAACAGAATTGAATAATTTATCTGACGAAATTAAAAATTCAGCGATGGAAGGATAAAACTGTTGGATATTTTTGAAAATGATGATGGCAAGAAAGAATTATTAGAAATTTTTCAGAACGAATATGAAACTATCTATGAGCGTATTTCTGAAAATTTGTTTAAGCTTGAGAAAAATTCTTCTGACAAAGAACTAGTGTTAAATCTTTATCGTGATTTTCACGGAATTAAAGGTGCTGTTCGAATGGTTGGATATAGTAACATTCAACAGATTTATCATAAAATTGAAGATATTTTTGATTATATAAAAACTAATGATATCAAGCTTGATAATTCTGATATTGATTTTTTGTTTAAAGCAATTGAGCTTGCTAATAATTATGTTCAAGATTCTTTAAAAAATAACAGAGAAGTGATAGATGATGGTTTTACAAGTATAATTTCAGGCTTGGAATATCTTTGTGAGGTGACTTTGCCGGAACATGCAATGTCAGAGCCTGTTCAAGCCCCAGAAAAGGTCAATGAGCAGGTGGCAAAAGACTTGAGTGATAAGCTTGAAGAGATTAATTTAAGTTTTAACACTTGTTTTGAGATAATTGATTCTATTGTGCCGGAAGAAGAATTTCCTGATATTGTTATTTTAAAAGAAGAAGTTCAAAAAATATTTGACATTTTAAAAGATGAAAATTTATATGAAGTTAAAACTTTGTTGCAAGATGTTTTGGTAAAACTAGATTTTGTAATGAATGCAACAAGCACTTTTACGATAAGCGAGATTTTGGAACTTAGAAATTCCTTGAGTTCTGCAGCTGGAACTTTTAATACGATGTTAAAAAGTGTTGAATCTTCAGAAACAACATTTTTTGATGTAGCAGAAAAAGTTGTTATGTTGCAAAGTAGTTGTGTGCACGCAGAAGAAATTAAAAATGATATCTTAAAATTAAAGGCTGAACACGGAACACCTGAAATTGATGAAATAATTGATATTATAGTAGAAATTTTGGATTTTATTTCTCAAAACTCTGTTCAATTAGAAGAACAAATGGTTCAAACTTTAAAAAGCGGGCTTGAGTATTGTGCGGCTCCTAATGAAAATTTTGATGCAGATTTGATATTGCAGCAACTTGAGATTATGAAGCAGCTTTTGGAGTTGACTTATAAAAAAGATATTGGTGTTACTGAAATCAAAAATTTAACGACTCAAAATGTTCAAGCCGGAGGTAGCGCATCTAATGAAATTAAGACGATGCATGTTAACGCGCAAAAACTTGATTTACTTGTTAACCAGCTTGGCGAATTGATTATAACAAAGATTAAAACCGAAAAAAATCTTGATAAGATTGAGTTAATCAAAAATGCAAATGAAGCTTGTCAGAAGGATTTATTAAAAACATATAATTATTTGCGGTATTATAATCGAAAGTATTTGCAAAATTCGATTGGCGATAAGTATATGGAAGCTTTTGTAAAACAAATTATTTCCGTTTTTTCAGAAATTGCTCAAAATCTTTCGCATACAATTTATGATTTGAATTCTTTATATAGAGCTTCAAAAGAGGATAATATGAAAATGCGTTTAATCATTGATGAAATGGAATCAATGGTTAAAAATATCAGAGTTTTGCCAATATCTACTGTTTTTAATTCGTTTACAAGAATGGTAAGAGATATTGCGACCGAAAAAGGCAAGGATGTGGATTTTGAAATTGAGGGCAATGATACTTGCGCTGATAAAAAAATTATTGAGGAGATTAAAACTCCTTTGATTCATATTTTAAGAAATGCTATTGACCATGGAATTGAAACCAAAGAAGAACGTATTAATGTTGGTAAATCCCCAATAGGTAAAATTTTATTATCTGCAAAGCAGTGTGACAATATGGTCGTTATTGATGTTATGGATGACGGGCAAGGTTTTAATTTGCAAAAAATCAAAGAACGCGCGGTTTCTAGAGGCTTTTTAACTCAAGAAGAAGTCAACTCGATGACTGATGATGCTATTATGAATATAATTTTTTGGCCTGGATTTACAACAGGTGATTCAATAACCAGCATTTCCGGACGCGGTATTGGCTTGGATGTTGTAAAAACAAAAATTTCACAATTGAATGGTAAAGTTAGTATAATATCAGAATTTGGTAAAGGGAGTTGTGTTCATATTGAAATCCCTGTTACATTAACAACGTTAAGAGTATTTTTGGTAGAAATTTCAAAACAAATTTTTGCGATACCGATTCAAGTTATTACAACTTTTATATTAAAAAATCAAGATGAGATTATGACAAACAACGAAACTCGTTCGGTTTTGTATAACAATGAGATTGTGCCAATCCACTATTTATCAAATATTTTGGGGCTAAGCTTAACAGAACGAACCGGAAAAGAAACTATTTTGATTGTAGAATCTGACGGTCAAAAAATGGGTTTGGTTGTGGATAAACTTCTTGGTGATCAGGATATTTTGCAAAAAAAATTATCAGCTCCGCTTTATAAAGTTAAAAATATTTCCGGTGTTACAAATTTGGCAACCGGTGAGTTATGCTTGGTTTTGAATATGCAAGATATAATAAAACATGATTTTAGCAAAATTTCATCTGAGATGTCATCCCAAAATCTTTTATCTTATGAAAGTCATTATACACGTATACTTGTTGTTGATGATTCAATGACGACGAGAGCAATGTTGAAGAATATTCTTTCAAATATTGGTTATGGTGTTGACACTGTAAATGATGTAACAGAAGCTCTTGTAAAATTGAAGTTAAATCATTATGATTTGATTATAACTGATTTATCAATGGAAAAAATAAATGGTTACGAATTTATTGAACATTTGAATAATGATGTGATGTATAAAGATATTCCGATTTGGGTTGTAAGTTCAGATAAAGAATTTCATAATGATGGACGCTATAAAGTTGAAGGTTTCTTGTGCAAAAATGATTTTAATCAAGAAAGATTCATCCAGTTGATACGAGAATCAATTAAGAAGCATTATAAATAGATTCTAAATACTTTTGTACAGGGTATGGTACAAAATCAGTAATATCACCATTGTTCAGATAAATTTCTTTTACGATAGATGAAGAAATATGGTTGTGTTCTGCTTTTGTTGGTATAAATATTGTTGCAAGCTCGGGATTTAAAGCTTGATTTGCGCTTGCAATTTGGTTTTCATATTCTAAATCTTTTGAATTGCGTATTCCTCGAACTAATATTTTGATATTATGTTCTTTGGCAAATTGAGCTGTTAATCCTTCAAAAGTAACAACTTCGACATTGTTAAATTCGTGAGTGCTTTTTTGGATAAGTTCAATTCGTTTATCAATTGGAAGAAATCCTGTTTTTTGAGCGTTATGAGCAATTGCAATAATTAATTTATCAAAAATTTTTGCGCTACTTTGAACAATATCTAAATGTCCCAATGTAAATGGGTCAAAACTTCCTACAAACATTGCTGTATTCATAAATTAATCCTTTTTAAGAATTATATCATAAATTATGAACAATTGGGGAATAATTTATATTTATCTTGATTTTAGAATTAAAAATATCATAAAAATGGAGTTGAAGAAATGTTTGAAAAAATTTCAGAAATTGATACAAAATTTGAAAATTATATAACTACACTAGCAGGCGAAGATATTTTTGCTAAAGTTCATCGGGTGGATGAAGTTTTCAAAACCGGAGTTTTGACCGGAAATGAAGGGCTTGGTATGCAAAGTCTGTCTAAATTAGCTCCAATTGTGCAATTGAAAGAAAAAGATAATAATAAGCACGAGGTAATAATGTTGGGTTCAAATTCTTATTTGAATTTGGGTACAAATTCAGAGGTGGTTTCAGCTTCTAAAAAAGCTCTTGAAAAATATGGTAATGGAATGGGCGCGGTGTCAAATTATGCTGGAATTTCTGAATTACATAAAGAACTTGAGCAAAAGATTGCAAGATTTTATAAACAAGAGGATGCAATTGTTTTTCCAAGCGGATACGGAACGAATATTGGTGTAATTTCAGCATTGTGTAATAAGGGGGATGTGGTAATTAATGATAGCGCAAACCATGCGTCAATTTTTGATGGTTGTTTATTATCAGGGGCGGATGTTAGAATTTTTCCACACGGTAATTTGGATTATTTAAAAAAAATATTATCAAAACTTGATGATTCGCAAAGCGGTCGATTAATTATAACTGATGGCGTTTTTTCTATGTCTGGTGAAACGGCTCAACTCGATGAAATTTATGAACTGGCAAAATTTTATAAAGCCCGTGTAATGGTGGATGATGCGCATGGTGTAGGTATTGTAGGTGAAACAGGACGAGGAACTGCGGAGAAATATGATTTGCTTGGAAAAATTGATTTAAACGTAGGAATGTTGAGCAAATCGCCGGCTGGTTTGGGTGGATATTGCGCGGCTTCAAGGGAAGTTGTTCAATATTTAAGATTGTATGCAAGAACATATTTCTTTTCAACAGCACTTCCAGCACCTGTTGTAGGTGGTTTGATAAAGGTTTTTGATTTGTTTGAATCTGACAAAGCCGGACGCGAAGAGTTATTGGAAAAAACGGAATATTTAAAACAAAAACTCAAACAAAAAGGGTTTGAGGTTCTTGATGGTGATTCGGCAATTGTTCCGGTTATGATTTATGATGAAAATGTGTTATTCAAATTTCATTTAGAGCTAAGAAATCGAGGGGTTTATACAAATATTGTAACTTATCCGGCAGTAAGACGTAAGGAGTGCCGATTAAGATTATGCGCAATGAAAGATTTAGAACACTCTCATATTGATAAGGCAGTTGAAATTATAGCTGAACTTGGTAAAAAATATAATGTAATAAAATAGTTTGTTATATTGAAGATTAGGTTTGAATAAGCTTTTTAATCATACCTAAGTTGTTCAAGTTCGTTTGGTGTATAAGGAATAAGTGTATGAATCCAACCACCTAATGATAATAAAAATGCGAAAATTGCCAAAGTTATAATAATATAAAATATAATTTTTTGTTTGTTACTAAATTCCGATATTTTTTTGTTTGGTATTTTTCCAAGGTTTATAAGTATTTTTTCTATAAAAAGTCCTGCAATATTTATTGGGATTATAAAAATTATTAAAAAGTATGATATAAGATTAGGTATAAACACGAATTGAACATAAAGAGCATTATTTTCCCAATATATCATATTACTTAAAGGAATTTTAAAAAAATATAAAGATATAATATGTACGGGGCATAAAATGCATATTATTAAATTAATAATTAATAAATAAATTAAAATATTTAAAAAGCTAAAACCATCAATAATTTTTAATTTCATGCGATTAGTTTATTATAAATCAATTTTACAGTCAATTATACAAAGTCTGTCTGAAAAAGAGTTTTATGAGGTAAAGAATATATTAAGACACCTAAAAACTATGCTAAACTATTTATATAAGAAAATAGCGGTGGTAAAAATAGGGAGGTTATTTATGATTCCAATTTTAGATTCAAAAAGACAATATGCACAAATTGGTGCGGAAGTTGAAAAAGCTGTATGCGAAGTTTTGCGTTCAGGTCAATATATTTTAGGACCTAATTGTAAGGCTCTTGAGGTTGAGCTTGCAAAATATATCGGTTGTAATTATACTGTTGCACTTAATTCTGGTACTGACGCTTTACATTTAGCGTTAAGAGCTTTAGATATAGGTGCAGGTGATGAAGTTATCACAACTGCATTTACTTTTGTTGCAACAACAGAAGCAATAGGTATTGTAGGTGCAACACCTGTTTTTGCTGATATTGATGAAAATACTTTTAATATTGACCCGTCAAAAATTGAAGAAAAAATTACCCCAAGAACAAAGGCGATAATTCCTGTTCATTTATATGGTCAACCTTGTGATATGGATAAAATTATGGATATTGCAAAACGTCACAATTTGTATGTAATTGAAGATTGTTGCCAAGCAATTGGTGCAGAATATAAAGGTCAAAAGGTTGGTACATTTGGTGATATCGGTTGTTATAGCTTCTATCCTACTAAGAATTTAGGTGGTATGGGTGATGGCGGTTTGATTACCGTAAATTCAGAAAACTTAAAAAATAGAATTATAGCTTTAAGAAACCACGGTGGTGCGGTTAGATATCATCATGATGAAATCGGTGTAAACTCAAGATTAGATGAAATTCAAGCAGCGATTTTGAGAGTAAAATTAAATTATATTGATGGTTGGAATAAATTAAGAAGAGAGCATGCAAAAGTTTATAACGAATTGTTTGCATCTTGTCCTGATATTATTACACCAACTGAATTAGCAGATACATATTGTGTTTATCACCAATATACAGTTAAAATACCTAACCGTGATAGTATTCATAAGGCTTTGCAAGAAGCTGGTATTGGTGCAATGCTTTATTATCCTATTCCTTTGCATTTACAAAAAGTTCATGCACATTTAGGATTCACTAAAGGTATGTTGCCAATTACTGAAAAGAATACTGAAAGGGTTATTTCATTGCCAATGTTCCCTGAATTGACTTTAGAAGAACAAAAAACAGTTGCATCAACATTAATTAAGCTTGTTGAAGAATCTAAAGTGTTGGCATAGAGATTTTATTTTATTAAGTGGCGCCACGAAAAACTTTTCGTGGCGCCACTTTTTGGTTAAATATATTTCGGGTTTTAATTATGTATCTGTTGAACCTAAATTAAGCGTGTTATAAATATTTGAATATAATTTAGTGGCGGCTTCAGCTCTGCTTTTTGCAGAATATGCAAGTACGGCATTCATGCCTTTAGAGCTTATTGTACCATCTATTTGGGAAACATCTGGTGAATCTTTGCTCATCATATCAGCTGCTGCAATTGTTGTTGCGTACTCTTTTACATCAATTTTGCCATCTTTATTAATATCTAAAGGTTCGGCGGTCATATTTTCGTTCATATATTTTTGTTCAAATTCTTTTACCGGAACTTCTGTTACACCCAATTCTTCGTAGGCTGCGCCTAATAATGCTTTTTTATCAAGACTTCCATTTGCTAGATTTGGCATATAACGGTATTCAAATTCTAATGGTGGTAATGAATTTAAGTATTTATCATTTTTTTTTATAAATTTACCTAATGCATCATGATTCTTGTCGGTTGCATTAGAAGTTTGTGCAAAATCAAAAACCGGTGCTTGGTTATCATCAATATTTTTCAATGGTGACATTGCATAATTTTTGAAATTGTTTGCACTATTTCTTCCATATTTGCTGGATTCGTCATCTCCGCTATTACTGTATGCACCATTTTGACCATTGATATTGGCTTTTTGGCATTGATTTACGTCGTATGTCATTTTTTCCTTCCTACACGGACTAACACCTATACATATATAAAAACTATTTGCGAGCAAAAATTGCGTGATTGTTAAGAATTGTAACAATATTGTTAAAAAGTCTAAAGTTTTTCGAAAAAATGCCGATATACATGACACAGGGACAATTTAAGGAATCACAAAAATGGGAATGGCAGCATCGCAAGCTCGCTTGCTAACAATTACAGCTCGAATGAGCGATTTGGAGTTCAAGGCGCAATCTCTGCAAAACGCAAAGTTGCAACTTGCAACCCAATCTGACCAAGTCTACCAAGATTACTTGGCGGCCTTAGATGCTACTTCATTAACATTAACTTATACAACATCAAGCGGACAAACCGGATATCAAGCCGCAACATTTAATAATTTATGTTCAAGAAATAGATTAGATTCTGCTGACGGTACAGTTTATGCTTTAAGAAATAAAGATGGCAAACTTATCGTTGAGGATGAAATTGCAGACGCTTACGAAGAATTCGTTAATGGTCCTGCAGCAAATAGAGTTGCATCAAGAGATCGTGACGCAAATTCTTTTGCAATGTTTATGATGGCTCAAAATGCTGGTGGCATATACGCAGCAGGTATGGATTATCCTGGTACAAATGGTAATGGTATTTGTTCAAACGGTTATCTAGGTGTTCAACAAGCGGAAGAGATTATTTATCAAAATATAAAAAACTCAGATGATTATGATACTAGGCAATTAGAATCTTTGCATGATAAATTAATTGAAATTATTGATAGACATTATAATGCTGATGGTACGGTGGGAAGCATTGAAGATCATGTAAATGAACAATTAAATGATCAAAATATTTCAAACGATAATATTCCACCTGCTATTTATCATACAAATGAATTAAATCCGGAAGATTATGCAGAATATAATGAAATTCTTCAAGCATTTAAAGATTTATTATACCAAATGGCAGGTGATAAAATTTTAGACAAATTAACAAATACAGATCCTGAAAGTGATGAAGCTGTAGAATTTGACAAAGATTTGTTTAATTATTATGCTGATATATTTGCGCAAATTATGGCTTGTGGCGGTTGTGTATCAATTTCTGATTATAACGGAAGTTATGGAGATGCAGCAAGCAATTCTGAATGGTTGCAAGCACAAGTAGAATGCGGAAATATCACAATTGAAGCTGTTAAAACAAGATCAAGACGCTCACATATCATTAGCAGTATTGATACTGTTTCAGTAAATTCAGAAACTTCACTTTCTGATATGGCAACAAGCAAATTAGATAACACGGCTTTGGCTAAAGCGGAAGCTAAATATGACCATGATATGAAAGAAATTAATAGAAAAGATAAAGCCTTCGATTTAGATTTATCAAAAATCAGTTCACAACGTGAGGCATTAAAAACAGAGTACGAAAGCGTTAAAAAAGTTGTAGATGACAACATTAAACGTACTTTTGGTATCTTCTCTTAATAAAAAGATTTTTCCTTAAATTATTAATCCCTTTTCCCTTTTTCCCGCTTGAGCTAACTACTCAAGCTTTTTTTTTGTTTGCGAAAAATGCTAAATAGTGTATAATAATCCTATGGATATTGAACTTGCAACAATTAAAGAAGAATTAGAACAACGAGAATACGAAATTTTATCGCCTTATGCAACTAAATGTAAGGATTCTAAGGGAAGAAAGCACGCGCGTGAAGATAATTATCCTATAAGAACAGAATTTCAGCGTGATAGGGACAAAATTCTTCATTCAAAATCTTTTCGTAGGCTTAAACACAAAACACAAGTTTTTTTATCTCCATATAATGACCATTTTAGAACGCGACTTACGCATACTTTAGAGGTTGCACAAATTGGTAGAACGATGGCGCGAGCTTTGAAACTTAATGAAGATTTGGTAGAGGCTATAGCGCTTGGACATGATTTAGGTCACACCCCTTTTGGGCATTGTGGTGAAGCGGTTTTAAACGAACTTTTGCCTAACGGTTTTTATCATAATATACAAAGCGTTAGGGTAGTTGAAGTGCTTGAAGATATGAATCTTTGTCAAGAAACTATTGATGGGATTTTAACTCATTCTTGGGGTTACAAACCAAAAACTCCTGAAGCTCAAGTTGTACAGTATGCAGATAAAATTGCTTATATTAATCATGATATAGAAGATTCTGTGCGTGCAGGTGTTATTTCAACAAATGATTTGCCCAAAGATTCGTTGGATTATTTTTCTTCAAAACAATCTGCTCGTCTTGCTAAAATGATTACGGATGTTATAACTAATTCTTTAAACAAGCCAATTGTAGCTATGTCAGAAGAAGGTTGGCATCATGTTACAAAACTTAGGGAATGGATGTTTGATAATGTGTATCTTGATCCTGTAACAAAATCAGAAGAAAAAAAGGCGAAAAACATTATAGAATCTTTGTTTGAATATTATTCTAACGAATTGATAAAATATTATCCTGAAGAAGAAATTCCGCAAATAGTTGTGGATTATATTTCTGGTATGTCTGATCAATATGCAATTAGACGTTACATTGATTTGTTTATTCCAAAACCATTGGCTGAAGCTTCAAGCGACGAAGCTTTATTTAAAAATTTAAAAGATTTTCATTAAGCTTATTGACAAGCATATTTTATGAGCTATCATGTAGTTGTGCATGTCGTTTATATGTGGGGTTATAGAAGTATGAATTTAGCGATCAGTTCTGTTAATACAGTTAGTTCTAATCAAGTCTTTAATGGTATTAAGCCTAAACAATCTATTAGAAAAATTTTCAATACTCAACAATACTTACTTTTATCGGAAGGAAAATCTTCTAAATCTTATAATCACCCGAAAAACCTCAATTTATTGAAAACTTTTCTTGTAACATTTGATATCGGGTTTCTTGCTTCTTTGCTTACTATTCCACATTTAGGAACAGAAGGAAAATTTTTGGATTTTTCAAAATGGGATTTAAATAATTTTGATATGAATTCTTTACCATTAATATTCGGCTTGGGGGTTTTACCAGCCACTTTGATGATAGGAATAAAATCAATGTATCATAAATATCACAAATAGTAGTAAAAAAAGTTTTATTTAATTTGTTGACAAGAAATTTTTATGAGCTAGAATATATTTGTGTATATCGTTGTTATATAGAGGTAGAAATTTTATGAATTTAACAATTAATCCAACCAACACTAACCAATCATTCAAAGGTTCTTTTTCAAAAAAAGCGGTAAAGTCTTTGTTTAAAGAAAAAAATACTTTATTGTTAAATGAAAGTGGTCGTATTCGTCATAAAAAGAAACCAAATTTGTTGAAAACTTTTTTAGTTACAGCTGTGTTTGGTTTAGCCGGTTCAACAGCTGTTGTTGCAAATTTAGGTAATGAACAGCCGTTTTGGAAGGTTTCAGAGTGGAAATGGGATAATTTTGATATGAACGCAATTCCATTAGTATTATCAGGTTTGTTGCCGGCAGGTTTAATAACTGGTTTGCGCGTTGATGATATTAAATTACCTAAAGTTGGTCATCGCAAGCATAAAAAAACTAATATTGTAGATAAAATAGTAAATTATGATGAAACTAAAGCTCATAAAGTACATCATAAACATAAAAAAAGTAAACGATTATCTTTTGAAGATGAGTTTTTAAGCAATCAAAAAAATATAAAGGAATAAACTATGCAAATCAATTCAGTCAACAACTACAAATTCAATTCTTTGAATTGTGAAAACGGTACTAAAAAAACAAAAATTAATCAATCATTAAAGGAAGTATCAGGCGATTTACAACCTTTAGAACAAGATACAGTGTCTTTTAAAGGCAAAACTTGCGCAAAGGAATTTACAGGATTTTTTGGTTCAATAGGAACTGTTGGTTCTTTAATCGGTTCATTTATTTTAGCGGGTGAATGTTCTCTTCCATTCGTATTGTTTTACGGTGGTTTCAGCGCTATTGCCGGATATCTTATGGGTCGCGAAATTCCAAAAGATGCTTTGACATATTTAAAACGCGGTGATGAGCAACCTTTTAAAACTGAACAAACTGAACAAACAGAAAAAGCTGACAAAGCTGAAACTAATAATTAGTTAATAAAAAAACTTTGTTTTTAAGCTAAATAATCAAGGATTGCGCCACCAATTTCTTCGTTTGGGTCAAAGTGGCAATTTTGTGGTGGGTTTATAGAATTCTTGATAAGCATACTACACAATGGTCCAAATGCGTCCGGAACTTTTGTTTTGCGATAAATTCCTGCCAAAAAAGTTTGAATGTTTGGTGATTTTGTGTTGTTAAATCTTGATAATTGCGGATAAAGTTGCGCAATTTTGGTTTTGTCAGTACCATTATCTAGCATAAGATTCAATGCGTATAAGGCTTCTAGAATCTCATCTTCGTTATTTGAATTGTTTAAAATTGTTTTGATTTGCGATAAAGAATCTTCTTTTTTTTCAATTAAAGGATTGATTCTTTTTTCGTCAAAAACACAATAATTTCTAGTTTGATTCGGATACGATACAGTGTTCATAATACTTATAAGTATACATCAGAAAAATAAAATATACAAAATAGCAATTGAAAACGCAGGAACAAAAGGTAAATAAGTTTTTTCAGTTTGCGGATTTGACAAGGATTTTAGTATCTCAAAAATAAGTAATAATGCAAATATTAATAAGATTACAAACATCCAAATTTCTGGAGCTAGTTTTGTATAAATTAAACAAGATAACGTGAATAAAATTCCCCAAATGCAAGTTAAAATGTTATTAGTTTTATACTGTTTATAAAAAAACATTGGTATTAAAAAAAATAAATATGAAATAATTGCATAACTTAAGATTAAACCTATTTGTTGTAATCCAAAACATGCGCCGAGTGCTCCAGCAACATAAGTGTCTGCAAGTCCCATCGCGCGTTTTTTTGTAAAAATATATCCGCATAAAGAAATTAGTTCGATAATAATTACGCCGGCAATTAACCCTAATAGAGAATCTTTAAGATTAGAATTAATAAAAAAATTATAAATTATACCAAAAATTCCTAAACCGATTGCGATATTACAATCAACCAATTTTTCTTTTAAATCTGTCATGCTCATTATTATTAAACAAGAAATTACAATAATAGCAAATAAAAATTTTGCGCTTAAACCAAATTTGTAAAAAGATAATAAGAATAAAACGGAAGTTAAAATTTCTATTAATGGATATTGTATGCTAATTTTTTCTTTGCAAAAATAACATTTGCCTCTTAATAAAATGTAGGATAAAACCGGAATATTATGCCAAAAATACAATTTATGATTACATTTTGGACATTTTGACGGTGGAAAAACAATGCTTTCATCTGATAGCGAACGCAATATAACGACATTAAAAAAGCTACCTAAGCAAAGTCCAATTATTCCAATCCAAAATGCTAAATAAGTGTTTGATGAAATATAATCCATTATTCATCCTCTTTTACAAAATCAGGGTTGTCACACAAAGATTTATAAAAATATGCAAAAATCTTTTTCATGCGTCTTGAAACAGCCATTTGCGACATTTGCATTTTCTTTGCAATTTCTTTTTGTGGCATATCGTTATAATAATAAAGTTTTATTAATTCTTTTTCTTTTTCTGGTAAATCATTGATTAATTTTTTTATAAATATTTTTACGTCATTGTAATAATCAGATTCTCTATAATCGCTTGAAGGTATCACATCCTCGTATTTGAATCGATTTGAGCTGTCAATATTTGTGCTAATGTCATCAAAAGAAAGTGTTGAACGTCGTCTTTCAATTTGTAATGCCATATCAACATTATCTTTTGGAACATTTAGCGCATCTGCAACATCGTTTGTTGTTAAATGTTTTAATTCCTCATCCGTTAAAGTGCTTATAAAGCTATTGATACGTATAGAAAGTTCATGGATATGTCGTGGAACGCGTATCATATTAAGCTTATCTCTTAAAAAATGCTTCATCTCGCCAATAATTCTGTAGCCGGCATATATTCTAAAATTATCATTTTTTAGTGGTTGATAATCTTCAATAGATTTTAAAAGCCCGACAAAACCAGCTTGAATCAAATCGTCAATCGGGTCGTTTGCACGTCTTGCAATTGTTCTAGCTAATTTTTTTACAACCGGTGTCATTTCAGCAACAATCAAGGCTTTAAATTTGCTCTTATGTTGTTTTTTAGATTCGGTTTTATATGAAATCAACCATTCGTTAATTTTTTTATATTTCTCTTCATCGGGTAGCATTGTCAAAATATTAACTCCACCTATTTTTAGCATAATATTAACATAATTTGAGCTTAGAATCAATTTAGATTTGTGTTTTATAAATAAAAAATGATGTTAATGATAAAGTCTGCAACAAGCATGTAAATTGTTGATAAAACGGCAGCTCTTGTTGTAGAAACTCCAACATCTTTTGCGCCACCTGAGGTTTCATAACCTTGTGTTGCGCAAACAAGCGAGATTAAAATTCCAAAAACGAATGCCTTTAAAAGGCTTATGTAAATGTCTTTTGTGTTTAGCCATAGCCAAACAGAATTAATATATCTATCTGGGTGCAAGCCAATTGTGAAATTTGAAATTAATCCGCCACCTGCAATACCAATTAATTCGGAAATGATAACAACCATTGGAACAGTAATGGCTGCAGCAACTAATCTTGGGGCAAAATAATAACCGACAGGATCAATTTTTAGCGTTTTTATCGCGTCAACTTGTGAAGTTACTTTCATATTTGCAATTTCTGCGGAAATTGCAGTTCCGGCGCGCGCGCCAATTGCTAAAGCAACAAAGCCCGGAGCAATTTCTCTAATCATGACAACGGCAATAGAGCCACCAACGTATGCTTCTGCGCCAGTCATTAAAAATTGTTTTGATACTTGGATTGCAATAACTGCTGCGGATACAAAAACAATAACTAAAGATATGATTAAGGAATCATAGCTTATGCTTGCAGCTTGTGCCAATACTGATTTTAATCGTAAATTTCCACCAAACATATATTTTATGCTTTGAAATAAATTTTGTACGCATTTGCCAAGAAAAACAAGCACTTCCTTAATCCTCTTATTATAAATTTAATTATATCTAAATTAATAAAAAATCGCAAATGCATTTAAATAATAATGGCGCGGACATTCGTCCGCGCCATTAAGTTTAACTTTAAGCATCTTCTTCAGGCAAGCTTAATGAAATTCGCTTGTCTTGAGGATTAAATTTGA
The DNA here is from genome assembly GCA_934754655.1 of uncultured Candidatus Melainabacteria bacterium. GTDB lineage: Bacteria > Cyanobacteriota > Vampirovibrionia > Gastranaerophilales > Gastranaerophilaceae > CAG-196. Next base: position 66,361 of record CAKVIC010000011.1, on the reverse strand, counting down.
TGATTTTTGTATTAATTTTATCACCGACCTTCAAAACTTTTTTTGTTGAATTTTGGTAATTAGCAATAGAAGATTGAGGTAATAATGCTTCAACTCCCGGTAAAACTTCTACAAAAGCACCAAATGGTTTAATTCTTGTAATAATTCCTTCTTTAATATCGCCTTCTTTAATTTCACTCTCTGCACTTAGCCACGGATCAGGCTCGGTATTTTTAAGACTCAAGCTTATTCTTTGTTTATCATAATCAATGTCAATTATTTCGACATTAATTTCTTGACCGACTTTTAGAATGTCTGTTGGATGTTCAACCCATTTCCAAGAAATTTGTGACAATGGAAGTAAGCAGTCAATGCCACCAATTGTTACAAAAGCTCCGAAATCAGTGATTCTTGCGACAATACCTTTGACAATTTGTCCAACTTCTACTTGTGAAAATACGTTTTTGCGAGTTTCAGCTAAAGCTGTTTCATAAACTTTTTTGTTTGAAAGTATTAAATTGTTTTGATTTTTATCTAAAGATAAAATTTTAACATCAATTTTGTCACCAACATTGGCAACAGATTCTCTTGCGCAAAGTTGTCCTTGAGGAATGAATCCTTGAACGCCTGAAACATCAACTAACAAACCGCCTTTTACAATATGTGAGATAATAACGGATATTGTTTCGTTAGCTTCTTTTATCTTTGTTAGTTCATCCCAAGTGTGAGCTAAATAAACTTTTTTATATGATAAAATAAATTTTCCGTTTTCATCGCAATCGCTTGTGATTAAAAATTCATATTCTTTTCCCTTTTCAAGAACTTCTTCCGGCTTAATTTTTTTATCTGTAGATACCTCGTAATTAGGTAATGTAGCAACGCATTTTGAACCAATATCAACAATAACTCCATCCGATTCGAAAGAATATACAGTTCCTTTTACAATATCGCCTCGTTTAAAGTTATAGTCGTATTTGTCAAGAAGTGATTCAAAATCAATGCTTGTACATTCTTTTGTCATTCATTTTCTCCTATATCAAATACAGCACGTATGCATTGTAGCATAGTTTTTTAATAAAATCAATAAAAAGAGAGGAAGCGGAAAAGTCGGGTAGTGTGTGAGATAGTGCACATCTTGACTTATGACCGTTCTTTGGAATTTATATTAAAAACTATTGCTTTTCAACAAACTCATTTCTTGACTTTAGGTTATATTTAAAGTATCGTGAAAGTTGTATTTACGTAGAATTTTTAGGGAAGAGATTATGGATTTTACTACACTAACTATCGAAATATTAAAGTCGTTATCAATTGCAGGCAGTTACGGCATTGGTATAATTTTGTTAACAATTTTGGTTAGAGGCGCAATGTGGCCTTTGGGGGTTTCTCAACAACGTTCAATGCGAGTTATGCAGATGCTTCAGCCAAAAATGAAAGCGATTCAAGAACGATATAAAAGCAACCCGCAAGTTATGCAACAAAAAATGATGGAATTTTACAAAGAGCATAAATTTAATCCAATGGCCGGATGTTTCCCTCTTTTGATTCAAATGCCTATTTTTATTTTGTTGTATTCAACTTTGATGAGTCCACAATTTATACAAATGGCAGGTGATGCGCATTTCTTGTTCATAAATAGGTTGGATGCGACATTAAAAACTTCAGCCGGAGTCTCAAATGATGGTGTTCTTGGGGTTGCAAAATATGATACTTTTATGACCGGAAAAACTGCAACCGTATATCTAAAAGATTCTGACACGCCTATTAATAATGTAAAAATTGAAAAACCTAATCGTGCTGTTGTTGTGCAAGGTGAACTTGTTCCTGGTGATAGCGTTGATTTTAAAATAAGTTTAGATAATTTAGCAATGAAGTTTAGTCAACTTGCTCAAATTGAGAAAGCAAGTGTTGATGTGATGGATGTACAATCAAAAGAAACTGAAAAAATTGAATTTGTGCGAAAAGACGGTATTTTGACTGCTACTGTTCCTACAAAGGAAGTTCAAACAACTTTCCATTTTGATGTTGCATTATTGATTGCATTATTTGCCGTAACAATGGTATTTTCTCAAAAAGCAATGATGTCTATGAACAAAAATGCAAATCAAGACCCTGCTCAACAAGCAATGCAAAAATCAATGAACACATTTATGCCAATTATGTTGACCTTAACTTTTGTGTTTATTCCAATTCCGGCAGGTGTTTTGCTTTACTTGATTGCAAGTAACTGTTTCCAAGTTGTACAAACTGTAATTATTAATAAGCAATTGGAAGCCGAAGATGCTAAAAAAGCTCAAAAAGTCAGTGACATTGATGTTGCAGGAGCAAAAAAGATTCAAGAAAAAGAATAATTTTATTCAATTCCTATAGCTGGTTCTTTTTGGATAAAATTAAGAGTTGAGATTAATTTATTTTTTAATTGCGCATAATACGTTTGTTCATCAGCGGTTTGCGCAATTTTTTCAGCTTTTGTACAAATGTGAATAAGTTGTTTTGTTAAATCAATTGTTGATACGATTTCTTTGAATAAGGTGCCTTCGTCTTGCAAATTGTATCCTAATGTATTTTGTAAAATTTCTTGCCAGTTTTGTCTGCTGTTTTCGCAGTTTTGGTTTAATTCAGCCCAAGAATATAGGTGGATTGCAGCTAATGAATTTAGGCAAAATTCTGTTTCCGGATAAAGTTTTTCGGTATTAAAATTATAATCTTGAATAAATTTTTGTGCGAATTTTTGTGCGTCTAAAAGCTCATAATGTTCAAAATTATTTTGTTGTGTGAATTCAAATCGTGGGTTGCATTCAAGATTGGCATAACTTGCAATAATTGATGCAAGTTGTTTATCGTTAAATTTTAGCAAATCTTTGTTAGATATCAAATTTATAATCGGCACTTGTTCATATCCATTGAGTTCTTTTAATAACAAGCCTTTAGGAGTTATGTCTTGATTGTAGTCAATAAAATCAAATAGCTCCAAAATTCCTTTCTTTAATTCAAAGCGCTCCATTGAATCAAGCAATTTGAATGCGTCGACACGTTGATTTTCGCTGTCGTAAGCAAAAAAGGATTTTGCTAAAATGTGTTCAAGCTCTTCTGTTGTTTTAAATTCGTTTAAATAATTGATAATGAATGAATAATCAATTTTGAGTGCACTTTCAAGTTTGTTAAAAGGTGTATCAATGAGTTTTTTGTATATTTTATCTTGTTCAATGTTACAACTTAAGGAATAACAATGTCCTTCTGTATCAATTCCTCTACGTCCGGCTCTTCCTGCCATTTGGTGAAATTCGTTTGGTGTTAAAATTCTTTTTTCTTGATTTCCATTTGTAGAACTTGGTTTTTCCGGACTTGCAATAACTGTTGTTTTTGCCGGCATGTTTATTCCTGCTGATAAAGTTTCTGTGGCAAGTATTACTTTTAACAATTTTTTTTGAAAAAGCTCTTCGATTAATTTTTTTTGGTTTGGCAAAAGTCCGGAATTATGGATTGCGTAGCCTTTTTTTAGAGCTTCTATGTCGAGGGTTTCTCCAAGATATAAGTCCTCATCTTTGTATCGTTTTACAGTGTTTAAAATTTCTTTTGCTTCATCGAAAGTATTTAAACAAGAACCATCATTAGATAAATATTTTAGAAGGTTTTTGCATTTGTTTTTGCTGAATACAAAATATATTGCTGGAAGCTTGTTTTCCATGTTTAGTTTTTCAGTAATTTTTTTGTAAATATAGTTTTCAGGTTTTTTGCAAGTCATGTTTTGAGCTTGAGATTTAATAATTTTCCTCATGCTCGAATGCTTGCCTAGATTCAATTTTTGCAAATCTAATTCTTTTTCAATAAATTCTATGTGATAGTTTAATGGTACATGACGATTTTTCGTCGGTACATTTATTAAAACATTCTTTTTAAAATTATCTGATTTCGGGAAATAGGTTTTGTCAGGCTCTACGCTTATTGCTTCGCGGTTTTTAATTGTGGCAAGCCATTGGTTTATTTCTTTATTGTTTTCGATAGTTGCACTCAAAGATAAAATTTGAACATCTTTTGGTGTAAACATTAATGATTGTTCCCAAACGCAACCACGGTCGACATCTCCTAAATATTGTAATTCATCAAATATGACTGTTTGAAGATTTTCAAACGTATTTTTTTCTTTGCTTGAAAAATTGAAAAGGTTTGAACTTGCCATGTTCCTGTAAACTTCGGTTGTCATTACAAGGATTGGTGCGTCAATGTTGATTTTGTTGTCACCGGTTATTAGTCCTACATTTTCTTTTCCATAAATTTTTTGGAACTCTAAAAATTTTTCGTTGCTTAAGGCTTTAAGAGGAGTGGTATAAAAAGTTTTTTTGCCTAAATCCTTGTTTCTGCTAATTGCATATTCAGCTATTGCAGTTTTGCCTGTTCCAGTAGGAGCAGTAACTAAAACGTCGTTCCCTAAAAATATATTCATTCCTGCAGCATTTTGAAAAACATCCGGTTCATAATGCTTTTGGGTTGTTTTGTCAATTTTTAGTTGAAAATAATTTTTGTCGTTTGCAGTTTTTTTATAATCTTGTAAAAAGGTAGAAACCGCAACGCTACTAAGCCCAATTTTTGCTAATTCATTAATAGCTTTAGAAGGATTTTGAACAACTTTGGTATTCGTTTTAGATTTAAAATTTATGTTTCGATACGGTTGATTTTTGATTTGATTAATATTGACCATGATATTTCCTATACTATATAAAACCTTGTAAAAAAATAATTTGCTAGTTGAGGTTATGAAAAAAGTTTAAAAATTATTAATTTTATTCCCCAAATTGTAACGAAATTGTTACAAAACTGTTCAAAAAACGCAAATGTAACGAATTGTAACGAAATTTACAAAATTTTACAAAAGTCTGAAAGTCAGTTATAATGCCCTATATGATATGATATGATATGATGTGATGTGATGTGATGGGCTCACCATGAACCCCTAAAGTTTTAAAAAAATATGCCGTTAATACATTTGTAAGACAAAATGCACAAAGTGCAGAAAGGACTCAGTTATGAATGGTATCGGCGGTAGATTAGGCGGTTTTATTAATCCTTATTTGCAAACAAACCAAGGAAAAGCGACGACACAAAAACAGGCAGCAGAGGAAGAACCAAAGTTAAAAGATGTAAAACCTCAAGGTAATGAATCAACTCAACCAAGTCGTAATGAAACAGTACATTATTATAGGGACAAGGATGGTAAGGCACATATCATTTCTTATATAGATGATCAGTATGGAGAGGCTCTTGAGGTTTGTCATAACTCTGACGGTACAGCTGATGTTTACTATACTAATGCTGATGGCCGTACAGGTAAACATGCGAAGTATGAAAATGGCAACCCTAATCCAACAAGTGTTGAAGAATTTTAAATATTTGAATAAATAATAACTTTAATTTAGTTATGATTTTTAAATCAATTCATCGGGAAAACTTTCAGTTTTCCCGATGAATATAAAAAATAAAATAAAATAAAAAAAGTTTATTTAGGAGTACTGTTATGGTAAAGATTTCATCTCAAGAAGCACTTAACTTGAAACCAGTTTCTTTGAATGTAAAACAGATTAATCTAGAAAAGGAGTCTGCTTCAATATGGGACGGACAAGATTTTGGAGATTCAATTGGGGCGGATTCAGAAATTGATAATGAAGAAGTTACAAAATTAAATAAGCCAAATGGTGTTAGTCAAAAAGAAGGCAAACCAAGCATTGGGCTTGATAAGGCTCAAGAAACTAAAGATGACGGTTATATTGAGAGAGGTAAAAAAGTGTTAGATGATTGTAAAAAACAGAAAGATATGTTGTTTGATGTTTGGTATGATTTGTATAATAAATCTAAGACTTTAGAGTATGAATATGGGTACACCAGAGATATTAAAAAATATTATAGTGAAGTAACGGAACCGGATCTTTTGGAACTTTATAAAGATATGAATCAGTTGGAAGAAGATATGAAGTTTTTTCAGTCAAGAATTGAAAAATATGAGAAAATACTTGAAAAAGCTAAAAATAAAGATTCTGCAAAATAAAGTAATAACGAGGTGCGCAAGAGCGCACCTCGTTATTTTGTTTAATAGTCAAGCTTTTAGTTTAAATTGATAGATATTTAAGTAGCGTTCTTACGCCGGCGCCGGTTGCACCTTTGATAAATTCTTTTTGCGGTTTATCAAGGAATGCTGTTCCTGCGATATCAATATGTGCCCATTTTACGTCTTTTACAAAGTTTTTCAAGAAACAACCTGCAGTTGATGCGCCACCCCAACGAGAACCGGTATTTTGCATATCTGCAACATCACTTTTTAGGCTGTCTGCGTAATCTTCCCACATTGGAAGTTCCCAGAATTTTTCTCCTGCATTATCAGCGGTTTTGATTAAGTTATTAATAAGTTCTTTGTCGTTACCCATTATGCCGGCTGCGTGAGTTCCCAAAGCAACCATGCAAGCACCGGTTAGTGTTGCTAAATCAATTACTTCATCAACATTTAATTCGCATGCATAACAAAGAGCATCTGCCAGTGTTAAACGTCCTTCAGCATCTGTGTTATCAACTTCAATCGTTTTTCCGTTTTTAGCTGTTAAAATATCTCCCGGTTTATAAGCTTTTCCGCTTGGCATATTTTCGCAAGCAGCAATGATTCCGTGTACTTCAACTTGCAAGTTTAATTCTTTAACTACGCTCATAACACCTAAAACGCAAGCTGCGCCTGACATATCATCTTTCATCGTAAGCATTGATGAGGCAGGTTTTATATCAAGTCCGCCACTATCAAAGCAAATTCCTTTTCCGATAATTGCGATACGTTTTTTAGGGTTGTCGCAAGTATATTTTATGTGTATAAATTTAGGTTCTTCTTCGCTTCCTCTTGCAACAGCAAGGAATGCGCCCATTCCCATTTTTTCGCATTCTTCTTTGTTATAAATCTTGGTCTCTAAGCCCAAATCACAAGCTATTGATGCTAATTCTGTTGGGGTCGCAAATTGCGCCGGTTCGTTTGCCAAATTTCTTGCAAAATTCATTGCGTCGCAAATTTTTTCTGATTTACGAACAATTTCCTCATTTGCCTCTACAAAAATTTCTTGAATATGGTTATTTTTCTTTTCTGTTTTGTATTTATCAAAAGAATAATCGGCAATTCTTGCGCCAAAAGTGAATTGTTCTGAATAATCAAATTCTATTCCTTCTAGTGAGAAGGCTACTTTTTTAGCAAAAATTGACATTGCTTTTTTTATTGATTTTACAACTGTTTCGCGCAATTTGTGAGCATTAAATTCTTCTTTTTTACCAAATCCGATAACCAAGATTTTTTTAGCTTTTTCTTGACCATAAGTCTGAAGCAAATATGTTTCATTAAATTTGCCTTTAAAATCATCTTCTTCAATCGCGTGTTTGTTTGCAAATTCGTTTGAAGTTTTTTGGTTTTCAAACATGTTAACAACAAGCAAATCGCAATCAATGTTTTTAGAATTCTCTACAATTTTAATTTCCATTATAAAGCTCCTTTCATAATATTTTAACTAAAATTCTCTGCCGTAATTATGTCATTAAATCAATCTTAAATCAAGCACAATCAGTTGCATAAAATTGGGGTAACTAATTTTTTCGTGTTAAAATTGTTTTATGAAAAAAATTGCTTTAATAACACACGGTTGTCCTAAAAATTTAATAGATTCCGAATTGATTGTTGGAATTTTGAATAATAGTGGTTATCAAGTCACTCTTGATGAAGACGATGCGGATATTTGCATTGTAAATACTTGTTCGTTTATTTGTGATTCTGAACGTGAATCTGTTCATTCAATATTAGAACTTATTGAAAAAGGTAAAAAAGTTATTGTCACAGGATGTTTGGCGCAAAAACATTCTGGGGAATTAAAGCAGGAACTTCCGGAACTTGCAGGAGTTGTTGGCGCTACAGATTTTGTTCATATAGATGAAGTCTTAAAAAAAGTTGAAGCTGGCGAATACGTTGAAATTGTTTCAAAAAAGCCTGATTATAATTATCCTGAAAAAGTTAAAAGACAACAAATCACAATGGGGGCAAGTTCTTATTTAAAAATTGCAGATGGTTGCAATTATCGTTGTGGTTATTGCATAATTCCATACTTGCGTGGTGATTATCATTCAAGAAAAATGGAAGATATAATTTGTGAAGCAAAAGAACTTGTTAAAAAAGGTGTAACTGAAATAATTTTGATTGCACAAGATACAACGAGTTACGGTATTGATATTTATCAAAAACCTATGCTTGCTGAACTTATAAAAGAATTGAATAAAATTGAAAATTTAGGCTGGATTAGAATTATGTATGCTTATCCGACTCAAATGACAGATGAATTACTTCATACAATTGCAGAATGTGAAAAAGTCGTTAAGTATATTGATATTCCGCTTCAACATTCAGAGCCTGAATTGTTGAAGAAGATGAATCGTCCGGCGTTTGATTATCGTCCGATGATAAAAAATATTAGAAAAATTATACCGAATGTTTCAATAAGAACAGCTTTTATTGTCGGGTATCCTACGGAAACCGAGGAACAATTTGAACATTTATATAAATTTGTTGAAGAAATGAAGTTTGACAGGCTTGGTGTATTTTGTTATTCAAGAGAAAAAGGAACACCATCGTATTCTATGAAACCACAAGTTCCAAAACGTATTGCAAAACAACGTTATAACAAGATAATGGAGCTTCAACAAAGGATTTCAAAGGAAAGGAATGAATCTTTTATTGGAAAAACGATACCTTGTATTATAGAATCTTATTCTGATAATGGTGAAATTGTTGCGCGAAGTCAGTATGATGCACCGGAGATTGATGGCGTAGTGACAATAAAATCAAATGCAATTGTGACTCCTGGAGATATCGAAATGGTCAAAATTACCGGAGCGACAGAATATGATTTGATTGGTGAAATTTAAAAATACATTCAAACAAAAATCAGCCAAATGGTTATTGCAGATTATCTTTTATATAATATATTTAATTAAATAAATCTTTGTAGTTTAGGTGAGGATAGTAGTGATGAAATTTCAATTTGTAAAAAAGTTGGCATTAATTCTTTTAATAAGTGTTTTAGCTGTTTATATAATATTTTTAATATTACCGTTTTTAATTAATCCGATTATTAAAAATTACTCGCCACAAATTTCTGACGAGTTGAAAAAAGCTACCGGCATGAATTCTACAATTTCTGATTTGAGAATTTTGACTACACCAAAACTGACAGTCGGAGTTGCTGTAAAAGATTTTGGGTTAATAAGTCCGGACGATATAAATATAGCTAAAGTAGAAGATTTTAAAGTGAAATTATCATTACTTCCATTTTTGGCTAAAAAAATTGAGGTTGATGTTGTTCAAGCAAAAAATTTAGACGCAAATATCATTTTAAAACAAGACGGCACACCGCTTTTAATGGATTATTTGCCTAAAACTGAAAATGTAGAAGAAGATAAAGAACCAATTGTTCTACCTTTTGGCTTGAAGCTTTCAAATCATTTGCCTGATATAAAAATTGATAATTATAAAATAAGTTTTGTTGATTCACGAACTTCTGAAACTTATGTTATTTCTGGACATGACAGTGCAATTACTGATTTTATACTTGATAAAAGTGTTCATATAAAATCAACCGGTGATGTTACTTTTGTTGGCAAAAAACAATTTGCGTATAATGTTAATATTAAAAATTACATAATGCCTGAATTGAATTTAAATGACTTGGTATGTAATCCGCAGGAAGAAGAAAAATCCAAGAAGCAAGCCGAGCCGGTCAATATTTTAGAGATTCTAAAATCTATACATCGTTATAATTTAACTGCGAATTTAAATGCTGATATTAAGGCTGAAAATGTTGATAATAAGTATAGATTCAAAGGTTTTTCAAAGATTGATAATCTTTCAATTTCGCCAAACGGTTTAGTGTTACCGGCAAGTGATGTTAGTTTGAAGTTTAATGGCGATAAAATTGATATTAATTCTAATTTATATACTGCGCAAAACGAACGTAGTACGGTAAATGGTTTTGTTCAAACAGGAAAAAAGACGAAAACTAGTTTGAATATTAAATCAAATGCTGAACTTTCAAATTTAGTTCAAATAATTAATGCGATAGCGCAAACTTTTAATATTAATGATTTACAAACTTTAAAAGCCAATGGTAGGTTAGATGCGAATTTTAATATAAAATCTGATACTAAAAAAATGGCATCTTCCGGTTATTTGAGAATTCCATCGGCTAATGTTTACTATGGAATTTATGATGTGAAAATTGATAATATTAATTCTGATATTTTATTGGATAATAACAATTTAAATATCAAAAATTTGAGTTTTTCAATTTTAAATCAACCATTAAAAATCTTTGGTACAATTAATCATAATGCTTTGGCAGATATCAAGGTAACTTCTTCAAATTTAAGTTTACGCGGTCTGTTGGTTGCTTGTGGTCAAGCTGCTTTGATGAAGGAAAACAAAATCAATTCCGGTACTGTTAATTTGAATATAGATGTTAAAGGCAAATTAGACAGTTTGAAACCAACGGTAAAAGTAGTTTTGAATAATTTGGATATAAAAAATGTTCCTGCGGATTTGACGTTGAAATTACCTCAAACAAATGTTGATATAATAGCTCAAGGTGAAAAATATAGTGGAACTATCAAATGTGCTTCTGTGAAAGTTGTTAATCCGGCTTTGACTGTGAATATTCCAAATATTTCTGCAAATGTTAATAATGATATAATTGAGGTTTTGAATACTCCTGTTTATGTCGAAAAAATCAGAATGAATGTTTCAGGTAAAATTTCAAATTATTTAAAGGAAAAAATAACTGTTGATTTTAAAACTAGCGGTGACATAAAATCAGAGTTGAAGGGTGACATAAATTTAGCAAAACAACACTTGAATTTGTTGTTTAGCGCGCCTGATAATTGCGAAATAATTATTCCTATGTTTGATAAATCAAAGTTGATTTTTAAAGGCTCAACATCAATCAGTGGAAACTTAGCAAATCCAATGTTGTCTGGGAATTTTGATGTTCCGGCAATTTCAATTCCGGAAATCCCTGTAACATTAGATAATATGCAGGTCAAATTAAATGGGGCTATTTTGAATGGTAAAGCAAGTGTTGCTCATTTTGCGTCAGGCGGAATTAAGGCGCAAAATATAACTACCGATTTTGCATTAAAAGGCGCGGAATTTCATTTGAATAATATGAAAGGTAACGCTTTTGACGGAGATTTTGCAGGAAATGTTATTTATAATATGTCAAACGCAAAGACTTTTGTTAACTTTAAAGGTACAAAAATGGATGCACAAAAGGCTGTTTTTGGTGCAACCGGTATAAAAAATGCACTATCAGGAACATTAGGATTCAATGCAAAATTGAATTTGGTGGTTTTAGATTATGATACTATGATGAAATCTTTGAAGGGTAACATTGATTTTGATATAGCAAACGGTAGTTTTGGCTCTTTAGGTCGTCTCGAAAATTTCTTTAGAGCTGGAAATATTCTTGGTAATACTCTTTTAAAATCAACTGTTGCAACGATTTCTAATATTGGAGAAGTTAAAAATTCGGCAAAATTTGATTATATTAAAGGTGAATTAGGACTTGCTAACGGTTGGGCAAAAATTAATTATATAAAAAGTGCAGGCTCAACCCTTGCCTATTATATTAACGGACGTTATAATTTGTTGAACGGCACGACGGATGTTGTTTTATTGGGTAGATTAAGTACTAAGGTTGTGTCACTTTTGGGGCCTTTAGGTGATTTATCAACCGGTAAGTTGTTGTCGTATATTCCTGTTTTAGGGGATAAAACCGCAGCGATTGCGAAAGCTTTAACAACAAATCCAAGACAGGAAAATACTTCAGCTATTCCAAAATTGACGAGTGATACAACTTATAAAGATTTTAAAGTTGTTTATCGAGGTGGAATAGAAAGTGCTGGTGCTGTTCAATCTTTTAAATGGCTTGCAGTTTCAGATACAACCGCAATTGAAAAAACAGATTTACATCAAGCTGTTAAGGATATAAAATCTTCATTTGGAACAGATATTAAATCTACTGTAAACGATTTTAAAGAAATGAACTCGGCTGTAAAGACGGATGCTAAGGCTCAAGTTGAGAGTGCAAAAGAATCTGTGAAAAATATTAAAGAAACTTTTGGCAATCAAAAGGATTTAATAAAAAATTCTGTTGGTGAACTTAAAAGTTTGTTTAAATAGACTATGTTAAAAAATATTTTTATGTTAGTATATGTCATGTAGTATATATCATAAAAAGGGTTATGTTATGAAAGTCAATAGCGTGTTATCATCTAACGTACAAAATTTTATTAGCAACAATAATAAAACAACTTTTAAAAGCCGTGTCGCAGAAGTTTATTCTACTGGCGAATTTACTTCTGCGGATAAGCATTTTATTAATAAATATGAAGAAAGTCTTATTGCTGGTAAAATACCGACAGCTATAGGCAGATTTAGCCTTGTAAATCGACTTAACAGTAAACATGCCAATATTGATATATTTCAAAACGACAGAGAAGAAAAAGTTTCTATTAAAACTTTGAAACCATTAAAGTCAATTTATCCGGGGGAACGTTATTGTTACGGTTCTTTATATAATGAGTATTATATGAGAGAAAAAGCTTCTGCAGTAACAGAAAGTGTTCAAAAACCTTTAGCGTATGTGTTTACAGAACGTAATAACAATTTTTTGATATCAGAAGCGATAAATGGTGTGCCAATTGCTATTGGCGAGAATATTGAGATGTTTGGTAATAGAAGTCGTATGAATACTCAATTTTATCAAAAAACTTTAAAGGCTTTAAGGGCAATTGATAATGCTGATGTGTTTAATCCTGTTTTTGATAGAAATAATATTATGGTGGATTATCAAAATGCTCCTAGAATTTCTGGTTTGCGTTTTGCTCATTCTTTTAGAAACGGTGAAACATTAGGTGGAGAGCTTTTTTCTCATCAATTTGCTAATTTTGAAAAAGTTTCTAACATAACTTCTTTTGAAGGAAATGCTTTCGCTGATTATTTGCTAAAAACAACAAGTCGTAAGGATTTGAAAGAATATTTGAAAAATAGATCTGAGTTTGCAGAAGAAATGGGTAAAGATAATGAATTTGAATCAATAAAGGCTGAAGTTCACAAAAATCCATCGAATGATATTGCGGACGCAGAACTTTTGAGAATAGCATTTTTAAATAATCATAATCTTTATGAGCATACAATAGATGTTCATAAAGAATTTTCAAACGATTTATTAAAATCTTTGAAGTATGCAGCGTTAGCGACTCAAGCCGCTGAAAGTTTGATGAATTTTGAGCCTAATGATAAATTAAATAATTTAGAAGTAAGTTATTTTGAAAAAATGCGTAATTATGGCAAACAGATGATAGATAGACATTTTAATCAATACGAAGGAACAATCGGTTGGTTATATATGTTGCTTGAAGCTGCAAAAAAATCAAAAGATTTCTCTTTATCTAAAATCGAAATTCCTACTATATCTAAAGCAAATTTATTCAAGATGTTATCAGAAGGCTCAAAAGCAAGCGAAACATGGAAATCTTACGAGAAAAAATTGGGTAATATTTTTGGCAAAATGTAATTTTAACTGTTATCGAATTTAGCATTTGTAAAGTTTTTAGGGCTAAATATAGCCTGACTTAGCTATTTTTTGCGGTTTTATTTACGTGAGCTTTTATTCATGATATTATTTAATTGATTGGAGAGGTAATAATGATTAGTTTATTATTAAAGCTGTTAGGCGACCCTAACGAGAAAAAAGTTAAAAAAATTCTTGGAATAATTGACCATATAAATTCGCTTGAACCTGAATTTGAAAAATTATCTGATGATGAGTTAAAAGCAAAAACGGCAGAATTTAAGCAAATTCTTGCAAATAGACAGACTTCTGAAAACCCAAAGGCGGATAAAATTTTAGAAAAAGAAGCTTTAGATAAAATTTTGCCTGAAGCTTTTGCGACTGTTCGTGAAGCTGGTAAACGGGTTTTAAATATGCGTCATTTTGATGTTCAGTTAATAGGTGCATATTTTCTTCATAACGGTCATATCGCAGAAATGAGAACCGGTGAAGGTAAAACTCTTGTTGCGACTTTAGCTGCTTACTTAAATGCATTAACCGGAAAAGGTGTTCATGTTGTAACTGTTAACGATTATCTGGCTAAGCGTGATAGTGAGTGGATGGGTAAAATATATAAATTTTTAGGGCTTTCAGTTGGTGTAATCCTTTCTAATCAGCATGATGCAGAGGAATTTAATCGCAAACGTGAAGCTTATGCTTGTGATATTACTTACGGTACAAATAACGAATTTGGTTTTGATTATTTGAGAGATAATATGGCTTCTAGCAAAGATATGCTTGTTCAGCGCCCTTATAATTATGCAATAATTGATGAAGTTGACAGCATTTTGATTGATGAAGCTAGAACTCCGCTTATAATTAGTGGTAGAGTTGAAAAATCTGCAGATACTTATAATTTAATGGCAAAAGTTGCTCCTCAATTAGAAAAAAATAAAGATTACGAGGTTGATGAGAAAAATAAAAATGTTATTTTGACCGAAGATGGAATCGATAGAGCACAAGAAATTATCGGTTGTAAAGATTTATTTGACATAAATGTTCAGTATGCACATGATTTATTGAATGCATTGAAAGCAAAAGAATTGTTTATAAAAGACACTGATTATGTCGTAAAAGATGGTGAAATAATGATTGTCGACGAGTTTACCGGTCGTTTAATGCCCGGTCGTCGTTGGTCTGATGGCTTGCATCAAGCTATAGAGGCCAAAGAAGGCGTCGAAATTCAAGATGAAACGCAAACTCTCGCAAGTATTACATTCCAAAATTTATTTAGGCTTTATCCGAAATTATCGGGTATGACAGGTACGGCGATGACCGAGGAAGCTGAATTTGGCAAGATTTATAACTTGGAAGTAACTGTAATTCCTACAAACCGTACGGATATTAGAATTGATTACCCTGACGTAATTTATAAAACTGAAAAAGCTAAGTATGACGCGGTTGTAAGGGATATTATTGAACAGCATAAAATTGGCAGACCAGTTTTGGTAGGTACGGTAAGTATTGAAAAATCTGAATATATTTCAGCATTATTGAAAAAACAAGGTATTAAACATAATGTATTGAATGCGAAACAACATGAGCGCGAAGCTTATATAATTGCACAAGCCGGACGTGTTGGAGCTGTAACAATTGCTACGAATATGGCTGGCCGTGGTACTGATATTCTTTTAGGTGGTAATGCTGAATATCTTGCAAAAGAAGAGTTAGAAAGAAAGAAAATAACACCTGATAATGAAAATTATGAAGAATTAAAGAATAACGCTTTGGATTTTGCAAAGAAAATAACAGAAGAAGAACACGCAAAAGTGGTTGAGTTGGGTGGATTACATGTAATAGGTACCGAACGTCATGAATCACGTCGTATTGATAATCAGTTACGTGGACGTGCGGCACGCCAAGGTGACCCTGGCTCAACAAGATTTTTCTTGTCTTTGCAAGATAATTTGATGCGAATTTTTGGTGGCGATAAAATTACTAATTTGATGAATGTTTTGAACGTTGATGAAAATATGGCAATTGAATCTTCATTAATTACAAGACAAATCGTTTCTGCGCAAAAGAAAGTTGAAACTTATCATTTTGATATTCGTAAAAGTGTTCTTCAATATGATGATGTTATGAATATTCAAAGAGAAAAATTTTATGCTCAAAGACGAAAAGTTTTAGAGGGTAAAAATTTGACAGAAGATATTGAATTTATGATTGATAAAGAAATTGATAGGCTTTTAAAAAGTTATATCACACCAGAAATGAGTCCGGAAGAGTATGTTCCTGCTGATTTAGAAACTCTTATAAAAGAATTGCATTCAACAATTCCGCAACTTTCATATATTGGAGTTGATGATATTAAAAATTATAGATTTAATAAGATTTATGAATCCTTGAGAAATGCGGCGCAAAAGGCTTATAAAGATCATGAAGAAGAAATTATTAATTTTTATAATTCAATAATGTTGCAATATGATGCAAATGCCGTTCCTCAAGAGAAATTTAGCGATAATAATATAATGCGCAATCTTGAAAAGGACGTTTTATTAAGAGTTGTTGATAATCAGTGGATTGACCATTTGCATAATATTGATATGTTAAAAGATGGAATTGGTTTGCGTGCTTATGGTCAAAAAGATCCATTGATTGAATATAAAAAAGAAGCGTATGATTTGTTCAATAAAATGATGTTTGAAATTCAAAGTAATACTGTTAAATATATTTTCCGCGCAAAATTTGGAATCCAATTTGTTTCTGATGAGGGCGATGTAGAAGTTTTTGAAAAATAAAAACGGTTATAGTATTATTAGTTAATGTTTACATTATAATATCTCCATCGGTTATCGTTTTAGAATCCATTCCTTTCTTAAGATATTCAATACTATAGTCTTTGTTTTTATCTTTTAACAAATCTTCTAAGTAGTATTTTTTTGATGACATAATTATGTTTTCCAAATCTCTAAATGAGTACTTTTTAGCTTCCATTTCTTTTGCCAACGCAATGAGTTCTTTGTCATTTGTTGAAATAAACTTTTCATATTCTTTTATTCCTGCTAAATTTGATTTAATAGCTTCTAAAAGACATTCTTTCTCTGGCAAAGAAACTTCAACAATATTTTGGAAACGGCTCATTGCTGCACCATCTAGGGCTTTATTTTTTGGTGATAAGTTGGAGGTTCCGATAATAATAACATTTGGGTTTTTTGCGCTAATTTGGTCAATATAATTCAAAAATGTTGAACGATGCTCTAATTTTGTCATAAAATGAGTTCCGCCCGCATTTCCGGCGTTTGAGATTTTTTCAACAGGTTGTATGATTGTATCTATTTCGTTAAATGTTACTACAAACTTTTCATCAGGAGCTTTTTCAGCTTCTTTTATTATTTTTTCAAAAATATTTTTAAGGTTTTGCGTTCCTTCACCTGCCCATTTTGAGATAAAATCGGATGCTTGAACTTCCATATATTTTGCATTCAGGCTTTTAGCCATAACTTTTGCAAAGAAAGATTTTCCGCTTCCCGGAGGACCAACAAGAATGAGTCGGTTGGTTATTTCCGGCATTCCTGCTAGTTGAGCTATATTTCGAGATGCCCCCAGCTGAGCTACCTGTTGTTTTAAAACAGTTTGTAAATTGTTAGAGAGGCTTTTACAGCTGTTTAAAGTTGGGATTTTTTTATCAGAAAGCAATGATGAAAATGATGTTGCTACATTAATACTATTATCCGGCAATTTGGATGGTTTGCGTAATTTTCCTGCCTGACCATTCCGTGCTATAAAAAAAAGATTGATGTAAAGCATCATAATATTTGCTAAACTCATCAAGAATGTTCCCTTGTGGAACTCTTTTATTAATCTGTTCTGCTCTTGCTTTTCTTCAACAAGCGCCTTGAGATAGTTTTCTGTGTCACCTTTTTTTTCATAAGTTATTGACTCGTTAGAAATATTTTTAAATGATATCCGACGATTGTTGTATATTGATAAATTTTGTTGAATTGGTTGTATCATAATATTTTTCTCTAATAATTACTAAAAAAATCAGTCGGATCAATATCAGTCGGTTCAATAGCATCATTAGACGAGCCACCATATTGAGGTGGTTTATCATCTGGATCATCACCCTCTATCGCATCTCCTGCTATAGCACCGCTTATGGCACTGCCTCCTATTGCTAGTGCAATTGTAGCAATAGTTGGCGCCGTTAGCCCGCCTGTTAAAGCTGCAGCTCCCAAGGTTATTATAGATGTTGCTCCTGCACCTAGTAGACCACCAATTACAGCTCCTTTATTTCCCATAAAAGCTGGTGATGAAATTTTAGAAACATCTGTTAGATTATCCGATTTTTTAAACTCATCATTTTGAATTTCCGGTACATCAAATTTTTCGGCTTTAATAGCCCTTTTCGTAGCATAAGATTTTTTAGAATCATACACATTTGTAATACTAATTGCATCAATTCTCATAATTACCCCGTCTTTCTAAAAATATAATACATACAAGTTTAAGATGATGCTATCAAAAAATAAAAAAATTGTCAAATTTAATATTAAATATATAAGAGCAAAATAAAAATATTGTCACCTTAATCAAATGTAAATATATGTAACAAAATAGTGTGAAACTCTAAAGTTTTTAAAAATTTTGCCGATAACATACATGTCAGTTTTTATGAAAGGATAAAATTTATATTCTGATTAATATTTTGTAAATGGGTTAATTTTCTAATTCATACAGAGGATATTTTTCAAAAAACGATTGAAATTTTGTTACAAATTGTTACAATTACAGTAAATATTATCAGGATAATAATTGTTTATATGAAAAAGCTTTTACTTACAACACTTATATTTACTCTGTTTGCGTGCGTACAAGCAACCGCTTCTATGATAATTGTTGATTATCAGGGGGAAACTCGTGCGTATCAGCAAACTGTAGAGCGTCATTTGGTGTTTAATAGTAATGATGATGGGGTGTATGATATCGCAGTTAGACCTTTAGAAGAGGAGTTACAAAGTATTGATGGAAAAGTTCGAATACCTTTGCGTTATTTGTTTATAAATAATAATAGTGAGGATGTTTATTTAAGATATAATGAGTATTCAAATGTTTTTCGTGGAATCAAAATGGGTGGAATTCCGCATAATATGACTGCGAGAATTCGTGATTACGGTATGGTTCCGGCAGGAATTTATAATATGAATTTTGAAATTCAAGCAACTGATGTTGATACTCAAGAGATTGTTTGTACTTCAAATTTTAATTTGCAATTTATTGTTCCAACTGTGCAACAAGTGAATTTACACGGTCAAATTCCGACAATTAATGTAGGTGCAAATGAAATAATTAATAAAACAAAGCGCGTTGTAAATACAACATCTCCGATGGTTTATGTAAATTCTAATGCTGATTGGATTTTGTATTTAAACACAGATAATTTTGATGATACAAAATGTAATTATTACGTTAGAACAATTAGTGGCTCAACTAACGTTAGAGAACGTTTACAGGAAAGAGTTTTATTAAAACAAGGACGAGAAATTATTCTTGCAAAAGGAAAAGCGCCTGCAAATAACGAATTTGTAACGGTTGAATATTCTATTGAAAATGAAGATGGAAAACCGTTAAGAGCAGGAAGTTATGAAAACAAAATCCGGTACATGTTGAGAGAGGACAGGGGGTAGGATGAAAAAGTTATTGAGTTTATTAATAGGTATAATGATATGTGCGCCAGCAATGGCGTCAATTGGGGTTTCTCCGACAAAATTAGAAATTGATGTAAATAAAGTTAAAACAAATTACGCAACAACTGCTATTGAGATAAAAGGTGATGCGCAAAAGCCAATGAGATTTAAAGCGTACACAGGTTATTTTAAAATTAATGAAAAAGCAGAAGTTGTTTTGGTTGATAAATCTGACGAGCCACAAAATATTGCAAAAAAAGTCCGTTTTGTGCCATCAGAATTTACTGTTGCTCCTGGAAAATCCCAAAAATTACGAGTTAATATTGCAAACATAAATACGTTACCTGACGGCGAAAGCCGTGCTATGCTTTATATAGAAGATGTTAATCCGCAAGAATATGCAATGCCTCTTACTGATGGTATTGGCGCTCAATTACTTGTGAAAACAAGGGTTGGTGTTCCAATCTATGTTGATAAAGGTAAAGTTAATAAAGTCGGTGAAATTGAAACTTTTGAAGTTATAAAACAAAAAGACGGTTATTATACAAAGATGAAAATCTTATCAAAAGGTAACGCAAAAATCAGATGTAATACTAGAGTACAAGTTATAAGAGGTAAAAAATTAGTTTGCGAATATGGTTTAGATGAAAAAGTCGTGGGCGAAAATAATTACCACGTAGATATTCAAAAAATGAATTTAAAAAATGTAACAGAGCCGGGTGAATACACAGTGCGAGCAGTAATGACGTATACTGACGGTAACGGCAATCGAAAAAATGTAAAGAAAGAAACAATATTTAATATAGCAAATAGTGAATTGTAGAACAAAAACATGAAAGGAAGGTTTACCCTATGAAAATCACAAAATTTTTACTAATCGCCCTTGCAGCAATGATGTTAGCACCAGCATCTTTTGCGGCATCAGGTACAGCAAGTTCAAATTTGCAAATCAATGTTCCTGAATTTATTAACATTACAACTACAAGCCCGTCTGCTAAAAGTGCAACATTTGACGATGATTATTCTCAAATTACTTTGAACGAAGCAATGGTTTCAAGTTTCCGCGTAATTACAAATTATAACGGAAAACAAATTAAATTATCAGCTTCAGCTCCTGCTGACGGTGCGGCTAGTGCTCCAGCTTTGTTTGGTGATGAAACAGCACCTATTATTGTATTATCAAATGAAACAGTTAAACCAACTACAGCTCAAATAGCTTCTTGTGGTGCATTGAGTGCAGTTTCAGAAAACCCTAATTGTATTGCGTTTAAATTAACTCCGACAATTACACCTGATTCTTCAACTCCAGCTGCTATTCAAGGTTCTCCTGTGTTCGCTTCTAATGAAGTCACTTATACTTTAAAAAATGGTATTTATGATTTCAAATACACTTCAGGTATTGCAGCAGAAGGAACAACTTTCTCAACTCATGATGAAATGGGTACATACAAAGCAACATTAACAATGACAGAAATTGCTATATAGGTGAGAATAAATGAATAAAAGAAATTTATTAAAACTTTTAATAATTTTCTTAACCGTAACGATGTTTACGGCAAAAACTTATGCGGAAGATGCGGAACAGACAATTATATTGTCTGTTTCGCCTACCGTTTCTGTTCAAAAGTCGGCAGCTTCAGCAGAAAATGCGAGTGTTGATGTTAATGGAGTTTTGAATAGAAACTTATTAACAATATATGATATCGTTACAAATGGTACAGATGATGATTACGATTTTACTGTTACATCAAGTATAAATTCAGCTAATGGTCCGGTTTCTGCGTATGGAACAAATTGTATTTTATTTGGGCATATTCAAAATCCACCGACTGAACAAGCTATTAATGATGCGAAATCAGGTGGTTCAAGAAATTTCAATGTAATTGCATATCCTGTATCAACGACAATTACAAGCCCAATGGAATCAACTTTTACCAATAATTATAAAACTTATGGCGATTGTTTTGTAATTAAAACGAATAATGCGACTAATGCAACATTTACGCATACAGTAAGTGCAACACCGGTGGGTGGAACTTTTAATCATGGGCAAGATGAAGCTGGGACTTACCAAACTACAGTGACTTTGACTGTAACACCTAAAATATAGATAAAATCAAAAATAAAAAACAAGTTAAATAGAAAAGTTAAATAGAAAATATCTCAAGCACGGAATGCTTGAAAATGGAACTAAACCTTAAAGGAAAAGGAAATTTCTCAACAGCAATAGAAAAGAGATAAATAAAAAGAAAGACAAATAAAAGATTCGGTTGTAGAAAATCCGAGTAGGTTGAGAAATAAAGTTAAATAGAAATGTTAGATAGAGTCAAGAAATTATTAATAGTAACTTTGCTGAGCGCGTACTTAACCGGTACAGTGCTAGCTAGTGAATCAACAATTTCTTATGTTAACATCAATAATTTAGCTTATGTTGACGTAGAAGTTGTTATTACTGATGACTCAAAAATTCTTGTTCCATTTAAACAATTAGCGAATCTATTTAATATTGAATATAGTGCAAACAGGGCCGACAAAATTATTGGGTTTAAAACGACTGATGGCAAACAAGGTGTTATTAATCAAAAAGGTGTGTATGTTGAGGATTATTTGATTTCGGATAAAGCTCCAATTTTCTTAACAGCAGGAATTATGGATGGAGTTATTAATGAAGCTTATTTAACCCCTGAAACTGTTTCAAAAATTATGAATATAAAATTAGGTACAGATTTTGAAACACTTTCATTGGTTGCGCAAGTAGATAGAGATATCCCGATTCTTGCTAATAATAATATTTTATCAGAAGAGGATAAAGGTCCTAAAGCATATCAAAACATAATAGCACCTAAAAAACCTGGTAAAATTACACTTAACAATGTAGGGTTGCATAGTTACATGTTAAGTGACAATATGTCAACAAAATTTCAAACGGGCAATACTCAAATTAATGATACTTTTACCGGAAGTACGCAACTTAGTATTAATGGTAATGTTATGGGCGGTAAATACCGTATTGAAGCAACTGAATATAATTACAGAAATCAAGCATTTATGTTTGGCGGTTTAACCGGAACTTATGCAAATAAACTAACTACTAAAAAAGACGGTAAGTCTTATTGGTATGAATTGGGTCGTGTTAGAGGTAGAAGTGACGGTGACGCGCAAATTGGTACAAATATTTTTGGTGCTCAAGTTTGGAATTATGATTATGATAGAGAAAATCCGCAAGATTTGCACGGTTATGTAAAACCAACAAGTATGGTTCGCCTTACCGTAAATGATTTAGAGCCAATGATGTTAAGCACGTATGCCGGTTATTATTCTTTAAAAGACGTTAAGCTCCCAAACCCTGTTAAAAGTATTAAATTAGAAGAAATTAATGAGGACGGCACTGTAGAGCTTATTTCTGATGAAAAATACCCGATATATGGTGACAGACCTTTTGAAAAAGAAAGTAGAGGCTCTGTTTATGCCGGTGTTTGGGGATATCAAAACCGTTTATTCCGTGATGGTTCTGATATTTATCGTGGAAATAATAAAAAAGTTACGGCAGGCGCTTATTATCAACATGGATTAAAAGATAACGTAACTTTTGAATCAAAATTAACTGCGGATAAGATTTATGAGAAATCAAGCACAAAATTAATATACAAAGTTCCGACAAACGATAGTTTGTTGGTTACAGGTACGCAAAAAAGTGTTAATTATTTAGAAGGTGCAACATCTTTAAACAGTGTTGAATGGCAAAGTAAAGATAATCCTAGTTTAAAAGCAAGAGGAACGGCAGGTGCAAGTATTGCTCACGATGTTAGAGAAGAAAATACAAAAGCCGGTTATATAGTAAAAGGTACAGGCGAATATTCAAAAGATTTATCAAAATATTCTAAAGGGTATTTAAAACCTCGTGGTTTTAAAGCAAAGGTTGAAGCTTTCCACACTTCTCCTGATTTTTATATTGCAAGTTCTGATTCAACTTCAAGAAATGATAGAACAGGTGGAAAGGCAACGTTGGGTGTTGGTTTTAATTCAACAACTGTTGGCGGTACTTATAGTAAGTATTATTCAAATATGAATCATAAATACCGTGGCGGTACAATCGGGTTTGATGAAGCAAGTATAAATGCTAGCACAAAAATTCCAAAGGTTGCAGCATTAAGGTTTAATAGCTTTTATAGACGCGGTGAAAATGATTTGGGAAGAAATAAAAACTATTTTTATGAAGCAAATGCATCTCGTGATTTTGGCAAATGGGCGAATTTGCAAGTTGGTAGACGTGAAAACTTGTATGATACAAAATATGATGTTCAAACTTCTTTAGATAGAAATTATTCATCAAAATATTATGATAATTACACCGATTTAACAGTTCCAATTCCTAATAATAAAGGACGTTTTGCGTTGGGTCATAGTTTTGTGCGTTATAAGACTGGAAGTTATACGAATGGATATAATATATTTAGATTTGGATACACATTCCCTGCATGGAAAAACATTACGCTTGGTTTAGGATGGGGACTTAAATATTATGGACAAACCGGTAACGATTTATATGCAAACGTTAGTTATAGAGCCAAATCAGGGCAAACAATGAGCGTTGGTTATCAGTATTCACAAAATAGCGGATATTTTATTGATAACATGTTTATGCCGACAACAAACCGACATTCTGTAAATTTTGTATTTAATGATGCGTTTCAACTTTTCCATAATGGATTTAAATCAATTGGTAGTGAAGATTTAGACAAAGGTATATTTGAAGCAATTGCATTTATTGATAAAAATCAAAATGGCGTGTTTGATAAAGGAATTGATGTGCCAATAAAAGATATCCCACTAATCGCAAGTTGGGCTGGTGAAAATGTAGTTACTAATAAACGCGGAAGGGCTTATTCTGTAAGTTTAGAAAGAGGTGTTTACAAGGTCGATATAGATATGGATAAATTACCAATTACTGTTGCGCCTTTAAATAGTGATGTTATTCACCAAACGATTCGTGTAGATGGCGGTCAAACGACGAAAATCGAAATACCATTGGCTAGTACTGTAGGAAGTGTTTCTGGTGTTTTGAAAATTACTGATGATTTTGATAGAAATCTGAAAATTACAGATTTTGTTGTTGTAATTTTGGATGAAAACGGTAATGAA
This sequence comes from uncultured Candidatus Melainabacteria bacterium, assembly GCA_934754655.1. GTDB lineage: Bacteria > Cyanobacteriota > Vampirovibrionia > Gastranaerophilales > Gastranaerophilaceae > CAG-196. The sequence goes on along the minus strand of CAKVIC010000011.1, from coordinate 41,940 downwards.
GTTAATTATTCAACCGTAGATTCAACCGGCGATTTTTATATCTCTGGCTTAGCTCCGGGCAAATACCGTTTGCAATTGGATGATAAATTTATTGCAGCTTATGGTTTAGATACAGTACCTACTATGAGCTATCGCGATATATTTATTCCTTATGATTATTACAATCCGACCGATGTGATAAATCAAGATTTAGAGTATAAGACATTATCTCTATAAAAAAAATCTATTTAACAAAATAAACACATGTGTAGCCACCAAACGGTGGCTTTTTTTTGTGAAGTTGAGAAAAATAATAAAACAGTGTAAAGGCTAAAAGGTTGCGGTTTTGCGAATTTTAATGTGCAAAATTGACTTAGTATAGCAATTAGTGCTATTATTTTTCTATGCGTAAAAAAATATTTATATTTTTAGCTTTAGTTTTTGCACTTGTCGCAGTGGTTTGTGCTCACGAAAAAGTTTTGCAGGAAAATTCTTTTGTATTAACATATTTGTATTCAAAAAATTGTTATTATTGCAAGCGATTTGACCCTGTATTTAATAGATTGGTTAATTCTGGGCGCAAAGATATCAAATTTGAAAAAGTAGATATTGATACGGCTTATGGAATTTCTTTAGCGAAAAAATGGCGAGTGAGGTATGTACCATTTGTTGCGGTTACAAAAAATGATAGTAATAAAATGGTGGAATTAGAGCCAAGCTGTGCTGTTAATCTGGCATGTGCAAACAATATTATAGATAATTTTGCAAAATAGGAGATATTATGAAAGGAATAGTTTTAGCAGGTGGAGCAGGTACGCGTTTATATCCGGCATCTCAACCTATATCAAAAATTTTATTACCGATTTATGACAAACCGATGATATATTATCCGCTTTCAACTCTTATGCTTGCAGGGATTAATGATATTTTAATTATTACTAATGAAACGGATTATGACAATTTTATAAAGTTGCTTGGAGATGGTTCGCAATTTGGTTTAAATTTGCATTATAAAATCCAATATGTTCAAAAGGGAATTGCTGATGCTTTTTTGATTGGCGAAGATTTTATTGCGAATGATGATGTTGCATTAATTTTAGGTGATAATATTTTCCACGGTCACGGATTTTCAACTATAATGAAAAATTCTATAAAGAAAAATATTGGAGCAACTGTATTTTCATACACTGTAAAAGATCCTGAACGTTTTGGAATTGTTGAATTTGATAAAAATAAAAAGGCGATTTCTTTAGAAGAGAAGCCAAAAAATCCACGTTCAAATTATGCGGTAACAGGTTTGTATTTTTATGACCAAAATGTTTGTGAATACGCAAAAACATTGCAACCGTCTGCACGTGGCGAATTGGAAATAACTGATTTAAACAAAATATATTTGGAAAAGAATTTATTAAATGTTGAAACTTTAGGAAGAGGTTTTGCATGGCTTGATACCGGTACGCACGATTCAATGTTGCAAGCCAGCGTATTTGTTCAAACTATGGAGTTAAACAAAGGGGTGAAAATCGCTTGCTTGGAAGAAATCGCGCTTAATCAAGGTTTTATTTCAAAAGAGAACTTACTTAAACATATAGAAAAATATGGTAATAAAAACGAGTATTACAATTATGTTCATAGTGTAATTGAGCAATATGAAGAAGCTAATGCGCTAAGCTTATAATTGTTATTTGTGGGACTTAATTATTTTTATATATAAGTCGACTGGGTAATAGACTGTAAGTTAAGTTTTTTATATATTCAAATTGTTATGATGAATTTCGATGTAGAGTATACAAAAACTAAGCCTATTAGACTTACAAAGACTGGCAAAGAATTGATAAGAAGACTTACTGAAATTTTCGATGATCCGTATTTTAGAATTGCCATCTATCACATGCTCTATACTGACAAACGTAAGCAAATTTTAATTGATGAGCTTGATGCCGGTTTGCGAGATGTTATGTTGATAGTAATGCATGCAAAAGAAATTTTGGTAGGTAAAAGAACAAAACCTTGTGTGGATAGATATTATATTCACATGTAATTTATTCAACAAAAAGGTCGCCTTGTAGATTTTTTAGCGTTATGTTTTTTAAAGAGTTAAATTCTCCATCTTGGAGCAATACTTTGATGTAATTTCGCGTAAGACCTTTGTATAGACCTGTTTTTTTGTCCTTCTTCTTTTCTATCAAAACCTCTTGGGTTTCGCCAATATTTGAATTTAAAAATGCAGAGAGTTTTTCTTTTGATATTTGTTTGATTATATTTGCGCGTTCCTCTTTGACTTTGTCCGACAAATGATTTGGCATTTTTTCAGCTACTGTACCTTTTCTGATTGAATAAGGAAAGGTGTGAATACAGCTAAGCTTTGATTTTTTTAGATTTTCGACTGTTGTATAAAAATCTTCTTCAGTTTCGCCGGCAAAACCTGCAATAATATCACTTCCTAAAAACGGCTTGTTAAATCTTTTTGTAATATCTTCGATTTGGTCAAGATAAAACTCAACACTGTAATGTCGATTCATATTTTTTAAGGTTTTGTTGCACGCAGATTGAAGCGATAGGTGAAAATGTGGACAGAATTTTTCGCTTGTTTGTAAAAAATCTAGCATTTCATTATTTATTTCAAAAGGGTTTAAAGAACCTAAACGATAACGATTTATTGTTGTATTTTTTTCAATATTTATTAATAAATCTAAAAGCGTTTTGCCAAAATCTTTACCCCAAAGTCCGATGTGAATTCCGGTTAGTACAACCTCTTTGTATCCATTTTGTGAATATCTGTTTATTTCATTTATGATGAAATCTGAATCTGCGCTACGAGATTTTCCACGTCCGAATGGGATTATGCAGTAGGAACATCTGTTATCGCAACCGTCTTGAATTTTTAAACTCATTCTGGTTTTTGTAGTGTCATCAAGTGTTATGTTGTAAAAATTTGTTTCTGACATCAAATCTTTTATTGCGATTTTTTCATCAGCTTCAATTAAATTTGCAATATTAAATTTATCTTGATTGCCAAAAACATAATCAATGTAAGGCTCTTGAAGAAGTTTCTCTTTTTCGATTTGGGCAATGCATCCTGTTAAAATGGTTTTTAAACCTAAAGAATGCGCGTGACGCAATAAATATAAGGCTTCATTGTCGCTTTTATGGGTAACGGAACAAGAATTTAAAATATAAAAATTAGCATTTTTTGTGTCGTTAACTTGAGAATAACCGTTTTTTGATAGTTCTTGTGCGACAATTTGACCTTCAAATTGATTGGATTTGCAACCCATTGATTTTAAATAAAACTTTTTCATATTTTAATAATATTAAAAAAAATTTTTTCTAGCAAACTCAAACTGTAACGAAATTGTAATAAAACTCCACAGAAAATATAAATGTAACGAATTGTAACGAAATTTACAAAATTTTACAAAAGCCCGAAAGTCAGTTATAATGCCCTATATGATATGATATGATATGATATGATGGGCTCACCATGAACCCCTAAAGTTTTTAAAAAATATGCCGTTAATACATTTGTAAGATAAAATTTCGGAATTTTTAAGTAGTATTAATTTCAACAAAAGGAGATTTTTTATGAAAATTGAAAGACTCAATGGTCCACAAGAACCTAAAAAAACAGTGCCACCAGCTACTACAGGAAAATCAACAGAAAAAATACAAAGTATTTTTAACTCTTTAAAAGAAGTTGATGATAAAACGAAAGAAACTAGTGAAGCGCTTGGCAAAATTCAAAAAAAACAAACAGATGTGACATTAGATGAAATGTTTAAGCAATTGAATAATTGGGGTAAAAATAATAAAAAATTAGTTGAAACATTTAATAAGTATAAACAAACCCAATCAAAAGAAACATTACAAAAATTGATTAATGAACTAGAGTTCAATGGCAAAATTGATAAAAAAACATTAGAACAACTCAAAACTATAGTTAATAAATAAAGAGAAATAGTAGAATTATACATATTATCTAACTTATTAATGATACAAAAGGGTGACTTTTTAGTCATCCTTTTTAATGTTGAATATTTTTTTGCGAACGTGTTTTGCTGGCGTTGAACCTTGCGCTAAGCAGGTTATTTATTTTAACCTTTTTATGATATAATTCTTTTATAGAAAAAACAAACGAGGGGTGTATTAATGAAAATTGGGTTTAATCCTGCTATAAAAAATCAAAACATATATGGCACAAAACGCAACACCAGCGAGCATACTAGCATACCTAACAATCAACTAGCGTTCAAAAAAGTTAATCAAGAGTTTTATAATATGGCTGAAAAGATGTATAAAAACAGAGGTGCCATGACATCATGGTGGGTAGAACGAATGACAGATTATGTAATATGGAAAGATATATCAATACAAGATGCCCTGGATACCATGAATGCAGTACGTAAATTTGTAAATAAAGGAAGTTTAAAATCTTTTGAAACAACATACAATTTTATAAAAAACTATAAATATTAACTAAATAATACATTATTTAGTTTATTATTAGCTAGATTTCCAATACCAGTTCCTAACATAGAACCTGTAACACCAAACATTTTTGAACCGATTGCACCACAATAACCTGACAAAGCAATTGAATCTAAAGATTTGTTGCAGATTTTGTGGTTGTTTTAATTAAGTGTAAATTTTTAAACTCAATTAAAGATTATTTTTTTATTCGAAACCAGTTCACAAATTTATTAATAATCGTATCTTGCGGGATTTCATCCTCAGGAATTTCGTCGTCAAAAATTATTTCTTCAGATTTTTTGTCTTCGTGACTTGCGGTAAAAATATCTTTTTCTTGTTCTTCTTCCCTTTTCTTTTTCTGCTGTTCAAAATACATTCCACCGCCTCCCATTCCACCGCCATCTTTATATGTGGACTGAGTTTTGAACTGGTTGATACTATTGCTACTAAAATCAAAAGACATTGTGTAACTCTTTCGTATTATACATTGCATGTATATTATAACTTATTTTTCAAAAAATACTAGTGCTTGTCACTATTTTATGCTAAAATCGTTTTGATAGAGTAAGTCAAAAATGAAAAAAATTTTTTGTTTAATAATATTTTTAATTTTTTTAACAATAAATCAAGGTTTTTGTGAAGAATACCGAATCATTCAAGTTACTGATGTTTTATATAATTATACAAACTCTGAATCAGAAACTGCTTTAAAAAATCTTATTCAGAATCTAAATTCGCAAAAAAATGTTGATTTTATTGTATTTACAGGAAACAATTTGTCAAAAGCAAACCAAGAAAATCTCAAAAAGTTTTTAAAAGAATTAAAGCAATTGAAATACCCTTATTATTTAACTATTGGAAATAAAGAAGTAAGTAAGCAAAAAAAATTAAGTAAAGCCGAATATTTTGAGATTTTGCATAAAAAAGTTAAATCGCATAAAAAAATTGAAACTCAAAATTATTATATTTGTAAAAAAGATATTGTTTTTATTGTTCCTGAAGGTGCAAAAGATGTTATATCAGATTCAATCGGGTATTATAAGCCACAAACACTTGATTGGATTGAAAGCATTATAAAAAAATTTCCGAATCACAATGTCGTAATTATTCAGCATTATCCGATAATTCCACCTATAAAAAAAGAGTTTAAATATACTTATAAAGCAAATGAATATTTAAAATTAATAGAAAAATATCCAAATGTAAAAGCTGTTATTTCAGGCGATTTTAATACAAATTGTGAACTTGAGCATAATGGAATTTTGCACATATCAACAAAATCAGCTCCTCATTATAGAATTATAGATGTTTATGATGCTGAAACAGCTAAACCAACATTTTGGTCAACTTTAAAATAAAAAAACACCAAAAACATTTAATTTTTGAAAAAGTTATAATTACGTATCGCAATGTAAATTAGTGTTTAATGTACTATTCACTAAAATTCATTTAAGGTATAATTAGTTTATGAAATATGCGGTAGTTTTAGTAAATATAAAAACATTGGGAGTTAAAACATTTAGTTATTTAATTCCTGATGAAATGCAAGATTTAATAAAAATCGGTCAAGCGGTTTTAGTTCCTTTTGGTAGACAAGGATTGATAAATGCTTTTGTAGTTGGATTTACAGATTATTTACCTGACGGAATCAAGGCTAAAAAAATTAATAAAATTCTTGATGAAACTCCATTATTTTCTATAAAATATTTAAAATTGCTTGAATGGGTAGCAAATTATTATTGTACAGATTTTGTTACAGTGTTAAATGCGGCTATTCCAATGAAATTGATTGAAAAAAATGCTAAAACTGAACAATCGGTTGAGCTTATTAAAACTGATTTTGAGAATTTGACAAAAAGGCAAAAAGAAATATTACAAATTTTAAAAGAAGAAGGAAAGTGCTCGCTGATTTATTTTGAAGAAAAAGCTAAAACTACGCGCGCAACGATGAAAAAACTTGAAAAATTAGGTTTTGTTAAAATTAATACAGAATATATTTATAGAAACCCGTTAACAATTTTTAAAGATATAAAAACAGAACCATTGTATGAATTGTCGTCAGAACAAGAAGCTGTATATCAAGGTATAAAAAGCAAAATGCGTTCTCAAAATCCGATTTTATTACACGGAGTGACGGCTTCCGGCAAGACAGAGGTTTATTTTAAACTTATTAAAGATGTTATTGATTCCGGAAAAAATGTTTTGTTCTTAGCGCCGGAAATAGCGCTTGCATCTCAACTTACAAAGCGTCTCGCTAAAAAATTTGGTATTCACGATGTTGCAATTTGGCACAGTAGTATTTCAGATGGTGAAAGATATGATGTTTGGCAAAGATTGTATAAAAATGAGATAAAAATACTAGCAGGTGCTCGTTCTGCAGTTTTTGCACCGCTACAAAACATTGGACTTATAATTATTGATGAAGAACATGAAGGAGCATATAAACAAACAAATCCGGCTCCAAGATATGACGCGCGTGTTGTTGCTAAAAGACTTGCTCAATTTTATCAAGCTCCGCTTCTTTTAGGTTCTGCAACTCCCGATATTTCAACATATTATTATGCAATAAATAATAATAATCTTTTTCAAATGCTAAAACGTTATAATAATGCGCCTTTAGCAAAGCCGGTAGTTATTAATATGCAGGAATACGGTAAATCTGCATATCGTGGCATTCTTTCAAAACCTTTACAAACAGAAATTCAAGAAGCTGTTGAAAGCGGAAAACAAGTTATTTTATTGATGAATAGACGAGGTTTTTCGACTTATACTCAATGTAAAGCGTGTGGAGCTGTAGTTGAATGTCCTGATTGCTCAATTCCTATGGTTTGGCATGCAGATGGTAAAAAATTGAAGTGTCATTATTGTAGTAAAGAAATGAGTTTTCCGGAATTTTGTCCAACGTGTGGCAGTGATGCGTTAGCAACATCAGGGAGTGGAACTCAAAAAATTGAACAATTTGTAAAAGAACTTTATCCGGATTACCGTGTGGAAAGAATTGATAGCGATATTTTAACAAGAAAAAATGCGCATATTGAACTTTTAGGTAAATTTCAGCGCGGTGAAATTGATATTTTGGTTGGAACTCAAATGATTGCTAAAGGGTTAGATAATCCGAACGTTACGCTTGTTGGTGTAATTAGTGCAGATACAGGTTTTTCAGTTCCTGATTACAGAGCGTCGGAGAGAGGTTTTCAACTGTTAACTCAAGTCGCTGGACGCGCAGGACGTGGTGAATATAAGGGAAAAGTTTTGTTTCAAACATATAATCCTGATTATTATGCATTTCAAAGTGCAAAATCTCAAAACTATGAAAAATTTTTTGATACAGAGATAAAAGCCCGTCAAGAATATGATTACCCGCCTTTTAGTCAAATAATTAGAGTTATTTTATCGTCTTTAAATAATTTTCGAGCAGAAAAATCTGCAATGGAAATTGTGATGCGCTTAAATACTATGACTGAAAAATTTGGTTTTACAGAATATTTAGAAACATTAGGTCCAACCCCTTGTATAATTTCTAAAATTAATGGTTATTATAGATTTCAGATTTTGATAAAAAACAAAATTTCTCAAAAAGGTCATGATTTTGTGAATAAATTTTTTAGCAAAATAACTATGCCTAAAGACATTAAGCTCTCAATTGATGTAGATCCTTTAGATATTTTGTAAATTTTTGTAAAATTTTTGTGTGTTTGTGGCAATTCTTGATAAAAAAAATACTTTATATACCTATACGGTAGAAGATATGGTAAGTGTTAGGTAATGTTAGAAGTATTCAACCATCCACAATTAAATAATATTAAATTGGCTCCTATAAAATTTCGAGCAAATGTATCTCGTATAAAAGATTTTGGGCTATTTGAAAAACAAGATATTTTTGAAAATGGCAATAAATATGTTAGTGAATCAATTGTAAAATCTGCTATTCAAAAAAATCCAAATATTTTAAAAATTCTTCGTGAAAATAATTTGCCTGTAAAGATTAACAAGGAAGAATTGGAAGCATTAAAAACCGGTCACATGAAAGATACAAGAGTTATTGTTGCAAAAATGCATTCATCTTTACCAAAGGAATGGAAGCAAGAAGTTAATCTTCAAGATTTGCAAAATGCTGCGATGTGCCATGATGTTGGTAAATCTTTAATCCCCGAGAAAATTTTGAATAAAAAAGGAAAATTAACTTCTGAAGAGAAGGATATAATGGATTTACATTCAGAATTAGGTTACGAAATTTTAAAAGGAAGCGGTTTAAATAAAAATACATTGGAAATAATTAAATATCATCACCAAACATTAGATGGAGCAGGTTATCCAAAAGTCGGTGCAAAGTATGAATGTCCCAAAAGTGTTCAAATTTTGAATGTTGCAGATAAGTACTCGGCTTTGACTGAAGAACGCGCTTATAAAAAAGCTTTTAGTCGTGAAGATGCTTTAAATATTATTAGTGAAGATGTTAAAAACGGGAAAATTGCTTCAGATGTGTTTGAAGTTTTAAATAAAGTTGTTTAAATTTTGTGAATTTTGATAAATATTGAATTTATTGTGTTGCAAGTTTGTTAAGTTTTTTTATTTTTAATTTCGTAGTAAAATATTTATGTAAAGTTTGAAGATGAGGCTTTTTTGATGATAGAGAATTGGCAAACACCTTTGTATTTAACTTTTTTGTCAGGTTTAACAACCGTAATTGGCGGGTTAGTAACTTTTTTTGTTAATAAAAATAATCTTAAAATTTTGTCATTAGGGTTAGGTTTTTCTGCTGGGGTAATGATTTTTGTATCTTTTACCGAGATTTTAAATTCATCAGAAGAGTTACTTCAGCCTTATTTCCCTAATTCATACCATTGGTTGGTTTTTGTAGGTTTTATCGTTGGGGTAATTATTTCTAAATGTATTGATATGTTTTTGCCGGATCATGTTAATGAAAAGCTTTTAGATGAAAACGGCGTGGTTGTTGCGCCTGAAAGTGGTACACAAAGTGCTAAACGCGCAGGAATAATGACCGCTATAGCAATTTCTATACATAATTTCCCAGAAGGGCTTGGGACTTTTTGTGTGTCCTCTCAAGATTTGACTTTGGGAATTTCAGTTGCACTTGCGATTGCGCTTCATAATATTCCGGAAGGAATTGCGGTTGCTTTGCCAATTTATCATGCAACAGGTAAAAAACGTATTGCAATGTGGTATTCTTTTTGGACTGGTATGGCAGAACCAATTGGCGCTTTGATTGGTTTGTTTTTAATGTCATGGTTTTTACCGCAAATGTTTGTTGGAATATTTATGGCACTTGTTGTCGGAATTATTGTGTATATTGCATTTGATACACTTTTGCCACTTTCTCACGAATACGGCGATTGGCATTATTGCATTGCAGGTGTAATGTCCGGGATTATAGTAATTTGGGCAAGCTTGTTATTTATAGGACATTAAGATGCTTGAAATAATTGTTACTTTTAATCTTTAATTTATGGCATATAATGTTTATATGGGGATGAGAAAGTTAATAATTTTATTTATAACGTTTTTATTATTCGTACAACCGACTTTTGCAATAAAAATAGGGTTGCAAACGCGCGTTGGACGAACATTTATTGGGGCATCAACTGAGGCTGATATTATAGATTGTAGGACGAATAAATTACTTTGGCGAATGGAAAAGATGAAAGGATATGAATTTAAGCCTTATCGAAATATTATTGCCATAAAAATTGATGGACAGTTTAGAAAGATTAAAAGTGATAAAATTGTAATAAAACCGGCAGAAGGTGGGTTTGTAAGTGTAAAGCGACGTTGGTATCGCGGACAATTTCAATTGGTAAACGATGGAGCAGGATTAACGGTCATTAATGATTTACCAATGGAATTGTATTTACGAGGGGTTGTGCCTTCTGAAATGCCTTCTTCTTGGTCACATGAAGCTCATAAAGCGCAAGCTATTGCCGCTAGAAGTTACGCTTATGCTAATTTGGGTAAGCGTGCAAAATTCGGTTATGATTTGAACGATACACCTGAAGATCAAGCTTATGGCGGTGCAACTTCAGAAACTGTTCAAACAAATAATGCTGTTGATGAAACCGGACGAATCGTTTTGATTTATGACAAAAAAATCATACCGGCATATTATTCTGCTTCAGCCGGTGGCAAAACAAATACGGCAGGGCAAGTTTGGACAAAAGATTTGCCTTATATAAAATCTGTTAATTCTTATGATGACGGAATAAAGAAAAAAGGGCATGGGGTTGGAATGAGTCAATATGGTGCAAATAATTTGGCAAAAAAGGGTTATGATTATTATGCTATACTCAAACATTTTTACCCAAATACAAAGTTTGCAAAGATTAAGGAATAAAGGAAATAATAATGAAAACAGCTCAAATTTTAGATGATAAAATTGTAATAAAAAATGTGGAAGATATAAAACTTGACGGTCGAAAAGGCGCAATAGTAAAGGTTTTAGGTTGCGGACTTTGTGGCTCTGATATTGTAAAATTTCGTCAAAAAATTTCGCCTAATGGAACTGTTTTAGGGCATGAAATTGTTGGAATTATTGAAGAAATTGATTCAGATGTTGATTTTCAACTTGGTCAAAGAATTGTGAGTTCACATCATATTCCTTGTTTTGAATGTATTTATTGTAAGCATAAAAATTATTCTATGTGTGAACATTTTAAATCTACAAATATTTTCCCTGGCGGATTTAGTGAAAAAATTTATTTATCAGAAGAACATTTGCAAAATGTTGCGCATGTAGTTCCGGAAAATATTTCTGATGAAGTAATTTCTTTTTATGAACCTTTAGGATGTTGTATAAGAGCAATAAAGCGTTGTCATTTGCAGGCTGGAGATAAAGTTTTGACTATTGGCTTGGGTTCTATCGGTTTGATAATGAGTGAGGGGTTAAAAGCTTATGGTTACGAAGTTTTTGGCTGTGATTTGATTGAAGACAGAATCAGTTTAGCTAAAAAAATGGGAATAGAAGCTTTTAATTCAAAGGATTTAGAGAAGTTTGAACAAATTATAAAATCAAAAACCGATGGTTATGGTGTTGATGCAATATTTATGACTTCTGGCGCTGATAAAGCGATTGAAGTAGCTTTAAAATCAGTGAGAAAAGGTGGTAAAATTTTGGTGTTTTCAAGCACTCCTAATAATTTTGGTTATTCAAATAATGAAATCTATTACAAAGAATTAACAGTGTTGGGTAGCTATTCGCCATCACCTGAAGATTTGAGAAGTTCTTTTGACTTGATAACTTCTCAAAAAGTTAACGTTAATCATTTGACTACAACTTATGATTTAGATAATATCCAACAAGCTTTTGATGATACAATTAGTAATAAGATTTTCAAAGCTTATATAAAGGTGGTTTAATTTATGGCAAAAAAAAATAAATCCGTTTTTGGAATTTTTATAGAGTCTATTGGATTATATTTTTCAAATTTCAAACAATTTGTTAAGTATATGACATTTCCCGTGCTTGGACAAGTTTTGGGGTTAATTTTAGTTTTTGTACCGGTTTATTTTTATATACAGCAAATTCCTAATCTTGTTGAAAAATATTCAACTTTTAATGATTTTTCAACAATTGTTGTGGTTTCTATTTTAATAAGTATTCCTGGCATGATTATTTTGCTTAAATCTTTTTGGGAATATTTAGTTGCTTATGGTGCAATAAATTCAATGCTTGATAATATGTTGCGTTCCGGAAAAGTTTATGATTTTGATGCTCATACAGAATTGATAAAACGCAGAGCTATTCCATTTGTTGGTTTATGGGCTTTGGTTGGAGTCTTTTCAATATTTGCGGTAATACCTTTTTTATGGGTTCCGGCAGGTATTTTAGCAGTTTATTTTGCGTTGATTTTTCAAGTGTTTACGTATGAGCCGGAGAAATCTCCGATTGGATGTGCGAAACGTAGTTTTGAACTTGTAAAAGGTAATTTTGTATCTACTTTTATAATGTTAATGCTTGTAGGACTTTTGACTTACATTTTTATACCAAAAATTATTGTTATAATTTCTGAAAAATTAAAGATTATGGAATTTTTATCTACATTAATAGTCCCAATGATTCCGCCGGCTCCAGTAGCGGGTGTTAATGAATTTTTGGCATATTATCATGTGGCAACTTTTGATATAAATTTGTTGGCAATGTCGTTTGTTTCTGCAATTATTGCACAAATTTTTATTCAATATACTTTACCGATTCGCTCTATTGCTTGCGGAATGTGGTATAACAAGTTAAATGGCGGAATCCCTAAACCGGAAGATAAGCTTGAAAAAAAATCGAAAGGTAGAAAAACAAAGGTAAAACGTCCGAGTGAAAAACTAATGGAAGAATCGCATAAAAAATTTGTTGTAAAGAAGAAATTAGATAGAAATATTTTGCGCCGTGCAATGGAAAAAGATGAGAATTATGGTAACAATTATGAAGATTAAAATAATTGCACTTGGAAAAATAAAAGAAAAATTTTTAAAAGAAGGGATTGAAGAATTTTTAAAACGTTTGACGCCTTATGCGCCTGTGGAAATTGTTGAATTAAATCCGGTTGAAATTAAAGATGAAAATTTAGTCCAAAAAGCTTTGGATGAAGAGGGCGAAAAAATTTTGTCAAATATCAAACCAGATTCTTATGTTATAACGCTTGAAATTAAGGGAAAACAGGTTTCATCAGAAGAATTTGCAGATAAAATTAATGATATTATAAATAGTGGTATTTCTGAATTAGTTTTTGTAATTGGTTCTTCTTGTGGTATTTCAGCTCGTGTGTCTGCACGTGCGGATTTCAAATTAAGCATCTCAAAAATGACATTTTTGCATCAATTTGCGAGGTTGTTGTTAGTTGAACAAATTTATCGTGCTTTTAAAATTATGAAAAACGAAACATATCATAAATAATGTTTGTCAAAAAAATATTAATAAAATATCATGTTAAATGACCATGCTTTTTTATTAAAAATTGGCATGCTCATTTGTAAATTAAGCATGCAAAATCATGTCAAGTTCTTTACAAAACCGAGAAAGTTTACAAAACTTAACATTTGCAAAAAGCTGGAAACGCATGTGAATCATGGGTTTCAGCATGTTGGGTAAAAAGCTAAAAACTGTTACAAATAAACACTTGTAAACGACATGTATCTTATTATATAATACAATAGAGGTTGAGGGAGATGTCTCAAGTTGATGAAGATAAAAACAATCACAAAATGGTAAATAAACCAATCCCCTCAGAGGTTTGGGGGAATTTTGAGGTTGATGAATCAAAATTGAGAGAAAATTACTTCAATATCAAAGAAAAAGTTGCACATTATAATTCTAAAATAATAGCAGTTACTAAATACTATGGCTTAAGTTCTATTTTAAAGGGGTTTGAGGTCGGTTTGCGAGATTTTGGGGAATCGCGTGCGAATGATGCAATTGTAAAAATTGAATCTTTGCCAGATGATATTCGTCAAGGTTCAAACTTCCATTTTATCGGGCATTTGCAGAGTAATAAAGTTAAAAAGGTTGTAAAATACTTTGACTGTATTCAATCTGTGGATTCTTTGAAATTGGCTGAGGAGATTTCAACTTGTGCTTGTGCGATAAATAAGAGAGAGAGTGTTTTATTGCAAGTGAATAATGCCAATGAAGAACAAAAGTCGGGGTATAGCAAAGAGATTTTGTTGAAAGAATTTGATAAAATAATTGCTTTGCCAAATCTTGAAGTAATCGGGCTGATGAACATAGCTCCGCTTGGTGCAACAGAGTCTGAACTTAGATTTTTATTTAGTGATATGCGAAAGTTTAAGGAAGAATTGGAACAACAATTTGGTAAAAAGTTGCCAGAGCTTTCAATGGGGATGAGTGATGATTATGAAATCGCATTGCAAGAAGGGGCAACAATGATAAGAATTGGACGTAAGTTATTTAAGTAAATATATATGGAGGAATAAATGGCACTATCAGAAGGTTTAAAAGGGTTCGTAAACTTTTTCACAAAGAGTTTTAATGATGAAAGCGAAGATGACGCATTTCGTTTTGACAGAGCAAACGATGGTTATGGTGATGTAGATGGTACATTAGCATTAAATTCATCTATTGATTCTATGTATGGAACACGTGTTAAACCTGAGCGTTCTTTTGAAAGAGATTCAAAAGTTGTTACTTATCCAAATTCTTATAAGTCAGGTGAAGTTACTGTTATTGAACCACGTTCTTTCAGTGAAGCAGCACAAATTGTAAAAAAATTGATTGATAATAAAACAATTGTTTTGCATTTAGACTTGTTGGATAAAGAACAATCTCAAAGAACAATTGATTTTGTGTGTGGTGCATCTCATGCATTGAATGGAACTGCTCAAAAAATCAGTGATATGGTATTTATTTTCACTCCAAGTAATGTTTCTTTGTCAGTTGAAAATGGTACAACACAAAGTAAATTTTCAGAATCATTGTGGAACAAACCACTATAGTGTTTTTGAATAATTTTGGGAAATTTTAATATAATATATTGATTTGTGATAGTTGGATTTTTCAGGATGCTTAGGCATCCTTTTTATTTTGTATAAATATTTTGAGATTTATCTGTTTACTCTATTTGTAATAATTGTTAATATCTGATATAATTTTTTTGTTACACTCGTTGTAAAAAATTATATAAACTGAATGTACTAGATGAATGACAAATATATAGACTATATGTTATCTTAATGGTATAACTATAATGAGTGAACATAGTTCAAAAGTATTACAATAAAAAAGGTTAAAATTATGACATTACCAAACGTAGCTTATTTTTCGATGGAAATCGCAATGGACCAATCTTTGAGTACATATTCTGGTGGCTTAGGATTTTTAGCAGGTTCACATATGCTTTCAGCAGGTTATTTACAGTTACCAATGGTCGGAGTCACAATGTTGTGGTCTTATGGCTATTATGATCAACGAATTGATCATGCAGGTAACGTTGAAGTCGCATATATTAGAAAATATTATGATTATCTAACTGATACAGGGATTACTGTTGAGGTTGATACTTTTGGAGAAAAAGTTAAAGTAAAAGCATACAAAGTAGAGCCGGAATTATTTGGAACTTGTCCGGTTTATTTGCTTACAACTGATATTGAAGGCAACAGTGATTGGGCAAAAAGTATTTCTCATAAACTTTATGATGGCAATGAAAAGATTCGTGTCGCACAAGAAACCGTTCTTGGTATTGCAGGTATAAGAGTTCTTCAAGCTGTTGGATATAAATTTGATGTTATTCACATGAATGAAGGTCACGCACTTCCTGCTGCATTTGAATTATTAAGACAATATAATGGTAACCTTCAAGAAGTTAAAAAGAAAACAGTATTTACAACGCATACTCCGGTTGCAGCAGGTAATGAAGTTCACTGGGTTGATACTTTGCTTGAAAGTGGTTTCTTTGCCGGTGCTTCAAGAGAAACTGCCATTCAACTTGGTGGCGAGAATTTCTCACTAACAGTAGCGGCTTTAAGAATGTCAAGAATTGCGAATGCGGTATCTCAACTTCATGGGCTTGTTGCAAACAAAATGTGGGAATGGGTTGAAGATAGATGTCCAATTCGTGCGATTACAAACGCTGTTAATCTTCATTATTGGCAAGATAAGAGAATGGGCGGAACGAAATCGTTTGATGAACTTCTTGCTGCTAAGCGTGAAATGAAAGTAGAATTGTTCAGGCATGTTGCAAACGTTGCAGGTAAAAGATTTGATCCGGATGTTTTAACTATCACTTGGGCAAGAAGATTTGCTGATTATAAGCGCGCTTGGTTGATTCTTATGGATAAAGAAAGAATTACTAAGCTTTTAGAAGAAAATAAATTACAAATTATCTTTGCCGGTAAATTCCATCCGGATGATGTTATGGGTAAAGAAATGTTTAACAAACTTCTTCACCGTTCACATACATTGAAAAATGTTGTTGTTTTACCAGGTTATGAACTTCAATTATCAGGTTTGTTAAAACGTGGTACTGATGTTTGGTTAAATACTCCATTAAGACCGTTTGAAGCATCAGGAACTTCTGGTATGTCAGCAAACGCGAATGGTGCGTTGCATTTGTCAACTTATGATGGTTGGACTGTTGAAGGTACTTTTCCTGGGATTAACGGATATACTGTTGAATATCCTGAATTGGATGATGATATGCCTTGGGAAGAAAGACATTGGAAAGACCATGAATGCGTAATGGATATTATTGAAAATCAAATTATACCTACTTATTATAACAATAAACAAGAATGGGCAAGGTTAATGCGTCAAGCTATCAGAACGAGTGAAGCGTATTTCAATTCTGATAGAATGGTCATTGAATATTATAATAGATTGTATAAACCAATTGCTCATGATGATTGTTGTGCAGGTGAAAAGAAAAAAGAGCTTAATATTTCAGAAGCTCCAACTTTTGATGCTTGGACATATTCAAATATCAAGTAAATTTTTTAATTAAGCTATAAATAAACCCTTGTTTGATATTCAAACAAGGGTTTTTAATTAATGAATTTTTATTATAAAATTTCTTTTATGTCATTTGTTATTAATTCTTTTGTTAAATGATATTTTTTGTATAATTCATCAAGCGCAATTCGGTCGGTAAACTCTTTTTTTGCTCCGTAATTTAGGACTTTTATGTTTGATTTACCATAAAATCTGGTAATTTTTTCACCAAACCCGCCATCTACAACTCCATCTTCTAAAGTTATTACAACAGAGTGATTTTCTTGAATCTTAGTTAACAATTCTTTGTCAATTCCTGTAATAAATCTAGGGTTTATAATTGTTGGGTCAATACCTAATGTATTCTTTATCTCTAAAGCCGTTTCTTTTGCTAAGTTCAAGAAATTACCTAAACCGATAATCGCAACTTTTTCTCCATTTTTTTCAATCTTGTATTTATTTAAAATTGAATAATTTGTTTCATCTTTTATGCCACTAGAAATTAAAGGTGCGGTTGGAACTCTTATTGCAACCGGATGTTCAGTTTGATTTACTGCCCAATCCAGCATTGCTAAATGTTCCTCTTTGTTTGTTGGTGCCAAGTAAACAAGATTAGGAATATTAGAGATTAACGGAATGTCAAAAGTGCAAAGGTGTGTACAATCTGCAGGTGAAATTCCGCCCCAATATACTAAAATTGTTGCTGGTGAATTATTCAAGCACATATCTTGAGAGAGTTGGTCGTAGGTTCTTTGAATAAAAGAACTCATTATTGCCAAAATTGGTTTTCCACCTTGCTTTGCAATTGCAGAAGTGAATGCTGTTGCGTGCTCTTCTGCGATACCTACATCAACATATTGTGAGCCTAATTTGTTTCTAAAATCTTGAGTAAACCCGAAAACGCCAGGGGTTGCTGCATTTATTGCGACAATTGTTTTATCTTGTTTAGCTTTTTCTAAAATATAGTTATTTGTAATACTTTCATATGTTTCAAAATTGTTAGCTTCGTGTTTTATTAAGTGTTCATTTTCATCCAACGTATTTGGCATAATCCAGTGGAACATTTCTTTGTTTTCAACTGCGACTTGGCAACCGTGTCCTTTTTCTGTGCAAATATGAACTATTGTTGGGTGTTGAATATCTTTAACTTTTTTAAATGTATTAATCAATGATTGAATATTATTGCCATCTTTAACAAAATAATAATCAAAACCGAAGGTTTTGAACATGTTTTGTTCATAAAGCCCATCGTTTTCTCTTAATTGGCGTAAATTATTGTATAATCCGCCGTGGTTTGTTGCAATTGACATGTCATTATCGTTAACAATTATAATAATGTTACTGCCTAAAACAGCGGCATTATTTAATCCTTCAAGCGCTTCGCCACCGGTTAAAGAACCGTCACCAATTAAGGCAATAACATTGTATTTTTCGCCTTTCAAATCACGAATTTTTGCAACTCCGGTCGCTAAGCTGACAGAAGTTGAGGTGTGTCCTACGGTGAATAAATCGTGTGAGCTTTCTGCAGGAGCTGTGTAGCCGGTGTATTTTAAATATTTGTCAGGGTTCATAAACCCTTCTTTTCTTCCGGTTAAGATTTTGTGCGGATAGCATTGGTGAGAAACGTCAAAAATGAATTTATCTACAGGTGAATTGAAAACATAATGCATTGCTATAGTGGCTTCAATCATTCCTAAATTTGGTCCAAAGTGTCCGCCAATTGTGTTGACTTTTTTTATAATTAATTTGCGCATTTCGTCAGATAAAGTATTTAGTGTTTCGATGTTTAAGTTTTTTAAATCTTTAGGTTCATTTACTTTTTCAATAATCATAAAATTCTCCTTCCTTTTGATAAATAATATATCATAAAAAATAAAAAATATTATTTAATAGCAAAAAAAATATTTATGCGGTTTAGAATTATAAATGCATAGCAAAATTTTATATAAACCATATCATAGAATTTCAATAAATAATGTCAAAAATCGATTTTTGCATTCTAAAAAAGCTGGGTCGTTGTCGCAAAATGTTGAAACGAAGTCCCAATCGTTTTCTATGGGTACTTTTTCTAAAAGTTTGCCATTAAAAGTGTTAGCCTTGTCACTTTTTACTAAATTTTTTACCTCAAAAAAGAAAGAACGTGTTGATAAAAATAAAGATGAAGTTTTATCAAATAAATTTGGTGAAGTAGGGCAAAAAGAATTTGAAAAGCTTTCAAATGAATTGAAAAATCATCCAAAATTTGAAATGATTTCGAAGCGCGCAGAGGATTTAAATAAATATAATATTCTTTTGATTAAAGAAATTTTAGATAATCCTCAATTGAATGAAAACGAAAATATACAGCATTTTATAAATTCAATTATTCACAATACATCAATTCCTATAAGAATAAATTCAACTAAATTATTAATTACAAATCCTGAATTGTATGGTGATAAAGAGCTAGTTGAAAGTTACAATGCAATTATTCGACTTATAAATGAACCGGCACAAGCAAATATTGTTGAAAAGTTTTTTTCGGACAAAAATTTGTACAGTAATAAAAATTTAGTTTCTATTATAAAAAAATTGGTGTACTATTCGCGCGATGAACGTGCGCTAATTACAGATAAAATTTTGGTGAATCCGGATTTGCATAATAATGGAATTATTATAAACGATGTTGATGATATTCTTTATTATATAAATTATGATGAACAAATTGATTTTGTGAAAAATATTTTCAGTAAAAAAGAATTATATAGTAATCAAACTTTGCTTAAATCTTTATCAAACTTTATTTCAGCAATAAAAGATGAAAAAAGATTGGCATTTATAAATGATATTTTGCAAGATAAAAATCTTTTGAAGCAGGAAGCTTTATTAAATTCTTTACCACGAATAATGAGTTTTTGTATTGATAATAGACGTTTAGATTTTTTAAAAGATGTGGTTTTTAATAAAAGATTATACGAAAATAAAGCTTTTTTAACAGCTTTACCTGATATTATCAAATCTATGCATAATAAAGAGGTCGCGGATTTAAAGATTCAGTGCTTAAATAAAATATATTCTCAAAAAGAAATTTTTAATAATCAAAATATTCATGATTATTTAGGAAATATTTTAGAATCAATCCAAAATGATACTTCTGTAAATTTACTTATGTATGTGTTATCAAAAAAAGAACTTGTAGATAACATTAATGTTATTTCAAATTTGGATGAAATGTTAACCGCGGTGTTCACGCCTGAACAATTAGATTTTGGGATGAGAATTTTAGATAATCAAAATATTATCAATAACGAAAATTTAATGAAAAATATTGATAATATTATGAGATATTCGACTACAAATGCAGAATCACCTAATGGAATCAGCCAATTGGCAAATTTATTTATTTCTACTCCTCAATTATATAAAAATAAATTTGTTGTAAAAAATATCGATAATATTTTGAGAAATACAGATGATTCTTCCAATGTTGTAGGCGAAAATAAAAAATTTGATGCGCAAAAACGAATTGTTGATTATTATATAGCAAATGAAGATAAATTTTGTGATGTAATATATCAAAAATCGTTAGCTTCAATTTTGCAATTCGCAAATGAAGATACAACTATTAATGATTTTATTAATTATACAAAGGCTTTGAAAAGTGCATTTGATAGAAAGGATTTGTTATGTTCAAATTCAACTCCAAATGAAAATTCTATATTACAAAAGTTTTCAATCAAGGGACGTGAAATAATTGATACAATAAATCTCATAGGGCTTGAAAATTTTATACATAGTTTTACGTACAAAGCTGATGGTGTCACAGATTTTGCAATAAAAATGTCGCAATTAAAGAGAAAGCTTTCACCAGAATTACATGAAAAATTGCTTTTAAAAATTAATCCCAAAAATTCAAAAAGATATAAAAGGTTGCAAGCTCAAATAAAAAAACTTAAAGCCGGATATAATAATACAAAAAATAGTGATACTCCTGAAGCGTTACAGGATTTGCAAAATAGAATTGCAACTTTGACAACAAAGTCAAAAGAAATAATCAATGGTGCAGAAAAATTAGATCCACAAAGCGTTTTAGATAAAGTGAAAGTGCTAAGTGCATTATTAGAGTATGATGATAAAGAATTGCCTAATGCAATCAAGCTTTTAAAAACAAAAACCCCTCAGAATGAAAAAGCTTGGCTTGATATGATAAATTATTACATTTTTGATGTTATTGGTTTTAAATACAATGCAGAATTATCTAAACGATTGAATTTATCCCAATCAAAATTTATTAGTGAAATTCTTACTTCTAATATTATTTTTAAATCTAATTTTGCAAGTTTTTTAGAGTTTTTGTATAAATTTTCACAAAATTCTAATCAAGAAAGTTTTGATAAACTTTATCAAAATATGGTTACAAAAGCAATTTTTCAAAAAAATGGAATAAGTTATAAAAATTGGTGCAATTTTGATAAAAATTCGTATGAAAAATTCAATTATTCATTTTCAGAGGTTGGGGAATTGCAACATATTCAAAAAGATTTGGAAGGAACTTTAATGTATATGTTGGAAGCGTTTCCGCCTAAAGTTTCTGAATATGTTTTGAAAAAAATAAAACAAGAAACCGGAGTTGAATTAAAACCGGCAAATATGGTTGCTGATGAAGATTTGAATGCGTTGAAAATAAGTTTGGATGTAGTTTTATGCAAAGATGATAAATCTTTAAGTTTAAATGAATTAAAAAAGAGTTTGAAAATTATTAAACAAATTTTTGATGAAGATAATTTAGAACAGTTAGATAAAATTTTAGAAACACAAATTTTTGAAAATCGTGATGGCTCACAAATCGATTCAGCACAGGCTCATGATGAATCTCCTCGAATATATATTAATTCTGATTCTTTCAGCACTTTTAATAATTTGATTCAAAAATGTTATCAAAAAACTAAAAATGTTGAAGCGTTGAAGGGTAAAAATAGTATTGAACTTGTTGCACAAAAGGTTGATATGAATGACATTAAACATTCATTATTTTTAGGAAATCACGCGCATTGTTGCACAGCTGTTGGTAACGTTGGTGTGCATCAGGGTAGCGCGCCTTTATATATTAAAAATAAAATGTTTTCTGCTATAGAATTAATTGCTGATGGCGAAAGTGTCGGAAATTCAATGTGTTTTGTTGCAAAAGTTGATGATAAATTAGCTCTTGTTCTTGATAATATTGAGCTAAAGGCAGAATATCGTTACAATAATCTTATTCGTGATTTAATAATTTCTTATGCTAAAAAATTAAGTAGTAAGCTAGGTATTCCATTGGGTAAAGTATACATCGGCGGAGAGCGAGAAAAAATTAATTTAAATCAATTTATTTTAAAACGTCATAATATTCAAATTTTAGGTAATACATCAGAAGATTCAGTGTATATTGATATTTTCTCTAGAAGAGTTCGAGTTAAAGAAGATGAAATTATGAGCGCTAATTTATATGAAATACCTTAATTTATTTTATATAAACTAAACCCACAAAGTATATTGTGGGCTTAAGTTTTAAATATTTATTCTGTTTAACAAAAACTTTTTGTAAATTTATTCTGATTTTTTTACAGTGCTTTTAATATGAAGTTCTCTTAATTGTTGCAAAGAAGCTTCACCTGGAGCATCGCTCATTAAACATTTTGCGCTTGCATTTTTAGGGAATGCAATAACGTCACGTATTGAATCCGTTCTGCAAAGAAGTGCAACGAGTCTATCTAAGCCGATTGCTAAACCTGCATGAGGTGGAGTTCCATATTGAAGAGCATTAACCATAAATCCAAATTTTTCAGTTGCTTCTTCTTCTGTTAGTCCTAAAGCTTTGAAGATTTTCTTTTGAACTTCTGAAGAGTGGATTCTTACAGAGCCACCGCCTAATTCTGTGCCATTATAGACAATATCATAGGCTATAGATTTAACATTACCTAAATCTCCGCTATCAAGCTTGTCTAAGTCCTCTAAATTTGGTGATGTGAATGGGTGGTGCATTGCCATAAATCTACCTTCTTCATCTGACCATTCAAACATAGGGAAGTCAACAACCCAAAGCAAGTTGTGTTTGTTTTCATCAATTAGATTTAATGTTTTTCCAAAATGTAAACGAAGTCTGCCCATAATATCGTAAACAAGACTTGGCTTATCTGCTACGAAGAAAATAATATCTCCGGCTTGAGCGCCAGCTCTTTCTTGAATTTGTTTTGCTTGGTCTTCTGTAACAAATTTTAATACAGGTGATTTAGCTGTACCGTCTTCATTATATATAATGTTAGCTAAGGCTTTTGCACCAAAAGATACCGCTAATTTTGTTATATCATCTATATCTTTTCTGCTGTATTTAGCGCCACCTGGAATTCTTATACCACGTACGATACCGCCATTTTCAAGAGTCTTTTTAACAATTTCAAATTCAGATTGTAAAATGATATCGCCAATATCAAACAATTCTAAGCCAAAACGAGTATCCGGTTTATCTGAACCAAATCTATCCATTGCTTCTTGCCAAGAAATTTGTTTAAATGGCGGGTTAATTTCAACTCCGGCAGCTTTAAACGCATCTACCAGTAAGCCTTCAACCATTTTTATAACATCAGGTTGTTCGACAAAAGACATTTCCATATCTATTTGCGTAAATTCTGGTTGTCTATCTGCTCTTAAATCTTCATCTCTAAAGCATTTTGCAATTTGATAATATTTTTCAATACCACCAACCATTAATAATTGTTTAAAGATTTGAGGTGATTGAGGTAGTGCAAAGAACTTACCTTCTTGAACACGTGATGGTACTAAATAATCTCTAGCACCTTCAGGTGTTGTTTTTATTAAAATTGGAGTTTCAACTTCTAAGAAACCTTGATTATTTAAATAATTTCTAACAGCTTGTACAATGTTATGTCTAACTGTCAAGTTATGTAACATTTTTTCGTTTCTGATATCTAAATAACGATATTTTAAGCGAACATCTTCAGAAACATTTTCATCTCCAAGAACGAATGGTAAAACTTTTGCTTCAGAAAGAATTTCAACAGATTCCGGATACATTTCCACTTGTCCTGTAGGATATTTTTCGTTATAAGTTTCTTCAGGACGTCTAGAAATTTTACCTTTAACTGTTATTACGTATTCACTTCTAACTTTTTCAAAAATTTTATGAACTTCTGGGTTAATTTGAGGATTTGCTACTAATTGAAAGAATCCGCTTCTGTCGCGTAATTCAATAAACAATATTCCACCCAAATCTCTAACTGTTGAAACCCAGCCTGATAAAGTGACATTTTCATTAATATTATTGAGGTTTAATTCACCACAATTTTTGTTTTTCATTCGTGTAATCAATTTCAATATCTCCATGTAAAAGTTTAAATAACTCAAGAATCATAACAAAAACATGCTTATTTGTAAATTATTATTGAGAAGTATTAAGCAAATTCACTTGCTAAAAAAAATTTATTTGTTATCCTTAGTAGGTGTATATTGTGTCTATTATTAAACATCACATTTTATGTATTACATTATAGAGGAATAAGGGAATGTATGTGTCATCAATCAATAGTTTAATGTCATTTAAACAAACTCAAAAAAAATACGAACAATCAAGTGTTAGAGAACAGTTACCGAGTATGGTTTTAGGAGCAATCGTTGGGGGTATTGGTGGTACGATTTATGGTTGTGCAAATAATTTAAAAGGAAAAAAACTTGGTTGGTGCATAGCGGATTCAGCTGCCGGATGTGCAATATTGGTAAATATTATATATTTAATAACTCATCCGCCTAAAAAAATTTCTCCGGAACAAACAGATAAACCAATAAATACACAAATACACATTACAAAGGGCAATGATAGCAATAATATTGCTTTTAATTAATCATCGTTTGAATTTTCAGAACCTCAAAAGAACTTGTAAAAAATTAAAAATTTTCTTATTTCCCGAATCGTCTGTTGCGTTTGTCAAATTCTACAACGCATTCAGCTAAAGAGTTTTTGTCAAATTCCGGCCAAAAAATTGGTAGAACAATAATTTCTGAATATGCAATTTGCCATAATAAATAATTTGAAATCCGTTTTTCTCCGCCAGTTCTAATTAATAAATCAGGCGAAGGAATATTTGCTGTATACAAATATTTTTCAAACTCTTTTTCATCTAAATCCAGTGCTTTACCGTTTTTGTAATCTTCAGCATAATTTTTTGCTGCACGCAAAATTTCAGCACGAGAACCATAATTGAATGCGATTTGTAAATTTACGCCGGTATTGTTTTTTGTTGTTTCGATTGCATTTTTGAGAATTTTTTGTAAATTTGAGCTTAATTCTGTTGTGTCACCAATAAAAGAAATTACAACATTATTTTCGTGCATTTCTTTAAGCTCGTTTTTCAAAGTTTGCCCTAATAAATCCATCAAAAATTTAACTTCATCTGGAGTTCTGTTCCAATTTTCTGTTGAAAATGCGTAAACAGTTAAGTATTTGATACCAAAATCATCACAAGCACGCATTGTTGCTTTAAGTGCATCTACGCCTTTTTTATGTCCGGCAACGGTTGGTAATTGTTTCTCTTTTGCCCAGCGTCTGTTACCGTCCATTATTATTGCAATGTGGGCTAAGTTATTTTGTTTTACAAGTTCTTTTATATTTTCCATTTTTTAATAATTCCAGTATAAAAATTTTACCATAAAAATTTTACTCTTTATTTTTTGATTTGTGACATTTTTGTTTAAATTACGTGATGACCAAATATTATCAAGCCTATAACAACACTTATTAAAGAGGCAAACATAACCGCGCCTGCTGAAATGTCTTTAGCCATTCCGACCATACGTGAATATTTATTGTGATAAATTGAATCAAGCGCAAATTCTATTGCAGTATTCAACATTTCTGAAATAATTACAATCGCTATTGCAAGTAAAACTATACAAATTTCAATTGCTGAAAAATTTAATTTATATGCAAAAAATAAAACTAATAAAGCAATTATACAATGAACTCTTATATTTGTTTCGCTTTTTAAGACAAGCCTAAACCCTTTTCTTGCGTTACTAAAAGTTTTATTAAATCCTTGAGATTTATATTTTGTCATAACCTATACTCTCCAACGCTGATTTTTGATTCTCTATAACAAAATTGTAGTCTTCTTCGCTTTGATGGTCAAATCCTAATAAATGCATTAAACCATGACTTATTAAAAAAAATAGTTCCTGTTCTTTATTTTTTGAATTACTAATATCACGATTTACACCTTCTTCAACCTTGTCAAGCGCAATAACAATTTCACCTAAATTAATATCTCCATCAAAGATAAAATGGTTTTCATCATCTGCAAATATTGCAAAAGTAATAATATCAGCAGGTTTATCTTTTTCTCGATACTCTCTGTTTAATTCGTGAGTTTTTTTTGAATCACAAAAAACGATATCTAAAGTTAATGAGTTAAATTTTTGTTCTTTTAAACAAGATTGTTCTTCAAGATTTTCTAAATAATAATTAATTAGCTGTTTTGTTTTTTGAATAATATCTTGTTCATTAACTTTCCAATTTTGATATAAATTTTCTGTAAAAATATTAATTGTTTTCAGCGTTTTCATTCTTTTTATTTTCTAATTCCTTAATTTTGTTTTCTAAATCTTTATCAAGTGCCGGAACAATTTTGTTGTCAATTTTTTCAACTTCAATTTCAGCCTCAGCTTTTTTATTTTGTTCTTCAGATTTATGCTTATCTAATTCTTGAACTAAATCATTGTGATATTTAATTCTTTTGTGGTGCATACCTCTCAACATACGTGAAAGGGTTTCTGAAATAGTTTTTAAATCTTTTAATGTTAAAGGTGATTCATCCAATTGACCATCATTAAGTCTATCTTTTACAATTTTATTAATAATCATATCAATTTCTTCATTAGATGGACTTTTTGCAGCTCTAACCGCAGATTCTACGGCATCTGCAATCATTAATATTGCAGTTTCTTTTGTATTAGGTTTAGGTCCTGGGTATCTAAATTGTTCTTCTTTAATATTTTCTCCACCTTCTTCTTTTAAAGCTTCGTTATAAAAATAACTTACTAAGCTTGTACCATGGTGTTGTGTAATAAAACTATGTATAATTTGTGGAATGTGATATTCTTTAGCTAGTTCTACCCCATCTTTAGGGTGAGCTGTAATAATCATTTTACTTGAACGTGGAGTGCAAGAATTATGTGGGTTTTCGATTCCGTAAAAAGATTGATTTTCAACAAAAAACATTGGACGTAGAAGTTTTCCTACATCGTGATACATTGTTCCAACTCTCGCTAATACAGAATTTGCGCCAATTGCATCCGCGGCAGCTTCAGCAAGTTGTGATACAACTAAACTATGATTAAATGTTCCAGGGGCATCTGATAATAATTTTTTTAATAATGGTTGGTTTTGATCCGCAAGTTCTGCTAAACCATAAGGAGTTAAAATTCTGAAAGTGTTTTCTATTATCGGTAAAACTCCTAATACTGCGATTCCGCCAACGACAAAGCAGTTAAATGAAATATATCCTATATCTTTTAGAATCATTAAATTATCAATATCGAGCATATATTTTTCAAGAAAATAAATTCCACATGTTACTAAAATTGCCACCAAGGTTATTTTTGTGCTTGTTATTAATAAGTCTGAACGTTTTGAAAATTTTAGTTTAGATAACAATGTTAAAATAACGGTATTTAAAAGCATATATGAAATTACAACCTCAATATTGTAATGCATTCCAATAGCCATTATTGCAAGTAATATTGTTGAAGCAAAAAATGCGCTTCGAGGGGTTGTAAATATTGACATTAATATTGTATAAGCGGGAATTGGAACGATAAATGGTGAAAAACCTGTTGGCAAAACTGCACCGACAAGTGCTACTAAAAATGTGAAGCACGAAATTAAAATCATATATTTATCATTATAATATTGCTTTTCAAAGTTTTTTTCGTATTGGATAAATACAAACGTAAAAAATGCAACTAAGATATAAATACCTAAAATACCACCAAAATTAACTTCTAAAACGTTATAACCGGCTTCTCTTAGTGCATCACGTTTTAATTTGGTAACTGGTTCTCCCTCGAATACGATTTTTTGACCTTTTTTAAACACTACTTCATAAGGTTTTACAGCATTTTGTGCGTTTTTACGTGCAATTTCTGTTGCGAATTCGTCTACTACAAGATTAGGAACAATTACTTGGTTCAAAATTGCAGTTATCATATTTATTTGTAATCTTGGAGTTGAGGCAGGAATATTGTTTCTTATGATTTTGGTAACGTTATTTGTATCAAAGTCTTTCGAAGAGATTCCAGTGTTTAATACTCCGTTTAAAACAATTTTTGATTTATCAAAAATCATTGCAAGATTGCTATCCGGAATTTTTAGAAGATATTCAATTATGCCAACAGAGCGGTTATCTTCAAATAAAATACTTAATTCCGCGCGTTTAACAGCATCCGTCGCATCTTTTTCGCGAATTTTTATAACAGATTTTTCCAAAGTCGCTAAACTTGATGTGATAAAATCATCTTCGGCTTGCGTAAGAATTGGCTCAACGGCTTGCGCGACTTCTTTTTTGTGTTGCTCGGTACGTTTTGTATCAATTACTTTTATATCTTTTTGTGCAACAATATCTCTTTTGCTTATACCATTTTCTACAACTTTTTGAAAGAAAAAGTTTTGAGAAGATATGGCAAGTGTTGTTAAGAAAGTAAATACAATAAAAAATATTACGTTTCGAAAGGTTTTTGTTGATATAAAATCTAAAAATTTTTGCATATTAGTTATTAACCTCTATTTATTCTCATTCTTTTTTACTACAAAACCACATTTTGTACAAGCCAAAACAGTGTTTGTGCTATCTACCGGCATGAAGTTGTGTTTGCAAGTTAATGCTTCATCTTCAATTTCATAATTCTTTTTTTGAGGCACAAATTCTTTTGTTTCTCTCTTATTTAGCCATTTTGCAAATATTTCTAAAATATACATATTGATAAAATTAAATCCTAAATCCACATGGCAAGAAGTAACTCAATTTTTTGATTTCCAACTCACCAAAATTTTCAGTAACAACAGAGATTTCTTCATCCCCTTGAAATTCAAACATAACTTGTCTGCATGCGCCACAAGGATAGCAGGAATCAGAATTTGGAGAATAAATTGCGACCGCAAGAATTTCACGTTCTCCCTCTGAAATAGCTTTAAAAATAGCGCATCTTTCTGCGCATATTGTTAAACCAAAAGAAGAATTTTCTATATTACAGCCACTATATATTTTGCCTGATGTACACATTACTGCTGCACCAACAGCAAATCTTGAAAACGGTGAATAAGATTTTTGCGATGCATCTTTTGCTTTGTCCATTAAGTTTTTAAAATCAATTTCCATATTTTTCCTTTATGCTAAATATTTTTGTAAAGTTTGTTTATCAAAAACTTCAATACTGTCACGAGAATGAATAAACACTAAACAACTTATGAGTGATTTAAAAGTGTTGAAATCGTCATGCGCTAATTTTTGTCTTAAATCGGTCATATTATTTGCCATAAATTCAGTAATAACAATTTTATCATTGTAATAAAGTTCAGACAAAAATTCAAATGAATCTCTAGTTTTGATTCCTTCTAAATAAACAACATCCGGTGATTGGAATTCAATAAATCTAAGTGCTTTATCCATATTGAATCCAATATTTTCATTTAATTCACATTGATTCACGTGTTCTAATTCATATTTCGCGATAGATTCTATTGTTATAATATTTTTTTTAGGGTTAGAAATTGCCATAAGCAAAGAATAAATTAAGTGTGTTTTACCACTCAAAGGTGAGCCACAAATTAAAATTATTCCCGGAACTTCTGTTGCTTGCAATAAAATATTACGTTGTTTAGTTTCCGGTATTAATTTTTCTAAATTTTTTGGCGGTTTATATATTTTAAGTGAAATTCTTTCTCCCATAATTGTTGGAAAAGAAGAAACAGAGGCGATAAGCATTGTATTATCAACTTTGAAACATAATTTTCCAAGTTGCGGAATTTCACAAACCGCAGGGTCTAATTTTGAAAGAGTTTTTAATTTGGTGACAAATGCTGAATTTAAAACAGAGGGAATAACTCCTTTGTTGTAAATTTCGCCATTTTGTTTAAAAACGACCTTTAAACCATCTTCTACTTGTTCAAAATTCAATTCATGAACGTCTTCTAAAATGGCCTGTTTTAATATAGCTCTTATAACTTTTTGAATATGTTCTTCGCCGGAATCTTCGTTGTGAAGCTCATCTGCCCAATCAAAAGGTTCTGCATTTTGTTGAGTTGTAATATCATCAACTGTATCAGCGACTTCATAATATTCATCTATTTTTTTTACAATACTTTGTTCCGATGCAATTATTGGTTCTATCGAACATTCCGCGGTTTCAATAATTTTATCTATTGCAAATAAATCCAATGGGTCAGACATTGCAACTGTCAAAACATCTTCTATTTTAAATAACGGAATTATTTTATATTTTCTTGCATCGTTATATGCAATGAGTTTGAAACATTTAGGATCCGGTGAATAATCTTCAAGATTAACATAAGGTATATGAAGTTTTGATTCTAAAAATTTAAGCAAAACTTCTTCTGTTAAAATTCCGGAATTTATTAATGCTTGACCAATGTTAATACTTTGAGTAGTGGCAATTTCTTCGGCTTTTTCTAAAACATCATAATCCACGATTCCATCGCGCACAAGCTCATATTTTAATTTTTCTAAAGTTTTATTATTGATTGTTTCCATTTTTTTGCCTAATAACCTTGTTAAACTTAATCATTTAAATATTCTTCAACTTTTTTGACAATTTGCTCTAATTCAAAAGGTTTGGTTATATATTCATTAACTCCAGTTTCTTCACCAATCATTTTGTCTTCCATTTGAGAGCGCGCGGTTACCATAATAATTGGAATATCCTTGTATTTATTATCATATTTCAGTAAACGGCTGATTTTATATCCATTAATTTTAGGCATCATAACATCTAAAATTATTAAATCCGGCATGATTTCTTTAGCTAATCTAAGTCCATCTTCGCCATTGTATGCGGTATAACACATAAAACCTGAAACCTCAAGTACAAATTTCAAGCTCTCAACAATATCTTGCTCGTCATCTACTATAAGTATCTTTTTCATGCATATCTCCTTCAACCTCGTATGAGTATATTATATCATATTTTCCGTAAGTATCGTATTTTTGTTCAACTAAAGCATCAATTTTTCTTCGCAAAAATTCTGCAGAAGGTTTATCGCCATCCATTACAATCATTGATAAAATAGAGTTTTTGCCGTCGTTTTCAAGCAAAGAATTTGACATATATGCTTTGTTTAATAAATTTTCTTCTGCTAATAAATTGTTAATAGCCTCGCTTGTAGATTTTATGTTAATTATTGCAACAGTAGTCCCGTTTGAACGAGCTTTTTGAATCAGTTGTTTTTTTAGCATAATAAAATTACTTTTATCATTTGCAATAGGAATGACAAAATAAAAACGCGAACCTTTGTTAATTTCACTATCGCACCAAATTGCGCCATTATGAGATTCAATTAATTGGCGTGCAATCGGTAAGCCCAAACCGGTTCCGCCAATTTTTCTCGATAATGAATTTTCTATTTGTGCGAATTTATCAAAAACATGGTTTAAATCTTTTCTTTCAATTCCAATACCGTGATCTTCTACACAAACCTGTAAATAATTACCTTGTAGATTTTTAATATCTTCTTCAAAAGAATTGTCATACTGCAATTCTCTTGCATTAACAATTTTTGTTGTAACTTCAATTTCGCCGGCTTCCGGAGAAAATTTAATAGCATTTGATACTAAATTTGTTAAAACTTGTTCTAGTCTGTTTGAATCCGCATATATTTGTACTGGTTTTTCTGATGGGAGATATTTGATTGTTAAATCTTTTTCGCGCGCAACTTCTGTTAAATTATTTTTTACATATTCAATCACAGGTTCAATATTTATTAATTCAAATTTGAAATCCATTTTTCCGGCTTCAATTTTTGAAATATCTAATAAATCATTGATAATTCCTGAAAGTCTGGTTGCATTGCGTTTTCCCATTGAAACAAATTTTTCAATATTTTCGGTCATTTCTCCAGCTTTTCCGCTCAAAATTATATCCATAGCATTTTTTATTGCAGTAAGCGGAGTTCTTAATTCGTGAGAAACGATTGAAATGAATTCTGATTTTAGGCGTTCAAGTTTTTGTAATTTGCGGTTTGTAACTTTTAATTCTTGATACAAAGACGCACTTTGTAGTGGCAAAGTCACTTGCTGAACGAGAGTTTGAAAACAGGTTGCATCCTCTGTTGTAAAAGATTTATTTCTATAAATCTCTGTAAACCCAAAAAAATCTTCGTTTAACATTATTGGTGCAAATAAATTGTCATATCTTAAAACGGAAAAATCGTATTCTTGAATATTATGTTTTATGTTTTTTTCTATTTTTAAATTTCCAATTTTAATATCAAAAGGTGGATCTTTTAATAAAGATTTGTAACTTAAAATTGCTCTTAATTTTAAAGCTTCTAATAATCTGTCAGATAATTTATATAAAGAATTTATTATTAAAACAGGTTCTCTTTCTGAATGAAACATTAGCGTGCAAGAAAGTTCAAAATTCAAAGATTTATCAATCCCTTCAACCATAATTTTTATCAATTTTTCTTTGTCTAAAGTTCCGGCAAGTTGCGAACTTGTATTGTACAATACATTTAATTGATACAAACTTCTTGCTAACTCTTGATTTGATTTTGACATTTTGACAAGAGTTTGTCGAGTTTTTAAACCTGATTCAACAGTTGCAAGGAGCATCTTTTTTTCTAAAGGTGTTTTTATTAAAAGATTTACATTATGTGTAACATCTTTGTTAAGTTTTGTATTTCCAATAATTAGCAAAACTGTAACGGGATAATGTTTAAAAGTTCTACAAAGTGCTTTTATGTCAAGCGAGGTTATGTCACCATCTAATATAATAAGATCTGGATTTTCTACATTCAAAACATCAGAAATTCGCAACTCATCATTAGTTGCAATAATTTCATCAGAATGAAAAATCTCTCTTATAAACTTTTCTTTTTCAGTATCTTCACTAATCAACAAAAATTTTGTCATACTACATATAATAGCAAAAAATATTGTGAATTACAATTAATATGCGCAAGAAACGTAAATTTTGATACTGTTTAATTGTAATCAGTAAAATGGTGCTTAAAAAAGTTATCCTTTTCTTGTTTAATATTTTTGGCGAAAGTGTCTTAATGGCGTTAAACTTTGCACTAAGTAAACAAGCTATTTATTATAACCAATTTATGCTATAATTCTTGTGTTAGAAAAAACAAACGAAGGGTGTATTAATGGAAATTGGATTTAATCCTGCAATAAAAAATCAAAACATGTACAGCGCAAAACGCAACGTCAGCGAGCAAACTAGTATTTCTAACAACCAACTAGCGTTCAAAAAAGTTAATCAAAAATATTATGATATGGCAGAAAAAATGTACAAAAATAGAAAAACTGTCACATCAGAATGGTTTGAATGGTTAACTGATGATGTTGTTTGGAACGTTATATCAAAACAAGATGCTTTAGACACTATGAGTTCGGTACTTAAATGGGTAAATAAAGAAAGTTTAAAAGCTTTTGAAAATATGTATAAATATATAGAAAATTATTAATCAAATAACATATTATTAATTTTATTATTAGCAAAATTTCCAATACCAGTTCCCAACATAGAACCCGTAATACCAAACATTTTTGAGCCAATTGCTCCACAATAACCTGATAATGTAATTGAGCCTAATAAATTGGTCGCAGATTTTGCTGTTGTTTCAAAAATGTTTTCTCCATTTGCAACATCTGATAAAACATCTATACCTTTGACAGCACCAAGCGCTAAAACACCCAATTTAGGCGTTCTTGTTAATGCTCTTGTCGGCATAGAGCTTTTGCGCAAATTGTGTTTTTTTGTCATGAGTTACTTGTTTCAGCATCTCACCGATGTAAAACCTTGCGTTAAGCAAATAATCTACCGGAATTACTCCCAGTTCACTTGTCAGATCCTGAAATAAATTCAGGATGACAGGAAAAATAAACCGCGGATTTGCGGACGTGTTTTTTGCCCCAAGGGTATTTATTTCAAAAAATAATATTTGAAAAATTTCTAAAAAAGTAACTTAGGACATAAAAATTATTTACAATCCAGTCCTAAATCTAGAGTTGGAGCTTTTGCAACAATTGCGCTTGAAGAAATTATGTCAACACCTGTTGATGCAATATCTTTTATTGTTGATAAATTTACATTTCCGCTTGCTTCTACAATTGCTCTATGATTAATTATTTCAACGCATTGTTTCATTGTCGCAATATCCATATTATCAAGCATAATAATATCCGCCCCACAAGCAATAGCTTCTTCAACTTGAGCGACAGTATCGCATTCAACTTCAATCTTATGTGCATGAGAAATTTCTTTTCTTAATTTTTCAACAGCCTTTGTTAAAGAACCTGCGTACTTAATATGGTTATCTTTTATCATTGCGCAATCTTCAAGACAAAATCTGTGTAAGCTTCCACCGCCTGTTTTTACAGAATACTTTTCAAACGCTCTAAATAATGGTGTAGTTTTTCTTGTATCAACAACTTTTGCGTGATATTCCCCAATTGCATTTTGATAACGATTTGTTTCTGTCGCAATCCCGCTCATTCTTTGCACATAATTTAAAGCAGTTCTTTCACCCATAAGAATATATCGTGCAATACCTTTTATATCTGCAATTTTATCACCTTTATGAATTTTATCTCCATCTTTTTTATAAAATTTTATTTCAATCTCTGGTGAAAGTATTTTAAAAACTGTTTCAAAAACATCCCTTCCGCAAAAAATCCCATCTACTCGAGTATTTAATTCACAAGACATCAAATCTTCTTCATTAGTTAAATGATCAGTTGTGATATCACCAAAACCAATATCTTCTTGCAAAGCTTTTTTTACATGTTCTTCTATAAAAAACTTATTTAACATAAAACCAAATCCTCATTTTGTGTTTTTAAAATTTCTGTATGAACTGCAATTTCAAAAGTTTGTTTGTAGTCACTTCTAGAATGCGCGCCACGTGATTCTTTGCGACTCAAAGCTGATTTTATTATTAATTCAGCAACTGTCAACATATTTCGATATTCATATTCTTCACGGTT
The DNA here is from genome assembly GCA_934754655.1 of uncultured Candidatus Melainabacteria bacterium. Classification (GTDB taxonomy): domain Bacteria; phylum Cyanobacteriota; class Vampirovibrionia; order Gastranaerophilales; family Gastranaerophilaceae; genus CAG-196. Next base: position 6,789 of record CAKVIC010000011.1, on the reverse strand, counting down.
TAAGCACTTTCTATTGCGTTCAAATTCTTTTTTCATTGAATTTACTACGTTTTCCGCCTTTAGCAATTTTTCTTCTGTGCGAATAATACCAACATTATCCCACATTAAATCTTTTAATTGATGTTTTAATAATGGTATATTATAATCATTTTCACTTATTGGCAATGAATATAATTTAACAGTTTCCATAATCTTTTCATCAATAATTTTCGGGGTTTCTAAATTTGTAAAAGATAAATAATCTGCCAAAATATACGCACAAACAACGCACTCTAACAAAGAATTACTAGCCAAACGATTTGCACCATGCAAACCTGTTGAGGCAACTTCTCCTATTGCATAAAGTCCATTAATATTTGTTTTACCTTCAACAGTTGCTTTTATTCCCCCCATTGTATAGTGTGCCGCTGGTGCTATTGGAATCGGAGTTTTAGAAATATCAATACCATTATCTAAACAACGTTTTGATATTGTTGGAAATCTTTTAAATAATTTTGTTTTATCAATTAAAGTTGCATTCAAAAACATATTAGAAGAATGCTTTGTTTGCATTTCGTTATAAATTGCTCTTGTAACAATATCACGTGGTGCAAGTTCGCGCTTATCGTGATATTTTGCCATAAATTCTTGTCCTGATTTATCAATTAAATGCGCTCCTTCGCCTCGCACAGCTTCTGAAATCAAAAATCTATTTTTACTTTCAGGGCTGATTGCTAAAGCTGTTGGATGAAATTGAATAAATTCCATATCACGAATGACAGCGCCTGCATTATATGCTAAATCTATTCCATCGCCAGTTGCACCATCAGGATTGGTTGTATACTTATAAACTTGTCCAACACCGCCTGTAGCAAGGATTACTGCTGATGAGTATGCAATTTCATGTTCATCGGTTAATTGATTATAATAAATTAACCCCTTGCATTCTTTTTTTGCATTTATTAAAAGTTCTGCAACAATTGAATTTTCAACAACCGTAATATTAGAATCTCGTCGAACATTTTTAACCAAACCTTCTACAATTCCTTTTCCAGTTGCATCACCGCCGACATGCAAAATTCTTCTAAAGCTATGAGCAGCTTCTAGAGTAAAGTTCAGATTACCGGCGCCATCTTTATCAAAATTAATATCAAAATTCATTAAATCATTTATGACTTCGTCTGAATTTTGAGAAATATATTCAGTTACTTTTTCATCGGTTAATCCCGCTCCGGCTTTTAATGTATCAGCAACGTGTAATTCAACCGTATCACCAGCGTTTTGGTGAACAACCCCGACAATTCCACCTTGAGCGTACTTGGAATTACTTTCTCCTAAAGAATCTTTAGTAATCAATAAAATACCATCCGGTAAATTTATTTGTCGCGATACTTTAAGGGCTGTATATAAACCGGCAGCTCCGCTACCTACTATTATTACTGAATATTCGGAGTGTTTCATTCCTAATTTTGCCTTGTATTAATTAGACTGTATACTAATATTTTAAACCAAAAAAATAAATAAAACATTAAACTAATATTAAGATTTTTTTATATAATTGGAAATTTCGCTCTGAATGGAATTTGCTTTAATGATGTAGCGTGAAAGTTGTTCATATTTATTAATATTTTCGCCATAAGGAATATTTAAGCGCATAAGTTCATCGACACTTTTGTTAATATTTTCAAGTTTTGCCAACGATTTTTTTAATTCAAAAATCTTAGAAAAAGGGGCAGGTAATTTTTCTACAATTTTTTCTGAAATATTCAAAATATTATTTTTAATACCTGAAAATTTTGTATCAATTTTTGTTTTTACAACATCGGTAATTTTTCCGGAAAAACTTTTATTATTATAAATCGCAATAAGCGCTTCATAATCTTCTTTAGCTACTTTCAAACGTTTTTCAATATCATAAACAAGATTTACATCATCAATATCTTTCGCTGATTGTAACTGAAATTCTAAGTTATTAATTTCTTCTTCTGCTTTTGAAATTTTATATTCTAATTTAAAAATATCATCATCAACATCTTTATAAGCATCTTCTTTTAAAAGATTAAAATCATAGTCGTTTAGGCGTCGAAAGTTCTCCGGAATTTCCATATTTGATACAAAGCCACTTGGTGCAGAAGAATTTTCAAAAAAATTTTTGCCGGATTTATTCTCAAGTTTTTGTGTCTTTGTTTTATTTAATTCAAAAATATCGTTTTTGTTACCGTCCATAAGGACATTATACAAAAAAACTTATTTTTCATCAAATTGGCTTTTTTCATGCAAAGTCTTTAAGATTTGTATTGCAGGAAAATAATCCGGCAGAATTTTCAAGCATTCTTCTGCATAATACTTGGCATTTTCATAATTATTAAATTTATAATAATATTTTGCAAACATAAAATGAAGTTCAGGATCGTTATAAAAAAACTTTTTAGATTTCTCCATATATTCTAATGCCGCATTATAAAAAGCATTGTTATACATAGCTCTTGCACAATACTTATAAATCTCACTGTTATAATCTTTTATAAGTTCAACAGAGCCCAAAAGCAATTCCGCATAATGATATTTTTCATTTTTTATCAAAAAATCTAAATCAATCTCAAAAAAATTTCGTATTTCAAAATATGTAGGATAGCGAGTTAAATAGCTTTTCAAGATAGAAATCAATGTTGTTCCCCATTTTGCGCGTGGCGAATCAAGTGATGCAAAAACCTTTTCCGCAGAATCTAAATCCTCTTTTAAAATTGCTAAATAAGCATGTTCGACGCTACAAGGTTCAAAAACTTGAATATTATTGTTGTCAAAAAAGAACATAATTACCCGTTATTAATGTTATTATTATTTTTTTTGATAATTAATGATTTTTTATTTTTTGGTTTTTCAACTTCTATCTCATTAGCTTCCGGTGTAGCTAAAACATCATTATTAAGCGCAACATCTCTATTTTTCAACATAGATGCAACAGAATCAAGTGCATTAATATTTGTATTTTTACTAACTAAGTTCGCTAATTTTATTTGATAATAGATTTCTTCTCTATAAATTTTAACATCTTTATCGGCTTCAATAGCAAGTTTGCATTGACCACCTTTGATGTCAACAACTGTAATGACAATATTGTCATTTATCATTATTTTTTGACCGTTTTTTCTTGAAATTACAAGCATTATTATCCTTAATTAACTAATTATTTGTCTTAAATAACGGAAAACTAATATCATAGCCTGAGCCTGACAAAATTACTTGTCCCGCCAACTGCTCATCTAAATTAAATATTATTGGAGCTAACAGATTTATTGTAGTTCCTTGTGGATTATCTTGTGGGATTGACGCAATATTCATAACCAACAAGCTATCCGGATTTGTAATTTTTAAAATTTGCACAACTTCATCCGGTAAATCAATTGTGTAATCAACATCCAAGCTGAATACTGATACAATCGGAAATGCTAAAGCAGGATCTTCGACCGATTGCAACCATCTAAAAAATCCTTCTTTGTTTAAATCTAAAATTACAAAATCTCTTAATTCATTAAAACCAATAATAGGAAGCGCAAACTTAAAAATGCGGCTTTCTTCTATTTCAATTTCTCCAAATCTTATTGTACTAATTTTCATTCAATACTATCTTTCTAAAATCCTAGTGACATATTATTTGTAATCAACGCTTGAATAAGTTGCGGATTCATATTTTGAGTATTACCACCTAACATATTAAGCATCGCATTTTCGTTATTAGAATTATACATTGATAAAGGCTGATTGCTAAACATATTAGACATACCAGCTTTTTGTAATGTTCTTATTGCGGCAACAATTTCATCATTTGTTGGTACAGAATCATTGTTCATCGAAGAAAAATCTCTATATTCTTTAAACTCTTGATTTTGAATATCTTTTCCACTGTTAATATCACGCATCATTTGTTCAATTTTCAATCTTTCATAATCGCCTTGAACTTTTTCTGTGAATAATCCAGCTTTTGTTTTGATATATCCATCTAAAGGTGAGGCAACATTTTCATCATGACAAAAATCCGGATTTTGCAAACAATTTTTACCTCTTGTTGCATAACGATTCAAATTACTTGCAGGATTTGATAAAGATATTGCTTTTTCATAACTCTCTATAGCTTCATCGCGCTTACCAATTTGAGCAGATGACATAGCTTTATAATAATAAGCTAATGCATTGGACGGATCTTTTTTAATAAAACTATCTACAGTAGTGTAGCATTGAGTATAGTTTCCTGCTTTATATAATCTTATAATATTCGCTAACTCTGATTTTTGAGCCGGTTTTGAAAATGCAGTTCCAGCAGTTGATAAAATTATTAATAAACTAGCAAACAAAACTATTTTCTTTTTCATCTGTATCCTTCTTATTTAATTATCTTAATTATAAATATACAACAGATTTAAAAACTCTGTATACATCATATAATGGAATTATACAATATTTTTATAAAGATAACAAGCTAGAAGTCAAGATAAAATCACAAATTTCTTTTTCTAACTGTACACCAAAAATTTTATTGACTTCTTTTATAAAATAACACGGACTTGTTACATTAATTTCTATAACTTTTCCATTGATAACATCCAAGCCTGCCATTGAAATCCCCATTGAATTTAATTTTTTTGCAATAGGTTCAAAATGTTTTAACTCATTTGTCTGTAAACCTGATTTCACAATGTAGTTGTCGGAATGAGTATTAAATTTAAAATCATCATCTCCCGGAAGCTTTTTTATTGTATATGGTAAAATCTTATCTCCTAATGTTAAAACCCTTATATCACCTTGGCTAACTTCCGGAATATATTCTTGAACCATTGCTAAAGTTGTTTCATTATTTGTCACGGTGTTAATTATTGTATGAACATTTTTATCGCCATCATAAAGATACATGACACCGGAACCAAAACAACGATTAAGCGGTTTTAGAACGATTTGTTTATATTTTGCTAAAAACTTTTCAATTTCAGACATAGAGCTTGTAACAATACTTGTTGGCAAGTATTCACTAAACCTTAAACTATGTAATTTTTCATTGAAATTACGTATGGCAAATGGCGAATTAATAACTTTGGGTTTTGTTACAAAATCAAAGATATAAGTTGCGTTAATATAATCTAAATCAACAGGTGGATCTGGTCTAAACATTACAACATCAAAAGAATCTATTTCTTTGTCAAAAATTTGTTTGTTATAAAAAATATTTTCTTTTTCATAATACGCATGATAACATTTTGAATAAGCAACTTTACCATGCAAATATAATTGAGGAATCGTTGTTATATAAACCTCTTCCCCTCTTTCTAAAAGCTCTTTTATAATCCAAAAATTTGTTACAAGTTTATTAAATTCAAAGTACTTCAATTCAATTTTATCAATTATAAAAAGAACTTTTTTCATAAATATCTCCTAATGACACTCTTTATAATATATTAAAACATATCACCAATTTTTAAAACTTACAACCTAAACTTGTTGGGAATAAGGAGAATAAAATCGAAAAATAATTGATGTCCGCAAATCCGCTGTTATTTTCCCGTCATCCTGAATTTATTTCAGGATCTGACCAGTGAACAAAAGAATATTCAAGCAGATTGTTTGCTTGGCGCAAGGTTCAACGCTGGCGAGATGCTGAAACAAGTTCAGCATGACAAATAACAAATAATTTTAACAAATAAAACACATCAGCAAATTCGCTGAAGCAATTGTAAATTAGGTGTTTTAGCGCTTGGCACAATTGAAGGCATTGATATTTTATCAGATATTGCAAATGGTGAAAACTTTTTCAAAACAACAGCAAAATCAGCGACTAATTTACTAGGCTCAATTACATTATCAGGTTATTGTGGAGCAATTGGTTCTAAAATGTTTGGTATTACAGGTTCTATGTTAGGAACAGGTATTGGAAATCTAGCTAATAACAAACTTAATAATATGTTATTTGATTAATAATTTTGAATATATTTATACATACTTTCAAAAGCTTCAAGACTTCCTTTGCGAACCCATTTACGCACAGCATCCATGGTGTCTAATGCATCTTGTTTTGGAATTTCATTCCATACAACAGCATCTGTTAACCATTCATACCATTCAGAAGTAACATCTTTAAACCAATTATATGATTTTTGTGCTTTGTTATAAAACTCTTGATTGACTTTTTTGAACGTTAGTTGATTGTTAGGTATGCTAGTTTGCTCGCTGAAATTGCGTTTTGCGTTATATGTGTTTTGATTTTTTATTGCAGGATTAAATCCAATTTCCATTAATACACCCCTCGTTTGTTTTTTTCTAACACAAAAATTATATCATAAAAAGGTTATAATAAATAATCTGCTTGCTTGGCGCAAAGTTCTGTGCCGGCAAGATGCTGAAACGAGTTCAGCATGACAAAAAAACACGTCCGCAAATCCACGGTTTATTTTTCCTGTCATCCTGAATTTATTTCAGGATCTGACCAGTAAACAAAGGGATGTTCAAGTGAACCGTTTGCTTGGCGCAAGGTTCTATGCCTGTGAGATGCTGAAACGAGTGCCTCATGACAAATTGTTTTACCACAAATTCACGGTTTATTTTTCCTGTCATCCTGAATTTATTTCAGGATCTGACCAGTAAACAAAGGTATATTCAAATGAATTGTTTGTTTAGTGCAAGGTTCTACGCATGTGAGATGCTGAAACGAGTGCCTCATGACAAAAAACACGTCCGCAAATTCACGTCTTGAATTATTCGGGGTGTCGACGGAGTAACGTCCGACCGACACCTCACGGGCTAAAGCCCTACCGAAAATCCGCT
>CAKVIC010000010.1 GCA_934754655.1 uncultured Candidatus Melainabacteria bacterium | reverse complement strand
TTTAGGTTTAAGGACTTTTCGTCAGACACTAATCTTACTCCTTAACGTTTCTTATATACTTATTATCGGCATTTTTTCAAAAAACTTTAGGGGTTGTTTACAATTTGTTACAATTTGGTATAAACTCGGAAAATTTCGCCTAAACAGAAATTTGACTAAAATCTGAATGTATGGAACTGGATTCAAAATAAATAGGCTAGATTCGAAATGTAAATATTTGTAAAGATTTTTTATAAAACCCTAAAGTTTTTTGAAAAAATGCCGATATATATATTACGAAAAGGGATTAATAATAAAAAAGGACGGTTGATATGTCTATCAACATTAACAATACTACAGGTTTTTTTCAATTTGAAAACAGGGAATCTTTAAGAAATACTGCAAAAAATATTCTACAAAAAAGTTCTACTAATGAACAGTTATCAAAAGATTTGCTAAACAAAACGATTTTTGAACAAAATAATTCACTTAAAGAATATTTTCCTGACACACAAATGTTTATTCTAAAAAGTTCAACGCAAGGAACTTTAAGTAACACACTTAAAGAAACTCAAAAATATTTAAAAAAACATTCTGTACCTAATGAAAATAAGAAAAAATACGTTCTAGGTGAAATCCTTGGGCTTGAAAGTTTAAATGAAGAACTAAACTATACCGGCGAACTTGCTAATTTTGAAATTGATAAAAATACTAAAAACATTTTTATCGCAGCATAAAATATTATTAAAAATCACTCATAATCTATATTGCGACTTTTACAATAACTTTTTTTACGTGTTTAATATTGTTATCAATACTCATTGATGGCTTATGTGCATCTTGTGGAAAAAATACGACAAAATCTCCTGATGTTAATTTTATAAATTCTTCTTCACCAGTTTTTTTCATAAATTCTAAATCGGTTTTAGAATTATACTCAACGCAAGTTATGCAATCAGATTTTGTTGCAATACCAATATTTTCTTCACCTTCTATCATATATTGAATATCAATGTATTTTCTGTGCACTTCATAATCTGCTTCAAGTTTTGTGTCATAATCTTGCAAATTCGCATACAAATTTTCACCATCAATAATATATTTTTTTGACTCCATTGATTTTAAATCAGAATTTTTTAACCAATCAAAACCAATTTTTAACTTATCTAAAATATTATAATAACGTTCTGCAAATTCAAGTCTATCCTTTATCATACCTACATTTCCTCCTGTTCATAATATACAATAATCGCGTACTAAAAAAAAGTCGTCTTAACAAAACTTAATATTTTAATAAAAAAAGGCAATTTTTGAAAACAAAAATACTTTATATATATGTAAGGTTAAAAAAAAGGTCGATTAATCATAGAAAGTTAGGTAGGTACTAAGATGTTTATCCAATTCTGGATGGTTCAACGTTTAACGCGTGAGATTCACGATTTACGAAAAAAATCAAGCGATTTGCAAGTAAGGCTAACTCAATATCAAAATTATGCAAACAAGCTAGGTCAATCAAGTGTTCTTGGCGCTGATAGATTAGCAGCTTTATCGCCAGATTTAGTTAGCAGAGGCGCATTGTTCTCTCAATTTGCTGAACAAAATAGTTCTATGATGGCAAGCAATCATTTAATGAATATGAAAGCTTGTGGCCTTGTTCCGCAAGGTTTTACACCTCAACAACAATATCAAATAGAATTTAGTGCATATAATCAATTCAAAGAACAAGCAAGAAAAGCATTGAAACAACAAGAAATTGCTAAGCTTAATGAAATTGAAAAAGAAATTCAACTTGAACAAAATGAGATAGAAGCTCAAATCAATATGAAACAAAATATGTTGGATTCACATAAAAAAGGACTTAATGATGATATCGGCAAAGCTTTTAAAAGCTAATTAAGTCCTTAAAAAAACAATCACTCTAAAAGCACACGTGTTTAGTGATAGTACCTTATTATTTATACCTTAAAAGTTGCCTCGAAAGAGGCTTTTTCTTTTGAAAAGAAAAAATATAGCACAAAACTTCATCAGGATTTTTTAAATGCAAAAATTTTAAACATTATATATGTGAATATTGCAGCTATTATTGTTGCAAAAATTTGCGCAAAATAAGCATTTATATGAATTTTACTTACCAAAATTTCAAGTAACACCGCATTGACTAAATAACTAAAAAACCACGTAATACAACATTTAAAATATTCTTTAAATATATTTTTGTTTTTAGTTTGAAAAACAAGAAATTTTTGACTTGTATAAGAAAAAATAGATGAAAAAGCCCAAGCAAGAGCTAAAGAAATTTGATATGCACCACTTCCTATTATATAAAGAAAAATTACATATAACAAATAGCTTACAAGAGCATTCAAGCCGCCGACAAAAACAAAGCGTATTTTGTCAGAAAGTTTAAACCAAGATTTTTCTAAAATATTATTAAATATCATTTTTGCACTAATAAGTATATTGTGGGATTTCACAAACTGTTTTATCTTCACCTTTAGCCACAAATTTAAGATAACTATTCAGCGCCAACTCATGTGCATTATTGTACAAATCTTCACCTATTATTTCATCATAGACAGAATTTTTGTCACCAGAATAATTTCCAAGAATTTTAGCAAATGTGCTGATGTTTTCTAAATCCTCACCACTTCCATAAGCTTTCGTTTTAGCGTCAGTTCCCGAAGGTCTTATTTCTATGCATTTATCAGTAAATTGTAAATAAGTACCGTCACCAACAAATTTTATTGAAGTTAAATTATCGAAATTTAAATTTTCAAATGTTGAATTTAGAACTTTTTTTACATCATCTAACTTAACTTTATTTTCTTTTACTGCAATTGCTAAAGCTAAATAAAATAAATCATTTTTCGTTCTTAACTTTTCACCTTCAAGCTTTGCTTGTTTTAATTTTTCAATATCAGGTTCCGATTCATTATAATAAGCAATATCTTCTCGAATATCATATTTTGCAATAATGTTATTGTTATTAAGAATTTCTTCAAAATATTCTGACAAAGTTTTATTTTCTTCTTCTAGCTCTCCAGCTAAACTTGCAGTCACAAGAATCGCTTCAGTTGCACTTTTTTCACGCATAGCAATAGCTTTTCTTCCGGATAAAGATTCAATCAAATCCTCTGCGCCCATTATCATTCCACCAGATTCTTCACCTGCAAATACTAAACTTGGCTGAATTCCAAGATTAATTTCGTCACCAAAAACATCTTCAATTATAACGTCTTTTTCCGGATTAGTACGAATTTGCAATTCAACTTTTTTCATAATATTAGCAATTTCTTTAAACCCGACAGGTACATTTACAACTTTAATTTTGTTTGCTTTTGCCCACTCATCCCAACTTAAAGCTGATGCAGTTGTTTTTATTATAAATCGTGGATGTTTATGTAATTTACCTTGAGCTTTTAGCTGTTTAACTCTGAAATTCATTAACATTAAAAATGCTTGATTAGCAGTATAAACCGTCAAAATACGCTCTTCATCCAACGATATATAAGAAATTCCATATTCTTCAAGTGTTGGTATATCACCAACCAACTCAATTTGGCAAACTGTAAGCCTATCGTGGTCAGGATCAGTAATGAGCACAATTGTACCAAGCGGTAAATCTTTCAATTTTTCTTGATAATTCATTGATTCAATTACAGGGAAGAATTTCTCACCGTTAGATTTTGTCGCAACAACTGTTGCATCAACGGAATAATCGTAAAAAGTTTTATTACCTTTTGGATCAGTATCATATTTACCGATTGAATGAAAAAAAGGATCTTCTTCAATATTATTCCATACAAATCTATCACTGATATTTAATTTTTCAAGAATTTGCGACAAAGTTCTATAAGCGCATCCACCCACGCATTCAATCATTAATTTATTTTTATTCTTCTTGATTGATTGAAGATTTTCCGCAACACCTGATTTTAAATATTCTATATACAAATCTATACCATCATTTAGTTTTGTCATTATGCTTTCATCAATTAATTGATTATGCTTGTTTGAAATCTTAATATCGTAAGTTCCATATTTTTCAACAATATCAAAAATTTCTTGAATTTTAGCTACAAATTCTAATGATTCCTCTGGCAAATATTGACTGCCTTGAGAATTCAAATCTTTAGTCGCGGTTTTTACAGATATTCCATGACTTGAGGTAATATATTCCCCACCCACCAAATCAAGTTTAAACGCTAAAAATGATGCTAACCAAATAGGTATGGTTTTTCTTTCCTTTGGAGTTAAAGTTTTTATTCCTTGCGCAGCTTGAATTCTAGCTATTGCATCTAAATATAAATCTGAATTATAACGAACTTCTGACCCTACAAGTTTTCGAATTTCTTTATTAGGATATTTTTCTTTTGCTACAAGAGCTTTCGCTAAAGTTGCAAGAATAATACCAACTAAATTAATAGGAAATCTTGTATCTTGCGGAAATAATATATTTTGAGGGCCTCGAATTCCGGCAGTTGAGACCTTAGCTTCTTTTGCATATCCTGCAAACCAATCCAACAAACCCAACCCTTCAGGATTTGTTTGTTCATTATAAGGATATAAATGAGCTTTTTTCAATGTAAAAACAAATTCATTTTCATCATCAAAATTAAGTAACTGTGCATTTTTAATGTATTCAGGTGTTTTTGCATAAACATTTTTGAACAATTCGTTTTCCAACAAACAAGTCGCATCTCTCTTCATCATATATTCTCTCCAATTTAAGTACGTTTATTATAGCATAATTAAACATTTTTTGCATAAAAAAACAGGCACGAATAAACGCGCCTGTTTTATGTATTTAAACTAATTTCTAGTCTTTTGAATATTCTGCATCAATTACATCATCGTCTTTTTTGTCAGAAGATGTTTCTTGTTGAGCGTTAGCTTCATTTGAGTTTACTGCTTCACCCTCTTTAGACGCAGCCTCGTATGCCTTTTGAGAAATTGCAAACATAGTTTGTTGTAATTCTTCAGACATTTTCTTCAACTCTTCCACTGGTTTATTTTCATTCAAAGCTTTTTGAAGAGCATCCTTTTGTTCATCTAATTTTTTCTTGTCATCTTCAGAAATTTTGCCTTCAAAATCTTTTACAATTCTTTCCGCAGAAGAAATTAATGAATTTGCATTATTCTTAACTTCCGCATCTTCTTTTTTCTTCTTATCTTCTGTTGCATTAGCTTCAGCTTCTTTAACCATCTTATCAATATCTTGTTCTGACAAGTTTGAAGAATTTGTAATTGTAATCTTTTGTTCCTTGCCTGTAGCTTTATCTTTTGCTGAAACGTTTACAATACCATTTGCATCAATATCAAAAGTAACTTCAATTTGAGGAACGCCACGCATTGCAGGAGCAATACCTTCTAATCTGAACATACCTAAAGATTTATTATCTGTTGACATAGGTCTTTCACCTTGAAGAACATTAATATCAACAGCCGTTTGATTATTTTCAGCTGTAGAGAAAACTTGTGATTTAGAAACCGGAATCGTTGTATTACGTGGAACAAGAGGAGTCATTACACCGCCTAAAGTTTCAATACCTAAAGTTAAAGGAGTTACATCCAATAACACGATATCTTTAACCTCACCAGCCAATACACCAGCTTGAACTGCAGCACCTACAGCAACAACTTCATCAGGGTTTACTGATTGGTTAGGGTCTTTGCCTGTGTAATCTTTTACTAATTGTTGAACAGCAGGAATACGAGTTGAACCACCAACTAAAACAACTTCATTAATTTCATTTTTTGATAAACCTGCATCTGACAAAGCTTGTTCAACCGGTTTTTTACATCTGTTTAACAAATCCATTGACAACTCTTCAAATTTTGCTCTTGTTAAAGACAATTCCAAGTGTTTTGGGCCATTTGCATCGGCTGTAATATAAGGTAAGTTAATAGTCGTTTCCATAACAGATGATAATTCGCATTTTGCTTTTTCTGCAGCTTCTTTAATACGTTGCATTGCTTGTTTATCATTAGTTAAATCCATTCCTTCTTGTTTTTTGAATTCTGCACAAATCCAATCAATAATCTTTTTATCAAAGTCATCACCACCTAAGTGTGTGTCACCTGATGTTGAAAGAACTTCGTGAACGCCATCACCAATTTCTAGAATTGAAACATCAAATGTACCACCACCTAAGTCAAATACAAGAACTTTTTCAGATTTATCTTTTTCAAGACCATAAGCTAGTGCAGCCGCAGTAGGTTCGTTTACAATACGTAAAACGTCTAAACCTGCGATTTTACCGGCATCTTTTGTTGCTTGTCTTTGAGCATCATTAAAATACGCAGGAACTGTAATTACTGCAGATGTAACTTTTTCACCCAAATAAGCACTCGCATCATCTGCTAATTTTCTTAAAATCATTGCAGAAATTTCTTGAGGAGTGTAATCTTTTCCATCAATATTTTTCTTGTAATCTTCACCCATGTGACGTTTAATAGATGAAATAGTTTTATCTGGGTTTAGAATTGCTTGTCTTTTCGCTAATTGACCAACCAATCTTTCTCCTGTTTTTGAAAAACCAACGATTGAAGGAGTAGTTCTCATACCTTCTGCGTTAGCTATAACGGTAGGTTTTCCACCTTCCATAACTGCTACAACTGAGTTCGTTGTACCTAAGTCAATACCAATTGTTTTTGCCATAATTTATATCTCCTTTATTTTAATATTTTTATGAACATTTTGTACTTCATCTTCTATAAATATTAAATCACTTTTTTTTATAAAACATTAAAAAATAAACAAAAAATTAATAATTGAAAAATAAAATTCAAGGCGCGATTTTTTATAAAAAAAAATCGCGCCTTGAAAAACCATTTCAATATCTTTAAATCCCTGATAGCGAAAATATCTCATAAATTTCATCATCAGATAATTCTGTGATAATTTTTTCACCTTCATAAACCGCTAAATCCGCAAGCTCTTTTTTAGATTTTAACATTTCATCAATTTTTTCTTCAAAAGTACCTAATGTTATTAATCTATGCACCATTACATTTTTACTTTGACCAATACGATATGTTCTATCTGTAGCTTGTTCTTCAACCGCCGGATTCCACCATAAATCATAATGAATAACATTTGTTGCGCTTGTTAAATTTAAACCTGTTCCACCTGCTTTTAAAGATAATATCATAACTTTGCGTTCTTTATTATTTTGAAAATCTTCAATCAAATTTTCTCTTTGAGGAACAGTTAACGAACCATGGAAAAAAGACGGATCAGTCGCACATTCTTCTGAAATAATTTTAGCAAGCAAATCACCCATTTCTTTATACTGAGTGAAAATTAACGTTTTCTCATCACTATCAATAATATTTTGAACTAAAGATATACACTTCTCGGCTTTACCGGAAAGCTCTTTTGAAGTTCCACCACTTTTTAAAAATTGGTAAGGATGATTGCAAATTTGTTTTAAAGCGGTAATTAATTTAAAGATATTACCACGACGATTTACACCTGAAAAACCGCTAATTTTATCCATCATCTCGTTTAAAGTTTTTTCGTACAATACAGCTTGAGCTTTTTCTAAATAACAATAATCATTCAATACCACTTTATCCGGCAAGTCTGAAATAACAGTTTTATCTGTTTTTAAACGCCTTAAAACGAATGGTGAAACTGATAATTTTAATTTTGTAGCTCTTGAATTTTCCTTAAAACGCTCAATAGGTATAGCATAACTTTTTTGAAAATCCTTTAATGATCCCAAATATCCTTTATTAATGAAATCAAAAATACTCCAAAGTTCAGTTAACCTATTTTCAACCGGAGTACCTGTCATTGCTATTTTGATATTTGATTTAAGTGCTTTTATAGCAACAGTTTGAGCGGTATCAGGATTCTTTATATTTTGTGCCTCATCAACAACAATCATGCCCCAATTGTATTTTTTTATTTCTTCAACATCAATACGCATAATCGCATAAGTCGTCAATATTACATCTTTTTTTGTATCAAGCTTTCTATCTAAACCGTGATACGTAATTGCACTCAATGATGGTGCAAACATCTGCAATTCTTTAATCCAATTACCCATCAAAGTCGTTGGACAAACTACAAGCACAGGTTCTTTCAATTTATTTTCTTCTTTGAGCTTTAAAATCAAACTTATTACCTGAATAGTTTTACCTAAACCCATATCATCAGCCATACAGCAACCAAAACCCTTCGCGACATTTGTCCAAAGCCATTTTAGTCCGGTCATTTGATATGGTCTTAAAGTTCCATTTAAGCCATCCGGTTCTTCTACCTCTATCGGTTTTGCAAAATCTTTTATTACATTTGCATAAGCTTCATCATAATTGAAATCATAGTTTTGAAGTTGACCAGACATAGATGCTTGAATTAACTCTAATCTTGTCAATTTTTTATGATTAGCATTGATAATTTGATTATATAATTTTATACCTTCAGCTTTATCAATAAGAATATATTTACCGTTATGTTCTATCAAGCCATCACTTTCGCTAACAAGCTTATTAAATTCTTCCAATGACATTTTTTCATCACCAAGAGCGATTTCATAAGAAAAATCTAAAATATCGTCTAAAGATATTGCGCTACTAGAAACTGTATTGAAAATATTCATCAAATCTCCAGAACGAGAAGCTTTTACTTTAGCATTTATCGACGCTCTTGGAATGATAATATTTGTTAATTCTTTTGGCAAAATTATTTCAATCTGCGCTTTTTGCAAATAATATGCCGTTTGCGCAATTAATTTATAAACTTCCTTTAAGTCCATAACTAAAGAAAGTTTTTCTTCATCTTCAAAAAGAGTTTCCAATTCCGGCATATATCGAAGTGCGTAATTAAGCTGCTTTTCGATAATTTTTCCTATATCTTCTGTATCTAAATCCCAAATTTTATCATTATGATACAAATCGTCAATCAAAATAGTTTCGTTTGTTTTTCGATTTTTTATATGAATTTTCAATTCGAATTTTTCATCATCAATCTTAGATACTTTAAAGAAAGGAATCAAATCATATTTACCCAAATATAGTTCATCAAACCATTGAGCAATATTTTCTGCAATATCTTTACCTTTTAAAATACATTTTTGCTCCAAATCCTTGAGCATATAATGTCCCGATTTAATGTCTTTGAATCGATAAGCTTTGATATTTAAGAATTTATAAACTAAATAATTTAAATACTCTCTTATAAAATTATTAACAAAATCCTTTGGCTTTTCGCCTTCAATAAACAAATCATCTGGCAAGTTTTTTTCAAGTTCATTAATAATTTTTGCAGATTCTTTATTTGAAACAATCGGTTCATACACAATTCTAAAAAACGATCCTGCTGAATTTTCACGTTTTTTCACCGTTGGTATAAAATACAATTTTTCAATAAGTTTCATTGCAAAGTGAGTTAATTTATTAAAATAAGCAAAAGTTTTAGTTAAAGCTGAAAAATCAACTATTTCACCAAAACCGCCAAAATAATCAAGAACTATATCAAGTGGTATTTCATAACCGATTTTGCCATTTAATTCCTTTGGGGTAAATCTAAACATTGAGCCTTTTGATTTTAAATAAAATTGAAAATTATTGGTTGGAGTTACAAAAAATGACAACTTACCCTGCCTGTTAATTAAGTAAAAATCTGTATTCCTAACTGGAGAATTAGGGCTTAAAAAGATTCCTTCAAACTCATCCTCAATTAACTGATAAATCAAACTAAGCGTATAGCGAAAATCTTTGTTTTTAAACCCGTTTGGATTTTCACTTAAATTGAAAAAGAATTCATCAATATTATTTTTTTTCAATGATAAATCAATGTCTAAAGCTTTAGTTTCTGTCATTTTTGCACTCTCTAATTATTATTTTATTAAACTTTCACAAGTCATTTCTGCAGGTTTTTTAATGCCCATTAACTGCAATATTGTTGGTGCAACGTTGCATAAAGCACCATCTTGCTTTAACTCAAACTTCTCTGGTGAATTTATTATAACAAAAGGTACTTCATTCGTTGTGTGTGCAGTATGAGGCTTGCCTGTCTTTTCATCAAACATCATCTCTGCATTACCATGATCTGCTGTTAAAACCATTATGACATTGTGTTTTTTACATTCTTCAGCTATTTTTCCAACACATTCATCTACAACTTTGCACGCTTTTTCAGCAGCTTCAACCATACCTGTATGTCCAACCATATCAGGATTTGCAAAATTTACAAGTATAAAACCATAATCAGGATTATCAATTGCATTTATAACATTGTCACAAACTTCATAAGCACTCATTTCAGGTTGCATATCATAAGTTGCTACTTTTGGAGATGCAACGAGTTTGCGTGTTTCATGAGGTTTCGGTTCGTCAATACCACCATTGAAGAAAAACGTTACGTGTGCATATTTTTCAGTCTCAGCCGTTCTAAATTGTTTTATACCATTATTTTCCAAAACATCACCTAAAATATTTACAAGTTGAGTTTTTGGAAATGCAACAGGGAACGTAAAAGTAGCTTCATAACTAGTCATTGTGCAATAATAAATGTTATTTAAAACTTTTTTTCTTTCAAATCCATCAAAATCTTTAAAGTTTATTGCTTTTGTTATTTCTCTTGCTCTATCAGGTCTATAGTTAAAGAAAATTATTGAATCATTATCATGAATCCTTGATTCTTCACCACCGGCAACAATTGGAAGTACGAATTCATCTGTTACACCTTTTTCATACGATTTTTTTACGCCTTCTATTACTGAATTTGCTTTCACACCTTCACCTAGCAATAAGCAATTATAACCTTTTTCAACTCTATCCCAACGGTTATCTCTATCCATAATATAGTATCTTCCAATAGCCGATGCTATTTGTGGCAAATTATATTTTTTTAGTTCATCCTCTACTATTTGCAAGAATTGACAAGCGCTTGTAGGTGGAGTATCTCTGCCATCTAGAAATGCGTGAACAAAAACCTTTGTCAAACCTTCTTTTGCAGCAAGTTGAATCAATGCTAAAACGTGATCTAGGGAAGAATGCACTCCGCCAGTTGAAAGTAATCCGTAAATATGCAAAGAAGAATTGTTCTTTTTAGCATGATTAATTGCTTCAAGGAATTTTTCATTTTCAAAAAAAGAACCATCTTTAATAGCATTGTTAATTTTTGATAAATCTTGATAAACAATCCTTCCGGCTCCTAAGTTCAAGTGACCAACTTCACTATTACCCATTTGACCGTGCGGTAAACCTACAAATTCTCCATCTGCGTGAATTTGTGTAGATATTTCATTTTTTATCAAACTTGGGACATTAACAGGATGCGCCAATTTAGTTGCATCATACTTTTCTGCACCTTTTGAAATACCCCAACCATCCATTATGCATAACAAAACTCGATTGTTCACTTTAAAACCTCCTGTAATACTATCGAAAAGCTCTTTCAATCACTTAATTTTAGTATAAAGAGGTTTGAAAGTAAAGAGCACAAATTTAATCAGCAGAATGTCGTTCACAAGGAATATATGCGTATGCATTTACATCCAATGAGCCAAAAATCAATTTCACAAAATGGTCATCATAATGGATTATCCTTGCAAAATCAAGTTCTTTTTCCCCAAAATCATCTTCTGTTATTGTTGCAGGAAATTTTCCTTTATAAAAACTGGATTGATAGAATTTTAAATAATATTGCCCATCCTCATCTTTATTTGCAAGAATTTTATAATAACCTGATTCCAAATAAGCATCCGCCAACCTTAAATTCACTGGAACATTTATTATCAAATCTTCTTTCTCCGGTTTAAGTAATTCCATACTTGGAACATCTTTTTCTATATTCAAATCTTTATGCAAAGAATCGCCGCCACCACTAATTTTTTTTATCATTTTTTTTCGTTTTTTTGCTTCTTTTTGTTTTTGCTTAGCTTCAAGTGCGTTCACAACATCTTCAAATTCCTTATTTGTAATTGTTTTTTGACCATCAAGTAAAGTTTCCACGTCCGGAATACCATCAAAAGAATCAGAAAAATTATCAATATCATCTGAAAATGCAATTGGCATAAGCATTATTATAAAAATTAACAAAAATATAAACTTCTTCATAATAATATTAGTTTACATATTTTATATAAAAAGTAAAGAGTTGTAACGTAAATTTTTGCTTTTTTTAATATATATTGTATAATGATAATTAATATAAGAAGAAAGAATTACTAATATATGATTATCAATGTTAATTTAATGCTGATAATTGCAGCGTTTGTACTAGCAGTAGGTGCTATTTATCTTTTGTACGCAATAATAATGTACAAAGGCAATAAAAACGAAGCAGATCTACAACTAACAACGAAAAATGCACTTGAACAAGTAGAAATTCTATTTAACAAAAACGAATATGCACTTGCAGAATTATTAGCTTCCAAATACCTTGATAAAGTCCCTAACCATATTGAAGTTCGAAAATATTTAGCAAAAGCTTATTTTAAGAATAAAAAATATAACAGCTCTATAAAACAATGTTTAATAATCTTAAGAAAACGCAAGGATGATGTTAACACAAAAAAATTATTAGGAGAATGCTATATAAAAAAAGGAGCTGTTGGTAAAGCATTAAAAGAATTTGAAGAAATTTTTGAAGTAGAACATAATGATCCAAAAGTACTAGAAACCTTAGCAGAACTTTACACCGAAACTGAACAATATTTTTCTGCAATAACAGTTTACAACATGCTTGTCGCACTTTTAACAATTCCTGATGAAGTTGCAAGAATATACACAATTCTTGCTGATTTAAACGAAAAAGTAAATGATTATCCGGCAGCGTTTGAAGCATATAAAAACCGTTTAGAAATTTATCCGACAGATATTGAAACAAACAAAAAACTTGCAGAATTATATATAAAAATAAATAACAATGCAAAAGCAATTGAAACCTTACTCTTTATGCTTACAATAGTTGTCGAACCTAAAATGTTGATGTGGGTTTACGAATCTTTAATAAGTATTTTTGTGGATACTGAAGAATATGAAAAAGCTATAGAATATTCTGAAAAGCTTATTGAAGTTCAA
The DNA here is from genome assembly GCA_934754655.1 of uncultured Candidatus Melainabacteria bacterium. Lineage (GTDB taxonomy): Bacteria > Cyanobacteriota > Vampirovibrionia > Gastranaerophilales > Gastranaerophilaceae > CAG-196. Next base: position 72,830 of record CAKVIC010000010.1, on the reverse strand, counting down.
GGAGCAGACAAATTTAAAATAAAAAAAGATATCGCGAATTTTTATGTAAAATTGAACAATTATAGCGCAGGTATAGCATTATTAGAAGATTTAGTAATGCTTTCTCAAAATGGTTATGAAGTAACAACAGAACTAGCTTCAGCTTACATAAAGTGTAAAGAATATCAAAAAGCTTTAAACAAATATTTAGAACTTTTAGATATGTCAACTCCACAAGAAGCAAAAGCTGTAAGAATATTAATATGTGATTTATACATCATTTGGGCAATTGATTGTACTTCAGCTGATAATTTTGTTGATTCCTACAAATATTTAAACCTGGCAGAACAATATAACCCAACAAATTCTGAAATTTTTTACAATATTGCAAAAAATCAATTATTACAAAAAAATTATTCAGTTGTTATTGAATATATTTCCAAAGCATTGAATTGCTCAAAAGACAACGAAAAAACAATCAAATATTACTTATTACTTGCAGATGCTCACCACGCTTTAGGCAACTTTTTTGAGGAGAAAAAAGCTTTATCTGATTTATTAAAAATTGATGAGAAAAATTCAATGGGATTATACAAAACCGGCTTATTATATATGGCACTACACGACACAAAAAATGCCGAAGAATTCCTAAAAAAAGCTTTAGATATTAACCCTACATTAATAGATGCAAAATTCAACTTAGCGATTATCTATGAAAATAACAACAAGGATAAAGCAAAAGAACTTTATCTCGAAATTCTTGATCAAGAACCAAACCATGAGCAAGCTAAATCTGCACTTATAGAATTAACCTCTACAGATTATTAGATTAAACATCCTCGGGTAAGTATATTTTTTTATCATTTAACAAAAATCTTGTCATTTGAGAATTTGAAAAACGAGGAACAATTCTTTGATACTCACTAATAATAGAAAGTACATCATCTGCAGTAAGTTGAATTATTCGTCTTTTTGATAAAATTGATTCAATTATTCTTGCCATCTTTCACCTCTATAATATATATCGGCAAAAACAGAAAAAACTTTAAATATTTCATATCAAAAATTTAGAAAACTTTTTTCAAATAATAATTAAATTAACAAATACAAGCACCGTTTTCTTCTACTTTTAAAGATTTAACATCAACTCTAATATTTTGCATATTCCAAATTTCTTTAACCGTTGATTTGATTTTATCTAAATCATATTTATGCGAAATAACTAGCATTGTAGGCCCAGCCCCTGATAAAACACAGCCTAAAATTCCTTCTTCGTGCTTAAAAGCTTCCATTATTTCTTTCATACCTGGAACCAATTTTTCGCGATAAGGTTGATGCAATTTATCTCTCAATGCTATCTTCATCAATTTTTCATCTTTTAAATTTACAGCCTGAATTAAAAGAGCTAAGTGTTTTGCATTGAATACAGCATCTTGTAAAGGTACTTGCTCTGGCAAAACAGAACGCGAAATGTTTGTCGATAATTCAAAATCAGGAATACAAACAGTAATATCCCATTCCTTTGGCCAATCCAATTTACAATAAGAAACTGTGCCGTCTTCTTCTTGACAAGACAATACAAACCCACCCAATAAAGCAGGCGCAACATTATCAGGATGCCCTTCAACCTCTGTTGCAATTGCTAATAAAGCCGCTTCATCAGCTGGAGAACCCAATAACTTGTTTGCAGCAAGCAAACCACCTACAATAACAGAAGACGAACTTCCCAAGCCTCTTGCAATAGGAATGCCTGTTTGAATATTTATCTTTAATTCTGTAGGTTCTTGTCCGATTGAATTATATAAAAGTTCAACAGCCTTGTAAATTATACTATTTTCATCTTTAGGTACATTTAAAAAAGTCGTTTCGTCAAGGCTATTTTCATTTTCTGATAAAATATTTATTTCAACACCAGTGCCTGGCAAAACAGTTTCTTCAATCGTGATTGTATTATAAATAGGCAAAGCCAATCCAAGACAATCAAACCCCGGACCTAGATTTGCAGAACTCGCTGGAACTTTTACACTTACTTTCATTTTTATTAATATCTCCTTTTGAGTATACAGCAGAATATACAATAAACACGTTAAAATTTCAATAAGAAGATAAAAATAAAAAGCCCCTAATAATTAGGAACTTTTTATATAAAAAAAAGGCTGACCTGAAGTCAGCCACAAATATCAACCAACAATTTCTTTAACTTCTGCCGCTAAATTCTTAGCGTCTATTTTAATACTAGGTCCCATTGTCGTTGTCAAGAAAATTGACTTAACATAAGTACCTTTTGCAGAAGCAGGTTTTGCTCTTAAAACTGCATCAACTAATGTTCCGTAGTTCTTTACTAAATCCTCGTTAGCAAACTGAACCTTACCGATAGGGCAGTGAATCATACCTTGTTTATCAGCTCTGAATTCTACCTTACCAGCTTTAGCATCTTTAACAGCTTTTGCTATATCTAATGTTACTGTACCAGTTTTTGGGTTTGGCATTAAACCTTTAGGTCCTAAAACTCTACCAAGCTTACCTAACATACCCATACAATCTGGAGTTGCTATTAATGTATCAAATTCAAACCAACCGCCTGAAATTTTATCAATGATTTCCTCTGTACCATAAAAATCAGCGCCAGCTTCTTTAGCTTCATTAACTTTAGGTCCTTTTGCAATAACACAAACACGAACCTCTTTACCTAAGCCTGCAGGTAAAACAACTGTTGAACGAATTTGTTGATCAGCATGTTTAACTTCAATACCTAATCTCATGTGACATTCAACTGTTTCATTAAACTTAGCTACTTCTTTTGATACTTCTTGCAATTTTGTTAATGCTTCACGACCACTAACCGGTTGTACGAAATCAGCTAACAACTCTTGAAGCTTTTTTTGTTTTTTAGTTATTTTTGACATTTTATTTTTCCTTTCATGGTATTAACGGACACAAAGTCCTTCCATAATTAAATTGTAGTATTACGAGTTTTTTGAATGTAATAAAAGAAATTCCTATTAGTCTTCTTTTACAGTTACACCCATAGCTCTGCAAGAACCTGCAATCATTTTTACAGCAGCTTCCATAGAAGTAGCATTCAAGTCATTCATTTTAATTTTTGCTATTTCTTCTAATTGAGCTCTAGTTATTTCACCAACCTTTGTTTTATTTGGTGTACCAGAACCTTTTGGAATATTTAATGCTTTTTTAATCAAAACAGGTGCTGGAGGTGATTTCAAAACAAATGTAAAACTTCTATCTTCATAAACATCAATGATTACAGGAATGATGTAACCAGCTTGAGATTCAGTTTTTGCATTAAATTGTTTACAAAAATCCATAATGTTAACACCATGTTGACCTAAAGCCGGACCAACTGGAGGTGATGGATTTGCTTTGCCTGCTTCAATTTGCAGTTTAATTTTTCCTACTACTTTTTTTGCCATTTTGTTTTCTCCTTTCGTGGTACAAACGGGATTTCCCCCTTCCACGTTATATGTATAAATTACAATTTTTGAATTTGTTTATATTCAAGTTCAACAGGTGTTTCACGTCCAAATATTGAAACCATTGCTCTAAGTTTAGCCTTATCAGGATAAACTTCAGTAATATCACCAACGAATTCTGCAAATGGACCTGAAATAATTCTAACTTTTTCACCAACTTTAACATCCATTTCAACTTTTTGAGTTTGAGTTGTTGAGCGGTGAATAATTTTCTTAATTTCACTTTCTTTTGCAGGTATAGGTTTTTTAGCTGAACCTACAAATTTTGTGACACCAGCGGTGTGTCTAACTACATACCAACTATCTTCATCCATAATCATTTCAACAAGAACATATCCAGGGAAAATCTTTTCTTCCTTCTCCTGTTTTCTGCCACCTTTAATTTGGGTAACTGTTTTTTGAGGTACTTCAACTCTAAAAATCTTATCACCCATGTTCATATATTCAATACGTTTTTCCAAGTTACTTTTTACTTTATTTTCATAACCTGAATACGTGTGAACAATATACCAACGTTTTTGGCTCTTCTTCTCAGAAGGGGCTTCTACTTGAAGTTCTTCTGTTACTTCTTCATTAACAATGTTTTCGTCTTTTTCACTCATTATTCTTGCCCTTTATGGTTAACTAAAATTTTGACAACAGCATATTGAATATTATATCAACAAAATAAATAAAAACAGTGAATATAAATACAATTGCAACCACTAAAAAAGTTTCAACTACAACCTGATTTTTTTCCGGCCAAGTAATCTTGCCCCATTCAGTTCGTACGCCTTTAAAATATGTAATTAAATTTCTTTTTATGTTTTCAAAATTGTCGTTCATTTTACTACCTTTTATAAATCGCGCCCTGAAGGACTCGAACCCTCGACATCCGGTTTTGGAGACCGACGTTCTACCAACTGAACTAAGGACGCAAGCGGGGATAACCCCCTATATTTTGCAAATTCACCTTAGCAAGGTCTGAGATTTTTTAGAATCCCCCAACCCTGTGTTAGTAGATTAATTACTTAGTTTCTTTGTGTACAGTATGTTTTTTACAAGTTGGACAATATTTATTTAATTCCATTCTTTCTTTAGAATTCTTTTTATTTTTTACTGTTGTGTAATTTCTTTCCTTGCAATCTTCACAAGCTAGAACTACCATTCTGTCATTTTTACCTTTGATACCCATTGTCGTAATCCTTTATATAATTAATATTTCGCTATTTTTTAACCTTTTTAAAAAAGAATGTGTCTATATTCACATTCTTAATAAATCGGCGTATGCTTTAATGATAAAATAAACAAATTAAAATTGCAAATAAAATATGAAGTTTTTGTAATATTTAATCTTAACGTAATGCAAATATTAATTTTTTTATTCTTGTTCTAAAAAGTTTAAAACTTTTTGTAATTTTGCATCCATTGGAATTTCAAGCAAAATCTTATTTTCACTAAACGGTTCTGGAAATTCTAACTTATAGGATTGTAAAACTTGCTCTTCTGTTCTAATTTTCATCTTGCCAAAACCATACAAAGTATCATTATAAACCGGATGATTTATACTTGATAAATGAACGCGAATTTGATGAGTTCTGCCTGTTACAAGCGTTACATCAATTAAAGTTGCACTCTTAAATCTTTTTAAAACTTTTACAATTGACAAACTTTCTTTACCATTTTCAGATACTGCCATTTTATATGGTTGAGTTGGATGTCGACCAATAGGTGTTTTTATCATAAATTCATCTTGCTCAATCGCTCCACGCACAACTGCTAAATAATTCTTTCTAAAGGCTTTTTCTTTCATTTTATTCGTCAAAAATTCATGCGTTTTATTATTTTTTGCAATCATAATTAAACCCGAAGTATTTCTATCCAATCGATGCACAATTCCCAAACGCATTTCACCATTAATATCCGACAAATTTTCCCTACCATAATGATACAAAAGAGCGTTAACCAAAGTTCCGCTCAACTCTAATGTTGTCGGGTGCGTAAGCATTCCAGATGGTTTATTAATAACAGCCATGTTTTCATTTTCCCAAACAATTTCAAGTGGAAATTTTTCCGGAATAATCTGCAAAGATTTTTGATTCAAATCATCATCAATAACGATAACTTCTCCACCTTTTAGTTTTGCGGAAGGTTTTATTTTTACTTCATCAACTGTAATTTTTCCATTTTTTATTTCTTGTTGAAGTTTTGAGCGCGAAAAATCTGTCAAAATTTTTGACAAATACAAATCCAATCTTTCATTATTAATTAATTCATCAACTATTATTTTCATTATTTTTTCACAAAATACCTATTTGAAACAATTATAATAACAATCGCAAAAACAGATAAATTTATAAAAATATCTGAAATATTAAAAACCGGAAAATCAATAAAATTAAGTTTAAAAAAATCATTTACATAACCTAAAGTTATGCGCTCATACATATTACAACTAATACCGGCAATTAAAATTGATGTCCAGAATATTATAAATATTGAAATCCTATCAATACGCTTAATTATGTAATATAACAAAGCAATTATTGAAATCATTGAAAATAAAACTAAAAAAATCGTTTTATTCTCCATTATACTAAATGCAGCGCCGGAATTTTTCACCAAAATTAAATCAAAAATAGGATTATTACAAACTTTAAAACGCAAATTTTCAATTATCAAATTTGAAAAATATAAATCAAGCATTACAAAAAAAACTGATGTAACAAAAAAATAAATAATTTTACTCTTTTTTGACATTTTATTTTGCAAAATCTTGATTTCCTTCTTCTTTACTATTTTGTTCAACATTCACACGCTTTATTGCAAATGCCATACCAACAATACTAAACTTAATATTTAAATCACAAACCGTTGTTTTTGTTAATCCGATAGACGCAATTACATATTCGTTGAAATTTTCATTATTTGATGTAAACAAACGCTCCAGTTCATTATCTTCCGGAAAGGCTCGATAAACTTCTTTCGTTTTTTCTTGCGGATAAACCACCTTATCAGCATTTATAGAAACAACAGCTAACGTATCTTTTGGCGGTACAAATTCAACTTTTGCTGAATATTCAGTATTTGGCGCAATTTTTTCTGGAGCTGTCAATTTTATATCAAGCTTTTTGCCTTCACCATAAAGCATTGAAGTGGTTTCTTCCAAAACTTCATCTGAATAAACCTTCCACTTTCCGTTAACTTTTTGCAGATAATATTTTGATTGCGAAACACTTTTTAGCTCACCCGGCATTTGAGAATGTTTATCTATCTCGCCATTACAAGTTTCCGTAACATCAACAATTGCTTTATCATTTTTATACTCAATATTTTTTACATCAATTGAATACCTAAGTTTTGTATATGATTTCCACAAATCCTTGCATAATTCTTCATAAGTTGCTAAATCAAATCCATCACCATTTTTATAATTTTTATCATAAGTCGAAATAAATTTTTCAACATTTGCTTTATTGGCATATTTTACTTGATTATTCAAAAGTTTTTTTACCATAAAATCATCATAATTATGACCATTCATACCGCTAAAAGCAAAAGTCGGCTGGATAAACAATAACATTAATAAAGTTAATAAAAATTTCTTCATAAGTATATTATACCTAAAAATTTCAATCAAACAAATAAATCAAATAAAGTATAAATTTACAACTTGACTTACTTTAAGAAAAATATATGATATAATCAAATATATTGAACTTAAACTTTGGAGTAAAATATGGCACAAATTGAATTAGACAATGAATTTATTGAACTATTTTATGGAATCACAAACACGCCACTACCAGCGGAAGTTAACATTTTGAATTTAAAAAAACAACTCGTTAATATTGTTGATACATTAAAAGAGCTTAATAACAATTCTAAAAAACCTATTTTTAATAAATATTTAAATGATAATACTCCAAAAGAAGAGGTTAAAGACAATGCCATTTTGATAGTAGACGATTTAGGAGTCATTACATATCAATTGAAAATGTTACTTAATCAATTTGATTATGACATAGATTGCTCTCAAGAAATATATGATGCAATCGCCAAAGTTAAACAAAGAAAATATCAATATATCATAATGGATTTATTTATACCAACTGAGCGCGAAGGTTTCATATTATTAACTGAACTTAAAAAAATGATTAACAAATCTGGTTCAAAAGCAATAATTGGTGTAATCACCGCATCTCCTAGAAAAGAAATTGAGCAACAGTGCAAAGCTCGTGGCGCAGACTTTTTCTTAGAAAAAAGTAACGATTGGCAACATGAACTCTGCAAAATAATGGACGGTTATATTAACGGAGAAAAAGATCCGGACGATATTTATTAAAACTTTTTTACACCCCGAGGGCGACTCTAAAGAGTCGCCCTCGGGGTATATTCAACAGGCGGTTTTTGCAAAGCAAAAACCGCCTGTTTATACATCTTTAATAACAATTCATATTAAAACTGTTCTAAAAATCTTTTATCGTTATTAAAAAACAATCTAATATCATCTATTGCATATTTTAACATCGAAAGTCTTTCAACACCCATGCCAAAAGCAAAGCCTGAATATACATCAGGGTCTATTCCCACATCACGTAATACATTCACGTCAACCATACCACAACCTAAAACTTCTAGCCAACCAGTACCACTACAAGTTCTACAACCTTTTCCATGGCACATTATACATTGAACATCAACTTCTGCAGAAGGTTCTGTAAATGGGAAAAAACTACTTCTAAACCTTGTTGGGCGAGTTGAACCAAAATAAAGTCTTATAAATTCATTCAAAACACCTTTCAAATCACCAAATGTTACATTTTTATCTACATACAATCCCTCAATTTGATGAAAGAAATTATTTTTTCTTGCGTTAATATTTTCGTTTCTGTAAACACGCCCTGGGGCAATAATTTTTATTGGCGGTTTATGATTCTCCATTGCGTGAATTTGCGCTCCTGAAGTTTGACTTCTTAAAACTACGGATTTATCAAATTTTGCATAAAAAGTATCTTGCACATCACGCGCCGGATGTTCTTTAGGAACGTTAAGCATATCAAAATTATAGTATTCTGTTTCTACTTCAGGTGATAAACTTGGATCAACAACTGAAAAACCCAAATTTTGAAAAATTTGCACGATTTCATTTGTTGTTTCTGTCAAAGGATGAATTTTTCCTAATTTATTGAATTTACCGTCTAAAGTTATATCAATTCTATCTTGTTTTAATTTTTCATTCAATTCTGCTTGATAAAAATTGTCATATTTTTCTTTTAATAATGCTTCCAAATCAGTTGTTATTTGATTAGCAAATGCCCCTACAGTACGTTTATCTTCATCTGACAAATCTTTAAGTCCTTTTTTGATTGAATTAAATTCACCTTTACGGCTCAAATATTTAAGACGAATTTCCTCAATATCATTAACACTTTTTGCTAAGTCAATATCTTTTTTTGCTGAATTGTAAATATTTTCTAATTGTTCTTTCATTGTTATCTCCCTTAAAAATAAAATACCGCAATCCTGCTTAAATGTAAATATTATTTCTAAAAATTTTATGTTACAATACACTGTATGAAAAAAAACATATTAATTATCGGAAATAATTTGGGAGCAGAATCTTTTGCAAAAATTTTTTGCAAAGATTTTAATGTTTTTATAACTTCTGGAAACAAAAAATTATCAGATATTGCAACTTGTGTTGATATAAGAAGTAATAACATTGTCGAATTATTAGATTTTGCATTAGAAAACGATATTTCAATGGTTATTCCAACTTCTAAAGATATTCTAGAATCAAATATTGCAAAAATTTTTGCAGAAAATAATATTCCTATTTTAGCACCAAAAGCTGAAACCGCAGCCTTATTGTTTAACAAAACAAATTCAAAAAAATTAATGTATAAGTTAAAGATTCCGACACCGAGATTTGGAATTTTTGAGAAACTTAATTTAATGCTAGATTACTTAAAACGCTCTGAATATCCTGTTGTTATAAAAACAAATGAAAAATCTAGCGCCACAATCCTTCCATCTTACAGTGTTGCAAAAAGTTTTTTGGAATCTTTTTTTAATAATACAACCCAAAAAGTTTTAATAGAAGATTATGTTAACGGAACACCTTTTGCCTTTTATGTTTTAACTGACGGGTACAAAGCTTTACCATTAGGCTCATCACTATTATATAAACATTCTTTGAATGGAGATGGCGGACAATTAACAACAGGCATGGGCGCATGCGTTCCCAATTACAAATTATCAGACAAAAATATTAATTTTATCATGGAAAGAATTATATATCCGGTTTTAGAACATTTGCAAATAATCGGTGAACCATATTTAGGAATCCTCGGAGTAAATGGAATTTTAAGTGATGATAATTTATCAATAATTGATTTTACTCCAACAATGAGTGATTGCGATTCAACTTCTATATTACAATCAATAGATGACAACCTTTACAAATTATTTGAATCATGTATTTTAGGTACTTTTAGCGATGATGTTGATTTTATAAAAACAAAAGATTATTTTTACGCGACATTGTCTTTGCATTGCAATAATAAAATGAATTCCAACAACATTATAAATGGACTTGAAGAAATTGAAGAAGATACGATGCTTGAATTTTATCCGAACATTAATAAAAATCGATATCTCGAATATATTGCAGAAAACGGAGCCGTTGTTAATTTAATAACGCAAGGTCGCACTGTAACAAGCGCAGTTAAAAAAGCTTATGAATCAGCTCAAAACATTGATTTTAAAGGATTATTATATCGTACAGATATTTGCTCATATAAGCAAAAAACTTAATATTATAATCACAAAAGTTCAGTAAAAATGTTATATTTAATATTTGCTACAATATGTTTTTCATTATCATTTGGCTTAATAAAAAGTCAATTATGCACTTTGCCTGCTGATTTTGTCGTTTTATTAAGGCTTTTTTTAGCTTTTTTAATATTTCTTCCTTTTATCAAAAAAAATGATTTTAAAATTTTATCTAAAGCTTTTTTTATTGGTATTATTCAATTTGGAGTAATGTATGTTTCATTTCTTCAAGCATTTAAATATCTACAAGGAAACGAAATTGCTTTACTTACAACATCTACCCCTGTATTTGTAGCTATTTGGGCTTCTTTTTGGGGCGAAAAATTCAAACCTATTTACATTTTTTGCATATTACTATCAGTAGTTGGTGCAATAATTATTGTTTGGCAAAATATAGAATTTTCTCAAATTATAAAGGGAATTTTATTAATGGAAACCTCTAATTGCACTTTTGCACTTGGACAAATATTATGGAAGCATTTTATTCCAAATGAAATAAAAACTCAAAATCTTATATCTATCTCTTATTTAGGAGCTTTTTCAGCAATTTTACCTATAGTAATTTTAAATAATGATTATACTAATTCTTTGACTAATCTACAAATATTATCAATCCTATATTTAGGAATAGTTCCAACAGGAATCGGATTCTTTTTATGGAACAAAGGGGCAAAGCTTGTATCTAGCTCTATATTAGCAATCATGAATAATTTAAAAATTCCGTTTGGAGTTTTATTTTCAATACTGATTTTTGATGAAAAAATCAATTTAATAAATTTTTCAATAGGTTCTTTGATAATCATCTTAGCTATTTTTATTATGAATCGTTGCATAAAAGCTGATTTATAACAAACAAATGTGGCGAATTTCCTTTAAAAAAGGAAATTCGCCACACCTACAAAAATCAAACCTACACATGCTTTTCAATATTAGTAATTATTGAACTCTTTGGCATCAAACCTACCATTCTATCAACAGGATTTCCATTTTTAAATACCAATAAAGTCGGCAAACCACTTATTTGATAATTTTTTGCTGTATCAATGTTTTCATCAGTGTTAATTTTTACAAATTTAACTTTATCCTTCATTTCTAATTCAATTTCTTCCATTATTGGTGACAATTTTCTACAAGGTCCACACCAATTAGCATAAAAATCTACGACTACAATATCATTATAATCTTCGACTTCTGTTTTAAAATTATTTGCGTTAATTTCTTGTACCATAATATCTTCTCCCTCTATGATATCTAACAATTTTTATTTATATTAGCACATATATTTTTTTTATGCTATTATACTATTGGATGGGTACGAGGAGCATTAGGAGTTAATTTACCCACACAAAGGATTAAACATGCCAAGAAAAAAAGAAATAGAAATAGTACTTGATACAGAAACAACCGGATTAGACTATACGAGAGAACGAATTATTGAATTTGCGGCGGTAAGACTTGAAAATGGCAAAATCAAAGATGAATTTCAAACTCTTATAAACCCTCAGCAACATATTCGTAAATCTTCTATGGCGGTACATGGAATTACGCAAGAAATGGTAGCTGATGCGCCAACAGAAGAAGAAATTTTACCTAAAATACTTGAATTTATCGGAGATTACCCTATTGTTGCTCATAATGCTATTTTTGATTATTCTTTTTTGAATGAAGCTAAATTAAGAGTTTTAGGGTCTAAATTAGAAAATCCGCATATTGATTCACAAGTTATGTTTAAAGAAATTGCTCCTGAACTTGAATCACATGGATTAGAAGCTCTTACAAAAAGGTTTAATGTTGAACTTAATAATCATCACAGAGCTATGGCTGACACAATGGGACTAGCTTTAGCTTATCCAAAACTTAAAAAACTTTATTTGCAAAAACTTGATTGGCAAAAAAAACAATTAACAAATGTTGATTATTTATTTGATAGATATTTAAGAATTCAACAAAGTATCGCTACAATGCAATCTGAACTTCAAGATTTAAAATCTATTTTCAAACTATATTTTGAACTTGGCGGTGAGCCTTTACAAGCTGAAACTGGTGAAGTAATGCTTTATCAATCTAAGCAATCTTTTGGATATGATTTTAAAGATGTAAAAGATGTTTTGGAAAATGTTGGAGCTCTTGAAAAAGCTGTAAAATTAAATACCGGTTTTATAGATAGACTTTGTAACGGATTAAGCTTATCAGAAGAATATAAAGAAATTATTCGTAATGCTAGACAAGAATTATCTGAAACACGTAATATTCAAGTCATAAAGCCTGGAAAGTAATAAACTATGGAGTTTGTAGATAAAAAATCCGTACCGGAAGAATTGATTGTAAAAATAGAAAAGCTATCAAATCTTGGGTATGGAATTGCAAAATTTAATAATTATGTTATTTTTGTTGAAAATGCATGTCCTGAAGATATTGTAAAAATAAAAATCGGTAAAAAAAATAAAACTTTTGCACACGCAAAAATTATTGACATAATTGAGCCTTCTCCAAATCGAGTTAAGCCTGTTTGTGCAATGCAAAAAGTCTGTGGTTCTTGCCAATTACAATTTATTAATTACAATGCACAATTAAAATACAAAAAAGAAATTGTGGAAGATACTTTTCACTCAATTTATAATGACGAAATTAAAATTAAAGATGTTATTGCAAGTCCACAAAATCTTGAATATCGTCATAAAATTCAATACCCGATAAGTGAAACTAAAGAATCTAAAAGGATTATTGCTGGATATTATAAACCTGCAAGTCATGAACTTGTAAATATCAAACATTGTCCAATTCAGCCGAATTATTGTGACCAAATTATTGATTTTATTCGCGAAAATGCACCACATTACAAAGTTAAAGGTTATATAGAAAAAACACACAGCGGAGATTTAAAGCATGTTGTAATACGTCATTCAAATTTTAACCACAAAAATTTAGTGACATTGGTTATAAATTCACCTAAAGTTTTAGATAATGTAAAAAAACTTGCGCTACAAATTTATTCTGAACTTGAAAATATCGCCGGCGTTTTGATTAATTTAAACCCAAATAAAACAAATTTAATTTTGGCAAAAGAAACCATTCTGATTGCTGGGGAAAATTTTGTCGAAGAAAAATTATGTGATAAGATTTTCAAAATTGGGGCCGAAACCTTTTTTCAAGTAAACCCATTTACTGCCGAAAACATTTTTAATTACGTAAAAAAACATATTTCTGAAAACTTTAATGAACCTTTAATTTTAGACGCATACGCAGGAATATCAACGTTTGGAATTTGTTTATCAGATATTGCAAAAAAAGTCGTTTGCGTAGAAGAAGTCAAGGCTTCTGTAGATTTAGCATCAAAAGTTATAAAAGAAAATAAAATTAAAAATGTTGAACTTCATAATATGGATGCCGGAATATTTTTTGAAAAAGAAATAAACACAAAATCCAGAAGTTTTGACATTGCAATTTTAGATCCACCACGCAAAGGTTGCACACAAGAAAGCTTAGATTATGTTTTAAAACTTGTAAAAAAAGAAATAGTTTATGTTTCTTGTAACCCAGCAACACTTGCCAGAGATTTAAAATATCTAAAACAAAAAGGCTGCAAAGTTGAATTTGTACAGCCTTTTGATATGTTTCCTCACACTTACCATATTGAAAATGTAGCAATCATAAGTGTAAATTAGCTTGCCGCTTTTTTAGGCAATTGTATAAGCTCATGTTCATCTATAGAAGATTTAGTTTCAGTTTTTTCTTCTTCCATCTCAATCATGTCCTTTGTAATAGTAAATTTTTTGATAGAAGAATCTGAAGGAACTTTATACATAATATCAAGCATAAGTTCTTCTACGATTGATTTCAAAGCTCTTGCACCGGTCTTTCTCTTTATTGCTTTTTTGGCAATTAAATCAATAGCTTCCGGCTCAAATTCTAAATCAACACCGTCCATTTCCAATAAACATTTATATTGTTTTAACACAGCATTTTTAGGCTCAGTTAAAATCATTTTCAAAGTATCTTCTGTTAAAGCATCTAAAGTTGCAAAAATAGGAATTCTACCAATAAATTCGGGAATCAATCCAAATTTCAATAAATCTTCAGGTTGAAGTTTTTTCAATAATTTTGAAGCATTTTGTTCTTTTTCAGCTTGAGTTGGAGCAACTTTTCCAAATCCAATAGAAGAACCTTCTTTAACCCTATGCTCAATAATTTTATCTAAATCAACAAAAGCTCCACCAACAATAAACAAAATGTTGCTTGTATCAATTTGAATCATTTCTTGTTGAGGATGTTTTCTTCCACCTTGAGGAGGAACATTTGCTACTGTACCTTCAATAAGCTTTAACAAAGCTTGTTGAACACCTTCACCTGAAACATCTCTTGTAATAGAAGTATTTTCAGATTTACGTGCAATTTTATCAATTTCATCAATGTAAATAATTCCGCGTTCAGCCTTTTTAGCATCAAAATTTGCATTTTGATAAAGCCTTAATAAAATATTTTCAACATCATCGCCTACATAACCGGCTTCTGTCAATGTCGTCGCATCAGCAACCGCAAAAGGAACATCAAGCATTTTTGCTAAAGTTTGTGCTAATAATGTTTTACCGCTACCGGTTGGCCCCACTAATAAAATATTTGATTTTTGAATTTCTACACTATTTTTATCTGTTGTTTTATTATGTTTAAGCCTTTTGTAATGATTGTAAACTGCAACCGCCAAAACTTTTTTAGCTTCATCTTGACCAACAATATTTTGGTCAAGATAATCTTTAATTTCTTGAGGTTTTGGGATTGGTTTATCATCATTTTCAGAAGAATCTTTTTCTTTTGATTCTTTTTCTGTTTTTTCTTTACCTTCAAAAAATTCTTCATCTAAAATTTCATTACATAATTCAACGCATTCATCGCAAATAAAAACGTCAGGACCTGCTATTAATTTTTTTACTTGGTCTTGAGTTTTACCACAAAATGAACATTTTAATCTGTCGTTAGTGGGCATTTTTTTCTCCAGTCTGTATTTTCCCTTATATGGATAATATAGGATACCTTCGCATCCTCATTTAAATTTGTACTTACTCTTTTGTAATCACTTTATCAATCATACCATATTCAAGAGCTTCTTGAGGAGTCATGATATAATCTCTATCTGTGTCTTTTTCAATTTTCTTAATTGATTGACCTGTATTAGCAGCCATTATTTCGTTCAAGTTCTTTTTGATTCTTAAAATTTCTTGCGCTTGAATTTCAATATCTGTTGCTTGTCCTTGTGCACCACCTAGAGGTTGGTGAATAAGAACTCTTGAATGAGGAAGAGCCATTCTCTTGCCTTTCGCACCTGAACATAACAAGAATGCACCCATAGAAGCTGCTTGACCTAAACAAATAGTTGAAACATCCGCTCTGATGTGTTGCATTGTATCATATATTGCTAAACCGGCAGTAACGCTACCTCCTGGAGAATTTATATATAACATAATATCTTTTTCAGGATTTTCACTATCTAGCAAAAGTAACTGTGCAACAACAAGGTTTGCAACCATATCATCAATTTGCGTTCCTAAAAAAATAATTCTTTCTCTCAACAATCTTGAGAAAATATCAAAAGAACGTTCACCTCTGCTTGATTGTTCTATAACTACAGGTACAAAACTCATCTTAATTTTCCTTTCTTAATTTTACAATTATCTCATTTTAATTATTTTAATTATACTATATCGCAACGATTAAACAATAATCAATTTGTATGAGATTCTTTTTTCATCATTAATAGTATCCAAATCTATCGGACAAAAATATTGTAGCACGAAACCTAATATATTTCTATAATTTGTCATTTTTCGACTTTTTTCTCATCCTCGTATTATAAAAACATTGACAATGTTTTTGAAGTTGCTGTAAAATCAAGATATGGCAATAGTTTATTTATCATTAGGTTCAAATATAGGTGATAGAGTTGGCTATATTCAACAAGCAACAAATATGCTTGGCGCAAACTCTTTTATTAATATTGTTGCAGCATCATCATTTTATGAAAGTGAACCTTGTCAAATGGTTTCTGACAAGTGGTTTGTAAACGCCGTTATACAAATAACGACAACCTTAACTCCAGAATTATTATTAGCTGAATGCCAAAGAATTGAAACTTTACTGGGCAGAAAGCGTGACAATGATTCAAAAGAATACAAAGATAGAACTATTGATATTGATATTTTGTTTTATAACTCTTTGATTATGAAAACAGAATTTTTAACGATTCCTCACAAAAGTGTCCATTTAAGAGCATTTACATTAGTTCCAATGCTTGAAATTGCACAAGATTTCGTCCATCCAGTATTTGGCAAAACAATAGAAGAACTTTATGATGAGCTAGAGAATCCTGAATCTATATGTTTATATGGCACTAGAATTGAAACTGGCGATTTGGAATTTTAGATGGTTAAAGCTTGCAAAAATAAAATTGCAATAATTGGTGGTGGAGCTTCTGGCTGTATATGTGCTTATTTTTTGTTACAATTGGGACTAGATGTAGTAATTTTTGAAAAAGGAAAATTGTTGCACACATTATTACCAACCGGCGGTGGACGTTGTAATTTAGCGCATGCAGAATTTGATTTTAAGGAATTGGCAAAACATTATCCTCGCGGCGAGAAATTTTTATATTCAATTTTTGCACAATTTTCAACAGCTGAAACATTAGAAATGTTTGATAAAATCGGAATTAAAACCTATATTCAAAACGATAATCGCATATTTCCAATTTCCAACAGTTCTAAAGATGTGCAAAATAAAATCATAAATCAAATAACTTCAGCTAAAATTATTAATGAAAAGGTTACAAAAATTATCCCTAAAACAAAAGGTTTTGAAATAATTACTGATATGAAAAAATATTTTTTTTACAAAGTTATTATTTCAATTGGTGGTCATTCCGGTAGCGAAATCTTAAAGGATTTAGATATAAAATTTATCCCTCAAAAGCCAGCACTAGTTGGGTTAAACATCGTTAATCCACCTCAAAATTTAAGCGGTGTTATTATAAAAAATTGCGTGTGCGAAAATTTACATGGAGATATTTTATTTACACATTTCGGGATTTCAGGGCCTTTGATTTATAAAATCTCATCTATTAATGCCTACAAAACTTATCCTTATAAATTAAAAATTGATTTATGCCCCAACTTAGAAAATCTTCAAGATATTTTAAATAATAACCCACACAAAGAAATTAAAAATGTTCTAACAGAATTTATTCCACAAAAAATTGCTTACGAGATTTTAAAAAAATTAAAAATTGAAAAGAGTTTAAAATCACACTTTATAAATGGCAAAATGCGGGATATGATTTTAGAAAATATACATTCATTCGAAGTTTTAGTAACTGGCACAAATAAAGGCGAAGAAACCGTTACGGCAGGCGGAATTGATTTAAAAGAAATTAATCCTAAAAATATGGAATTTAAAAAATACAGTAATTTGTATGCACTTGGCGAAATTTTAGATATTGATGGAGATTGTGGCGGATTTAACTTACAAAACGCTTGGTCCACAGCTTTTGTATGCGCAAATGCAATACTTAAGGAAAAAGAAAAACAATAACACAATCATAAAAAAACAGAGAAAAAACAAACTCAAAATTTTTTATGCTAAACTTATAATATAAAGAATTAAGAGGGTTATTATGTACGGATTAATTTTAGCAGGAGGTTCAGGAAGTCGCTTATGGCCTTTATCTAGAGAACTTTATCCAAAACAATTACAAAACATCTGCGAATCAAAAAGTTTATTACAAGAAACTTTTTTACGCCTGAAAGAATTTATTGACGAAAAAAATATTTTAACTACGACATTAATTTCACATTTTTCTAATATAAAATATCAACTATCCTCATTAGTTCAAGACCCTACCATATTATCAGAGCCTGTATCTAAAAATACAGCACCTGCAATTCTATTTGCAACCAAATATATTATGGAAAACCACGCTAAAGACCCTATTATTGCTGTTTTTCCGTCTGACCATCTGATAAAAGACAAAAAAGCTTTTGCAGAATCTTTAAAACAGGCAGAATCATTAGCGGAACAAGGTTTTATTGTAACTTTAGGAATCAAGCCTACTTATCCGGAAAATGGTTATGGTTATGTTAAAATTAATTCTCAAAAAATTGAAAATGGTTATAAAGTTGAAAATTTTATAGAAAAACCAACAGAACAAAATGCCTCTGATTTAATCAAAGACTCAAGTTATTATTGGAATAGCGGAATTTTTGTATTTAAAGCTTCTACACTTTTAAACGAAGCTAAAAAATACACTCCTGATATTTATAATTGCTTAAAAATTTTTGATTTAAAAAATTATGAAATTAAGCCGGCTGACTTTGAAAAATTGCCTAATATTTCAATAGACTATGCAATTATGGAGAAAACAGACAAACTCGCTTTAATAGAATTAGCAAGCGATTGGAAAGATTTAGGAAGTTGGAAATCTGTTTATGATGTAAGCAAAAAAGATGCAAATGGTAATGTTAAAATCGGTAATATTTTAGATTTTGAATCAAAAAATTCATTAATTTATTCTTCGTCAAAACTCATTGCAACGATTGGACTTGAAGATATTATTTTAATTGAAACAGAAGATGCAGTTCTTGCCTGTAAGGCAAACAAGGTTCAAGAAGTAAAAAATATTTTTGAAACATTAAAAGAGCAAAAAAATAACACTCATCTTGTACACAAAACAGTTTATCGTCCTTGGGGATATTACACTGTTTTAGCGCAAGGTAAAGGATTTTTAACAAAACTGATACACGTTAATCCGCAACAAAAACTCTCTCTTCAATCTCACAACCATAGAAGTGAACACTGGGTTGTATTAAAAGGTAAAGCCAAAGTTATTTTAGACCAAAATGAATATATTTTAGATGCCGGACAAAGCATTGATATACCACTTAAAGCGATTCATTCTTTGCAAAACCCTTTTAATGAAGATTTAAAAATTACTGAAGTTCAAAAAGGCGATTTACTTATTGAAGAAGACATTGTACGTTACGAAGATATATATGGCAGAGTTTAAAAATGGAAGATAAAGAAACTAAAAAAGTTATAGGTTTAATGTCTGGTACTTCGTGTGATTCAATCGATGCCGGACTTTGTGAAGTTGCGCCGGATATGAGCGTAAAACTCATAAAAGGTATTAATTATTCATATCCTGAACATATCAGAGCAAAAATTTTTTCAGCTTTTCGCGGTGAAATTAATATAAAAGATTTATGCCAACTAAATTTTGCGATTGGTAAATGTTTTGCAAATGCAGCTAAAATTTTAATTGAAGAATTCGGGAAACCTGATTTTATTTCCAGCCATGGACAAACTGTTTATCATTATCCTTATGACGAAAAACTTGATAATATTTCTTTAAAAAGCACTTTGCAAATAGGAGAAAGCTCAATTATAGCGCACGATACAAGATGCATGGTTATATCTGATTTTAGAAGCAAAGATATAGCATGTAATGGTCAAGGCGCACCATTAGTGTGTTTTGCTGACGAAAAGTGGTTTAAAAACTCACTTATACAAAATATTGGCGGGATTTCTAATGTCACGGTAGTATCTGACAACTGCGAAACCTTTGGATTTGATAACGGATGCGGAAATATAATGATTGACTATTGTGTACAAAAGTTTTTCAATCAAAAATTTGACAAAGATGGAGAAATTGCAAATTCCGGAAATATTTGTGAAAGTTGGCTGGATTGTCTTATGCAAGATGAATATTATTATATCTCACCGCCCAAAACTACCGGTAGAGAATATTTTTCAACACAATATATAGAAAATATTCTTAAAACAGCTCCGGATGATAAAAAAGACATTATCGCAACATTAACAGCTTTAACTGCAAAAAATATTGCTCAATCTTATGAACGCTTTGTATATGAAAAAGCTGATATTGACACAGTAATTGTCGGTGGCGGAGGAGCTTATAACAAAACTATGATGAAATTTTTAAGAAATTATTTGCCAAAACATATCGAATTAAAAACCCATGAAGATTATGGAATTTCAAATAATTTCAAGGAAGTCATGGCATTTGCACTTTTAGGTTACTGCAATTTTTATAATATACCTAATAATATTCCGACCTGCACAGGAGCTAAAAATAGAACAGTTATGGGAAAAATTACATTACCTGATTAAAGTTTTTAAGATTTTCTTTAACGCACTATATATTTTATCAAAATATGCTAAAATAGAATAAAGTATGAATAATTAACAGGAGCTTTATATAATGAAAAAATATGGTTTTTCCTTGTCAGAAATATTAGTAGCACTTGCAGTTGTTGGAATTGTTGCAGCAATAATCACGCCAATGTCAAGCGCAATTCTACCTGATAAAAATAAAGTTGAAGTTTTAAAAGCCTACAATGCGCTCTCTGAAACGACACAAAACCTTTTAAACAACAGCATGATATATTACGATTATGTTGGCGACAGAAACAAAGATTCACAAGAAGCTTATGGTAATTATCATCGCTACAAACGCGCCTGCCAAGGGTTAGGTTGTGCACAAAGCCCTTATCGATATGATGCTTTATATTATGATTCATCTCAAAGTTTTGCATACGACAAAACTACAGAAAACAGTAAAGAAACTACAGGAAACAGTAAGTATCCTAATTTAATGCTAGTTTATTTAGCTACAGAAGATACTAATATTGTTGAAAAAAAATATTATGAACACGCTAATTCGACAACAGATTACGCAGAATTTCAATTAAGCCCTAGCATAAGCTGTAAAATAAAGTTAGAAAGCGGAACCGCGCCCAAATCACCATATATTTCAAGCACCGGATTAACATACAACATTGAATTAACTATTCCAAGAAAAGATAATAAAGACGATTGCTCTTATAGCACCTCTTGTTTGGAGCCAAACCAATATAAATTCTTAGTTAATAATTTTGGTGAAATCACCGGTAACGATAGTTTAACAAAAGCATATTTATTAAATCCGAATAAATTTAATGATAGAAAGACTGATTTCGCAAAAGCAGAAGAGCTGGAATCACCTTCTAATTCTAATCAAGAAACCTCAAATGATGACACTAACAATTCATAAATTTCTAGTTTTTCATCAATTTTATTAATAAAAGAGGATGTGGAATAGCACACGACCTGACTTGAAACCGTTCTTCTAAGTTTAAATAGTTTTTCCACAAACTCAAAAAAATAAAAATAAATTCGCCACCTTGATAATTTTTTTTATATATTTTTCACAATAAAATATTATTGAAAAATTAACTGAGGAGGGTTTATGGCTAGTATCTGCACAGCTCCGATTTATAAATTAAAGGAGCTAAACAATCTTTTTATTGAAATGACTGCAAAAAATTGTAATCAACACTGTAAAACTTGTTATTTACAATTTTCAGATAAAAAACAAATAAAAGATTTTATTTCAATAGACAAAATTAAAGAAGCATTAGAAGATACCAAATCTAATAATTTATATTGCATATATTTAACAGGAGCGGAACCTATGACACATCCTGATTTTAATGCAATTTTAAGACTTTGTTTAAAACGTTGCAATGTTTGTATTTGCACTAATGGAAGCTTTTTGAATGAAAAGAAAATTCGTTTTTTAAAAAAAGTTGAAGATGAAGGACAAAACCAAATTTTCTTTAGGCTTTCACTAACACATTTTCTAGAAAAAGAAAGTGATAGTGCAAAATATAGAGGAAATTATAGACAAACAATTTTTGCATTATCAACACTATCAAGGTACGATTTTTCTTCAGTTCTTGTTATACAAAATTGCTTTAATCTAACGTCAGAAATATTACAACAAAATTTTGAAGAGATATTTACGTCACACAATATAAAAAATACAGATTTACAAATAGTGAATTCTTATGAAAAAAATCAAGAACCTGAATATTCAATGATGTCAGAAAAAACAGATTGCATGTATGGAAGAATGCTTGCAGAAACAGGAATTTATTCATGTCCATATTTATCAGGAGATTTTAGAGGACGAGTCGGCTCAAGCTTCAAAAACTATTCTGACAGTGTTTCTGCAGAAACAGATTTTTGTTCTACATGCAGCGCAAATAATAATTTTGTATTCGCAATTGGTTGATAAATTTTGAAAATATAATCATTATATACTAGAAAATTTCGTTAAAATCTTGAAACCAAAGTTAACAATTGTAACATTATTCTAATTAACTAATACCAAAGGGTTACTTTTTTTTATTATTGTGTTATAAATAATAATGTAAAAATATATAAAAAAAACACGAACGGAGGCAAAAATGTCAGTAGGACAATTCGTATTTATGTTACACAGCCATTTGCCATATTACAGAAAAGCTGGGATGTGGCCATTTGGTGAAGAAAACCTTTATGAATGTATGGCAGAAACATACGTACCTCTTTTAAATGCTATTTCTGAATTGTATGATGAAGGAATTAAAGCAAAGTTGACTATTGGAATTACCCCAATTTTAGCGGAACAGCTTAATGATGAACATTTGCAAAATGGTTTTGTAAAATACATAGACGCTCAAATCAAAGCTGTATCAAAAGATTTGGAACGTTATCCGGATCCTAAAATCGCTCATTCACAGCATTTAAAATATTTAGCAAAATATTATTTTGATTTATGGAATAAATTGAGAAATGATTTTGTTAATAAATATGAAAAAAACTTAATTAAATATTTTAAAAAATATCAAGATTTGGGTTGTATTGAAATTACAACTTCCGGTGCAACGCATGGATTTTCACCTTTGCTTGCAACGGATAGTAATTTAAATGCTCAATTCAAAGTCGGTCAAGATACTACAAAAAGATTATTTGGCAAAAAAGCAATGGGCGCATGGTTGCCGGAATGTGCTTATAGACAAGGCTATGAGTATGTTGGTAAAGATGGTAAAAAACATTGGCGACCAGCAATCGAAGTTACTTTACAAAATAATGATATTCAATATTTCTTTACTGAATCACATGTTATTGAAGGTGGAAACTCTATAGGTAACAGACGTGTTATCGGTATGTATGGTAATATTGAATATATTCCGCTACCTGATAGACCAGCAACAGGTTATGATACGTATTCTGCTTACTGGCTACCTGATGCTCAAGTTGCAGTTATGGGACGTAATGATAGAGCAGGGTATCAAGTTTGGTCAGCAGCCGACGGTTACCCAGGGGATGGATGTTTTAGAGAATTTCACAGACGTGATGAAAAATCAGGTATGCACTACTGGAGAGTAACTTCACCAACAACAGATTTAGGTGACAAAATGCTTTATGACCCGGTTCTTGCAATGAATAAAATAAATGAAAATTCAGACCATTATACAACTTTGATTTATCATTTATTAAATGATTACAAGTTAGCAAAAAATAAAGAAGGACTTGTTATGGTATCATTTGATACAGAGTTATTTGGTCACTGGTGGTTTGAAGGCGTGGAATTTATTAAACAAGTTATCAAAAAATTCAGCGAATATTTACCGGAAGTCGAAAGAATGACCGCAGGTGAATACATAACAGCGCATCCTCCCAAAGAAGCCATTCAAATACCTGAATCTTCTTGGGGTCAAGGTGGTCATTTCTATGTTTGGATGAACCATTTAACAGAATGGATGTGGCCGATTATTCATTCTTGCGAAAAACGTATGAGCGCAATAACAGATGCTCATTCTGAAATTCCGGAAGATAAATTGTTACATAGAGCTTTAAACCAATTGGCAAGAGAGAACTTGTTATTGCAAAGTTCAGATTGGCCATTCTTAATTACAACATGGCAAGCTAAAGACTATGCAACAGATAGATTTAATGAACATGTTGACAGATTCAGTTTTATCGCAGATATGATTGAAAATGGCAATATTGACGAAGCTAAATTAAGTGAAATTGAAAGCATTGATAATTGTTTCCCTGAAATTGATTATCGAGTTTATCAATCAATCACAGAAGGTGTAATTCCTCAACAAGAAAAAAAATTAGCACCTTTATATAAATAATTAAATCAAAATATTAAAACAAAAACTCTCACCTAAAATATTAAAGGTGAGAGTTTTTACAATAAAAAAATACTTTAAAAATTATATGTTTAATATTGAATAAAAAATAATTATATTATATTTTAAGAACTATTCTTTGACAGCACCAGCTTGTGGATTATTTAACAAATATTTTTTCAAAACACAAAAAATAATAATAACAGGAATTGAACAAATACATGATGCAGCTGTTAATTCCCCCCACAATGTAATTTCACGAAAAGAACCTTTAAAAATAGCAAGCCCAACTGCTAAAGTTCGCATGTTTTCAGTATTTGTCACAATTAATGGCCACATAAAGCTGTTCCAATTAGTAACAAACGTAAACACTGCAAGCGTTGCAAGTGCCGGAGTAGCACAAGGCAATGCAATTTTTATAAAAGTTTGGATAGCATTACAACCATCAAGTTTCGAAGCATCTTCTAATTCTTTTGAAAAACTCATAAAATATTGACGCATCATATAAACTCCAAAACCGCCAAAAATTGCCGGCACAATCATTGCCTGATACGTATTAATCCAACCCAAAGCACTCATCAAGTGAAATAAAGGAACTATATTTACTTGTGGCGGAACCATCATTGTTAATATAATTATAAAAAATAAAATATTTGAACCTTTAAATTTTAACCTTGAAAAACCATATCCGGCAAATGCTGAAATAACAACTTGCCCTAACGTCGCACCAACAGATACAATTACACTATTAAAAAAATATTTAACAACCGGAATTGCATGAAAAACATTTTTATATGAGCATAAAGATAAATTAATATTTTTGTAATCAGTGAAAATATTTTCTTGCCCAGTTAAAGAAATTAAAAACATTACAAGAAACGGTATAAACATTGAAATTGCTATAATTATCAATATTAAGTATAAAAATAATTTCTTCATATAAATATTTTACAATAAATAGAATCCCCTTGATAAAAAAGAAAGCAGAAATTTTTATTTATGAGTTTGCGGAAAAACTATATTTATGCAAAAAAAATGCTGATTTTATAACCAGCATTAAATTTTAATAAAAACTCTTTATCATACTTATGTTAATTGATTGCAAACTTTTTATCTAATACTGCATCCATGACAATAGGTGCTGATTCATCGCCAACTTCTTCACGAATAACACCATACCATTTTTCAAATTTTTCCATAAAAGCGCCTATTCTTGCTTCCATTTCCGGATCATTTTTACCTATAACAGGTTTTTGAGGAGTTACAGCTATATTCGCATTCAAAAAATCAAAAACTTTATTTGGATCAATCTCATTGTGTGCTTGTTCTATAGGAGCTTGAGGTACTTCATTTTTTGGTTGTTCATCTGCTTGTTTTTTTACATTGTAACCGATTGAATAGTTATTACCGCCACCAAATATTCTTCCAATATTTTCTGCCATAATTGATACTCCTTTTTTACTTTTTTCCTTTTGTATCATGTATAACGGCATTTTTTTGAAAAACTTTAGGGTTTTGAGAAAAATCGTTACAATTTGTTACAATTAAAACTAAAAATGATGATAAGTTGTCATTTTTCAACTTTTTCCGCTTCCTCATAATGAAATACGCGAGTTTGTTCATACAATAAAAATGCTTGACTTTTAAATTTGATTTGATATTATAAGTAATGTTGAAATAAGCCCCCATCGTCTAGAGGCCTAGGACAACACCCTTTCACGGTGTAGACAGCGATTCGAATTCGCTTGGGGGTACCATTTAATAAGCCACGAATAACGTGGCTTTTTTAGTGCTTAATTTTTTAAATATACATTATTACTGTATTCTAGCTGGTATCAAACAAAAAACGCTTATTATATCTATCTTTTAGAGTAGTTTATTTTTCTAAAATTTCTAAAAATTTTGTTTAGCAGCAACAAAAGTGGTAATAAAAAAAGTGCCTCAGAAAAATTTCAGGATTTTATAAAAATCTATAACCCTTTCATAGTCTAGTTTCAGACTGCTGTAAATGAAAGTCCGAAGTGGCAACGCAGTGGTAAATCGAATTAATACCACAAATATTATCTGCAATAATTCTTCCTTGTCTGTTTGCAGAACCTGCTAATGGAATTAATACATCATTATTAGTTACAAAACTTTTTATTTCTACACTATCGCCACCAGCATAAATATTTTCGTCATTAGTTTGCATTCTATCGTTAATTTTTATCCCTCTATTAACTTCCAACCCAGATTTTTTGTAACAGTTTTGTAATATTTTTCTTTTAAAAAGCAATTTTAAAGAGGGAAAAGGTTTTATATAAATATAACAATGAGGTTTTATTATGTCGATAGTACCAACGATTATAAAATTTGGATTGAGAGTAACATCTAAAGTAAAAACTTGCGCCAGTTTAATCAGCCCCTCAAAGGTAGAAACTTTAGGGCTGAAGATGAAATCTCCTGTTTTGTCAGATTGTGTACATATTTCAGAACAAAATAAACATTGGAAATCTCTAGTTGATGATTTGAATTCTTACATTAAACCTGAAAATTTTTTAGGAAGCGGAAGAGAAGCAGAAGTTTATAAAGTGAACGGTAATTATATCTTAAGAATAGAAAAAATAAAAGAAAAATTAAAAATGCCACAAGATTTTAAACCACACAAAGATTTTTTTGAAGGTAAAAATTATGGACAAGCAGTTGCAGTAAGTAAAGATGGTACAGTATCTATTAATAAATTTGTAAAAGGAAAACCTTTATATGGTTCAAATTGGAATATTAATAAATCTATAACAAAAGAACAATATATGAAAACATTTAACGAAATCAAAACATTACCTGATGAAACATTTGTAGATTATATAAAAGATATTATCAATATTCGAAAAAAAGGATATAATATAGATTCCGTAAATCCTAATAATTTTCTATTAGATAAAAAGAAAATAAATATTATTGATATAGCCCCAGATAAAGTAAAACCTAAAATTATGTTAGAAGATTTTGATTCATTAATTAATAAAAATCAATTATATTCTCTATTAAAAAGTATGTCTAAATCAGAAATTAAAATCTTTGCTGATGAAATTAAAGCATTTTATGATAGAATGTTAAAAATTGCACGAAAAGAAGGATATAACTTTCAGATTCCTAGCTTGAATAATAGAGAATTACAAGATATAACAACTTATCTATATCATAAAAATTGGAATATGATAAATCTAATGTTATATTAAAACACAACTTTGTTATCACTTTAATACTATAATCTATCCCTACGTAAAAAACGGACACAAGTTTAGCTGGTAAATTTTATTAATAATAGGATAAAATGTTAAATTTTACTTTTTATCACTTGAAACCTTTTTTGTCAGATTTTTTGATTTTATTTTCAGATTTAAGTATATTTTTATATTCTTTATTTGACAAAAGTTTCTGAAAAGAAAAGCACTCCGCACTCTACTTACAAATTGCTCGAACTCTTTAAATATATTACGAACCCCTAAAACAGCTTGACAGTAATAAAATTCATATTTAAGTAAAATATATTATATTTTTTTTATAAAGTTTGAAAAAATTTTTAGAAAGGAGAGTTTATATATAAAAAAAATTATTATTGCATTTTTCTTATTAATTCCATTTTTGATAACTGGTTGTATAAACAGTAGCAAAAATAATTACAATTCAGTTGATGAATATGAAAAAGCGATGACAGTTGTTCAAGGTAACCATGCCGGTTATTTTTCGGCACTTCGAGCCTGTTATCTCTACTTGTTCGCTATCCAGAATTCACTTCGTTCATTCCGTTGTAAAAGAACACATGAAATGATTTTTTGTAATACATGGTTTTATTATTTTGGGCAATGTAAATAAATAATTAATTGCAAATTTTAAAATTTAACCACCTGTCTAATTGAATATGAAAATAATTATATTATAGTAATGAAAGATATCAATGGAGCAGAAATAAAATGACTCCTGTACAATACAGAAGTCATTTATTGATTGTTTCTTGAACCACCCTTTTTTACTTTGTCTAGTTTTTAGGGTGCAGTTCAACTTAGGGGAGTTTCTTTTTTTTATTTTTATTTTTATTTTCATATTCAAAGAACCTCTACTTGAAGAAGAACTCTGTACTAAGACAAGTAGCGGGTTTGGATAGAATAAAGCAAATTAAACCAAAAGCGAGCTAGCCGTATATTGAAATTTTAGCGCTGGTGTTCTTTTTTTTTTATGCATTTGAACATTTAATAAACCTTAATTTTTATATTGTAAATTTTTAAAACATCACATTTTATGTAATAATAATTTTATGTTAAATTTAATTTTATGGATAAGTGCAAGGATTAGTGCAAATTCATTTTTAAATATTTTTCAAAAAATATTAACACAAAATGGCGAATTCGCATCTATAATAAACTTTTTCACATATTTAGGATTAACCCTTTTAAGCTTTTTGTTTTGTCAAAATATTATTCTTTCACCCCAAATCATACTCCTAACATTATTAATGGGGTTTTTAGGATGTTTGGGAAATCTTTTTATTATAAAATCATTATCTTGTGGAGAATTATCAAGCATAGCTCCAATTAATTCTTTCAAACCTGTCATTGCCATTATAATAGCTTTCCTACTATTAAAAGAAACCCCAACATTTGAAGCTTGTTTTGGAATATTGTTAATTATTTTAGGAACTTTTTTATTAAATAAAACTATTTCATTTTTTTCAAAATCAACATTGTTTAGATTTATTGCCCTAATTTTTTCCGCGACAGAAGCAATTTTTATAAAAAAAATAATTCTTTTAACAAGCATAAATAACGCGTTTTCTCTCTGGGCTATTTCTGGTTTATTTTTTTCTTTTTTAATTTGCCTTTTTGCAAAGCACAAATTTTCAATCCAAAAATCAAGCATCAAATATCAATTACTACTTATTTTTTCTGTAGGTTTAATGCAATATTCAACAAATGTCGTTTTTGCTCAAATTAATGTTGCATACGCGCTTGCTCTTTTTCAATTATCAACAATATTAAGCGTATTTTTAGGAACAAAATTATTCAACGAAAAACATTTAATAAAAAAATTACTTTGTTCTACTTTAATGATTTTAGGCGCTATAATCATAATACTTAATTAGAAATTTCTGGCAAATCATCTAAAATAAATAAGCCTAAACGTCCATCACGATAATCTTTTAGAATATACTTTGCAGTTCTTTCTGTATCTGGTTCACTACCTTTTATAATCCAATTCCTAGTTAATGCGATATTTTCCAATGTTAATTCATCTTTCGAAGAAATCTTATAATAATTTAAAACACTTTGCGCAAATTTTTCATTTTTCATCAAATCCAATAACGCATTTGCTACAAGTTCTGAAGAATAAGCATTTTCAGACACAGAATTCACAAAAGCCAATTTAACTGCTTGCTCTTGGTTATCCTGAACTGTCGGGATAATTCCGGGGGTATCTAATAATTCTAACTTTGGATTTATTCTAACCCATTGTTGTTGGCGCGTTACACCGGCTTTAGCGCCAATCTTTGTTTTAGAAGATTTAGTTAATTTATTAATAACGCTAGATTTTCCAACATTTGGCATGCCAACAACAATTGCTCTTGCAGGACGTCTTAATAAACCTTTTTGCATAAGAGCTTGAATTCTCGGCTCGCTTAATTCAATTGCAGTATTAATTACCGACTGCAAATCTCTAGCACCTTTTGCTTCAGTTATTGCAACTGGGCAATTAGTTTCTTGTTTTAAATAATTTACCCATCGCTTTAATTCTGTTTTATCAACTAAATCAGCCTTATTTAACAAAAGAAGTCTTGGCTTTTCACCCAAGAGCTTCTTTATGTTTGTATAACTACTACTTAAAGGTAATCTGGCATCTCTAACTTCAATCACAACATCAACCAAACTAAGTTTTTCTTTTAATTGACGTTCAGCTTTCGCTATATGACCTGGATACCAGTGAATGTGCAACTTATCTCTTTTCAATTTTTTCCTTAATACGAGTTGCCTTACCTGATCTTTCTCTCAAGTAATACAATTTTGCACGTCTTACATCACCTTTTCTAAGAACCTGAATTTTATCGATTCTTGGAGAATGTACCAAAAATACACGCTCAACACCTACGCCTTGAAATACTTTTCTAACCGTGATTGTTTTATTTATTCCAGAACCGTGTTCAGCAATTATAGCTCCTTCATAAGCCTGTATTCTTTCTTTGTTACCTTCTACGATTTTACAAAAAACTTTAACAGTATCACCAGGATTCATATCCGGTAATTCTCTTGTCGTGTATTCTTTTTCTAAATTACTAATAATAGGATTCATTTTACTATTCCTTATTTTTTGACTAATGTACGTATAGAACAATCATAAATAAAAAAAAATCTAAATACAAGTATATGTTACATTTTTTAAAAGTTTTGTAAAGTTTTTTTTATTTTTGTAACAATTTGGTATAAAATAGACAAAAGGAAGATTTACACGTTTTATAAAAAATAGCCGAATTATGAAAGGTTAAAAAATTGACTAGAATCCCTGGGGGCGGAGATTATTTCGCCAAATTCATATCTACAATGACAAAAAAAGACAATTTATCCCCTATTGTAGCTTTAGAGGGAACTGTTGTTTTGGGAAGAACTTATCAAGCTTACAAAAGAGGCGGGCGAGATGAAGCAAGAGAAAGAGCTTTTGAAGAAATTATGGGCTCAATCGTTTGGCTTTGGGCCGTAAAAGCCCTTAATAAAGTTGGCGATAAGATTCTTGGGCATTATTTACAGACCGGCAATAGAAAATTTGATGTAGGAACAGATAAAGTTTTAAGAAAACCTTTTGACAATTTTGTTAAAGATGGCAAATGTGGAAAATACACTTCAAAACAAGTTGCTTTAATGAAAGGTGCAAAGGTTATTTCAAGTGTGCTTATTGCAAATTTGATAATTGGTGCGGTTGTCCCTAAAATTAATCATTTTATGACAAACAAATTACGTCATAAAAGGGCTGAACAAAACAATATTCAAGTTGCACAAAATAATAATATTTCTTTAGAAAATGATAATAAAACACAATCTCCAAACTTTAAAGGAAACGGCGGAGTTGCTGCTTTAAATATATTTACAAACGCTATTGAAAATACAAATACCGGCAAACTTCTTTCTACAGATGTCGGCTGTACTGGCGGTAGAATGATAAACGCTAGAACCTCGGAAGAAAGACGCGAAATCGGTATTCGTGACATTGGCTCTATTTATTTTTACATGTGGGCACAAGGTCATATTAGGGATTTATTGAATTTTGTTGAAACCGGCAAATTTTACAGACTTAATCCAAATAATATCAAACCTATAAATCAACATTTAACAGAATTTTTAGCTAAGAATAACAACGAAATGTCTGTTGAAGAATTTAAAAAGCAAGTATTAGGTAAAAATCCAGCAGAAATTAAACTTCCAGAGGGAATCAATTTTGAATCTGCAAAATTATCAGTATTTGACAAATTTTTTAATCAATTTAGCAAAATAAAAAAAGAACCTTTACAAGTTGCTAAAATTTCAGATTTAGAGAGTATCTTTAAAGATGAAAAAAATATTATGAACAGGCTTCGTGATATGTCAAAATTACAACCAGAAAGATTAGGGGAAGCTGTTGTTACTAAGCAACAAATTATCGATGCATTAAATATTGCAGAAATCAATGATCCTAAATTTTTATCAAAAGCTTTCAACGATTTTTCAGGTGGCGCAAGTAGTGATAAATATCAATATTTTTCTAATAAAGAATTATACAATTATAAAAAGCACATGGAAGAATATGTGCGCCAATTATGCAAAAAATCAAAAGATGGTAAAATTACGCAGGAAAATCTAAAAAAAGGCGTTCGCACCAACCACATTATGAGCGGCGTAAATTTTGGAGTTGGATTCGCAATTTCAGCAGCATTTTTATCTACAATAATACCTAAAATCCAATATTGGGTAACAAGACAAAAAACCGGTGTCAATGCATTCCCTGGTGTTTACGATTATGCACACCACAAGGAATTTGATGCTTAATTAAAATCTAACATAAATTTCTTTTAAGCACCTGCTAAAACTAGTTTTCTTTCCAACTGCTACCATAATTTATATCGATTACTAATGGAACAGACAGTGGTTGATTAAGTTCCATCGCTTTTGTTACAAGCTCTTTAACTTGGTCTAATTCATCTTTAGGAAGCTCGAAAACAAGTTCATCATGAACCTGAATAATCATTTTTGTCTTTAACTTATTCTCTACTAAAAGTTTTTGAGTTTCAATCATTGCCATTTTTATCAAATCAGCGGCTGAACCTTGCAAAGGCTGATTAATCGCAGCTCTTTGCGCAAATTCTCTTATTTGAAAATTTGGGCTCATTAATTCTGACGTTAAATAACGCTTTCTACCAAACATAGTTTCTGCATAACCATGTTCAAGAGCAAATTCTTTTCTTATTTCCATATACTCTTTAACTTTTGGATAATGTTCAAAGTATTTATCAATAAAATTTTGAGCTTCGCTGTTTGAAATTCCAAGAGTTTTGGCTAAACCATATTTAGATTGACCATAAACTATCCCAAAATTAACAGCTTTAGCTTTTCTTCTCATATCTTTCGTCACATCACCAATCTCAACACCAAAAACTTTTGATGCGGTTACCGTATGAACATCTACACCGGATTTAAACGCTTCAACCAAATTTGTATCGCCAGATACATGAGCTAACAATCTTAATTCAATTTGAGAATAATCCGCAGAAAGAATTAAAGAATTTTCTTTATCTTTAGCACAAAAAGCCGCACGGATTTTGTTTCCTTCTTCCGTTCTAATCGGAATATTTTGCAAATTAGGATTAGAAGAAGAAAGTCGCCCAGTAACAGTTAAAGCTTGATTATATGTTGTATGAATACGACCATCATACTTACTAATAAGAGTCGGTAAAGAATCTGTATAAGTTGATTTCAATTTTGAAAATTTTCGATGTTCAAGAATATATTGGCAAATTTCGGATTCTTCAGACAATTCTTCTAAAATCTCTGCACTCGTAGAACGAGATTTTTTCTTTTTAGTTTTTAGCCCTAATTTATCAAACAAAACCTCTGCAACCTGTTTAGGCGAATTTATGTTAAAACTTTCACCAGCCAATTGATAAATTAATTCTTCCAATTCAGCAAGTTTTTGTGTCATAAAATCAGAGAGTTCTTTTAAATAAGAAACATCAATAGCTACGCCATTTTCTTCCATTATTGCTAAAACTTTTGTTAATGGAAGTTCAATTTCTTCAACAAGCTTTGTTTCTTTTTCATCCAAATTCTTTTTCCAATATTCATATAGATTAAAAATAGTTTGAGCTTCATCGCATAAAAATGCTGTAACATTTTCACTATCAGTAACTATATGGCTCAAAAAATCAAGAGCTTGAGCCTCAAGCGTATGTTTACGGTTTGGGTCTTTAACATAGCTTGCCAACAATACATCATACTCAAAACCCTTTAATGAAAAACCGTTAAACTTTAACAAATGATAATCCGATTTTGCATCATATTGTATTTTTTTTATATTTTCATCTTCAATAATAGGTTTTAAATCTTTTATAAAATCTTCGCTGAAACAATAATTTTTACCATTTGATACTGCAATTTTTGAAATCTTATCATCTTTTCTTGAAAATCTTAAAGCTATTCGCTCTGATTTTTTTAATTGTTCTAAAATTTCATTTTTATTATCATTATTAACTTCTACATATTCAAAATGAGTATCATTTACTGTTTCTTTTATTGCTTGCGAGAACAAATTCTGCTGAATATTTTGAGAAACTCCTGCAACTGAAGCTTGATTAAACAAACTCAAGTTTTCTCCTTGCGAAATTTCTTCACCATTAAAATACGATAAAATTTTATCAATATTTTTTATGAATGAATAAAATTGCATTCTTCGTAAAAATTCTGAAACCTTATCAATATTTGGTAACGTCAAGGATGCTGTTGAGATATCAAAATTTATATCAACATTCCTAATAATTGTTGCTAAATCTTTTGACAATATTGCCAACTCTTTTTGCGTACATATTTTTTCTTTAATAGCTTTTTCTGGAATATTATCACAATCAGCCAAAATCTCTTCTAAATTATTATACCTACTCAAAAGTTTTTGCGCAGTTTTTTCACCAATACCTTTTATCCCCGGAATATTATCTGAAGTATCACCTCGCAAACCTTTATAATCAATCACTTGATTTGGATAAACACCTAATTTCGCATAAACCTTATTCCAATCATATTCAAGCAAATCACCTTTAAAAGGAATCAAAACTTTAACCAATCCCTCTTTATCAATTAATTGAAAACTATCTTGATCACCAGTTAAAATTAAAGTTTTATTACCATCGTCCGACGCGATTTTTGAAATTGTTCCTATTACATCATCCGCTTCAAACCCTTCTTTTGTATAAATTGGAATATCAAAAGCATTCAACCCCTCAACAATTAAACCTATTTGACTTCTCAAAGTGTCCGGCATTGCATCACGTTGAGCTTTATATTCTTGATATTTTTCCACACGGAAAGTTTGTCTGCCAACATCAAAAGCAACTGCTATATAATCCGGTTTGATTTTCGCAACAAGGTCAAATATTGCCTTAAAAAAACCATAAACAGCCCAAGTTGGTTCATTATTAGAATTTTTCATCGAAGTTCTTTCTAGCGCAAAATACTGACGAAAAGCTAAAGCGTGACCATCAATAAGAATCAAAGTTTTTTTATCTGACATTATTTACTCCCAAATTATACGCATATTCTCAATAAAAACATTATATCAGAAAAAAGCGTGGCGGAAAAATTTAAAATTTTTCCGCCACGCAACAAAAATAAAACCTAATTTAATTTCGCATTTTTAGGAACTACCGTAATTCCACCGTCAGAAACATAAAAACCTCGTGAAATATCCTCTGCAATATTTACACCTATGTGCGTATTTGGTGGAATATGAACATTTTTATCTATAATTGCACGTCTTATAATTGCATGACGCCCAACATCAACATTTTCAAACAAAATACTATCTTCTACATGCGAAAAGCTGTTTACCCTAACCTTTGGCGACAATATACAACGCGTGATATTTCCACCTGACACTATACAACCTTCAGAAACCATAGAATTTGTCGCCATACCAACTCTATCACCCTCATGCCAGATAAACTTTGCCGGCGGATAATTATGATTAAAGGTTCTTAATGGCCATTCTCTTGAATATAAATTTAATTCAGGCTCTGATTTTAATAAATCCATATTTGCTTGCCAATAAGCATCAATATTTCCTACATCACGCCAATAGCCACGCTCTTTATCGCTCATTCCATTAAATTCATTTTCTGCAAAATTATAAATATAAATTTTATGTCCATCTTTAAGCAACATTGGAATAACATTTTTACCAAAATCATGTTGAGATTCAACTATATTAGAATCCTTTTCTAGAGCATTTAATAAAACATTTTTATCAAAAATATAATTTCCCATAGAAGCCAAACAATAATTTGGGTTATTAGGAATTGTTTTTGGAGCCGTTTTAGGTTTTTCAACAAAACCTGTCAAGCGCCAATTTTCATCCACTTCAATAATACCAAATTCAGAAGCTTCAGAAATTGGAATTGGAATTGCAGATATTGTTAACTCTGCACCACGTTCTTTATGGAAATCTAACATTTTAGATACATCCATTTTATAAATATGGTCACCGCCAAAAACACATACATAATCAGGAGATTCATCTTGAATATGAAACGCATTTTGATAAATCGCATCAGCAGTTCCAATGTACCAACTGTTACCAGTCCTCATTTGTGCAGGCGCTAAATCAACATATTGATTCAAAAATGGCGATAATGGCCAACCTCTGGTAATATGTTTATTTAATGAATCCGATTTATATTGAGTTAAAACTTTAATCTTAAAAAATCCGGAATTAATAAAATTATTTAATACGAAATCGATAATCCTATATCGTCCACCAAATGGAACTGCAGGCTTTGCTCTATCTTGTGTAAGAGGAAACAGTCTTTTGCCCTCACCACCGGCAAGAATCATTACTAATGCATTATCAATTGTCATATTATAATTCTCCTTTTCAAGATAATTTTAACAATAATTTGAAAAATATACTATCCTCTTAAAAGATTAATATTATTACACCATAAAAAAAATTTTAATCTTTCAATAAAAAAACAAGAATGACATTCACGCCATTCTTGCCTTTTATTATTCTTATATTATTTTTATTTTGTTCTTGTAAAAGCTTTAACAACTGTAACTGAACCATCAACGTTTTTACGAACACCTGAATCAATTTCTTCATCTAAGTCCGCTGCGAACGCAACCGGTGTGTAAACATCGCCTGCATCGATAGCAGAATTAATAGGGTCTTTGTTCAAGTTGTTTAAGATT
Source organism: uncultured Candidatus Melainabacteria bacterium (assembly GCA_934754655.1). Taxonomy (GTDB): domain Bacteria; phylum Cyanobacteriota; class Vampirovibrionia; order Gastranaerophilales; family Gastranaerophilaceae; genus CAG-196. Next base: position 36,083 of record CAKVIC010000010.1, on the reverse strand, counting down.
TTTACGTTATCGTTATCTTCCGGATCCGGAAGTGGTTGAGGGCCAGGGCCTGGACCAGGAGGATTTGTACCAGGAACTACCAAATATGTGTTTTCAGAAGTTTGAGTTCCGTTATTCCAACCATTTGGAATACCATTTGCCTTATCGTATGTAATTTCTGTTGTTTTATCAATTGTAATATCTGTATTATCCTTAATATTTCTGTAAGTTAATGTATAATCTCTGCTATTTGCAGGCAAATCAACTGTCAATTTATCAGTTTCACCGTTTACATAAATATGATCAGCATGAACATTTGGTCCTGTAATTACAATGTCTTTTTTAGAACTTAAATCAGCTTTTGCAGCGTTCAAGCCTGTAACCTTCATATTATCTGCTGAACGTAAATGAACATGACCTGTTCCAGGTTGAGAAGCTGTTGCTGCTTTTACTTCTCCGCCAGAAATTTGAAAATATGTATGTTCTAAAGTTCTATTATCAATTGTTCTATCTTGTGATTCACCACTCAATCTATATGTATTGACCGTTGTTCTATCAATTGGAATATAATTTTCCATAACACCGATAATTGCTTGTTCGTCAGTCAAACCACCGACAAAATGTTTTGCTTCAAATTTATATTCGTTAGCTTTTAAAACAGCTTTTCCATCTGATAAAATATTCAAGCCAGCTTTTAAATCAGCAGTGCGAGCTTCTGTATCGACAGTCATTGCAATTGAACCGTCATGAGCTGTCGCTTTTAAATCCCCGCCAACTTTTAGACTTCCTTGTTGCAATCTGTTCAATGCACTGTTATAACCACCGATGTGGATATTGTGAGCTGAATCAATCGTTGCATTTCCGCCAACTTCTGTGTCACCAACAACGTGGATAAAATGTTTTACACCAGCATTTGAGGCAACTGTTGTTTTCAAATCCATATCACCATTAATTTTTGAATCAGCGACTTCTAAAAAGCCACCTGAATTTGACATTTTAAGATTACCATCTACTTGACCGTGTCTTAAATAAGCAATTCTACCATCACTTACAGAATCAACATTGCCTGTAACATGAAAAGTATTACCATTGTTAGTATAATTTAAAGCCACATTACCATCTGAACGAATTGTTAAATCGCCATCAATTTTACCACCATTAACAATATTAATTAAATCTTTACCTGAAGCTATATAAACATCACCATTAATGCTTGCAGATTCTAATCTAACAGCTTTGTGTTGAGTATCATTACTTGTTGTAGGAGAAACTAAATAATTTTGTCCGTCAGCAGTAATAAATTTAACACCATTGCCGGCTGTGATTGCTGATTTAATAACTTGAATAGATGGTGATGTAATATTAAATTCACCACCAATATTAAAGTTTGAATTATTTTTAATTGTAACTATGGCATTTGGATTTTCACCAGTACCATAAGTAAGTGTCATATCGTTACCTACAAAATTAGCGCCCATAGCTTGTGTTGTTAACATAACGTCACCAACCGTTGTAAACGAAGCACCATCAAACAACATGCCATTTGGGTTTGAAATAATTAATTTTGCAATACCGGCATTTGAGTTAATTGAGCCATGGATATTAGACATACCATTTTTAACTGTGTTTAAAATTGTAAGTCCACTTGTGCCGTTAGTCGCATTAAAATTTAAAGATTCACCTTGGTTAACGTTCAAAGAATCCCAGTCTACATGCGCATTTCCGTTAAATTCAAGAGATGCAGAATTAGAACCTGTTGTAACTCCGACAAATCCACCGGAAACAGAATCTATAACCGCTCCACCATTACCAACACCTAAACCAGTGTCGATAGCTGCTAATGCTGCTTGCATTGTTAAAAATGCCGTACACAAGATAGCTGATGTTAATTTTTTCTTAAAATTTTCCATGTTTTATCTCCCATGCAATTATTTTTTAGTTTATTGGGTATATAAATATATTGATACATACTCAACTATATCATTAAAAAACTTGAAACAAAAAAAATTGCTATATTCCCAGATAAAATTTAACAATTTGTTACAAAGCGGATTTTCGGTAGGGCTTTAGCCCGTAAGGTGTCGGTCGGACGTTACTCCGCCGACACCCCGAATAATCCAAGAGGCGGATTTGCGGACGTACGACACGAGCAAAGAGTTCAAAAAATCAAAATTAACATTTCTTAATATTCATAAAAAAATTGTTTGTAAAATTTATATATGCGTGATATTATCTATATACCAATTATCAATAAACACAAAAGTAGTTTTATTAACTATTTTTATACACAAGGAGAGAAGAATGTTAAGCTTTTTGTTCAAAAAAGAAATCTCTAAAACTGAGTCTATTAATGAATTTTACGCGAAATTAAAAGAATTATACCCTGAAAATTCTATAAGCGATAATCGCAAAGAAGAATTATCATTAATGATTTCTCAATACGGCTATTTACCGTATTCATATCAAAAAGCACTTAATGAATTAACTAATGCTGAAATTTTATTTATAATAGAAGAAAAATGGAAGGCGCAAGGTGTTTTTAATAATGGTGAGTTTAATTTTAAAGAAACAAGCGTACTTGCACGTAATAATATAAAAGATTCTTCATGGATAAAAAAAGAAGGACACGATATAAAACTTATTAATTTAGCAAGCTTAGGTGATGGCAACAAATCTCAAGCTTGTGGCACATTCATGGATTGGTTACGCCAATTAGCAATTTTACCGACCGGAAATCTAGAAAATGGCATATTTTCGACAACAATGTATTTAGTACCATTTCATCCACGTGAATTTGGCTGTGCTTATTTACCAACAGCAAGTTGCGTGAGCCCAAACTTAGAAAATAAAGAGATTTTTGAAAAAACAGGTTTAAATGCTGATGAGCAAGTTAAAATGTTTATCAAAATGACTCAATTAGCCGGACACCCTGTAATATATGATATCTTACCGCAAACAGGAAGATATTCAAAAATCGTTTTAACAAATCCTGAATGCGCAAGATGGTTTGATATCAATGCTTTGATTGAAGAACTTATAAAAAATGTAGATTTAGTTACTGAAAAATTGAAAGAAAAATTTTCAACTGATGACATTGAAATTATAAAAGGTATTTATAAAAAATCTTTAAAAGGTGAAAGTTATGGAGATTTAACTGAACATTATCAAAATCTTTTTAACGAAATTGACAGTCTATTAAAAGATACAAAAATATTCTTGTCAAATTCTATGTTAGAAAAAAATATTCAAGATAAGCTTCACAAAAAGGCTAAAAATATTATAAATAGAGCTACGCATTGTGGCAACAAGAAGTTGTCAGAAAACGATATAACAAATCAAAATGAAGTCATTCAATTATTAATTAATGATGGCATGTGGCCTGCATCAGGTGGTGCTTGGTGTTCAGCCGGCATTCCTGTATTTGACAGAATGAGTGAAGGCGCATCTTATCCTATATTCAAACACTATAACTACAAAGGAGAAGATGTTACAGAGCTTGCTAATTTAGACTGTCAAACACCATACTATTTTGTTTATTTAGAAAATGGAAAATTTAATAATGATGTAGTTAAATTTTTCATCAATTATATGAAAAATTTGCAGGAAGAATTTAATTTTGACGGTTTTAGAGTTGATCACGTTGATCACATTGTTGATGAATTTTCAGAAGAAAATGGAGTTCCAATAAGCTACAGAGCACCAAGAAAAGTTTTAGGAATGCTAAATAGCATAATTAAAGAAAAAATTCCTTATTTTGCAACTTTAGCTGAATACATGCTCGGTGATAATTATTATAAAGAATACCACCAAGATATGAATTTTGATTTATTATGGGGAAATGATATTCCATGCCAAAGTTATAAAACACCACAAGTTATAGCTGATGACAATTTGTATTTATCAAATTATAATTCTGAATTAAAATCAAAATCAATGCTATCAATTCTAAAAACTTATAACAATCAAGATGGTGAATTTAGAGTTTTTGATAGATATCCTGCTCAATTAGGTTTTGAAGGAGCTTTATTTAAATGGTTTAAATACAAATTTTTGCCTGGAGGAAAATTTGCTCAAAGACCTATTTTATACGTTGATGGTGATGAATCGCTTACAAATGGCGGATTAGAAGAGACTATCGGAAATGAAATTTCTTTAAAACGCAATAATGATGATAATTTTTTCTTGAAATTTGATGCAATTGATAGATTTGTCAAAAATTCTCAAATAATATGTGATGGCGAAGCTCATATTATAAGACAAGATGATGATGGTTTTGTTGTTTGGCAAATTCAAAAAGAGGGCTTAAAAAATTCAATTTTAGTTGTTGCAAATTATAATTCTCCAACTGAAAAGTTTAATATTGAAGAAAATGGTAATTGCTACACCGAAATAAAAGAAGGTTGTGAAGTCTTTGACAAAACAATTGAACTTTCATGCGATTATTCAATCGTATCAGAATTTAGATTTGACGGACTTAATTATATAGAAGAAAAATTTGTAACAGCTACAAATTCTTTATCTTTTGGAAAAATTACGCCTGCAGAATTTAAATTCTTTATGGTTATCAAATAAGTTACAATATGTGGCTTAAAGAAGTCACATAAATTCTATGGAGTATATTTTACGATTAAGTAAACTACGATTAAATGATAATGGGATGCACCGAGATTAAAATCTCGGTTTTTCTTTTAATAAGATAAATACTGTAATAAATACAAACTAGAATTTATTTCAGAAGCTGATAAGTTGATTAGAAAGAAATCCGGTCGATTGTTTACTTAGCGCAAGGTTCAGCGCCGGTAAGATGCTAAAATGAGTGATTCATGGCAAAAAACAAATAATTTTTAACAAATAAAACACGTCAACAGATCCGCTGTTATTTCCCTGTCATCCTGAATTTATTTCAGGATCTGACCAGTGAACTGGGGTTAATATAAGTAAGAAGCCTGATTAATGCAAGGTTCTACGTTGGTAAGATGCTGAAACAAGTGACTCATGACAAAAAACACGTGCGCAAAAAAATATTCAACATTAAAAAGGATGACTAAAAAGTCACCCTTTTATTACTATATTATAATCTCAATGTTCTTTATATCACTATCAATTATATATCCATTGAAAAATAATACGCATTTTGTTATTTTTCACTATAAAAATATTGTCGTGCCATTAGGATATGTTCTTGTTTTTGTCATTTTACCATTTTCATCATAATGTTCAAAAATTGTTGAACCATCCTTCATAAATATATATTTATCTCGTGCAAAACCATCATTTTCTTCTTTGATGAGCTTCAAGTTACCGTCTTCGCCTTGTTCATAATATTTTGTTTCATCACGTTTTGGTTGAGTTGATTCATTACCTTGAGGTTTTACATCTTTTAACTTTGGTTCTTCCTCTGCCGGTTTTTGTGTCGCTTTTCTTTGGTTTGTTTGCAAATAAGGATTAATAAAACCGCCTAATCTACCGCCGATACCATTCATAACTGAGTCCTTTCTGCACTTTGTGCATTTCGTCTTACAAATGTATTAACGGCATATTTTTTTAAAACTTTAGGGGTTCATGGTGAGCCCATCACATCATATCATATCATATCATATAGGGCATTATAATTGAGTTTCAGGCTTTTGTAAAATTTTGTAAATTTCGTTACAATTCGTTACATTTACGCTTTTTGAGCAGTTTTGTTATAATTTCGTTACAATTTGAGTTTGTATAAAAAATGATTATTTTCCCTACATACTTGTGATAACGATTTCAATCAACTCATTAAAAATATCTTCAAGACAGATTGAATTATTTTTGTTTTATATTATACTTAAATTGTATATGGGGTGTATCGTGATTAACAACTATCAAAATTATCATTCAAACATATCGTTTGGCATGTTAAAGAAAAGTGAATTAACACCATTCAAGCGAGTGTTTTGCGAAACTTATCATCCGCCACTTGAGAAAATGTGCAAAGTAGAAGATTTAACAAAATGGGTTGAAAAAAATTATGAAATTTTAAAAAAACCTAACGAGTTTGTAGGAATTGAAGAAGCCTTAAAACCTTGGAAAGATGGGTTAGAAAATCTTGATAATGCAAGGCATAGAAATAGTGTTTATTGGAAATATTTAATTTACGATTCTATGAAACATTTATATACCTCATATTTACCATTTTTTGATATGAGCATGTTAATTGAAGCTATTGCATCAATTAAATCCGGTATAAAACAAGGTTGTGAAAAATTTAACTTTTTTAAACTTTATTCAAATCATATTAAAGAAGTTGCTCTCAATAAATATTTTGCTAAAAATTCTGAACGCACAGGTTGGGTAAGTTTTGTAGGCTCAAATAATATAGAGAAACAAGAAGAAGCAATAAAAGATATAAGAGCGTTATCAGTTGGCACTACATGGTGCACAAAAGGACCTTTGTTTTCAAAATTATCCATAGAAACAGAAAATAACGGTTTTTACATATATCTAAAAGATGGCAAAACTTTATATGGCGTTCGCACAAAAAATAATTTGACAGAAGAAATTAAAGATGAGCATAATATTTCTGTTGATTTACCAAAAGATTTATATGAACAGCTTTTAAAAACAAACCCTGCTATAGAAATATGGCAAAACAATGTTTCAATGTTACCGATGGATTAAATATACCCAAAATGCATCAAAAACAATTTATTAAATCTTGTTTACACAAACTTTATTTCTTCCGCTACTCTTAGCATCATAAAGAGCTTTATCAGCACGTTCAAAAAGATTTTCTCCTGATTCAATTTTATCATATTCTGCAAGTCCCATGCTAATTGTTACATTTATCTCTTGGCATTCATCAGTTTCTTGATTAATTAAAATCGGAGTTTCCTCTATAGCTTTACGCAAACGTTCTCCTACAACATAAGCTTCATCAAGTTTTGTATAAGGTAAAAGTACTGCAAACTCTTCTCCGCCATATCGTGATGGAATATCAGATTCTCTTAGTTTATCTTTTATAATTAAAGCAACGCTCCTTAATACTTCATCGCCTGCTGCATGTCCATAAGTATCATTAACACGTTTAAAGAAATCTATATCAATCATCATCGCGCAAAGTGGGTTATTTTGACGTTTTGCAATTGCAGTTTCTTGATTTAGTCGAGTTTCAAATTGACGTCTATTATTCAAATTAGTTAAAGCATCAAGGGTAGCGTATTGTAAAATTGTTGAATACGTATTTGCTCTATTAATTGTCGCAGAAGCCTGTCTAGTAAGTTGTTCCAAATAATCAATATCTTTTTTTGACAGTTTTTCTACCATACTTCTTGCAACAATACAACCAATTATTTCACCTTCTGCTGAAATTAGTGGAAATGCCCCTATTTTATCATCAGAAGTTAAAGTATAATTAAAATCTGTATCTAAATTATTTAAAATTTCAAAAACTTTAGGTTCATTACAAGCTTTCGGCCAAACAAGTGCAAATTCGCCTTCTTTCTTTAAAAACACATATATTAAATGATCGGAGATAAACCTATCAAGCATTTCCCCGATTAATGGCACAATATAATTCAATTCGTATTGAGTTTCTATAAGTTTTGCAATTTTTTTCATTGAATCATGAAATTCAACATTAATTTGAGATTGCTCATTTAAAACAATATTTTGGAGTTTTAAAGAGATTTGTGAGCCAAAAATTTTCATTAAGTACAAAAATTCTATATCAACTTGAGTATTTTCTTCAAAATCAATTTTGACAATTCCAAAGACCATGCTGTTTTTTACAATTGGTGTATACAAAGAAGTTATCTTAAAGCTGATATCACTAATTTTTTGAGGCAATTTATAAGCTTTATCATTAATTATAAAATCGTTTTCATGGATAAGTTCATAAGCATTATAAATTGATTGATTTATTTCTACACTTACCGTTTCATCAATAACACACCAATTTTGCGAATAATTTCTCATTGTAGAAGTGTTTGGGTCAAATACATATATATTCAAATCTTTCAGTGCAACTTGCTCTTTTAAAAGTTTTTTTAATTCTTCAACAAGAGAAGAGGAGTCTAAGTCTTTAATAAGTATATCAGCTGTTTTCGCTAAAAAATTTAAGTTTTTATTCTCCATTTTATTCCTCTTCATTATTAAAATATTCAAAACCCGCACAGGTTTTAAAATTGTTATAAATAGCTTTATCAAGTTCTTCGTCAGCCACAATCTTGCCATTTACATAAGTATATTTTATGCTTCCAACTGGTTCATTAGTTAATTTTTCTGCATAATATTCATCACTCGTTATAAATCTTCTTGTTACTTCATTTAAAAGATTAAAAATATACGCGGTTTGAAGCGTTGAAGATTTTGGATTTTCATATATCAAAATGGCTGCTTTTTCAAGCTCGCTTAACGAATCACGATTACGATTTATACGTCTTAATAAAACCGCCAAATTATAATGCCCTGCAAAATTCATCGGTTCAATTTCGATTGCTTTACAATAATCAATTCCTGCTTCTCGGTATTCACTGCGTAAATGATGTGCGACAGCTCTGTTATAATAAAAATCATAATTTTTATCAAGCAATTTTATTGCTTTAGTGTAAGCTTCAACAGCATTTCCCAAATATTCATAAATCAAATATTGTTTTTCGATAGGAAGATATAAGGCTTTTTGTCGATATGCAACCCCTTTGTTATAATAAGCTAGGGCACGATTACCTTTTACACTTTTAATATTGCTATAAACAAAAGGTATCCATAATTTAAATAATTTTATATTGCTAATTGCATCAAATTGTTCAATAGCCTCGTCAAAAAAGCCTAAATCTTCAGAAAGCACAATTCCCAAATTCATCCTTGCCATAACAAATTTTGGGTTTGCTTTTATAGCGTTTTCGTAAGCATCAACGGCTGAATAATAATCTTCATGCACTGCATAAATATTACCGAGATTAAACCACGCTTCATAATGTTGAGGATAAAGCTCAAGACCTTTTATGTAATATTCAAGAGTTTTACCGATATTATTTACAGAATAAGCATTATCGCCTTTATGAATATAATACATGCCTTTAGCATGATGATATTGTTCAATAAACCAGCCCCTATAAAAATAACAAGCCAGCACGATTATCGCTAAAAATATTAAAAAAAATGTTTTTGAAAAAAGTTTTCTTAAAAAATGTTTCATATCTTTTTATAGTACTCTTAATCTTAAATATTACTATTTATAACTCTATCAATACAAGCTTTTGGAGAATAAGACCATTCTCGTTTTGAAATTCTGGAAACCTTTAATCCACATCTTTCAAGAATTGCTTGTTTTTTCATATTAGAAACTTTACAAGGTATCTTATCTTCTTCTCCATCACATTCTATGACAAATTTATTATCAACAACTAAATCCGCACTCAACCCTGCTATTTCTTCCCCGCAAGAAACTTTATGTCCAATTGTTCTGAATGCTTCTGCAACTTCTTTTTCAAATTTATTCTTGTAAATATTTTCATCAAAATCATCAGATTTAAGCAAAGAATATCTATCTTCATATTCTTGAATAAACCCAAAATAACTTCTTAAAATTCCTTCCGGTAATTCTCTTGGATTTTTTGAAATAAAGTTGATTGTTTTATATCTTGCACGAGTTATAGCAACATTAAACAAATTAGGTTTTTGCAAAAATATTAAACTTTGCGGAAAACTATTGTTTGCATAAGCCCACGAAATAAGCATTATATCTCTTTCATCACCTTGGAACGTGTGCGCTGTACCGATTTCTATTTGATGTTTTTCAATCATGTGTTCTGACAAAACTTTTGCAACAGAAATTTTTAATTGATCAACTTGAGCTCTAAAAGGTGAAATTATCCCAATACTTACAGGATTTTCAGGATTTTTACGTTCATCTTCTAAAACAATTTCATGTAATTTTTTTACAACAGCTTCAATTTCTGGCAAATTACGCGTTGCATCAACATCAATTTTTCCATCCGGAACAATTACGGCTTCTATGACTTTTGAAGAATTATCATTACGTTTCATTACTTTTATTCGGTTTCCATAAAATTCTTTATTAGAATAATTAATAATTGGCGGCAAACTTCTAAAATGTTCATCTAATAATACCGGATGCATTGAATAATAATTTGCAACGTCAAACATAGAATTTGAACGGAATCTCCACATTAATTGATATCTATCATTAATACCATATTGTGAAAGAAACGATTGTTCTTTTGCTTTTTCCAAAAAAGATAAATGAGGAAGCTGTTTGTCATCACCAACAACAACTGCTTTTTTTGCTCGATATAAAATAGGGAAACAGCTTGCAATATCACATTGAGAAGCTTCATCTATTATTACAACATCAAAAAGCCCCGGTTTAAGTGGCAATGAGCCTGATGCAGCATAAGTTGTAACGCACCAGCACGGAAATGCTTCCAATAAAGGTTTAAAATCTTCTGTTTCAAGAAGTCTGTTTTGAAGATTTTGACGTCTTTCTACAAGGGATTTTGAATGCACAAAAAGTCTTTGACGTTTAACTGGATCGTGCATTAAATTCCTTAATGCTTCACGTCTTTTAGATTTTAAAATATCAATCGCCAATTTCTTTTGTTTTTTCTTCATTGTACGCAATTGTTCTGATATAACATGAATGTTTCCTGTTGCTTGGATTTCTGTTTCTATCATTCTTGCTTTGCAAATGATTTTTGCATATTCAAGCTCTGATTTTAAAATCATTAAATTTTCATTATTAACGTCAAAGCTTGATATTTTTAATATTTTTTTCAACTTTGAAATTGAGGCGGAATTTTTAAAAGCCGCCCAAAACCCTGATTTTTCAAGATTTGTAGACAAAATATTGATGATTTCTTCAATGTTTTTGATTTCATCATTTTTTAATGCTGATTTTACAAAAACATCGTTTTTATGCGCTTCTTTTTGGTATTCAATTTCCTTATTTGCGCTCGTCCATTCTTGCTCTAGTTTTATGATTTTTTCAGCTTTTTTCTCAAGTTCGCTTATTGATTTAAGTAATTTTTCCATATCAGAATTGTCACAAACCACGACATTTTCAGCACTCTCACCTAAATCAACTTTATTAGAAAGCAAATCTTGAAGTTGCAAACTCAATTCTTTTTGATAATTTAAACGTCCGGCTCTTAATGCTAAAAACGGAGCACCTAAAGAATTAAGCCTTTCTGCAACAACATCAACTGCTTTATCCATTCTTGACGCAACAAGAACCGTTTTACCATTTGCAATTAAATGAGCCACTAAATTAACAATCGTTTGTGATTTTCCAGTCCCCGGAGGTCCAAAAACAGAAACCAATTTATTATTTTCAACATTTTTTATAACATTAAGTTGCGCATCAGATAACGAAAGTGGAGTTACCGGAAAAAAATCAGCCAAAGTTTTTTGTTGAGAATCAACAGGTTTTGATTGAGTGTATTCTTCATTTATAATATTCAAAACTGTTTCACGATAAACACCGCTTGGCTTTTCTGCAATTTGCGTTAATTCATGTAAAACACCTGCCGTTGCTGCCGGTCTTTTAGTTAAAATTATTGCGCATTGCTCTGTTATATGCATTTTGTCCAAAGAAACTGTTACTTTTTTAGAAGTTTCTTCTTCTTCAATTATTTCATCAACATTTTCCGCGTTTATTTTTTCTGAATAAAAATCTTTTTCAATATTATCTTCTTTAACATCCATATCATGGCTTAATGTGATATCAATCTGTGGAATTATTGATTTCAAAGTTGTTAAAAATACATCAAGTTTTTCTTTTGTTATAGGAACCGTTGGAACAACGTCAAGCAAGCCTTCAATAAGCTGCTCATTTTCATCGTCATCATCACTTTTTTTCATTAAAGCAGTTAACGCTCCCGTGTTTAAAGATACAAACTCGTCTGTTAACATACAATTAATGTTTATACCATTTCTTTCTAATCTGCAAGGTGTATATAAAAGCGGGGTTAAAAATTCATTTTTTCTGCCCGTTTTAGATTTACCAACCAAAAATAAATAACCATAAATTAAATACTTATCCTTTTGACCGGTTTCTGATTGAATCATTAATTCTGTTAACTTAGAATCAGAACCGTCAAGTCTTAAATATTCTAAACCCTCAGTGAATAATTTATCTGGTTCATTTAAAAATATCCATTTATTATCCCTGTCTGCTTTGAGGTTTCTAAAAGTCGAACTTTTAACCTCTTCTCTTACGCAATCGTGTAAATATTGACTTAACTTTTTTATAAAACTATTATTAAAAGCTGAATTTATCGCTTTTGTTGCTTCTTGTAACATATTGCTCTCCGTACTTATAAGTTAGGTTAATTATACCATATTATACTTATCTTGAGCAATATATTTAATTATTAGATTTTTCTATTGAAAGATATAAAAAAAATTGCTATACTGTTATTGTAATTTATCTAAGAGGTATTATGCGTAAGTTTTGTGTTCTTTTAGTTTGTTTAATAATTCCACTCATGCTTATGAGTGCTTGTAATTCTACACCGAATAATTCTATCGTGAATGCTCAACGCCGCTTTGCGAAATATTTACCCGATAGTAATACCAAAGAAAAAAATTCTTCCACTGGAGAATTTATTGATTTAAGCGAAGGACCAAAACTTAAATATGATGCTAAATTAGGGCCTAATGACGTAAACTTTGATTTTAAAATTAATACAAGATACTAATATGGATAATTTGAATAATAGAAAATTTGTTGGAAGATTAATTTTTGCAGTATTGACCGGACGTAAAAATGTTCGCGAAGCAATAAAACTTTTTCCGGAAACAAAAGACCCTAATATAACATGCGCTTATCACGCTCTTGTACATTACGCTTCAGACGAAGAAATGCGTTACCAAGATATTGATTATCGGGAACTGCAGGATGATTTTTTAGAATTTATCGCACAAACTTTATGTGACGGTAAAGTTCTACCTCAAAATATTATTGATGAATATAAACCTTATTACAAAGGAACTTCTTCTAATTGGAAATCAGGAATGCAAGGTGTTTTAAAAGAATTGCTAAAATTTATTAACATCTAAAAAATTTCATTCTTATTTTTTTAATAACACCATTAATACTGATATATCAGCTGGTTTCACTCCACCTATTCTTGATGCTTGCGCCAAGTTCGTTGGACGAATTTTTTCTAATTTTTCTTTCGATTCTGTAGAAATATGTTTTAAATTTGAATAATCAAAATCGGCAGGTATACGGTATTTTTCAAGTTTTTCCGCCGTTTCAATTTGTTGTTCTTGGCGTTTTAAATACCCATCATATTTTATTAAAACTTCAACTTCATCAGCTATATCTTTTGTAACATTATTAACTGAATTATTCTCTAATTCTTTTAAAATCTCATACGTTATATTAGGACGTTTTAAAAGTTCTGCAAGCTTTATTCCTCTATCAATATGTTCACCATATTTTGATAAAATATCATTTGTCTCTTCAGTTGCAGAAACTTTTGTTTCTTTCAATCTTATAATTTCTTTTTGAATGTTTTCTTGTTTTTCTTTAAAACGTTTATACTGAACATCATCAATCAACCCGATTTGATGTCCTAAATCGGTTAACCTTACGTCTGCATTATCTTGTCTTAACAACAATCTATATTCAGAACGCGATGTTAACATTCTATAAGGCTCTTGAATATCTTTTGTAACCAAATCATCAATCAAAGTTCCTATATAAGAAGAGCTTCTTGAAAATTCAATCATTTCTGAATTATTTGCATATTTATAAGCATTTATACCTGCAACTAAACCTTGCGCCGCAGCTTCTTCATATCCTGATGTACCATTTATTTGTCCTGCAAAAAATAAACCTTTAATTTCTTTTGACATTAAAGAATGTAATGTCTGTACTGCAGGTACGTAATCGTATTCTACAGCATAAGCAGGTTTTATAATATGAGCTTTTTCTAAACCGGGAAGAGAGCGTAACATTTCTACTTGAACACAAGCCGGCAAGCTAGTCGAAAATCCTTGAATATAAACTTCATAAGTATTTAACCCTTCTGGTTCAATAAAAATATGATGAGAAGGATTAGACGCAAAACGCACTATTTTATCCTCAATTGAAGGGCAATATCGAGGACCAACACCATGAATTAAACCTTGATACATCGGTGATTTATCCAAATTTGCTCGAATAATCGCATGGGTTTCCTCATTTGTTCTTGTTAAATAACAAGGATATTGCGCTCTTATCGGGCGATTTGGCTTAAAAGAATAAAAGCTTAGTTTTTCATCTCCAGGCTGAATTGTCATTTTTGAATAATCAATCGTACGTTTGTCAACACGTGCCGGAGTGCCAGTTTTAAGTTTTTTTGTTTTAACACCATTTTCATTCAACCATTTAGAAAGTCCGATAGCCGCGCGTTCTCCCAATCTTCCACCAGAATAAGCTTGCAATCCAACATACATTTTACCTTCTAAAGAAGTACCGGTCGTTAAAATAACAGCTTGACAAGAATATTCAATTCCATACTCATCAATTGCGCCTATAATTTTTTTATCTTTTGTTTTTAATTCAGTTATACAACACTGTTTTAACCAAATATTCGGAGTGTTCTCAATAATATTTCGCATATACATTGAATATTCTTTTTTGTCAGATTGAGCTCTTAAAGCTCTGACAGCAGGGCCTTTTGAAGAATTTAGAGTTTTCATTTGTATATAAGTTGCATCTGCAACTTCGCCCATAACTCCACCAAGAGCATCAATTTCTCGAACCAATGTAGATTTTGCAGGCCCGCCAATTGCAGGATTACAAGGCTGAAGCGCAATATTATCAAGATTTAATGTGCATAATAAAACATTGCAACCTAATCTTGCTGCGCTCAATGCCGCCTCACAACCGGCATGCCCTGCGCCAACAACTATTATATCAAATTTATTGTTTACATAATCCATTTTTCAAACCTATTATAGTAAAGGGCGGCGGGCGAAGCCCGCCGCCCTTTACCTCATTATTATTCTTTCACTTCACTTTCAATTCTTGCTAAAACTTCTTCTAGTTTTGAAGAATCTTTAATGCCGCCTTGTGCAAAATTTGGTCGTCCACCACCATTCGCGCCTGTTGCACGAGCGATTTCACCAACAATTTTACCGGCATTAATACCACTTTTTACAAAACTTTCTGAAACTTTTGCAATAACTGTTTTATTATTCGCAAGAACAATTATGCTTTCACCAAGTTTATTTGCTAAAAGCTCAATTCCAGCCTTTATAGCGTCAGCATCAAAATCTTCTATTTTAGAAATAAACAGCTTACCGCCTTTAATATCTTGCGCTTTTGATATAAACGTTGCAAATTTACCTCGAGCAGAATCTTCTTTTGCTTTTGTTAACTCTTTTTGCATTTCTCTGTTTTCATCTGCGAGTTTTTCGATTCTTTCTAAAACCTCATTTGTATGAACTTTGAATTTTGATTCTAATGTATTTACAACATCAACTTTTTGATTAACATAATCTATCGCAGCATTTGAAACAACAAGCTCAATTCTTCTTGTGCCAGCAGCGATTGCACCTTCCGAAATAATTTTTACAAATCTTAAATCACTTGTATTCTTAGCATGTGTGCCAGCGCAAAACTCACGTGATATAACTTCTGTTTCATGATTTTTATTGCAATTACCATTGCATTGACAAGATTTTTGTCCACCAATTGAAACAACTCTTACAAAATCACCATATTTTTCACCAAACAATGCAGTTGCACCTATAAGTTTTGCTTGCTCAATATCCATTACTTCTGTTTGCACCGGCAATTTCTCACCAATCCATTTATTCATAAGATTTTCTGTCTTTTTAATTTCATCAATAGTCATTGCTCTTGAAAAAGTAAAATCAAATCTCATACGATTTTCTTCAACTTGAGAACCAGCTTGCTTTACTTCATCTCCAACAACCTTAATCAAAGCAGCTTGTAATAAGTGTGCAGAAGTATGGTGAACTTTTATTTCATTACGTCTTGCAACATCAATTTGAGCTAAAACTTTATCACCAACATTTATTTCACCATTAACAATTTGACATCTTTGCACAAAAAGTTCATTTACTTTAAAAGTTGTTAAAACTTCTGCCTTAAGATTTTCATTTGATAAAAAGCCCGAATCGCCGACTTGACCACCACATTCTGCATAGAATGGTGTTTTATCTAAAACAACATCAATATAACCATCTCCATCAATTAAAGCTAAAACCTCAGCGTTGCACTCTGTTAAGTCATATCCGACAAATTCTGTTGAACCAACCTGTTCTTCAACTTTTGCATATTTAATATCACCTGTTACTGAAATCTTTGCTGTTGCAGCTTTTGCACGGTCTTTTTGCTCTTGCATTGCAATTTTGAAACCAACTTCATCAACTTTTAATCCATTTTCAGCAGCAATTTCTTTTGTAAGTTCAAAAGGAAATCCAAAAGTATCATAAAGTTTGAATGCATTTTCACCATCAATATCTTTTTTCTCTGCAATAAATTCATCTAAAATTTTATAACCTCTATCAAGAGTTTGTGCAAAGCGTTCTTCTTCTTTTTTGATAACGTCAATAACTTTATCTTTATTTTTTATAAGCTCAGGATACGCTCCACCGTAGCATTCTACAACCGTATCAACAAGCTTGTATAAAAATGGCAAATCCATACCAAGAATTTTCCCATGACGCAAAGCTCGTCTTAAAATCATTCTTAAAACATAACTTCTACCTTCATTACCCGGAATAACACCATCTGATATTAAGAAAGTAACACATCTTGCATGGTCTGTTATTATTCTCAAAGAAATATCAGTTTTTTCAGATTTTTTGTAAGCAACGCCACTCATTTCTGAAACCTTATCTAAAATTGGTTTTAACAAATCTGTTTCAAAAGTTGACGCAACTCCTTGGCAAACCATTGTTATGCGTTCTAACCCCATGCCAGTATCAACATTTTTCTTCTCTAAAGGAGATTGATTGCCTTCTTCATCTTGATAAAGTTCAGTAAATACAAGATTCCAAATTTCAACCCAACGGTCACACTCGCAAGTATCAATGCCACAATTATCAGAACACTTATATTGTTCGCCTAAATCGTAATGTATTTCTGAACAAGGGCCACAAGAGCCTGATGCGCCAGGAGGTCCCCAAAAATTATCTTTTTTGCCTTTTCTTTTGATTCTTTCGGCTGGAACACCGATACTTCGCCAAATATCAAACGCTTCGTCATCGGTTTCATAAATTGTAATCCAAAGCCTATCTTTATCAAGTTTCAAAACTTCAGTTACAAATTCCCATGCCCAAGGAATAACTTCTTTTTTATAATAATCACCAAACGAAAAATTTCCAAGCATTTCAAAAAACGTGTGGTGACGCGGAGTACGCCCAACATTTTCTATATCAGAATCTTTTCCACCTGCACGAGCGCATTTTTGACAAGATGCAGCACGAGCCGGATCATAAGGCGGTTTAACAATACCTAAAAACATTGGCAAAAATTGTAACATGCCTGCTGTTGTAAGTAACACAGTAGGATTATCAGGCACAAGGCTAGAGCTTTCTACGATAGTATGTTGCCTTTTATTTTTAAAATAATCTAAAAAAAGTTGTCGTATTTCATTTCCTTTTAGCATAATGTAATTCCTTTAATAATGTATAAAATAATTATACGTCAAAAAAATTTTTATATAAATTTCCCCCCACCCCCTTTACAAAAAAAAATTATTTGATAATATAATTAAGTGGACGTTTTAAACGGAAGCACCAATTGAATAGAGAAAAATATTCCTCAGTAGCTCAATGGTGGAGCAACCGGCTGTTAACCGGTAGGTTGTTGGTTCGAGCCCAACCTGGGGAGTTTTTTATTACGATTAAGTCCTTTGGCGAATATGTCAAAGGGCTTTTTGTAATCATAGTGTATGTTTTCACCCTCTATGGTCAAGTTCTGAAGTACATAATTTATAAGTTCTTTTCTTTCCTTATAAGTTCCGTATAAATATAGGTCTTTTACTTCATTGCAAATTTTTAGAAATTTTGCACCCTCCTCAATAAAATCTATATTTGCTCTTTCGTATGCGTTTATATTATTTTGTACTGTTAGTAGGGCTTGTGTCCAGCTATTGTGTCTTTCCAGCCAAAATTCTTCTGATATAATACCGTCAATTTTATCAAGATATAATCCGTCAATTCTTACTCTTAATTTCTGTTTTTTAGCATTCAGACTATTTAACTGCTCTTGCATATATTTTTGCTCATCTACAAAGCACTCTCTTAAAGCCTGTAATATCCATTGCTTATGCTCTTGCGTTATGTATATTTCACCCATAGCCTCTATTATTTGTTTTTCAAGTTTTATTTCAGGTATGTAAATATGCTGTTGTTTGCATTCACCTTTTCCGCCTGTGCAAGAATAATAAATATATTTACCTTTTTTAATTTCACCCGATATATTGCAACCGCAATTAGCACACTTTACCATGCCGGAAAATAGAAATTCCCTTGCTGTAATATGTTTAGGCTTATTATCTTTTCTAAATGCTAATTGAGTTAAATCAAATAATTCTTTAGTAATCAAGGGGTCGTGTTTTCCGTCATATAGAACACCTTTAAAAACTACCATTCCATAATAAAACGGATTTTTTAAAATGTTTTCAAGTTGTGATTTATATGCTTTAGGGCAAGTATCTTTAAATATATAACCCTCCTCATATAGCTGGCATGATAGTTTTGATAATGATAAATTACCTCCGGCATATAATTCAAATGCTCTTGTTACAAAAGGGGCTTTTTCTTCGTCAATAATACTTACTTTTTTATCAAGTTTTTTATATCCGTAAGGGGGTTTGCCTGTAACATATCCCTCTTTGGCTTTTTGTGTAAGCCCTTTTATTACTTCTTCGCTCAAATTTTGAATATATTGACGAGCCATTAAAACTTTTATTCCCTGCATAAATTTTTGGCTTGAGTAAGAAGTTGGGCTTAAAACGCTATTCTCTTTTACAAAATGAATATCAATTTTTAAATCATCTACCGTTGCATAATCTGGGATATTTCTATACAAACGGTCAGTTTTTTCAACTAAAATCGTTTTACAGTCTTTTGAAGATTTTAAAAACTTTATCATTTCATTAAAGTTTGTTCTTCCTGTGCATTTTGCAGTTTCCACATCTTCATATTCTTTAACTATTTTCATATTATGCTTGCTAGCATAATTTCTTAATAATTCTAATTGAGCAGGGATAGAATACCCCTCCCTTTCCTGTTCTTTGCTTGATACTCTTGCATATAATACAACTTTTAAAATTTCATGATTTTTCATAATATCACTTAAGCCCTTTCCAAATCAGACCTTTTGATTTTAAAAAGTCTGAAATATAATCTAACACTATAATTTGGTATAAACTTAAGTCTATAAATCTATTATAGCATATGTTTTGATAATTATTGCACTCTTTTGAATTAAAGTTCAGAATTTTCTTTTTCCCTCTTTTCCCTTAATTCTTGTACCTTTTGGGCTGCATAAATAGCGTCTGTTGTTGTCCATGGTTTCCAATATTTTTTGATTAGTTTTAGCATTTCTTTATCATTTTCATATTTAGCTTGTCTTTTGGCTGCTATAAGGTAATATCTAGACTGAAAATATTGTTTCATGTGTTCGTCTTGTATGTCTTTAGCGTCAGTGATATCTATCCCCTGCAAGGCTGCTTGCTGCTTTAATAATTTAGTTTGAGTGTCTATATTTCTTCTTATACTTGCATTTGTCTTTACATTAGAAACAGTATTAGCAACTCCGGCAGCAGTATTTACACCTCCATATACAGTTCCGGCATTTAATGCTCGTGTACTTGCGTCCAATGCTTTATCCATACTATCAGCGTATGATGTTGTAACCGATAATGATAATACAAAAATTGCTATAAAAATCTTTTTCATTCTATTCCTTTCTACCTTATATCAGGTCTTTTTGACATACAATAATTGTAATCTTCTATTCTGTTTTGAGCCTTATATGCACATTGTTTAATATAATCTATTCGCTCGTTATGTTCTTTTTGTTCAGGCGTTTCAAAAACAGAATTAAGAAATAAAAACATTATAAAAAGCCCAATTCCTGAAAATATCAGAATTTTCTTTATTGATGTATTGGTTTTAGTCTTTTTATCCATAATTAAGAACCTCTAATTTTAAATTTTACTAACTTTTTTGAGCAAAAATAGTAAAATATATTATTTTTACAAATTTATAGTAGCAGTAATTACTACCAAATGCAAGTTTTGATAGTAATATAGCGAGTTCTTTTTTGCAAGCCATAAATATATCATGATTAGGAGGGTTTGTAATGAAATCGTTAAAACAAAAACTAGGAGCAAGAATACAAGAGATAAGAAAAAGTAAGAATTTAACACAAGAAGTTCTTGCCGAAAAAATTGATATGGATAAACCAAATTTGAGTAATATTGAATGTGGTAAAAGATTTATGACCGCCGAAACTCTTGAAAAACTTGCTAATGCTCTTGAAGTTGAAGAAAAAGAATTATTTGATTTTGGACATATCAAAAATAGAAAAGAACTTGTAGAACTATTAACCTCATCAATCAATAATGCTTCTGATAGTGAATTGATGTATCTTTACAAAATTGTGGAAGGTTTAAAATACCTTAAATACTGATTTCTTTGTGTTAAGATTAACTTATCAATTCACAAATACAGGAATGAATTTTGGTAGCAAAAAATGTTTTAAATTTATCAGCAAGTAAAGCAAAAGATTATTTTCTTAAAGAAGAAAATTACTCTAATATTTTATTGCCTACTTATTTTAGTTTTCAAAAATTATTAGATAAATTAGATAAAAAATTGCAAAATAAAGAATTAAAAACTTTTTATGTAAACAATAAAATTCCTCCATCAAGTTATGATGATGTAAATTATGTTATTTACAATAATAAAGATGGTTGTTATGCTTGGCGACCGTTACAATTATTAAATCCTATAATATATGTAGCTTTAGTAAATTATATAACCCAGAATAGTGTTTGGAACTTAATAAAAAAACGATTTAAAGACTTTCAAAGTAACGACAATATTTTAAGCCAAGCCATTCCAGTTTTAAAATCACCAAAGAAAAAACAACAAGCTAGTCAAGTTTTAAACTGGTGGAATGAAGTTGAACAATTATCATTAGAACAAGCGTTAGAATATTCCTATTTATTTTCTACTGATATTACTGACTGTTATGGCTCAATTTATACCCATACTATTGCTTGGGCGTTACATGGAAAAGATAATGCAAAAAAATCAATCAAGGATAAAACTATTAAATTAGAGGGAAATGATATTGATGATTTAATCCGTTGTATGACATATAATCAAACGAATGGCATACCTCAAGGTTCAGTTTTAATGGATTTTATAGCAGAAATTGTTTTGGGTTATGCCGATTTATTATTGTCTGAAAAATTGAATGATGCAAAAATCGAAAATTACAAAATTATTAGATATAGAGATGATTATCGGATTTTTGTTAATAATACACAAACTGGAGGTCAAATAGTTAAATTTTTAACTGAAGTTATGATTGAATTAGGTTTTAAACTTAATGCAACCAAAACACAAAAAACAGAGGATATTATTGAGGGTTCATTAAAAAAGGATAAATTATATAGAATATCACACCTAGAAGATTTAAATAAATTTTGCTTGAATAAAGGTAATTTTCAAAAACAACTTATCAGAATTTACGATTTTTCTAAAAAGTTTCCAAATTCAGGGAGTTTGCAATCTTTATTAATGGAGTATAACAAGAATATAAAATTAAAAAAAGATGATAAAAATATAATTCCAGTAATTAGTATTGCGATTTCTATTGCTTATAATAATCCAAGAGTTTATCCTATAATCGCAGCTATAATAGGAAAATCTTTATCTTATTTGTCTGATTTTGGTAAAAGATTTGAAATAATACAAAAAATAAAGAAAAAACTTGAAGAAAAACCAAATACAGAATATATGGAAATTTGGCTACAAAGAATAATATATAATGATGATTTCTTTAAAGATTATAATTCTAATATCTGTAAGTTAGTAATGGATAATACATTGCCACCACTATGGAATATTGATTGGGTAAGCAATGGTTTAAAAACTATTGTTAATACAACGCCAATAGTTGATTGTCAGATTTTAAATAATCTTGATGCGGATATTAGAGATGATGAAATTGACATATTCTATTATGATGATTAAATTTTGAGTTTTAAGGAGAATAATTTGCTAGACAATAATAATGTTTCAAATAGTATGCTTTCTGATAATAATGTTGCGAGTAATAATTTTTCAAACAATACACTAATAAGTTTTGAAAAAGTTTTTAGTGGTTTAGAAAATTTAGTTGCATTATTTTTTCCATCTGTTAGAAATGCACAAGTTGAGAGATATAGAGCTGAAACCACTTTGCTTATTGCTAAGAAAGCACAAGAATTGAAAGACAAATATAATATCGAAGTAAAGCCAATACCTCCAAAAGCAGCAATACCATTATTTGAAAAATTATCTATTGAGCATGAAGAAATAATGTTTGATTTATGGGCAAAACTATTATTGGATACTTCTTCCAAATATACACCAATAAAAATTCAATATGCAGAAATTTTATCTAAAATAGGTGGGCAAGAAGCAAGACTTCTAAAAGCGGTTTTTGATTTTCAGAAAGGTAAAAAATATCTTATAAATTCTATAACTGATGAATTAAAAGATTATGATAATAAATGTTTAATTTCTGATGCAGCAGATGAAATTTCTGGGAATTTAGATGTAGGGGAAACAGAAGAATGCGAGGGTATGTATAATTTTCACCATTCTTCATCACCTGAAATATATATAAATGTACCCTATCCTAATGAAGTAGTTATTTATGATAGAACATATATATTTGATGGGAAAATTTGCGATGAAACAAGTTTAGATTTATTGAAACAATTAAATCTCATAGGAATATTTTACGATAGTGGTGATACCTGTATTGTGTTAACAGAATTAGGTTATGATATGCTTGAAACTTTAAATAAATATGAATAGTTTTCAAAAAATCAAAAATTTTTCTAGGTGTACTATCTATATATGGAGGCTTAATTTTCCTACTTTTTAGAAGGTAGGGGGAGGGGTTAATCCTCATTGTATTCAATTAGAGGTATCTCATGCCTGTTTTTTGTAATCAGTTTTTGTCTCTCGGCTTCTATTAGTGCTTTTACTTCGTCATAGGATTTTTGTAAATTCATATTGACACTTGATATGCATAAATTTTCTGTTGGTTTTTCGCCGATTGTATCCCTTATTATTTGAAATGCTTTTGTATCACCCTCTAAAGCCTTATCAATAATCGCTAAACAAATATCTTCCTGTACACTTTTTTCTGAAAGTAATAGTAGCAAATGTTCTTTTAAAGTCTTACGCATTCTACGCACCTCCCCTGATTTTATTCCACCTTTTTGTCCTAACTTCCTAGCTTCGTCCTTGCTTCGTTTATTAGCAGGTATCAAGTTTTTATAGCCGTCTGATTTTGGCATTATTTCCTCCCCTTTATACATTTTAAATAGTGTTCATTAAAATCTTTACAGCCACAATTCATATTTATTGGTTCAAACTGGGGATATTTTTCAAGAATTTGTAGTTTTATATTGTTTGAAACATCATCATTATCTATAAACAAATAGAACTTTTTATATTTACTATAATCAATTTCCTGCAAATATTTTAATAATGCTCTTACTCCGTTTGAAGGCGTAACAATATGATAATACTTATCTTCTTTCTGCTCGGTAAGATATTGTAATAATGCATAGCCGTCAAAATAACCTTCAATAACACATAAGGTATCAATGCAGTTATAGTAATCATTTATCATCGCTAATCCATTAGGAGTTCCTTTTGTACGATACAAATCATTCTTAGATAAATTATGAGGTCTGAATTCAAATCCTACAACTTCAAAATCATTACAGCTATATTTAATAGTAGGAATAGTCCATACATTTTTTCTTTTATCATATCCGATTTTTGCCATTGAAACAGTAGTAGAAGTTAATCCTCTTTTATCATATAAAATTTTTAGTAAATTTTTATCAAGTAATAAAGTTTCATTACATTTATACATATAATTTTCAAAGTTATTTATTTGATTTTGAGTTAATATTGCAGGCTCTGTAGTATATTTCATCGGCATTATTTTAGTTTTTGAATAATTTTCATCATAGATTTTATTTATTTCTCTTAAAATCGCTTTTGAATGTTCAGGATTTGCAAAACAGTATAAAATATTTTTAGCAATATTGTATTTTAAGTTGTCTTTCCCCTTGTCCATACAAATAGGGCATTGCCAAATTAGTTCTTTACCACATTTTTTAAGCGGTTGCCCTAAATATTTAATTATACTATCTATTACTAATTTACTCATTTACTGTGTCCTTATGCGAAATCTGAAAAATCTGTTAAATCCCTTTCTATATAGAATTTTTAGGGTTTTACACCGTGCAAAATGCCAAAATCCTTACATTATGCTGCATTTTGCGGATTTTTGGGGTTTTCTATAATTATATTTGTTAGAGTTTTATGTCCTATTTCATTATCATCTATCTTTTTAGATAACCAATATTCCATGCCGGAATTATGGTTACAGGGTCTTGATAAAAAGTTATAGCCTGCGTCATCCGCATAATTTATTATAAAATCAATAGCATTTTCAAAGTCATCACTTAATTTTCTTTGAGAAAATCCAAATAATTGTGCCTTTTTAATAATTTGCATTTTTGTAAAATGCTTATTTTCATTTTCTAAAAAGAAATTAAACAATTCATCATATTTATCTATATGTCTTGGTTTATGATTAACAAAAGCCTTAAAATCCTTGCTTAAGTATTCTATAACTCCTATAGCCTGTTTAATATCAGTCATTGTTATTATTTTTTCAGAATGGCTAAATGCTGCAAATATTGTTGCTAATTTAATAGATTTTAATTGCCTGTCAAGAATTTCTTTTCTCAATAATTCGTTATCCGTTTCATTTGCCAAAATATTTAGTTCTTTTTCGTATTCTTTTATATGTAAAATTACTTCTTCCGGCATGTCATAAATTGAATAATCGTCAATTCTGCTAAATATTTTTATAAATTCTTCATTTATAATGTCGGCATTTTTATAAAAGTTTTTATCATCTTCTAATGCTTGTTTTACATCAATATTATTAAGCAATTTTATGCGAGGAATGAATGTTATCATTGAACGCCTAGCAAATCCTGTTTGCAGTTCTAACATCAATTCTTGCCTTGCTTTTGGAGGCTCAAATAAACTAATATCACACATGAGCAAACAATTTAAAGGTACACCTATAATGTCTTTCTCTCTTTTATCGTTTTTAGTGCATTTGGAGGGGTATTTCCCTCCGTATGCTATCAATAATAAAGAAAAGAATTGTTTATCTTCTGTTTTGGAATTTAAAAAATATTTTGCAAATTCTGTCATTTTTATAAAAATTGCACCTAATTTATATTTTGAGCGTATTTTTGCCTCCTCAAAAATTCCCTCCGGCGTACCGTTATAAACTTCAAATACAAGTTCTCTGATTTTTGATTTTTCTTGGGTTATATATGCTTTTTTCTTCGATAAATCACTTGCTTTATCGCTATTAAACATATCATCAGCAATATTTTCTATACATCTTACTTGCTGCTCATACCATTCTTGTGCCTTTGTATCAAACCACAAACGAAAGTTTTTGAAAAAAATAATTGTCCAAATCTTCATCAATCCTATCTTTTCCGCAACCAGAATATGCAAAAATTACTGTGTACCAATTTGGAAAACCTAATTTTTCAATTTCTTTATACTGTACCCTTTTTGAAGTAAGTGCAAAAGCAGTTTTGCATATAACCATATTCAAAATCATACTCGCAGTAGCTTTTCTATGTTTATTTGAAAGCAGTATAACCATTTCTCTGAAAATATCCGGCATTTCAGGTAATTCATATATTGTATTAGCTGGCATTTCTTAAATCCCTTTCCGCATTCATTGCATTTCTTCTTTTATCTAGTCTTATTAACAGATTTGCAAACCTGTTAAAATTAACAATTATACTAATTGCCTCTTTTGATGTTATAGGCTTTTTTCTGTACTTACTAAAATGTACAACCGTTTCATTGATTAAATGTTTATTTGGTATTGTCATTTCCTTACCCTCTTTGTTTTGTACTAACAATTAGTATTTGAATTCAAATTACATAATTTTATT
The DNA here is from genome assembly GCA_934754655.1 of uncultured Candidatus Melainabacteria bacterium. Taxonomy (GTDB): domain Bacteria; phylum Cyanobacteriota; class Vampirovibrionia; order Gastranaerophilales; family Gastranaerophilaceae; genus CAG-196. The sequence continues at coordinate 9,831 of CAKVIC010000010.1, read as the reverse complement.
ATAAGGGGTGTTTTGGGTAGATGTTGCACTCTTTTAAAAATTTCTTTTGGCAAAAATACAAAAAATTAAGATATCATTGGATTTTAGCAAATGTAACATTTTTAGAAAAACTTTACATTTCGCTATTTTATATTTTAAATATTCGACTTTTGAAGTATTATAAATCCGTTAAGATAAGGAATTTATATGATTTATAAAGAATTAGAAATGTGTCCGTTGTGTCATAATGTAGAAAATATAAAAAGAAATGCAGGATTGGTTGAATGTCCCTTTTGTGGCAATTTCACTTGTGATGCAATGGCAAATGATTTATTAACAAACTGTCCTGATGAATTTAATGACGAGCAACGCTTAAAAGTAAGGTATGTGGTAAAAAAAAGACACTTAGAGAATTTAAATAATAATCAAAATTTAGGGGTTGAAAATTTAACAGAAACAAGGATAAAAGAAATTAATGATACATATAATATCCCAAACCTTCTTGATAAAGCTAAAATTGTGCTAGGATATTTAATCAAAGAGACACGATTTTTCGGCGATACAGTAAAAATAGATACAAATACATTATTTCCATTATTTTATTGTAAAAATAATACTGAATTATATAACATATTAATCTTTTTATCAGATAGCAATTTGTGCAATATTCCTGAACAAGCTATAATGCCATCTCTTGAAAGTAGTAAGCATGATAAAAGATATTATCAATATAATTTCAATATAAGTCGAAGTTTCTATGAGGAGTATTGCGATTATATGTTATATCCGCAATACAATGTCGCAGTAACCAGTAAAGGTATTGAATATATGGAAGAAAACAATTCTTCTATTTTTTCAAAACAAGCCTTTGTGGCTATGTGGTTCAATACAGATGAAAATATAAAAGAATGTAAGTATAATATGCAAAAGGTTTATACACAGGCAATAGAACCAGCAATATCACAGTCAAAGGATAAATATACTGCAATGAAAATTGATTGCAAAGAACATTGCAACGACATAAATGATGAAATGATAGCAGAAATCAGAAAAAGTAAATTCTTAATTGCAGATTTAACCGGATATAGAGGCGGAGTTTATTTTGAGGCAGGTTTTGCTTATGGTCTTGGAATTCCAGTTATCTATACCTGCAATAGGAATTGGCTTAATACATTAAAAGATAACAATGATAACATAATTAGAGAGGGGGTACATTTTGATTTAAGCCACAGAAATATGATTTTGTGGGATTATGATAATCTTGATGAATTTAAAAATGCATTAAGAAAAAGAATTGAGGCAGTTATTATATAATGAAAATTAAAGATAAAAACTATATTGGTTTATTAAAATTTGGTAAAAAGGAACACATGGAAGCTTTATATAATGAAGGGCTTTTATATATGAATACTTTTGACTATTTTATAAATCTTGAGGATAATGGCGACGGACGAGCTGATAGATACGAGGCTACTGTTGAATATTTCGCAGGAAATGGGCTTGATGATATTACAATAACTCTTGGCTCAGGTGATGGCCAAATCACCTTATCAAGAGAAAATGGAACATTATCGGTAGCTATGATTACAGATACTCCAGAATATTCGCATTTATATAGTATGACAGCTATTGATACTGAATGGGCATTGAAAAATGACCTGTTATTAGATGAAAGAAATTTCGCTGATGGCAAAGATTATGTAGTAATTATTCATGATTTTAATAAATTTATCGAAAGATTAACTAATAAATTGAATGAGAATAAAGGGAATTCAAAATTGTCCTTTATTGAATATATTGATGAGCATAATTATTCTGGACAGATGGGTTGCTTTAGAAAATTTGATAAATTTTCTTATCAAAACGAATGGAGATGTGCTGTATTACAAAATGGGATAAAAGAACCTATAACTATAACTTTGGGGTCATTAGCAGATATTGCATTTACTCCTCGAAATAAAAGAGAATTTTATGAAATGAATGCTAAAATAGGTAATATTGCAATCTCGAATAAAAATGCTATAGTTCTAAGTGAACAGGAGGTTATACTATGACAAATTTATATATAATAGGTAATGGTTTTGACCTTGCACATAAAATGAAAACAAGTTATTGTGATTTTAGAAATTTCCTTCTTGAGCAAGGGGTACTTGACAATAAGGACTATTCAGATGATATGTTTCGAGAAATCCCTGAATATTCAATAGGAAAAGATGGTGAAGATGTATTTAATGATACAGAAGTTATAAGAACAATTATAATGTGTATTGATGATAGTGAACATAATTTATGGAAAAATATTGAAACCTCACTTGGAGAAATAAACTATTCATCATTTTTTCAAACATATGGGCTATATGATGGTGAAGAAATTAATCAAGAATATATTAGAAATGAAGATAATGCAATAAATTTTCGTAAGGTATTAAGACAAATTCATAATTATTTTTATGATTGGCTTGATACGATAGAACCTGCAAAAGAACCTTTAGATGATTTTGAAAGGATAATTGATAAACAAAATGATTTATTCTTAAGCTTCAATTACACAAAAACTTTACAAGATTTGTATAATGTTGAAAATATTTGCCATATACATGGTTCTATTGGTGATAAAAAAATATATTTAGGGCATAATGCTGATAAGTTTGATGATGAATATTATGATATACATTGTTTCGGTGCAAAAGATATATTAAAAGAACTTCATCAAGATTTGAGAAAAAATACACAAGAAGCGTATAACAATAATAAAGTTTTTTTTGAAACAATAACTAAGGTTGCAAAACAAGATAAATTTAATATCTATTCATTTGGATTTTCGTATTCTGATGTTGATGAATTTTATTTAAAAGAAATTTTTAAGATAGATACATCAAAAGTTTGCCTTTATATGAATGATTATAAGTATGATGATATAGAAAAATTTAAACAAACTGCAATAAAATGTGGTTTTAAAGGTAAGTTTTCGACATTTCATGTAGAAACTCCTTCGATTTATCCCTTTAGGCAAGGTTTATTTAAAAATTATCAATACACAAAATAAAATATGCAATAATTTAAGCAACTAATCCTATTAAAAAAGTTCTGAAATCGTCCACTAAAGTGAGTTTTTTATTACACATAAAAGGAATAGCAGATGCTATTCCTTTTTGTGTTTTGCGAAACCAATGCTTGAGAACCAACCAAGGCGAAGCCTTTTAAGTTAGGGCGAGAAGCGAGCAGAGTGCGGAGCTCTGACGATAGATGACGTTAGTAATAATATAATGTCTAAATCAAATCATCCAATATTTTGTCAATTTCTTCTTCACTCATTTCATCTAAAGATTTTTGTCTATAGATTCTTCTTAGAATATCTTCTCGGGTAATTTTACCCCATAATAATTGACAAAGCTGGAGATTACGTAGGATTTCTTATACTACCTTTATGTATTACAATAACTTTTATCGGCATTTTAATTTCAATAGGATTATACCCGATTTTGTTATTATTAGAACTAATACCCAAATTTAGAATTCCAAAATCACTAATTTCTCAAAATAATATTTTTAAAATATATATTCGGATTTTTTACTTGTTTTATTTTGTGATGATATGGTCAATTTTTTACTCAATTAATTGGTTAATGTGACCACATTATTAATTATTATGCTTAGCACCGTAAATTCTTACATAACCTTTAATTATTGTACAATCATTTTACCTATATACATTTACATAATATAAACCAACATATTAATATTATCCTTTTAATAAATATATTTAATTACAAACCATAATATAAAATCTAATTGATAAAATATTATAATGTGGTAAAATTAGTAAAAGGAGGGGTGAATGCTTGTTTCTGCCATCGATTTGAATAAAAATTACACAATGAATTCTCTTTCAAATAGAGATACGTATTACAACCTATCAACAAATGATGACAACAAACTTAAAGCTTCAAAAAATGCGTCATTATTATTAAATAATAAATATACAAATTCTGTTAGCGATTCTGTATATCGTTGGAAAATTTTTTGTGAATCGCAAATTTCTAAAGGAATTTTTGATATAATAGCTTAAATATGAAAAATAATAAAAATAAATCGGTTTTAATATTAGGTTTTTTTGATGGTATCCACGCCGGTCATCGAAAAGTTATTCAAAATGCTGTAACTTATGCAAAAAATAACAAAGCAAAAGCTATTTTAATAACATTCGAAACCTCTCCTGCAGAGTATTTTAATGAATCTGTAAAATATATTTTTCCTCGAAATTATTCATACAAATTAATAAAAGAACTTGGTGTTGATGAAATCATAGAACAAGACTTCTCTGAATTTGTCAATATGAGTGCGCAAAATTATTTGGAAAATTTTTTGATACAACAATTTTCTCCAATTGCAATTTTTACAGGATTTAATTATACATTTGGCAAAAATAAACAAGAAGGGTGTAAATTTTTACAACTTAAATCGTTTGAATACAATTATAAATATTTTTCACAACCTGCAGAAAGCATTGATAATAAAATAATAAGTTCTACATACATTAAAGATTTATTAAAAAACGGGAAATTAGAACTTGCAAATAAACTATTATGTTCAAATTTCATAATTGAATCAAAAGTTATTAAAGGGTTGCAATTAGGACGCAAACTGGGTTTTCCTACTGCTAATTTGATTTATCCTAACAATATTATAAAACTTCCTTATGGAGTTTATAGCGCTAAATACGAAAATAAAAAAGCTATTTTAAATTGGGGAATAAAACCAACTTTAGGATTAAATAAAGAGATTTTAGAACTTCACGTCATAGATTTTGATGAAAATCTTTATGATGAAATTATTCATTTCGAAATAATAAAAAAAATCAGAGATGAAAAAAAGTTTATTAATTTAGAAAGTTTAAAAACGCAAATTCAAAAGGATATTGAAGCATGCTAAAAGTTGTAATTATTGGCTATGGCGAAATGTTTACAAACATGATTGCTGCGACATTAGATTCAAAAAATAAAATTGTTGGAGTTTTAAGGCAAGAAACAATTAAATACAATCCGTTTTTACGCTGGATAAAAGATAGAATAAATCCGTCTTTTGAATACAATTATATAAAAAGCTACAATTTACCTGAAATATTTTCAGTAAAAAGTGTCAACAGCGAAAAATTTAAAAAGCAGCTATTAAAACTTAATCCAGATATCATATTAGTTGCATCTTGGGGGGAAAAATTAAAAAAAGAAATTTATACTTTGCCCAAAATTGCAACAATAAATGTTCATCCTTCGTTATTGCCTAAATATAGAGGTCCTAATCCTTATTTTTGGGTAATAAAAAACCAAGAGAAAAAATCTGGGGTCACGTTTCACTTAGTCGATTCTGATTATGATACAGGTGCAATATTAGCACAAAAAGAAATTGAAATTACAGAGAATGAAACTGGTAAATCTTTGAAGAAAAAAACAGTTTTAAAAGCTAGAGGAGTTGGACGCGAATTATTAAAAGCACTAAATGACGATATTATAATCCCACTACAACAACGTGAAGATTGCGCTACTTATTTTTCAACACCATGTGATTTAGAGCTAAATTTTAAAAAATCTGCTGAAGAAAATTTAGCCAAAATACGAGCTATTTATGATTGGGGGGAAACTTATTTTTACCATGGTTCAACGATTTTGACTCCAAACGTAAAAAATATTGAAATCATTGAAAACAATACAAATTATTCAAGCGCAGGAACGATTGTTAACGTAAATTATAAAACAAAGATGATTTCAGTTTTATGTGAAGATGGAAAAGTATTAAAAATGGAAAATATAAATCTGTATCGAAAATATGATAGAATTTTTACTTCAAATTATATAAAACAAGAAATTCATATTGGCGATTTAATTTTGTAAATATTTATTGCATAAAAATCAAAAATTTTAATGAATTTTTTGCTCTTCAGCCACTAGTTTTGAGTGATAAAAAAAAATGGATGCTTGAGGCATCCATTGGAATTAAGAATAGCTGGAAGTATGAAAAAGATTTAATATAATTATTAAACACCTTTCGAATTAAAAAATATATAATCCAACTCGGCTATTTTTGGGGTAAATTTACTACTAATTTGAGATGTTTTTTGTGGCTTAATGCAAATTATTGTTAAAAATTTGTGGTTGTGTGCAAGTTTTCTCATGTCATACTGAATTTATTTCAGGAGCTAATAAGTGGGCTGAGGGTAATTTCTATCAGATTGTTTGCTTGGCGCAAAGTTCTACACCAGTGAGATGCTGAAACAAGTGCCTCATGACAAATTTTGTTCGCATTACCTTACCGCCAATCCAAAACAGTGGATTTGCTTAATATTCAGGCTTATATCAAAAGTAAGCTATTATACAATTCTTTGCTCTTTTGTACGTTCAGTTACATTTATATTATAATTTTCATTCGCCAAATGTTCTCTAAATAATTCGTCATAAGTCTTATTCAAAGGCTCAAATCTATCTTTGATTTTTGGCGCCCATTCAATATCATCTTTTACCAAATATTTTTCACAAATTGCCATTTTATAATCTTGTGATAAATTAATCGGTTCAAATTCTTTTGTAATAGGATTTCTAACTCTTATTGCATCCGCATATTGATTATTAGAATTACCGTCTTTTATGTCAGCAATCAATGAACGATTAACTTGCACATCAGACCAATGAATAATTGTGTTTCTTGTTGGCGCTTTTAAATTAGATAATACATTCTCTACAATTAAGCCTACAAGTTCATTACCTTTAAGCGTTCCGGCTTTAAGTGTTGATAAATCCTCACTAACGCCATCAAAAACCTTCATTATATCAAGATTGTTACTACCTGATTTTAAACCACCTCGAACAATTGATGATTGAAGCGCAACAGTAAAAATTTCAGGATCGTATTTTGATTGCAATACATCTTTTATTGATGAAGTTAAATAATTCATCAAATAACTGTTTGAATAACGAATTTCGTTACCATAAGATAATTCCGGTTTTTGTGGCGTAAAATTAGTATTCGCCAATTCTTTTCTCAAAGCTTGTTTTAACAAATTCTTAAGGTTTTTATTCTTCAATAGTTCTTTATTTTCTTCAATACCAAATTTTTCTAAAAATGAATTTAAGAAATTTTCACGCATACTTTTGCTAAAAGTTCCTGTTTGCGTAGCTGTAGAATCCTTCATTTTTAAAACCGGTTGAATATCTTTTTCAAAAAATTTGTTCAAAAACAACTGGAACGGATGTGATTCTAAGCCATCAGAAAGTGTTGTTGCCGTAAAATAAGGATTCATACTCGTTTTAATCAAGTTACCATTATCATCAAATTCAAAATTCAAAGATTTTAACATTTCATTATCTTTACCTAATGAGTTTACAGAAGTTTTTCCAACATTCGTTTGACAATTTTTGTGATCGTGTCCGTTTAAAACACAATTTATCTGTGGAACATTTTTACAAACCATTTCAGAAAGACGACCACCCATGTGAGATAATAAAATTACTGCACCTTTTGGATTTTCTTTTTTGAAAGCATCAACTTCTTGCTTTATAGCATTTATAGTACCTTGCATATCTTCTTCATTAAGATTTGCATCTTTTTTATTACAATTATCATAAAATTCCATTCCATTCAATAAACCCGGGTTATAAAAATCCATACTAGGAATAGTTGCTCCCACAAAAAGAATTTTGTGTAACAAATTTTTATCTTTATCATCTGAAACTGAATATACCATTGATTTTACGATTTTATCACTTTCTTGCATTGCTTTAACTACAGCAGGCGAATTTGCACAATCAATATTTGTTAAAACTGATTTCATAGGATTTTTTTTCATAACATCAATAATAAATTCATCGCCTGCGTCTAAACAGTGATTACCAGGAATAAAAAGAGTTTCTAAAGAACCATTGTTTTTTGAAACTTTTTTAACTATATCCTTTATTGTATCAAGAGTTTTTAACAAAGCTAAGTTTTGAATTTCACCATTAGAGAGATTTGTTTGAGTCTTAAAACCTTTTTTCGATGGGTTTATAAACCAATCACCAACGATTGCAAAAAAATTGGCAGTTGTTTTCTTTTCTGAATTTACAAAAATGTCTTTCGCATTATTCTCGATAGTTTTGATAAAACGTGGTAATGTCATCACATTTCCATGGTTGTCTGCAGTAACCAATAAATTCACATTTGCAGCTTTAAAATTTGTGTTTGTTGTTGAATCAATTTTTGTTAACATAATAACTCCTTATATGTACTTTTTATTTTAAAATCGTTAAAACATTCGCGTCATCGATTCTTTTAAGAGAAGAATCTAGACTTACAGCTTTTTTATAATCTTCTATGAATGAGCTGTCATTATTATCTTTTTTAATGGCCGCTCTATAATAATAAGCTTCTGCATAATTTGGATTATATTTTATCGCCATATTAAAGTCGTTGAGCGCATTTTGTCGGTCTTGGATTATATATTTTTGCAATGCTCGTATGAAATAACATTCAGCAAGTTTTGGATTTTGAACCGGTTTTGTTGTGATTGTCGGTTCTTTTGGCTCCAATGTTTTTGTTGAAACTGTTGCGCCAGTCGGATTAAGTTTTACTATACCAGCTTTAACAACATTTGTTGCCGGAGTTGTGTTTTCCGCAACAGCAGTATACTTTGTAATAATTTCTTTTGTCTTTGCTGGTGTAACTTTTGGCATACGTAATTCTTTATTCATTTGCGCCGGTGCAATATTTAGCATTGCACTTTCTGGTGTTGCCATTTTAACTTGAGGGGTGTAATTACTTGCAATTTTTTCTTCAAGCTGAAGCTCTTTTACAAGTTGTGGATTTTCTTCTGCAATATTTATTGCGACTTTAAAATCTTCCTCAGCACCTTCACTATCAAAATAACGTTTTTTTAATCTGCCTCGGTTTGCAAAAGCTGTAATATCATTTGGATCTAAGCGAATCGCAATGGAAAAATCGCTTAATGCACCTATATTATAATTAAGTTTTCTTTTTACGACACCACGGTTATTAAAAGAAGCTGAATCTGTCGGGTTTAAAGCAATAGCTTTGTTAAAATCTTCAAGCGCTTCTGTGTCTTTATTTGTTCTTGTTTTAAGATTTCCTCTATTGTAATACGCATCCGCATAATTTGGATTAATTTCAAGAGCCTTATTATATGCGGCAAGTGATTCTTGAGGTTTTCCCATCTCTGAAAGAACTACACCTAAATTATTATAAACAAAATCATAGTTTGGTTTTAGCTTTAAGGCAGTTTGATAATCTTTAAGCGCCAAATCTCGATTATCAGAAATATGGTATAAAAAACCTCTGTTAAGATAAAAATCTTCATTTTGTGGATTAAGTAAAATTAGCTTGTTATAATCTTCGATTGCACTTTGTACATTGCCTAAAATATAACAAATATAGGCTCTATTAATTAAAGCATCCTCATTATTAGGATTTGTGTTTAATATTTGATTATACTTTACTAAAGCTTTTTGTGCAGCTTCTATATTTATATTATTTTGAGTTTGTGGGGTTTCAATGATGGCAAAAGCTGTTGAAACAGATATAAATAAGATTAAACAACATATAAAATATTTTAAAATTTTAGGCATTATATATCCCTTATAACTTGCGATATGACAAGTAGTATATTAACACAAAAAAAATAAAAATGAAGAGGGTATAATAAAAAAAATTTGTGATATACTAAAAAAGAAGTTTGCCGATATGGCTCAGGTGGTAGAGCAACTGATTCGTAATCAGTAGGTCGGGAGTTCGAGTCTCCCTATCGGCAATTTTTTTGATATTTAATTCTATACATAAAATATTTAGATAGGAGAGACGAGAACTCAAATT